>CALUZC010000005.1 GCA_944325215.1 uncultured Mucispirillum sp. | reverse complement strand
TTGTCTCCTTATTTATTTTTTGTGGCTAAAAAAATATTATTTTATTTAAAGAGATTTAACAACCACTTTTTTATTTACTACTTTTTTCGCAATCGTTTTTAGAATTTACTATATAAAAAAACATATAATAAATAATTTTATTTAATAATCTATTTATTATAAAGAAGTTACAATTATTTATAAAAATATTTTAAAAAATTTACTTGCATTTATTGAAAAATCAGATATTTTATAATGAACCACATACATAAGCGTGGAATAATTATATTAGGGAGTGTAATGGATACTACTGTTGGAGAGTCGGTCCTGTTATTAGGGCTTGCTGCTATTCTTGTTTTATTAAACGGTTTTTTCGTTTTATCAGAGTTTTCTATTGTAAAAATCAGACGTTCAAGGTTAGAAGAGTTAGTTAAGGTTGGAAGGCCAAATGCAAAACTTGCTCTTGAAATGACACATAAGCTTGATTCTTATTTAAGTGCTACACAATTAGGTATAACATTATCATCACTTGCTTTAGGTTGGATAGGTGAACCTGCCTTTGCAAATCTTTTAGAATATTTATTTAGCGATTTTTTTGGTGATAATAAAACACTACTTCATACAGTAAGTTTTGTTATTGCTTTTACTATAATTACCCTGCTCCATGTTGTAATGGGTGAATTAATCCCAAAATCTGTTGCTATTGCAAAAACAGAAGGGGCTGTTTTAAAAGTGGCTGCTCCGCTGCATTTTTTCTGGATTATATTTTTCCCATTAATTAAGACTTTTGACTTTATTTCTGCATTTTTCTTAAAAAGAATGGGTATTCACCCTGCTTCAGAAGCTGAAACAGCTCATTCAGAGGAAGAACTTAAATTTATTGTTGGCGAAAGTGTTAAAGGTGGTGTATTAGATACTGTAGAAGAAGAAATCATTAAAAATGCAGTTGATTTTTCAGATACTGTTGCAAAAGAAATAATGACACCAAGAAAAGATATAGTTTGTCTTGTGGCAGATAAAACATATGAGGAAAATTTAGCAATTGTAAAACAATCTAATCATACAAGATATCCATATTGTGAGGGAGGAAAAGACTCAATTATAGGTATGATACATATTAGAGATTTATTGGAAAATGAACTTTCTACTAATTCATCTCACGATTTATCTAAACTTGTAAGAGAAATGATTATTGTTCCTGAAACTGCCTCTATTTCCGATATTCTTGCTAAGATGAACAGGCGTCAAATTCATACAGCTCTTGTGCTAGATGAATATGGTGGCACAGCAGGGCTTTTAACAATGGAAGATATTATTGAAGAAATAATGGGTGATATATCTGATGAACATGATTTAAAAACGGAAGAATGTAAACAGATAGATGAATATACTTTTGAATTTGATGGAATGGCTTCTTTAGAAGACTCTGGTGAACGTATAGGTATTAACTATGAAGATGAAGAACAAGTGACTGTTGGTGGTTATGTATTTAATCTTTTAGGGCATCTGCCATCTGTTGGAGATATTGCAGAAGATGACCATTGTAAATACGAAGTTTTAGAAATTGATGGAAACAGAGTTAAAAAGGTTCGTATAAATATAAAAAACCAAAACGATACAGAATCTGAAAGTTTTGAATAAATATATAAACTGCTCTATGAATTAGAGCAGTTTTTTTAATATGATTTACTTGCCTATTTATAATATCTTGTATATAATAAATTATGAGGTTAATGAGCAAAATTATTTTAATCATATTTATTGTTGTAGTAGTAATTTCTGTTCCTGCTATTTTAATGCTGATACAAAACCAAAAAAAAGTAGTGCAGGAGCAAGCCCATATTAGAGCACAAGCCATATATCAAATGATAGTTGTTACAAGACAATGGGTTGCAGATAACAGAGATATGGTTGAACCTGTCCCTGCTGTTGTTACAAAAGAATTAGCCCGTTATGCTGACCATATGGCAACATTTAAATTTCATATTACAAGTGATAAGCTCGTTAACCCAGAAAATGCTCCAACTAGTTTTGAAAAAATAGCTAGTAGAGAAATACAGCAAAAAAAACTTAAAGAGTATGCAGATATATATATAGATGATAATAACAATAAATTTTATAGATATGCAGCCCCATTGTTTATTAATCAGTCATGTCTCACATGCCATTATGAGCAGGATTATAGAGTAGATGATTTTCGTGGATTAATATCTATTACTTTTCCTCTTGATGAAATGGAACAATCTCTCGCAAGTAATAATAAAATAATGTCATATGCTGTCATTATTGGTATTTTAGTTATAATAGCAAGTATTAGTTTTTCTATATACATAATGATTATTCGCCATCTTACAACACTACAAAAAGCATCTGATTCTTTACGCCTTGGTGATAGAATAGAAACTAATATTAAAACTAATGACGAAATTGAAACTCTCTCCCTTGCCTTTGACCAAATGAGCCTTCAAATTGCAAATAATGAGGAAATTTTAAAAAATAATTTACAGCAGGCTGTATCTAAATATATTGATTTAGTAAAAGAATTAGAGCAAAAAAATGAGACATTAGATAGTTTGAATAAACTAAAATCTGATTTATTAGACTCCATTGCTCACGAAATTAGAACACCATTGACTAAAATTTTATCATATTCAGAACTTTTACAAGATGATAGAATTCTTGAAAAGGAAGAAATGAGAGATAAGTTTGCATCAGCATTAAAGCACAATGTTAATGTATTAAAAAATATGTTTAATGATATTATAACATTAAGCAGGTTAGAACATGACCAGCACACATATCACCCTATTCCTGTCCATATAGAATCATTAATTGATGATTTAGTAAATGGTGCTGAAATTGATATACAAAATAAAAATTTAAAAATAGAACTGAATATTGAACCATGTACTGTATTTGTAGATGGGGAAACATTTACAATTGCACTTTCAAATATTATTTCAAATGCTATTAAATATTCTAAAGAAAATGGTAGTATAGAAATAAACGGTTATATAAATAAAAATGCAGATACATCATCATACACACTAACATTTAAAGACTATGGTATTGGTGTATGTAAAGATGATATTTCAAAATTATTTGAAAGATTTCACAGAGGTGAAAATGCAAAAAAAGAATATCCTGGAACTGGTTTAGGACTATCAATTGTTGCTCGCATTATTAAAGCACATAAAGGGGTTATAACAATAGATTCAGAACTTAATAAGTGGACAATTGTTACTATTGCTATTCCTTTACAGTAGAATTATGTTTGTTTATTATTCCAAGCATTAAACCTAATATAAACATTACCTGCATACTTGAAAGGGATAAACCAAAATTATTTTCAGTAAAACCTTCTAGGATATATGCTATTAGAATTGATGTTCCAACAAATGCATAGGGTGATGTAAACATATTTTTTAAAAAATCTAATAAAATTTTACCGTAAAATAAAATAAATATTATTATCCCTGCTAGTCCATAAGTTACAAGATGCATAACAAAACTATTATGAGCATGGCTCATAGGTAAATTTATATTAGATGGCATTAATTGTATTATTAATTTTTCAAAAGCTCCATCACCTATGCCGAATAAAGGGTATTCTTTAAGTATAATTAGACTATTTTTCCATAAAAATAATCGCCAGCCATGACTTGTAGCAGGATTTTTCATTTCTTCAAAAAAATTATTAAATCTACCTGCCATATATGGGTCAAAAATCATATAGCTAATAAAAATACCAAACAAAATAATAGCCAAAATTAACCCTCTCCAACGTAATTTAATAACAAACATTAGCCCAGTAATAAAGGCAACTACAAATAAAGGCATACGTGTTGCAGTTAAAAAAAGTGCATAACATGCTAATAAAATATTTATAATATAAAATAAAATAAACCATTTATTTTTTTCTATTTTTGTAAGTATAATAGAAATTAAAAATACAATTCCTATTGATAATAAATGGGCAGTAATCATGTAAGGTCCAACAATACTGTGAGAACGAAAATATCTGTAATCTACCTGACCTAATGTAAAATAATAGTAAAAACTTGAAATTGACATTATAAAAAGACCAACAGCAAAGGCTAAAATAACATATTTAATATTTTTTTCCGTAACAAAATAAAATGCTGCGAAAAATATAAGCATTGGCCATGGACTAGTAAGACCTTTACTTACAATAACATACTCGCTTCCAAAAAAAGTTGATAAAACAGCAGATATCCAGTATATAAAAAACAGCATAAAATATATATTATTTTTTATAATATTATATTTTTTATCAATAATATAAATAATTAATAATAGTAGTAAAACTCCAAGGGTGATTTGGGAAATAGAAATGGATATACTCAAAAAGAAACTCAAAAGAATTAAAAATAATGTAGTTATACCATTATAATAATTTAACTCTGTAAATTTTACCATAAAAATACCTAAATGATTTTCATAAGTATTACTTAAATAATTTCTTTTGTCAATAAATTATAAAATATTTCTTGATTATTATTATATTATTATTTATCTTATAGATATTACTATATGAGGTTTAGTATGAAAAAATACTACTATGCATTAACTTTTGTTAATAATGATTCAAAAGGCATTGTTTATGAAACTACAAAAGTGCTTTATAACAATGGTTTTAATATTGCTGATTCCAGCTCTACTCTATTACAGGGTGTATTTTCTATGATTTTTATAGTAACAAGTGACAAAGATTATAAAGAGCAGGAAATAAAAGAAATGTTTAAAGAAGTGCGTTCACATATGGAAGTTTTTAAATATGATAAAATGCCAGAAGAACAAGATGGATTTCATTATTCAATTTCAGTATATGGTGCTGATAAACCGGGTATCGTAAATGCTATTACTGAAGAAATAGCTAAAAATAACCTTAATATTATTGATTTACAAACAAAGATTACAGATAAAAGTCCACAAGTTTATATTATGATGCTTGAGGTAACAGCAGAAAGTGAAGATAATGAAAATGTGTGGCAGGAAGCATTGAAAAATACTGCAAAAAAAATAAACACGCAAATTAATATTAAAAAAATTGAGTTTTTTGAGCTATAACATGGCAGTTAGACAAGTTTTAAAATATCCTAATGAATTACTAAAACAAGAATCAATTGAAGTAACAGAAATAAATGATGAAATAAAAGAAATAATTAAGGATTTAAAAGATACTATGCTTGATGCTGGCCATTCTACAGGAATAGCTGCGCCACAAATTGGAAAGTTAGTTCGTATTATTACAATAGATGCATCTTTAAATAAAAAATGCAAGGAAAATCATGGGTTTATGGTAATGATTAACCCTGAAATAATTGAACATAGTGGGACGACTACATCTCGAGAAGGTTGTATGTCTGTGCCAGATTATACAGGTAATGTTACTCGTGCTGAAAGAATTGTTGTAAATTATTATGATGAAAATATGCAGCAAAACGTATTAGAAACAAGTGGTTTTGAAGCCATACTTATACAGCATGAAACAGACCATTTAAATGGAATGTTATTTATAGATAGAGTTATTTCTAAAAGAACAGATTTATTTAAAAGAAAAAAATATTAATAAGAGGAAAAACATGAAAGTCGTTATCACTTCCAAAATGCCTGAAATTATTACTAAATATCTTGAAGATATACGTATTGATAGTAATTCTTTAGATGAACCACTTCCAGCTATAAGGCTTAGGCAGATGATGAGTGATACTGATGCTTTAATATGCACATCAAGTGATATAATTGATAGACCATTAATGGAGTCTTCCCCTAAACTAAAAGTAATAGCAAATTATGATGCAGGAACTGATAATATTGATATTGATTATGCTACTCACAGAGGTATTACTGTTTGCACTGCAAAGCATATTTTAACTCAAAGTGTGGCAGAGTTGGGCTTTGCATTATTAATGAGTGCTGCTCGTCATATACCACAAGCTGATAAATATGCAAGAAATGGTAGATTTTCAGGAAATACTAATCATAGTTTTATGACTGGGCTTGATTTTTATAAAAAAACAATAGGTATATATGGTATGGGTAATATTGGACAGGCTGTTGCAAAAATAGCTTCAGGTTTTTCTATGGATATTATATACCATAATAGAAAAAGAAATAAACAGGCTGAATTAATATTTGGTGCAACATATGCAACATTTGATGAACTTCTTGAATGGTCAGACTACTTAATTATTACTGCCCCGCTTACTATGGATACAAGGCATGCGTTTTCCTTAAAAGAGTTTAAGAAAATGAAAAAAACATCTGTGCTTGTAAATGTTGGTAGAGGCCCAATTATTAGAGAAAGTGATTTAGCAACAGCACTTGCAGAAAAAATAATATATGCTGCTGGACTTGATGTATATGAATTTGAACCAGAAATAAATGAGGATTTAAAAAAGCTGGATAATGTTATTCTTTCACCTCATTTAGGAAGCTCTACCCAGTCTACAAAAGAAAATATGGCTATAAGCTGTGCTGAATCTGTTGTTAGTGTATTAAAAGGTGGCATAACACCAGATACTGCTGTTAATAAACCTGTAATTATTTAAAATTACAGGCTTTAATTCGGTAGTTTAGATACTCTGATGATAGAAGCATTATTACAGCACCAAATAAAATAAAAAACGGCAGAATAAAAAAAGTTGTTTTACCTGCTAAAAAACCAAATAGTAATGGTGCAAGTGCACCCCCTGTATATGTTACTGCCATTTGCATACCCATCATAGTTAGGCTTTTTTCGCTGCCAAATATTTTTGGTGTATTATGAAGCATTGCAGGGTAAATTGGCGATGAACCAAGCCCTGTTATAATAACACCTGCTGTTTTTATATATAAACTATCAATCATCATTAAAAGACAGCCTAAAATAACAATAATTTCTCCTGCACGAATAAGTTGATAGTTTTGAAAATTATTAGAAAATATACCTGTTACTATTCTTCCCGCTGTTATAGAACCGTAATAAAAGGCTGTAATAAGAGCAGCTTGAGCAGGGTTAACTCCGAAACTATAAACTAAATAACTGCTTATCCATAAACCTGTAGTTAATTCTATATAACTAAAAAATGAAAACGATATTAAAGTAGGCTTTACAAGTGGCTCTTTTAAAATATTTTTACTACTTATATGCTTTTTATTATTAACAATATAATCTTCTTTTAACCAGTATTTTTTTGATGATAAAACAAAAACTGCGATTATTAATAATATTACAGATATAATAATAAAACCTGTACGCCAGCTTATATTATTATGTATCATCATACTCATAATAAATGGTCCAGAAAACGCTCCTATTCCCCAAAAACCATGTAAAAAATTCATTACATTTGATTTAAAATGATTTGCCACATATCCATTTAAAGCAGCATCAACACACCCTGCCCCAAGCCCTAAAGGAATGGCCGCAAAAAATAAAAATATTATATTACTAGATGATGCATAAAGTATTAATGCAAAAGATGTTAATAATATACTTGCAAAAGTAACTATACGTGTTGAAAATTTTTGAACCAAACGGGAAGCAAAAAGGCTGGATAATACAGTACCGCATTGAACTATCAGCGTAATTATTCCTGCACCATATACAGAAGATGATGTTTCCTTTTGTATAACAGGCCAGATACTTCCAATTACAGTATCTGGCAAACCAAGCCCTATAAACGAAAGAAATATAACAGAAAGTAAAACTATCATATCATATATCCTTAAAATGGCTTTTCTGGAACAATAGATCTGGAACTACTTGACCTTGCCCTTAGGTCTGTTTCTTCTTTTGAAATAGTCTGCTGGCTGGCTATGGAACCATCTTCCTTATATTCTGTATATATAAATGTATCTATGCTTCTTTCTGATATATGATATACTGCCATTAAAACAACTGTTATTGCAAAAGCAATATACCAATATTTCATATATTCGCCACCAAAATATTTTGAAAAACGCTTTTTCTTTTCTCCCATTTATAACTCCATTAAATATTATGTTTAAGTATTATATCAAGCACACTGCCAAAATCATCTAATTTAATCATATTTGAACCATCAGATAATGCTTTTTTTGGTTCTGAGTGAGTTTCAGCAAAAAAACCTTTTATACCACAAGCACTACTAGCTGCTGCTAAATATGGTGTATATTCTGGATTGCCACCACTTTTACCATCTAATGCTCCCGGTTTTTGTGTAGAATGAGTTAAGTCCATAATAACTGGCACATTAAACTGCTGCATATCTACTAAATTACGAATATCCACAACTAAATTGCCATAACCAAACATATTACCACGCTCTGTAAGTATTACTTGGTTATTTCCTGCAGCATTAACTTTTTCTAGTGGGTATTTCATATCCATACCACTTAAAAACTGTGCTTTTTTTATATTTACAATTTTTCCAGTATTTGCAGCAGCTATTAAAAGGTCTGTCTGCCTGCATAAAAATGCTGGAATTTGAATTATATCGCATACTTTACCAACTGGTTCTGCCTGATAACTTTCATGAATATCTGTAACTACAGGTATATTATATTTTTCTTTAATTTCTGAAAGTATTTCAAGTCCTTTTTCAAGCCCTGTGCCTCTGTAGCTACTATTTGAAGTTCTATTTGCCTTATCAAACGAAGCTTTGAAAACATACTTGATATTACGTTTGCTTGTTTCCTGAATACACCTTTCTGCTATTTCAAAACAAATATCTTTGCTTTCAATAACACATGGACCAGATAAAATAAAAATATTATTTTTTAATTCTTCATATAATCCCATAAAATACCCTATTTTATATTTATAAATTCTTCATAAATTTTACCATCTATAACTGCCTTAATGGTTAATTTACTAATATCTTCCTCTTGTAAAGAACCTTTATATAAATGCAAATCAAATTTTTCATCATTATTATTTAACTTTATATTTATAGTTCCATTACTATTGTTTAATATTCCACCTTCCTGCACAACTCCAACTGCAGGATATATATCATTAGGTTTAGTATTCCACACCCGTTTATTTTTTCCTTCAGCAACTACTTCTAAAGATTCCAATATTCTGCCCTTTGCTGCCACATTTAAAGATATTACTAAGTCATTTTCACCATCTTTTTCTATATTTCCTTTGTTTGCTACAATATCTTCTCCTTGAAAATCTGTAACAGTAAAAGATAATACTTTTCTAATTTTATAAGTATCAGAATCACCATAATAACTAAGCTCTAAACGAACATTACTACCATTTAAAATAATATAATCCCCTTCTGCTCCTGTAATCCCTATAAAGTAACCATCTTTTGATGGCATTCTAATTTGGCTTGATACATCAAGAGAAAGTTCCGAATTATCTTTATTTGTAATAGTTTTTAATGGTGCAATTTTATGCATTGTAATAATGCCGTTTTTATTTACTATCCTTTCAAAAAGAGTTATTTCTGCATCATTCTTTATATTTAACCCTAAAACATTAAATTTTAAATAAGCTTCTTTGAAATAAAGCATATCTTTTCCTGTAAAAGTATTAGTATTAAATTCCAAATAACTAGCATTATTACCAGAATTTAATGCAAGGTTATTTTGACTGCTGTATTTTTGAACACCATTTTTTAATACTGTTAATCTAAGAATTGCTCCAGTATCGCGTAAATATGGATTTTCTGTAAAAACAGTAAATTTCTTTTTATCTATAATAAAATCACCACTACCAACACCAATTGCCTTACCTTTGACTACATAGTCAGAAACAAGTGAGCCTTTAAATATTTTACGGCAGTTAAAAGAAGCACCCTGCTCTGTACAGTCTGCATCTAAAGTAACATTATCACCACGCACATTACCAGATAATGGGAAACGTTTATTGCTTACCCTGTCTATCATATACCCTGAAAGCCTGTTGCCGTCTACAAGCACATTAATAAGAGCAGAATATATCACCTGCCCATTCTTTTTTACTTCAATAGGATAAAAACCTGTTGATAATGCCTGCACTTGACCAGTATATGCAAATGGAAGAAATATTGTTTTTACCATAGATATAGATTTACCTTCGCCAGAGGATACAAGCAGGCTGAATTTACCAAACGTATCTGTTTGTGTATGATGATTTGTTTCCATAGATTTTATAGTTGCATTTGGAACAGGTTTATTATTAATATCAAGTAAAATTCCTGTAATTAAAACAGATGCTACTTTATCACCTGTAAAAGAAAGAGTATCTATATATTCTGATTTACCAGTATTTACAAGCAGATTTATTTTATTTACTGCATAGTTAATTCCTTTACTTTCAAGATATTTATATATTCTTTTTTCTATTTCACCAGACATATCCATTTGAGCAAAACCATCATCAGAATATACCTGAATAACAAAATTTCTAAAAATATAAGTAACATAATAATTAGCCTGCTGGCTTTTACCCTGCACTTCTTTTAAAGGTAAAGCCACCATAATTCCCTGCTCTCCAAATGGAACTGGAGCAATTTGCTTTTTTTTAGCATTTTTTTTAGATATTTCTGCTAATTCTTTATACGTATCAAAAGCCACACCAAAATTATCACAGTCAAAAATTCTAGCTGACACAATGTATGTGTTACTACGTTCTATATCTAATATCTTCTCTTTTTTTGTGGAATAATATGCATATGTGTTATCATATACCATACATCTGCCACGTTTTTCTTTATTAACACCTGATACAATCCAAGATGATGAGCCACCTTTTAATTCAGATGCTTTTGGCAGAATATCTTTTGCTTCCTTAATTGTTTGAGAAAAAGCATATGTAGTGCTAAATACAAGTAATAATATAAATATAACTATTTTTTTCATCATAATATTTTTTAGCATATTTTTTTATATTTATGAATAATTATTTTTAAAAAATCTTATAATTTTCTATTTTTCTTTAAAATCTTATTTGATTTTATTTATTTATATGTTATAAAAAAAATTTAGAAAATAATTAAGGTGTATATATGCTTGCAAAACGTATTATCCCATGTCTTGATATAAAAGACGGTAGAGTTGTGAAGGGAGTAAACTTTATAAATATCAAAGATGCTGGTGACCCTGTAGAAGCAGCAATAGAATATGAAAAACAAGGGGCAGATGAAATTGCCTTTTTAGATATTACAGCAACCCATGAAAATAGAAATATTATGCTTTCCGTTATTGAAAAAGCTGCTGAAAATGTATTTATGCCAATAACAGTTGGTGGAGGAATTAGAACCATTGAAGATATTAGAAGCCTTTTTGCTGCAGGGGCTGATAAAGTTTCTATTAATTCAGAAGCTGTTAAAAACCCTAATTTTATAAAGGAAGCTTCCAATAAATTTGGCTCTCAAGCAGTTATTGCTGCTATTGATGCTAAATCAAATGGTGATAATTCATGGGAAGTGGTTATTGCTGGTGGCAGAAAAAAAACAGGGCTTGATGCTGTTTCATGGGCAAAAACAATGGAAGAGTTTGGTGCTGGAGAAATACTGCTTACTAGTATGGATAAAGATGGAATGAAAACAGGCTATGATATTGCCCTTACAAAAGCTGTAAGCCAGGCTGTTACAATACCTGTTATTGCTTCTGGCGGTGTTGGAACAATGGAACATTTTTATGAAGGTTTTAAAGATGGATATGCTGATGCTGCCCTTGCTGCTAGTGTTTTCCATTTTCAAGAAATGACAATTATGGAAGTAAAAGAATATTTAAAAAATAAAAATATACCTGTTAGAATCTAATTTGAGGGATAAAATGGAAAATATATTAATTACTCTTAATGAAACTATTAAAGAAAGGCAGAAAAACCCAAGCCCCTCTTCTTATACCACCACATTACTAGAAGGTGGTGCAAATAAAATAGTAAAAAAACTAGGTGAAGAAAATGCAGAATTTATTAAAGCACTGCTTACAGAACCACCTTATGAAACAGCATGCGAAGCCGCTGATTATATTTATCACCTTATGGTTGCTTTAAGGTATAAAGGAATAGATTTTACTGATGTTCTTAAAGAACTTGAAAAAAGACATGCACCTAAAGGAGAGTAATAATGAGTGATAAACCATGGGCTGGCAGATTTAACCTGCCTACAGATAAATTTGTTGAAGAATTTAATGCATCAATCTATTTTGATAAAAGATTATATAAATTTGATATAAAAGGCAGCATTGCTCATGCTACTATGCTTAGCAGGCAAGGTATAATTGATGAAAGTGAAGCTCGTATTATTGTTGCAGGATTAGAACAAGTTCTTGAAGAAATTGAAAATGGTCAGTTTGAATTTAATATGGCTGATGAAGATATACATATGGCAGTGGAAAAAAGACTAACTGAAATAGTTGGCCCTGTTGGTGGTAAACTGCATACTGCAAGAAGTAGAAACGATCAGGTTGCTGTTGATATTAGAATGTATATAATGTATGAGGCTGATACTGTTAAAGCTTATCTTATAAACCTAATGAAAGTAATCGTTGATAAAGCAGTTAATAACCTTGGAGTTATAATGCCTGGGTTTACTCACCTGCAAACGGGGCAGCCTATACTATTTTCCCACTATTTAATGGCTTATTTTCAAATGTTTAAACGTGATTTTCAACGTTTTAATGACATGATGATGCGTGCAAACTACTGCCCGTTAGGTGCTGGTGCTCTTGCTGGAACTACTTTCCCAATAGATAGAAATTTTACTGCCAGCCAGCTTAATTTTTATAGACCTACTGAAAACAGTATAGATTCAGTATCTGACAGAGATTTTGTAATAGAGTTTTTATCTGCAGCAAGTATTACTATGATGCATTTATCAAGATTTTCTGAAGAAATAATACTTTTTTCAAATCCAGATGTTAATTTTATATCATTAACTGATGATTACTGCACAGGTTCTTCCATTATGCCACAGAAGAAAAATCCTGATATTCCAGAATTAATTAGAGGAAAAACTGGCAGAGTATATGGCAGCCTTATGACAATACTTACTATTATGAAAGGGCTTCCACTTGCATATAATAAAGATATGCAGGAAGACAAAGAGCCACTTTTTGATGCTGTAGATACAGTCCTTGCATCTCTTAAAGTATTTGCTCCTATGGTTGAAAAAATGCAGGTATTAGAAAACAATATGAAAAATTCGGCTGGTAAAGGATATTCTACTGCTACAGATTTAGCAGATTATTTAGTTAGAAAAGGTGTTCCTTTCAGGCAAGCACATCATATTGTTGGCAAAACTGTTGCTTACGCTATTGAAGTTAATAAAAATTTAGATGAACTTTCTTTTGATGAAATGCAACAGTTTTCAAAACTAATAGAAAATGATATTTATAATTATATTACACTGGAGTCATCTGTAAATAGCCGTAACTCATATGGTGGAACATCAGCAGAATCAGTTATGACTCAAGTAAAGCTTGCGAAGAGTTTTATTGATGAAAATATTTAAGCATATTAATATTATTGCTTTAATTATTTTATTATCATCTTGTGGGTTGAAATCAGACGTAGTTCCTAAAGGCTCATTTGATATACCATATCCTACAAATATTGACTATGCAATTAACAGTGAGGGTGTGTCAATATATAATGGTAGCGATAATTACACACTATTTGTTGAACGGGCAGATGAAAGTATTGGGTTCATTAACCTTTCAGGATATAAACGTGTAGCATTAATTAACCCTAAACAAACTTATACAGATGAAGGTGTTATTAATAATAGAATATATAAATACAGATTTCGCCATTATAATGGTAGAGTAAAAACATATTCACCTGCTGTTGTCCGAACTGTAAAATATTATAAACCAATTAAACATGATATAATCAAAACAACATTCGAAAAAAATAATGTGTGTTTATATTTAGGGTTAAGTGATAGAGTAGATAGAACTGAAGTCAACATTAATGGTGTAATGGTTGGCAATGCAAAAAATGGTCTTAAAACATGTTTCAATAATTACCCAAATACTTCAGTAAATTTAGTTATTACAGCCATACCTTATGACAGTGATAATAATACAGGTATCCCATATAAGACTACAATAAAACGTAATGCTTCTTCACTAAATCTTCCTCCACAGAATATACAAGTTAGAAGAAATGGAAATGATATTGTAATTGTATGGGATAAAGAAAAAAATTCTCCAAAATACAATATATATCTTGTGGAAAAAGGAAAAGATAGATTTTATAAACAAATAGATATTGAATTATTTAGGTATACTGCTAAAACTGATAACTGTGTGGAGTTTAAAATATCAACTGTTCGCAGAGGAAAAGAATCTAAAAGAATCTCAGTTTCAGCATGTAAATAACTAATTAAACAGGCTGTAAAACCAAATTCTTGCTCCATTTTTTAAAATATAATCTTTAGTTCTAAAATATTTTTTGGAGGTAGAATTATCTCCGTCCATACCACTTTCTAATCTTATACAGCCTTTATAATTATAATAATACGAAAGTTGAGTATTTACGTAATAGTTACAGTCACTGCTAATCATTCGTGCATCAATTGGAGCTACTGGATATGGTGCAATATCTATTTTCTTTAAAATTATTTCTTTTTGAGTTTTATCTGCATTTTCAATATATTTAAGACGATTTATAGATTGTTTGTAGTAAATTTTGTGCTCACCAAAACTAATTATAGAACCTGTAAAATCGTCAGAATTAAATACAGAAAATAAAGAGTAAAAGCAAATGAAAATAATAAATTTATTTTTATAAATACAAAACATATCATAAAAATTTATGTAATACAGTAAGTAAATATTACCAAAAATAAAGGTAATAAGTGAAAAAGTTTGTGGTATTACTTTTGCTCTTGGTGGAAGCCCTAATGCCCCAAGACCATAGGAAATAACAAAATGAGCAGCCCAGCTTAAAATTATACCTAAAATAATAAATATAATACCATGATATTTGTATGATAAATTAGGAAAAACTTTTTTAGGTTTATTATTATGAAAAATAAGATATAAAAATATCGAAACAGGAATAACTGCAGTTGCAAAATAATACGAAAAACCACGCTCTAAAGATGTCATTAAACCCCTGTATATGCCAAATAATAAATCAGTATTCCCCCCCCCCGCTCTATTACTGCTGCCAGGGGCAAAAAGAATAAAAATAAATGCCACAATTAATACTAACATATTTAGTGTAAGTAAAGATTTTAATCTAGTATTTTTATAAATAATACCATAGAAAAATAGCAAAAAATAAATGATAAAAAATACTAAAAACAGTGCTTCATTAGAAAATGATGAAATAAAAAGAATGGTTGATGAAAGAAGCACTAAAAATATTATATATAATAAGCTATCAGTATAATACGCTTTCAGTAAAAGATATATACTAAAAAACATTAATGTCATTGGAAATAAATAATTAAATATCCCACCATACCAAAAGACTGTATCATTCATAGAATTAAGGCTTAATAACCATATGAATAGGAAAATACAAGTTAAAGAAAATATATCTTTTTTGCTAAAACTTTTAAATATAATTGATAAAAGCAGGTAAACAACTATACCAAAAAATATAAAAGTAAAGATAGGAAGTATTTGATAAATTATAAGACTATTATTGGATATACCTGCAAAAAAATGATATAGTGTGTTTGAAAATATTCTACCACTTGAGCCATACAAATAACTATTTATTGCTAGAGTAAAGGAATTTAAAGAATATTTTGCACCATAGATAAAATCATCTGCTGACGGAAAATTATAAATAGAAAAACTAATTAAATAAATTGAAAAAAATAGAGAGATTAATGCAAAATAATATAAGTATCTATTATACAGCATAAAGCTAACTCTCCATTAATATTTTCTTCTTTCTATCCTTGCCCATGCATTATGATTATGGATTGATTCCATATTTTCACATTCCACTAAAAACCAGGTTATTCTTTCATCATTCATTAATTTTTCTGATAAATTACGAACTATATCTTCCACAAAAGCAGGATTTTCATAGGCATGTTCTGTAACATACTTTTCATCTTCCCTTTTCAAAAGTGAAAATATTGGTGAACTGGCAGAACTTTCAGCAATTTCTATTAAATCTTCAATCCATACTGTTTTATTAAAACGAACAGAAATAGAAGCTATACTTCTTTGGTTATGAGCTCCGTATTCTGAAATTTCTTTAGAACAAGGGCATAACGACTGCACAGGAACTTTTACAGTTAATACAAAATCCAAACCATTATTAGAACATGTACCTTCAAACTCACATTCATAATCCATAAGGGAGGCAAGATTGGAAACGGGTGCTTTTTTTTCCATAAAATAAGGAAATTTTAATGATATAAATGAAGTATGTGAAGATAATCTTTCACGCATATCTTGTAATATAGAACCTGCATTATGAATATCCATATTATCTTTATGCTTATTTAATATCTCCACAAACCTAGACATATGAGTGCCTTTATATTGATGTGGCAACTGAACACTCATGCTTATTTTTGCAGTAGTGTGCTGAACACCTTTATTTTTATCACGTAATGATATAGGGTAAATTATATCTTTTATACCCACATTATCAATATCTATATTCCTTGTATCTTTGGAACTTTGAACATCTTCAAGCATAAAGCACTTATCTTCTAGTAATTTTTTGTCTACCTATTAAGGTTTGATACTGTTTGATTCCATCTGGCATTTTAGCAAGATGAAGCTGCAACCATAATGTTCCATAAGCCTGCATCTTAATTTTCTTTTTATTTTTTAAGGCATCACTGGCATTTTGTAATCTTTCATCACTTGGAAGTTTTTTCATAGCTTTTGCAAGAACAGCAATAGCACCGTCAACATCACCAGTTTCAGATAAAAAGTATGCATAAAGGCATTGGGTAAAACTATCCTTTTTATTAGCTTTAGATGATTTTTCCATAACTGCCTTCATATTTGCATAATCTTTTTGTTTGTAATAATATGCTGCTAACATACTCATAGACATCCAGTTAGCCTTTAATGAATTTTTTAAATAAGGCAAAGCTTCATCAAACCTTTTGTTAGCATATAAAATAATACCAATTTGGGAATCTATCTGTTGTTTAACTAGAAACTGCCATTTGGCATATTTATACCCAGTCTTCATTTTTTCTATGGCAATATCAGCTTTACCTGATTTAATATCTTTTTCAGTAGAATTAAATACAGCAGTTAACTTGTTCATAAAAAAACGCCCCATGAAAAAGTTAAAAACTAATATACCTACAACAAATGTAATACTTGCAAGTACAAAGCTTGGATATATAAGATAACCTAAATAACCTGTTATAATACCAACTAATATACCTAGTAATAATGTTAACATTAAAACTCCTACAAAACTAACTATTATTAGTATGTTTTTCTATAAATTTATTTTTACATTCATCAGAACAAAAGTAATATATTTTATCATGCAGTTTTACTTTATATTTTGTAGTATCTTCCACAAATGAACCACATATGCTATCCTGCTTCATCTCAACAGCATTTATAGTATCATTAGACTGTTTTTCGATTTGTTTCTTATCTTTCATTCTGAAAAATAAAACAATACCTGCAACAACAGCAAGTAAAAATGCAATTTTTGTAACCATTAATTATCTTCTTTTCTATTTCTATAATTTCTTTTATTACCATTAAAACGGCGGTTATTACCTTTTGATTTTTCTGATACAATAGATACTTGTTTTAATGGTCCTTCGCCAGTAGAAATAGTAGTAATACCTGGTATGCTTTTTAAAGCAATATGTATTTCTTTACGTATAATACTAGACATTGGTGCAAGCTTAAAAGGTCTGCCACTCCTTTTTACTTTTTCTGCCATTGCAAGAGCTTTAGACACATTTTCTTCTACCCTTCTTTTTCTATAGTAACCAACATCAACTATTAAGCTAACTGAAGTATCCTCTGGTAAATTTATCATTTTATCAAAAACATACTGCAAAGCATCTAAAGTTTGTGCAGATTTACCAATTAAAAGCTCAGGTGTTTCTGTTTCAATATTTAATATGATTCTATTATCAGTATTTTCTGCCATTACATGAGCATCTCCAAAACCTGCTTTTTCTAAAAGCTCATTTAATAATAGCCTACCTTTCTTTTTCACATGCTCTACTTCATTATAACTAATTTTTACTTTGGCTGTTTTTTTACCAAGTCCAAATAAACCTTTTGAACCTTGTTCCACTACTTCATACTTTATAAAATCAGAAGGAACATCTTTTTCTTTCATAAAATGAGAAATAATCTCTTCTACACTATCACCTTCAACTTCAAAAACTCTCATAAAATTACCTCATATAATCTAAAAACAAATAGTTATTTACGCTTATTAATAATATACTGTTGTATAATAGAAAGTATATTGTTTGTAAGCCAATATAAAACAAGTCCTGATTGAAAATTAATAAATAGGAAAGTAAATATTATTGGCATTGCTAAAAATATTTTCTGCTGCACAGGGTCAGCTGTACTTGGCGTCATTTTTTGCTGTATAAACATTGCTATACCCATAAGTATAGGCGTAATATAGTATGGGTCTTTTGCTGATAAATCCACTATCCAGCCAAAAAATGGAGCACCTTTTAATTCAAGAGATAATAAAAGTGCCTTATATAATGCAAAAAATATTGGAATTTGTAGTAATAATGGGAAACAGCCACTTAATGGATTAACATTATGTTCCTTATAAAGCTGCATAGTTAACTGGTTAAGTTTTGCAGGGTCATTTTTATATTTCTCACGAAGTTCCATCATTTTTGGCTGTAATTTAGTCATCTCTTTCATGGAAACCATGCTTTTTATTGTTAATGGTAATGTTAATATTTTTACTATAATTGTAAGGATAATAATAGCAATACCATAGTTATGAAAAATATCATATAAGAAATTTAAAATATAAAGCATAGGAATTGCTATAAAATAAAACCAGCCATAATCCATACTTTTCTGTAATGATAACCCATATGATTTTAACTCATCATAATACTTAGGACCAACATACAGGCTAAATTTTGCATCATATCTTCCTGATGGGTTAACAATAAAATCAGTACTAATAGAGGCAACAGCTAAATTATTTTCAGGTGATATTTCTGCTTTTTTAAATAAGTCATTACTTGCAGCTGCAAACAGAAAATATTTTGATGTATAACCAGCCCAAACAGCATTATCTAATGTTTCTCTATCTGTATCTTCTGCTTCTATTCTATATGTTTTGCCACCATTTGTAATTACTGCACCTTCAAACACATACATACTATCTTCAAAACCACTGCCAAGTTTAGGACCTATTTTAACATTTAATGGCACATTTAAAGATGAACTACCAGTATTTGTAACACTTACAGAAGTATTGATAATATAACTGGTATTTGAAAGTTCATATGATTTTGTTACAACAAGTGAACCAGCCTCAGCAGTAAAAGACACCACAATTCCATTATCCACTTGAGTAACTTTCTTTGTATAACCACTAGTAACTGGTGTTAAAAGATATGCATAATCAGTATTACCATTTTTGTTAAAAGTAACACGCCCACCCTCAGTATCTGCCCAGTTTAACAAAGAGACACTTCTAATATCACCTGTCTGGCTGTTAAATACAACTTCCATTAATTTAGATTTTTCAGTCGTAAGAGTTGCTGGTGCAGAAGAAACCACACTATTATTTTGAAGTTCTACCTTATTAACGGCAGTATTATTATCTACTATAGAAGCAGAATTTACTGGTGCAGCAGGAATTTTTGCAGTAGAAGAATTATCTACAACAGGAGCTTCTGGTGCAAATATTGGGACAATAACATATGTCCACCCAAAAATAACTATAAAACTAAGCACAAGGGCTAGCAATGTCCTTTTATCCATAAAAAAATATCCTTAATATTATACTAAACACCCTACTTTACTGGGTCATAACCACCCTTATTAAAAGGGTTGCAGCGCAGGATACGCCAAACTGTAAGTAATATTCCTTTAAAAAAACCTTTCTTTTGAAAGGCCTCCACTGCATAAGTTGAGCAGCTTGGATAAAAACGACAATGGTTTCCCAAGTATGGAGATATACAATATTTATAACACTTTATCAATATTATCGCCAAATTTTTTGGCTGCAATAATTTTAAAAAGTGAAAGAATTTCTCTTTTAATCTCACAAAAATCAGCCCCTGCTGCTTTTGGCAGCCCTCTAATTATTAAATAAACACCATCAGGTAATATATCCCTATTAATACGGTATATTTCCCTAAGTATCCGTTTTATTCTATTGCGTTCAACTGCTGATTTACTAACTTTTTTACTTACAGTAATCCCTGCTTTAGAGTATCCACCCATATGTTTATAATAAATTATAAACATAGAGCTTAAAACACGCCTCCCCGTATAAACAGCATTAAATTCAGTAGTTTTACAAATTCTTCTGCAACGGGGAAAACTTTCAGGTTTAAATTGCAAGACGTTTACGACCTTTTGCACGTCTTCTTTTTAAAACTAATCTGCCACCTTTAGTAGCCATTCTTGCACGAAAACCTTGTTTGCGAACTTTCTTTAAGTTGGTACGCTTTGCTAAAGTAAGCTGTGCCATCTTTCTTCCTCCATAACTTTATATGAAAAACTCTTTTTAGAGTTATATTTATATAGTGAAAAATGATAATAAGAATTTTATACGAAATTGTCAAATAAAATTTTATGAATTATTCATTTTTTTTATTTGACTATACCAATTTTCCCATTAGGAAATACTGCAAGCTTTAGTAAATTATTGCCTATCATATTCTCTTTAAATATATTTTCTATTTTATTTTCTATATTATTAAATATGTTTTTATACTCTACATTTTCATTACTAAAATCATCAAAATATCCACAAAACTCTTTGGTTGAAACTTTATTATTTATAAATTCTAATTCCATTAATATATAACAATATGGTTTTTCAATAAATAACTGCTCCATTTCATCTGATATATTTAGCAGATTAATAGCAATACTGTTTTCTTCCATATCCTCTACTGTTGTAAAAGTTGAAAAACTAAACTCTTTATAAATCACACTGTTTTCATCTACTTCATTATTTCCATTATTTTTAAAACTAAATAAAACAGTAAATAAATTTTCATCATCTACCCTGTCACCAAAATAATCAAACATAGCAGGGTAATATTTACCATACTCTGTCCCTAATTCTTCCATATAACCTTCTTCATCAAAATTTTCTGATAAGTTTTCAATAATATTAATCTCAGTATATGGTTTGTTTTCTGTTTTATAATAAGGATAAACCATGGTAAAATTTTCAGTATTTTGGATTATTACCATTCCGCTTTTCCATTCTGGAACTGGTTCTAATATTCTTGTATGCAGGTTATTCATATAGCTTAATGCATACTCTTTTTCATTACCTTTTGTTGGAAAATAATCGTTATCTTCATCTTCATAATAATGTTCATGAGTGCAGCTTTCATCATGACTGTGGTCATGTTCTATATAACTTTCTTCATCTTCATAAGGATAGTATGTAATACCATACCTGCCATCTTTAAAAATTGTAACGGTAAATCCTGATATATCATAAGACGATATGGTGCTTATTAATGAAGATATTTCACTATCTATATTAATATTATTATAAAGTTCATCATAATCCATTTCTTCAATACCATCTTTTGAAAGCATAAGATATGATGATTCCTGATTATTATCAAGCTTACCATCTTTAATATAAAAAGTGCAGTTTAGTATTTGCCATTCCATATCTATATTAGGCATAAGTTTTTTTGATAAATTACGAATATAAACTATTTCTTCTTCATTAGATTTGCCATTATCTATAAGAGCAGGTGCTGGTTTTCTGTAAAAAAGCCTGCTTAAGCCAGTAAGCTTTTCAAATACATTTTCTACTTCATCATTACCAAAACCAATAATTACATATGATTTTTCTTCACCAGACAAATATAAACCATAAAAAATGTCATAAGTTGTATCATCTATATGGTTACCACCAAGAACTTCAAGCCCAAACATATCATCAATTACAACATTTCTTGCAGCATATAACTCTGATGAAGTTTTACCAAAAAGATGGTCAAATATTATTTCAAGTTTATCCTGTATTTCGTCTACTTCACAAGGGGATTCTTCTATAACAGCTGCTAAAAAGCTGTTTTCATTATCCTGCCATGAAAAACATATGCCTTTTTCTGCTGTTTTTTCTATTTTTAAAGTATTTTCTTCAATACTTTCAATTATAGAAAAACTTAAATCCTCTTGATTAGCAGATTCAGTTTTAAAAAAAGGAAACCCTTTTTCAATAATATCTAACCATCTTTTCATATATTAAAATACCTTTTACATTGCTGTAATATTAAAGCCACCATCTACATATATAACAGAGCCTGTTACATTTTTAGCTTTTGAACTTAATAAAAATGCTGCCATGCTGCCACAGTCATCAATATCTACATTTCTACCAAGTGGTATACGTGGTTCATTATTGTTAAGCATAGATTTAAAACCTGCAATACCTGCTGCAGACAATGTTCTAATAGGACCTGCTGAAATCGCATTTATTCTTCTACCATCTTTACCTAAATCAACAGCTAAATAGCGAACAGTAGCTTCTAATGCTGCTTTTGCAACACCCATAACATTATAATTTGGAACAACTTTTTCACTGCCATAGTATGTAAGAGTAATAACACTTGCATCTTCACTCATAATACGTTCAAATTTTTTCACAACTGCTATTAATGTGTAAACACTTACATTCATAGAAAGTAAGAAGTCATCTCTGGTAACTTCTAAAAATCTGCCAGATAGTGCTTCTCTTGTAGCAAATGCTACAGAGTGAACAATAATATCAATTTTTCCATATTTAGCTTCGTATTTATTAACTAATTCATCAATTGCATTATCATCTGCTAAATCACATTCTTCCACAAATGTAGAGCCTAATTCTTCAGCAATTGACATAACTCTTTTTTCATGTGCTGCAACATAAGATAATGCAACATCTGCACCTTCTGCTTTTAATTGTTTAGCAATACCATAAGCAATGCTTAAATTACTTGCTACACCAAAGACTAATGCTTTTTTACCTTCTAAAATTCCCATAATTTATCAACCTCTTTAATAATTATCATTTTTTAAGCAGTATATTTATAATAAGTAAAATAGCAAGTATTTTTTATTAATAATATACATTTTATCTTATTTTAATAAATCAGCAATATTTTTTATATTAATAAGTTTCAGATTATCGCTTTTTTCATCTTTAAAATTAGTGTAAAATTTTTCAACACCGAAACGTATGCACTCATTGATTCTGCCTTGGATATTTGCAACAGAGCGTACTTCACCAGTTAAGCCCACTTCTCCTGCAAAAGCTGTGGTATATGGCACGGGTTTATCTTTATAGGATGATATTAAAGCAGCACATACTGCCAAATCTGCACTTGGTTCATTAATTTTTAAACCACCTGCAATATTTAGATAAATATCAGCTCCAGATAAATTAAGCCCTGCTTTTTTCTCAAGTATTGCAATAAGCATAGCTAATCTATTATTATCATATCCTGTAGCATTTCGTTTTGGGTATTGGAAAAATGATGCAGAAACTAAAGCCTGCACTTCTATTAAAAATGGTCTTGTGCCTTCAAGAACTGGGCAGATAACTTTACCACTTGCCTGCATACTATCTTTATCAAAAAATGCTTTATCACCTGCTTCTATAAGCCCTAAAGAGCTCATTTCAAATACACCCACTTCATCAGTTGAGCCAAACCTGTTTTTAACTGAACGTAAAATTCTTACGCCCCTTGAGTAATCACCTTCAAAATAAAGTACAGTATCCACTAAATGTTCTAAAACTTTAGGACCAGCAATATTTCCGTCTTTTGTAACTTGCCCTATAATAAAAACAGTAAGCCCTGTGCTTTTTGCAATTTCTACAAGCCTGTATGTTACATGGCGAATTTGCCCTACTGCTCCCCCTGCTGATAATAATTCGCTGCTTGTTATTGTCTGTATAGAATCTATTATTAAATAATCATAACTATTACTTTCAATAGCTGATATCACATCTTCAAAAGATGTGCTTGATAAAAGCTCAATATCATTTGGTGAAACACTAAGCCTTTCTGCACGCATTTTAATCTGCGTTGGAGACTCTTCACCAGATACATATAAAACTTTTTTATTTTTTGATGATAGTATGCCACACACCTGTAATATAACAGTAGATTTACCAATACCCGGCTCACCGCCAATTAAAACTACAGAACCTTTTACAATGCCGCCGCCTAATACCTGGTCTAGCTCATTAATACCAGTTTTAAAGCGAACCTGCTCAATACCTTCTACATTTTTAAGAAAAACTGGAGTATTCTTTGGAGTATAATTTTGAGATAAACTGTTTTTTGAAGAAGATGATTTTTCCACCACCTCTTCCACTAAAGAATTCCACGAATTACATTCTGTGCATTTACCAAGCCATTTAGAATGGACTGCACCACAGTTTTGGCATATATAGCTTGTTTTAAGTTTTGCCATTATTCATCTTCCAAAAATTCTTCAATAGTGCCAGCTTTTGGGTGATAAGAATAGCCTAAATGGTCATATGTTAGTTTTGAAGTAATTCTACCACGTGGAGTTTTTTTAATAAACCCTTTATATATTAAAAATGGCTCTATAACATCTTCAATAGTATCTTTTTCTTCACTGGTTGCAGCTGCTAATGTTTCCACACCAACTGGGCCGCCGTCATATTTTTCTATAATAGTTTCTAAAAGTCTTCTATCATTTGCATCAAGCCCACAGTTATCTATTTCTAAACGCTCTAAACCATCACGAGCCACATCTAAAGATATTACCCCATTATTAAAAACATGGGCAAAATCTCTCATTCTTCTAAGTATTCTATGGGCTATGCGGGGCGTGCCTCTGCTGCATTTTGCAATTTCTAAGGCTGCCTGCTTTTCAATTTTTGTATTTAATAAATGCGATGCTCTTGTAATAATACTTGCAAGCTCTTCATCATTATAAAACTCAAGGCGTATAATCATACCAAACCTGTCCCGCAGTGGTGAAGTTAAAAGCCCTGCTCTAGTTGTAGCACCAACTAAAGTAAACTTTGGTAAATCAATACGCATACTTCTTGCCCCTGCACCTTGACCAATCAATAAATCCAGCTTAAAATCTTCCATAGCAGGATATAATATTTCTTCCACACTGGAATGAAGCCTGTGGATTTCATCAATAAAAAGAACTTGATTTGTAGTAAGGTTTGTTAAAAGTGCAGCCAAATCCCCAGATTTTTCAATGGCTGGGCCACTTGTAATTGTAATATTAACCCCTAATTCATGGGCAATAATATTTGCAAGCGTTGTTTTTCCAAGCCCTGGAGGTCCGTAAAAAAGGCAGTGGTCAAGGCTGTCGCCTCGCTCCTGAGCAGCTTTTACATATACTTTTAAGTTTTCAATAACTTTTTTCTGCCCTGTGTAATCATCAAACCTTTCAGGGCGTAATGCACCAAGCTTATCTTCTACTGTTTCAGTATTAGTATATATTTCACTTTCTTTCATTATTTTTTACCTGATAAAAGCTGCAGAGCATTTTTTAATATTACTTCAAAACCATCTGCTGGGTTTGCTTTTTCCACTGCTTTTCTAGCATCTTGAGTTTTATATCCTAAATTAACTAAAGCACTAACTACTTCTTCTCTAATATCATTAGCTTGGAAAGTTGTGCTTTCGCTGTCAAACTTATCTTTTAATTCTACCACTATTCTTTCGGCAGTTTTTTTACCAATACCCGGGATTGCTGCAAGCATTTGATAATCTTTTGAACTAATAGCTGATATTAAGCTTTCCACCCCAATACCACCTAAAATTTTTACTGCCATTTTAGGTCCAATACTTGAAACTGTTATTAAATGTAAAAAAAGGCGTTTTTCTTCTTTTGTAGCAAACCCATATAAATATACGCCGTCCTCTCTAACAGCCATATAAGTATATACTTCGCACATTTCACCAATATTTCCAAGATAAGCATATGTGGCAAGTGAAATATAAGCTTCATAAGCCACACCACCAGTATCTATAACCACATAATTTGTATCTTTTTCTAATATTTCGCCTTTTAATTTATATATCAAAGAATCACCTTTTATATAATATTACTTCTTTCATGATATGCAAGGCATAAAGCACATGCAAGCCCGTCAGTTACATCTAAAGGAACACCACCTTTTACCACAATATTAAGCTGCAGCTCCACAAGTTTTTTCACCTGCTCTTTTTCTGCCTTGCCATATCCTGTAACAGCTTTTTTTATCTGCAGGGCAGTAAACTCTTTCACAGGTATATCATGAGCTATCATAGCAGCAATTAAAGCACCACGAGCCTGCCCCAAAAGTAAGGCACTTTTTACATTTACAGAATGAAAAATATCTTCAATAGCTCCCATATCTACTTTATGTTCTATGGCAAGCTCAGCAACACCTGCTATTAAACTTCCAAGCCTAAAGGGCAGTGGGTCTGATGCTTTTGTGATAATAAGACGGTGGGCAACATATTCTACCTTATTTTTTTCAGCATATATAATACCCACCCCAGTTTTATTAAGCCCCGGGTCTATCCCCATATATATCATATATTAAAGCTCATCAAAAACAGAATCATCTATTTTATAGTTGCCGTAAACTTCCTGTACATCATCTAAATCTTCTAATGCTTCCACTAAAGCAATTAATTTTTTAGCAGCTTCGCCTTCCACATCAATAGTTGTTTTAGGTTTCATAGAAAGTTCTGCAAAATCTATTTGAATATTATTGCTTTCTAAATGTTTTTTAACGTTTTCAAATTCAGAAGGTTCTGTAGTGATAGAATAAATATCCCCATCTGTTACCACATCTTCAGCACCTGCTTCTAAAGCGTGGTTCATAATATCATCTTCAGAGCAGGCAGTTACTGGCACTTCAATAATACCTTTATTTTCAAACTGCCAAGCAACAGAGCCAGCCTCAGCCATAGAACCACCACGTTTAGTAATAACAGTTCTAACTTCCATAATAGTTCTATTTCTATTATCAGTAAGAGTTTTTACTAAAATACCAACACCACCTGGAGCGTATCCTTCATAAGTAATATCTTCAAATACTTGGTCGTTACCTTCCCCTGTTCCTTTTTTAATAGCTCGTTCCACATTATCTTTAGGCATATTTGCAGCACGTGCTTTATCTAAAGCTAAACGAAGGCGAGAGTTAGAAGCAGGGTCGCCACCACCAATTTTTGCAGCAACAGTTAATTCTCTTGCTATTTTAGTAAAAATTTTACCTTTTTTATTATCCTGAGCTTCTTTTCTGTGTTTAATGTTTGCCCACTTACTATGTCCTGCCATAGTTTTATTCCTCCATTATATATTTCACTTTTTAAAATTATAGACTATAAAAGATAACCTATATAGAAATTAAAATCAATAATATTATTTTAAAAGTTGAAAAATTTTATTATATTTGATACATTATCTTATCAAAAAAGGATATAATATGGATAATAACAACTTATATAAACACATAGTAGATTTATATGATAATAAACCTGTAACAAGAAAAGAATATTTAATAGTTTTAGTGATATATTCACTTATTACTTTATTATTTTATTCTGTCCCAATAAAATTTGTATCAGCATTAGCAGGTTTAGTTTTAGTTCTCTTTTTTCCATTATTATTTATTGCAACTTTTAACAGGTTAAAAAATACTATTATTACTACTATTCCTGCTTTTATATTATCTTTTTTAATTCCTTATATAATTTTAGTTCTTCAAGTATCAACTGAGGACCTGGAAATGATTATACCTCTTGAAAAGTATTATAATATTATATTTCTTGTATATTTTCCATTATTATTTTTATCAGGGTTAATTTTACCAGTTTCTAAAAAAATCAAAGAAATTACTTATGAAAAGTTAAATGAAGATAATGAAAAATTAAATTTACTACATCTTTTTAATGATTTGATTACTTTAAATTTGAAAGTATCTATTAATAGAGAAAAGTATATTATATCCTGCATATTAGCTTTTATATTACCTATTTGCATGTTTGTTTTATCATATATATTAGTTATATTATTAAGAATATTTTACAGAAGTAATTTAAATGCTGCAAATATATTTACAGGCGATGGTCCATTTGTATTAGATGTTGTTGGCCCATATTTAATAATATTCATAAGTTTCGCTGTATGTGCAGCAGTTATTATTATTTTATTTTTTCTATTATTTATTTTGCGACTTAATGATATTACAAAAAACTTCTATGTAAAATTTTCTATTATTACAGCTTATATTATACTTCTAGCAGTTGGAATAAAAGTATTAATAGTCAAAGATAATTTAGCAGGGATATTTGTATATGCCATATCTCTATTCATAATACCTGCATTTATAAATGGAAAATCTATAAAAAAGCAAATGTTATCATAAATAAATAAATAAAAAGAGAGGGAAAAATGAAATTATTTTTAGCATTTATTATGCTTATATGTGTTACTGGAACCGTATATGCAGAAGAAAAAGCAATGACATTGAATGAATATTTTGATTCAGTGCTTAAAACAAATTGTTCCAAATTTACAAAATTAGAAAGTAATAGGAGTTATTACCGTAATGAAGATGCTGTTAAAAGGTGTAAATATGAAATAAACCTTATAAAAGCTATTCAGAAAGATAATTTAAAAGAATTTGATAATCTTATTAAAAAAAATGAATATGAGTTAGATAATGTATATAATGAATCATTTACTATTATGGATAGTGAGATTAATGTTATGCCTATTCATGTTACAGTTGTTTATAACAGCCAAAAAATATTTAAAACACTTCTTAATACTTATGTTAAAAATGGAAGAAGAATCAATACCCCTATAACTGAACGAGATTATGGCATTTTTCACTATAATGGTAAAAATATAAGCACAACATGTGTTACCCCTGCGGCATTATCTATCATTTATGGTAATAACTATATGTTTAAAGAATTTACCTCTACCGGTATAGAATATATCTCTATTGATAAGTATGACACATGCAGTACTGTTGATTTTCTTTTAAAATATGGAAATAAAGAAATGTTTAAGCTTTATGAAGCAGGATTTAATTTAAAAAACAATTATTCTATTAGTCAAAGCACTTATGATGATTTTTTATCTGATGCTGTCAAATATAATAATATTTCAATTGCAGAATACTTAATAAAAGATAAAAAAATGTCTGTATATACATCTTCAAGAGAAATGCTTTTAAAAACTGCTCTTACTGCTAAAAAACCACTTATAGAAATGGCAGAAAAACTTATAGAATTAGGGTTTGATGTAAACTATCCATTTGATATTGATAGAACATATTATGATGTAATTGTTGAATTAAAAAATAAGGGTATTTGGGATAAACCTTTGCCTGCTAAAAAAGAATATAATCAGCAGGATAGAAATACTGCAAACCTTTTAAATAAACCACAGGTAGTTAATGGTATAAGGCAGGTTAAATCTATTACTGAATACAAAGATTATATAGATAAAAAAATACTTATTGAAAAAATTATGAAAGCTGAAAAAGAAAGAGCAGAAAAATATGGCTATACAAGCCTTGTAAAGCAGATTAATAAATACTACTTTGAAGACCCAAAAGTATTTCCTGATATTGAAATACCAAGAAAAGCAGCTATATTTACCACTAATGTCAGCTATGGAATAAATGATTATGAATTTTACTGGTCACCTGCTGGAAATACCATAGTATTTAAACCATACATGGGGGCATATTATTCAAAATATAGAATAAACTTTAATTCTTTTAATTATATACATGAATTTGGGCTTTATTCTAATGTTATTACAGAGCATAATAATAAAGTTATTATGGCTTATGAATATAAAGATGTTACTTTAAATGAAGCTGTATGTGGTGAAATAAATTATTTTACATATAATAATGAGATTCAAAATGAAATAAATAAAATTATAAAAGATAATAACTTATGCTCTAATATTAAAAATGCTTCATATAATTTGAAAGTTAAGAATATTATAGATGAGTTTGATTTATATACTTTAAAAATAGAGAAAAGTAATAATAAAGCTGCCATTACTCTTATTGATGAAGAGGATAAAAAAATATATAAAAAAGCAATTATGGAACAAAATAATAAAAATGTTAGAGTTGTTTACACAGGAGAATAATAAATATGAAAAAAATAATAATTTTATTTTCTCTGCTTTTAGCTTTTCAATCAGCTTATGCAGATACATGTAAAAAAATGAAAATAGATATAAATGAAAAAGGTAATATAGTATTTAATGCAGAAAAATGTATTACAGAAAAGGCTTATGATAATATGTATAAACATATATTAGATGTAGAGCTTATTAATGCTAAAAAAAATAATATGCCAGATTTAGCAGATAAAATAGAGCTTTTATTATTAAGAGAAGAAAGTATTAAAGACCTTAAACAATCTATATACTCTTTTAGAATTCTTCATGATGAATATGGCCCTTTTACAACAGGTAATAGAATTGTTTTAAAACCTAAAAATAAAAATATAACATATCTATATGAAGTTCTTGATAATAAAACATATATTAAGGTAGAAAAATACAGACCAGAAATTACTTTAAAATATACAGATAATATTCATGAAACAGGTAACAGTGTTGAAATAAATGAATACTTTTTTCCAAAAGCAAAACTTGATGATGTTTACAGCTTTGTTATGAAACATTTATATCTTCTTACATATCTTATGAAAGATTCTGACGAATATAAATCCGTATACCCTGAGGCTGTAAAAATCATGAAAAGTGATTTTTATAACAAAACAAACTATTCTATACCAATATTTGATGAAAGATATAAAATAAATATACAAAAAACTGAAGAAAAAATAATGATAGATACTGGCGGTAATTTTAATATTTATATAATAAAAGCAGAAACTGGCACAAAAATACTTTTTTCATCAGGAACTGTATTTTATCAAGTATTTTTTAACTTCTAGAATATTAATCAAAACTACCCGTTAAACGGGTAGTTTGCACTATTTACAGACTTTTTTTCACAGGCTCTAATTTAACTGCAAAAGGAAGTGAGTAATATGGGTTTACTTAAAAGAATTTATTTATTTTACAAAAATGTAATGGATATTTATAATATTGATTTTATAACTAGAAATACATACATAAAGTTCCCTTTAACCATATTTATGCTAGTATGCTTTATTTTTACTGGAGCCGTAATATTTAATATCAATACCCTTAACTACTTTAATTTCCTTTATTCTGTTACCTATATACTTATCTGCTGTATTTCCTTTTTATATCTTCCATTTATATATATTACACTAAAAAGGTTTATAAATGGTGGCATACCTTTAATATTTATTGTTGTAGTTCCATTTTTAATATTATTTATGTTTTCCCTTGTTCAGCTTGATACTAGTGGCAAAGCTCTTTTTAACCTTCAGTTTCTTAATGCAAAAGTATTATTTTTATTTTTTGTAATATATAATATATTTTTAATGTTGCTTGCTGTAACTAAAAAAACATCAAATAAAAAGAATAAAATATATGAAGGCATAGTAAATAATAAACCTTTAAATAAATATATCATTAGACCTATCAACTATATTTTAACATTAAACATAAAAGAAAAGCTTACACGAGCAGAATATATAATTGCTTTAATATTTATACCTGCTGCAACTATATTTACCGCTTTTATATCCTATAAAATAATACAAGGGTTAAGATATATCTACCGTTTTGATTTAGGAATGAAGTTTTATGGTGGTGATTTTTATAGTGCTACAACTCTGATTTATTTCGCTGCTGTGTTGTTATGTATATTTATAATTATTATAAGCAGTTATATTTTACTTATATTAAGACTTAATGATTTAATAAATAATAATATTATAAACATAGTAATATGCATTGATATGGCAATTTTTATAACCTTTTTACATATCATTTTAGACATTAACTATATAAGCACATCTCTATTTCTATCATTTTTAATAATCTTATTTATAATACCTGCATTTTTTAAAAGTAAAACTTCATAATGCAATAAAAACCCCTGCCATATTAAAATGCAGGGGTATATATTTTTACTTATATTTTATATTACCAAATAAGCCCTATTTCGCCACCAAAACTAAAGCCTGATAAGTTTTTATTTACACCACTTAATTTTGGGTTGTGATACATATATTCAGCCCCTACACCCACAAATAAGAATTTTAATGCCTGCAGGCGAACACCAAGTTTTGTAGAAAAACCTACATCAAAGCTGGTATCAGATGATGAGTTTGATGCACCAATAAGTTCTGCTGTAGAATTATAGCCACTAATTGAAAAAGTAGGACCTATACCAAAATAAGGGCGAATAGAAATTAAATCTATGCCTAATTTTGGCTGTAATAAAAGGTATGGCTTGATATCAAATGACCAAAGTGCATTTTTAGCAGATACCACACTTGAGCCATCAAGTGTTCTATATGTTTCCTCCCCTAATCTCCATCTAGAGCCAAGAGTAAGTTCAAGACCAATAAAACGCCAAATATCTCCACCAAAAGTTAATGTGGCAGGCCCCATTAGCCCATCAACTGCACTGTCTGATGGAACAGTATAACCATACCCTAATAAAAACCATGCATCTTTACTTCTTTCATTGCTTTCTTGAGCAAAAGATGTTGATACATAAGTAAAGCATACTCCAACTACTACAAATAAAATAAACTTACTTAAATGTTTCATAAGAACCTCTGTAAAAATTTAAAAGACAGTTCCTATTTCTGCTCCAAAAGCAACACCTGAACCATTAAATTTTTCTTTAATACCATTATGATTTGCTTCCAAATGATTATATAAGTATTCTACACCTATACCAAATAGTAAACCATCTTCCATAAATCTTACACCAGCTTTGGCAGAAAATCCATAAGAAAATATATTATTTGCAAAATCTGTATTATTTGCTGCCACATGTGGACCTATACCTATATATGGAAGCACTTCAAACATACCAGTATCAAATATTGGCTGTAAAAGGAAATGCAGTCTTACAGGCATTGTATTAATATCTGTCGTTGCATTTTTTGGTTTTAAATCCCATAAATAGCCTACTGTTAAATCAACAGCAACCCAGTCCATAACCTGCCCACCAACAGTTAAATTAACAGGCCCAGCAGGTGCTTTTGAACCACTTTGTTCTGGAAGATAATAACTATAACCAAGTGTTATCCAGGTATCATCTTCTGCAAACGAAAAAGATGTAAAAGAAAATATAAACATTAGTATAAATAATATTCTTTTCATGTTTCACCTCAAAACTTATAAGTTATCCTATACATAAATCGGAAAAATATGTGTTTAGGTTACAATATATTTAATAAACTAAATTATTAAAGCTTTTTTCCTGCTATTAACTGGTATATTGTTCTAAATAAAATATTATAATTAATAGGTTTTGTAATATGTGCATTCATACCAGCTTTTGATGTTGCCTGCATATCTTCACTAAAAGCATTTGCTGTTAGTGCAATAATAGGAATATTTTGCATATCTTTTCTTTGCATTGACCTTATATTAATAGCAGTTTCACAGCCGTCCATTACAGACATCTGCATATCCATTAAAATAATATCAATACTATCTTCTTCTAAATTTTTAATTATATCTAGTGCTTCCTTTCCATTATATGCTTCAATAATATTTATTTTTTTATATTTAAACAGTTCTTTTAATATTTCCATATTAACTTTATCATCATCTACCACTAAAACATTTAAATTTTCAAGTATATTTTCATTGTATTCATCATTATCTATAATATCATCATTATCATACACTGGTTTTGTAAATGGTAAAGTAATAACTATTTCTGTTCCTTCACCAATACTGCTTTCTATTTTAATATTACCAGACATACTTTTAACTCTGTCTAAAACAATTGACATACCAAGCCCTGTTCCCTGCACTTTTTTATCATTAAACATTTTTTCTCGAGAAAAAGGCTCAAAAATGCGTTTTAAAAATGATTTAGACATACCAACACCGCTGTCTTTTACAGTCAACTGATATAATAATGAGTTACCAAATCCAATCTGTTTAATACCTAAATAGATTTCATCATCTACATTAGTATATTTAAATGCATTTGATAATAAATTATTTATAATATGGCATAATTTATTATAATCTCCCAATACATTTTCTACTTCCACATTGAAATATATATTAAAAGTTTTGTTTTCAGTTTCTGCTTGAACTTTAAAAACATCTAAAATAGTTTCGATATCTTTATGAATATTAAACTCTACAATATCTTGTTCTTTATGAAATTGTTCACTTTTCATTTGTTCTACAATATCATCAACCAATGATTTTAAAAGATTTGCTGAAACCTGAATTTTATCAGCATATTCTATTACTTTTTCCTTATTTTCAATATTTAATTTTAATAATTTAATAAGTCCAAAAATACCATTGATAGGTGTTCTCATATCATGAGATACACTTGCATAAAACTGCTTATTAATCTTAATATTATTTTGCATATCATTAACATTACTTGCTAAAAGCTGCATATTTTCAAGCTGTTTTTTTCGTTCATTATCAACATTTTTCAAACATATAAGAGCATCATCACTACTTAAAAAAGAATCAAATAAAACAGCAACATTTAACCAGCTTGCATTTCCATTTACTTCCCATTTAAAATCTCCACCAAACTCGTGTATGTTTTCTTTAGAAAGTTTTCTAATATTATCAATGGAAAAATATTTATTAAACTCATCTCTAGTCTCTTTATCCATTACAGAATTAAATGATGATAGAAGTGATGCATAATCACCTTTAAAAGCAATTTTTGAATAATTAAATTCTGATTTTTTTATACTTATATATTTATCAGTATTTAAATTTACTCTAAAAATTGCTACATAAGAATTTCCAAGTGCCTGTATTGATTGATTTTGGTATTTTACCATTTTATTTAATTTGACTACTCGCACAATTATTAATAAAATTATAAATGAAATACCAATAAATATTTCTATATATTTATATATAAATGATACAATATCATCTACCATAATATCTAATGATAATGTATATAAAACAGACTGTGGTATTGTTAAAATTACTATCATATTATTTAATGTAAAATTGTAAAATAGACTTCTCTTTTTACCTTCTAAATCTATAATATGATGAAAAGCAGAATTATAATTGTTTTGACTGGAATAAATTTTACTAATTACCGTTTTAATTACTGATTCAAAATAATTCAATGGCTGTTCAATAGGTGAAGCAAGCAGAATAATCTCACCTTTAGAGTCTGTTAAAAAATAAGATGTATTTTTTGGAAGGCTCATATCTAAAAGCCATCTTGTACCAAGCTGTTTAGGAAAAATATCAAGAGCTAACACATCTTTACCATCATTTAATGAAATAGAAAGCGTAAATACTTTTTCACCATTTACAATATCAGTATAAATTTCAGAATAAAAAATTTTACCTTTATTTTTTAAAGCTTCTGTATAAAAAAGCATTTCATTAATTGGTTTTGTAACATTATCAAGCCTGCCTTGCCCTGAAATAAGCTTGCCGTTTATAACACCAAAAACATCTATCCCCTTTGTCCCAATAGTATTTTCAATGTAATCAATATAATTATGCATCCATTCTTGAATATCTTTTTCTGTATAATTTTTTTTCATTAAATATGAAAGGCTGGAAGCTCCACTTTCCAATATTGTGGCATGCTTATTTATAACTTTTTCTGCTGAAGAAGTAAATGAATTAACATAATCTATACCTATTTGTTCTGCACTGTGAATAAGCTTATAAGAAATAGCAAGAAATAGAAGTAAAATTATTATTAAAATAAGGATAACAGCAAATGTTTTCGTCATACTAACAGATTTTAGCTTAACGCTAGTTCGCATAAGTTACCCCATAATAATATAATGTAGTCATTATAATATTATATAACCTATATTGCAATAATTATTATTTGATAAATAAAAAGAAATTATTTTTTTAAGATAATCATGTAAAAAAAAACTACTTAAAAAAATCTATTTTATTTTAAAAATAAAATAATTTTTAAAGATATTTATTAAATTTTACTAAATACATCAAACTTAATACATGTATAAATTTAGAATTTATAGATAACATACAGGCATGTGTATTTTGTAAAATAATATTCATAAAAAAATAGACTGCTAAAAATTAAACTTTTTAGCAGTCTGTATAATTATAAATTATTTAATAAATAACATTTCTCTATATTTTGGTAATGGCCATAAAGTATCAGATACTACTTTCTCTAAGCTATCTACCACTTCTCTTAATTCGTTCATAGCTTCTAAAATTTCTTCATGCAGCCCTTTTACAGCTTTTTCCATTTTTTCAGTTTTTTCTGTTAATTTTTCTAAGCCTTTACCTAAAAGTTCCACATTTCTTTTTAAAGCATCAACACCAACTGTAATCCCTGCATCTGTTGCAGATTTAACAGCAGATAATTCTGTTTTAAATTCTTCTATAACAGCAGGCAAAATATTATTACGCACAATATTTAATGCTATCTCACCTTCTATACGAATTTTTCTATGGTATTCTTCTAAAAATACTTCAAAACGAGATTCCAATTCTTTTTTAGAATAAACGCCATATTTACCAAAAAGATTAATATTTTTTTCATTAACTAAAGAACGTAATGCGTCCATTGTTGTTGCAGCATTTGGCAAGCCCCTGCGTGCCGCCTCTTCTTTCCATTCCTCAGTATATCCATCACCATTAAAGATTACTCTTTTATGCGTTTTAATAATATCTTTTAAAATATCTTGTAAAGCATTATTAAAAGCTTCTTCATTACCTATATAGCCTTCAAGTTTTTCAGCAATATAATCAAATGAATCAGCAACTATTGTATTTAGCACTGTCATAGGACCAGAACATGACTGGCTTGAACCCGGTGCTCTAAACTCAAATTTATTACCAGTAAAAGCAAATGGGCTTGTTCTGTTTCTGTCTGTTGCATCTTTTGGAAGCGGTGGCAGAGTATCAACCCCTATCTGCATAACACCTGCTTTATGTTTTGCACTGTTTTCACCCTTTTCTATATTTTCTATTACTTCATTAAGCTGGTCACCAAGATAAATAGAAATAATTGCAGGTGGTGCTTCATTTGCCCCAAGCCTGTGGTCGTTACCTGCATGAGCCACAGATGCTCTTAACATATCTGCATGAGTATCAACTGCACGGATAATACCAGAAAGAACAGTTAAAAATACTGCGTTTTGCTGTGGGTTGTTGCCCGGGTTTAAAAGGTTAGTATTACCATAATTAATAGACCAGTTATTATGTTTACCACTGCCATTTACACCTGCAAATGGTTTTTCATGTAATAAACATACAAAGCCGTGCCTGTCTGCCACAAGGCGTAAAGTATCCATGACAAGCATATTATGGTCTACTGCTAAGTTTAAATCTTCAAACATTGGTGCAAGCTCAAACTGAGCAGGTGCAACTTCATTGTGTCTTGTTTTTGCAGGCACACCTAAACGCCATAACTCATGCTCTACATCGTTCATAAAATTAAGCACTCGTTGATGAATAGAACCAAAATAATGGTCCTCAAGCTGCTGATGTTTTGGAGGTGTTGCACCAAAAAGCGTTCTGCCAGTTTGTAAAAGGTCTGGCCTGTGAAGGTAAAATCTTTTATCTATTAAAAAATATTCTTGTTCTGCTCCAAGAGTAATTGTTACTTTTTCTTCTTGCATACCAAAACATTTCATAAGCCTTTGGGTAGAAGTAGAAAGGCATTGGATTGAGCGTAAAAGTGGTGTTTTTTTATCAAGAGCTTCACCAGTATATGAGCAAAAAGCTGTAGGAATACATAATGTTGCACCATTTGCATGGCGTTTAATAAATGCTGGGCTTGTAGGGTCCCAAGCAGTATATCCCCTTGCTTCAAAAGTTCTTCTTAAACCACCTGAAGGAAAAGATGAAGCATCAGGCTCACCTACTATTAAGTTTTTAGCAGAAAAAGCAAATATTGCATTGCCCTCTTCAATTTCTAAAAATGAGTCGTGTTTTTCTGCTGTAGAACCAGTTAATGGTTGAAACCAGTGAGTAAAGTGTGTTGCTCCCCTTTCAATTGCCCATTGTTTCATACCGTGAGCCACATCTGCTGCAATCTCAGGGTCAAGCTCTGCTCTATTATTAATAGTATTTAATAATTTTTCAGCTGATTTTTTAGGTAAATACTCCCTAATAGCTTTTGCATTAAATACATCTTCACCATAATTATCTAACGTTGCTTTTTTTGCTTCTGCATACTCTAAAGATTTATTCTCTGCTATAGAGTTGATTATGCTGTAACGTTTAGAATAACTCATATATGCCTCCATAATCTAAAAAATTCAAACCTAATAAATGCAATATAAATGCCAAATTATTTTAAAGGATGATTATATATAAAAAACTATTGTTTTAAAAGCAAAAATATAAGTTTTTATAAAATTTATTTATAGTTAATTTTATTACAAATTTGTAAAATTATTAAAATTGTTTTACAATTTTTACCAAAAATAATTATGAAAAATAACGAATTTACATTAAAAAATTATGGCATACTTTTTGATTATGTTATAAAGCGAAGGAATAAATTAATGTGAGGTTTCCTATGTATCCTGAAAATATTGGACTTTATGACAGTCAGTATGAAAAAGATGCCTGTGGTGTAGGGCTTATAGCAGACTTAAAAAATATACCAACTCATAATACTGTAGAAAACGGTATTACAATTTTAAAAAACTTAATGCACAGGGGTGCTACAGGTGGAGATCCTGAAACTGGTGATGGTGCTGGTATACTTGTTTCTATACCTGATGAATTTTTTAGAAAAGTAGTAAAAGAAAAACTGCCAGAATACGGTAAATATGGTGTAGCTGTAGTTTTTGGTGGTGAAGATATTGAAGAAGAAATAGAAAAAATTATTTCTGATAAATGCGGTAATATTATATGCTGGCGAGATGTTCCTATTGATTTAAATGCAATTGGTAAAGCAGCTAGGGACACATGTCCTAGAATAAGGCAAATATTTATTGAAAGTAAATATAATGACCAAAGCGCATTTGAAAGAAAACTATTTGTAGCAAGAAGATTAATAGAAATTAAGCTTTCTAATGTATATATACCTAGTATGTCATCAAAAAGTGTTGTTTATAAAGGGCTTTTTATGGCAACACAAGTAGAAAATTTTTATAAAGATTTAAATGATTTAGATTTTAAATCACCTATTGCTCTTGTTCACCAAAGGTATAGCACAAATACTTTTCCAACATGGGAACTGGCACATCCTTTTAGGTATGTTGCACATAATGGTGAAATAAATACATTAAAAGGTAACTTAAATAATTTAGCAGGCAGGCAGCCTCAGTTTTCATCTTCCCTTTTAGGTGATGATTTAAAAGACATATTGCCATTAATAAAAGACGGGCAAAGTGATTCTGCAAGCCTTGATAATATGTTTGAACTACTTGTGGCAAGTGGCAGAGATTTATGTCATGCAATGCTTATGCTTATACCACAAGCATGGGGACCAAAATACCATATGGGTAAAGATGTAAGAGCATTTTTTGAATATCATTCTGCATTAATGGAACCATGGGACGGCCCTGCTGCTGTTGCTTTTTCAGATGGTGTTAATGCTGGTGCTGTGCTTGATAGAAATGGTCTTCGCCCTGCAAGATATACTATTACTAAAGATAATGTATTTGTTCTTGCTTCTGAAACGGGTGTATTAGATATTCCAAGTGATAATGTTATGAAAAAAGGCAGACTTCGCCCTGGTGAAATAATATACTGTGATTTAGAAAATAATAGAATAGTAAGTGATGCTGCTGTTAAAAAACTAGCTGCAAGAAATCTGCCATATAGAAGGTGGATAAATGAAAATAGAATATATGTGCATGGGCTTTTTGAATCCCTTGCTCCTGCTGTGCCATCAGATAATATGCAAAAGCAGCAAAAACTTTTTGGATATACAAAAGAAGACTTTGAATTTATTTTGAAACCAATGGCAGAAAAAGGTGCAGAACCTGTTGGCTCTATGGGTAATGATGCTGCATTAGCAGTATTAAGTGAAAAACCGCAGCTTTTATTTAACTATTTTAAACAGCTTTTCGCTCAGGTAACTAACCCACCAATAGATTCTATTCGTGAAGATTTAGTAATGAGCCTTGTTACATTTATTGGTAATAAAGGTAATATTTTAGAAGACGGCCCACACCATGCAAGAGTTATTGAGCTGCCTCGCCCTATTATTACTACAGATGAACTTTCAAGACTGCAAAACATTAGAGAAGAAGGGTTTAAATCTGCAATTATTAGTATTGCTTTTAAAAATGATTTAGAACAAGCTTTAAAAAATATTGCAGAAATTGCTGTAGAAAAAGTAAAAGCAGGTTATCCTGTTCTTATATTAAGTGATAAAAATTTAGATGATGAATATACACCAATTCCTTCAATGCTTGCTGTTACAGCTGTAAATAAAGCATTATCAAAAGCAGGTATAAGGCCAGAATCTGCTGTTATTGTAGAAACTGGGGAAGCTAGAGAGATTATGCATTTTGCTCTATTAGTAGGTTATGGAGCAACAGCAGTATGTCCATATATGGCACTTGAAAGCATATCGTTATTAGTAGACGAAAATGAAATATTAGTGGATAAAGTAAAAGCTACTGAAAACTATATAAAAGCAGTTGATAAAGGGCTTTTAAAAGTTATGAGTAAAATGGGTATATCCACATTAAGAAGTTACAGAAGTGGCCAGCTTTTTGAAGCTGTTGGGTTAAACAGCGATGTTATAAAAGAGTTTTTTACAGGCACTGCAAGCCGTATAAATGGTATAGGCTTAAAAGAAATTGAGAAAGAAGCATTAATGAGAAGAAAAAATGCTAATGATAATTTTGAAAACATTGCTTTAGGTGGTCAATATCACTACAGAAGAAAAGGTGAAAACCATTTATGGACTCCTGAAAGTATTACAATTTTTAGACAGGCTGTGCAAAATAATGATAAAGAAAAATATAATCAGTATGCAAAACTTATTAATGACCAGTCTAAAAACTTATGTACATTGCGGGGGCTTTTTGAATTTGTAGACTCTGTTGCTGTTCCTTTGGAAGAAGTTGAAAGTGCTTCATCTATTGTAAAAAGATTTGTAACTGGTGCTATGTCACTTGGTTCTATAAGCCCTGAAGCCCATGAAACTATTGCTATTGCCATGAATAAATTAGGTGGTATGAGTAACTGTGGTGAAGGTGGTGAAGACCCTGAAAGATATATTCCTAATGAAAAAGGCGAAGTAAGAAGCAGTGCTATTAAGCAAATTGCAAGCGGTAGATTTGGGGTTACCATAGAATATCTTACAAATGCAAAAGAACTGCAAATAAAAATGGCACAAGGTGCAAAACCTGGAGAAGGTGGTCAACTTCCAGGTCATAAAGTTAACCCGTTTATTGCAAAATTAAGGCACTCAATGCCAAATGTTAGCTTAATATCACCACCTCCTCATCATGATATTTATTCTATTGAGGATTTGGCACAACTTATATACGACCTTAGAAACTCAAATCCAGAAGCAAGAATTTCTGTAAAACTTGTTTCAGAAGTAGGTGTTGGGACAATTGCAGCAGGTGTAGCAAAAGCTCACTCTGATGTTATATTAATAAGCGGTCACGATGGTGGAACTGGTGCTTCCCCATTAACTAGTATTAAACATGCAGGGCTTCCTTGGGAATTAGGGCTTGCTGAAGCTCAACAAACACTTGTGCTCAATAAACTTCGTGGTAGAGTGCGACTTCAAACTGACGGCCAGTTAAAAACAGGACGCGATGTTATCATTGCTGCCCTTTTAGGTGCTGAAGAATTTGGATTTGCTACAACTGTTTTAGCTTCTTTAGGCTGCGTTATGATGAGACAATGCCATTCTAATACATGTCCTGTTGGTATTGCTACTCAAGATGAAGGTTTAAGAAAAAGATTTACAGGCAAACCAGAATATGTAGAAAACTTTTTAATGTTTGTAGCAGAAGAAGTTAGGCAGTATTTAGCACAGCTTGGCTTTAGAACATTAGATGAAGCCATAGGCAGAAGCGATTTATTGCAGATGAATAAAGCTTTAGAGTTTTATAAAACTAAAAACTTAGATTTTTCTAAAATATTAAAAACTGTAAAAGGTGATAAGTGTAAATATGATAAAAACACAAAATATACTTTAGAAAACTATGACAGAGAATTTTTACTTGATAAATTAAAAGATAGTATTACAAGTGGTAGCAAAAAATCTCTTGATTTAGAAGTAAAAAATATTAACAGAACAGTGGGAACAGAACTTTCTCATGAAGTAGCTAAAAAATATGGCTTAAAAGGTTTAGATGATGATACTATTACAGTTAACTTTAAAGGCTGTGCAGGTCAAAGCTTTGGTGCATTTTTAGCTCACGGTATTACATTTAATTTAACAGGTGAAGCAAACGACTTTGTAGGAAAAGGTATATCTGGTGGTAAAATCATTATAAAACCAGATGAGAATGCTTCTTTTAAAGCAGAAGAAAATGTTGTTGCAGGTAATGTTATAGGCTATGGTGGTACAAGTGGTAAAATATTCTTAAACGGTCAGGCTGGTGAAAGGTTTGCTATACGTAACAGTGGCTTCACTTCCGTTGTGGAAGGTATTGGCGACCATGGCTGCGAATATATGACAGGTGGCAGAGTTGTAATACTTGGTAAAACTGGTGTAAACTTTGCAGCAGGTATGACTGGTGGTATTGCTTACGTCCTTGATATGAGTAACGACTTTGACTTAAGATGTAACACTGCTTCAGTTGATTTGGAAAATATTGTAAAAGATAGTGAAGATGAAAAAGAGTTACTTTCACTTTTAAAAGAACATATTTTATATACAGGCAGTGAAAAAGCAAAAAGTATTGTTTCAGACTGGGAAAACTATAGGGATATGTTTGTTAAAGTATTTCCAGTAGACTATAAAAAAGCGTTACTTGCTTTAAAAGAACAAGGCAATAAATAAGTTGGGGCTGCATTATGAAAAATATATCAAGAATACAAAATATATATAGAACAGAATCTTCTAGAATAGAAGACTATTTAGATGTGGAAAGAAAATTACAAAGTGATGAACTGCAATTGCAGGCTTCAAGATGTATGGACTGTGGTATACCTTTTTGCCATGGGCTTGGCTGCCCTCTTGGTAATGTAATACCTGATATGAACGAAGCCGTTAGAAAAAATGATTATAAAGCAGCGTGGGATATACTTTCAAGCACTAGTAATATGCCAGAATTTACAAGCAGAGTATGCCCTGCCCTTTGTGAAAACACATGTACAAAAAATATTGAAAATGAACCTGTTATGATTAGGCAGCTTGAAAAAGCAGTTGTAGAAAAAGCTTTTGAAATGGGATATGTAACGCCTATTGTTCAAAAAAATAAGCTGAATAAAAAAGTAGCTGTTATTGGTGCTGGTCCTAGTGGGCTTTATATGGCATATGAACTTTTTAAGTTAGGTTATAATGTAACAGTTTATGAAAAAAGAAAATATGCTGGTGGGCTTTTAAGGTATGGTATTCCTGATTTTAAATTAGAAAAGCATATTATTCAAAGACGTATTGATTTATTAATAGCATCAGGCATTAAATTTCAATTTAATACAGAAATTGGAAAAGATATTTCAGCTGAATATTTAAAAAAGAAATATGATGCGTTAGTTTTAGCAATAGGAACGCCACTGCCAAGAGATTTAAATGTGGAAGGCAGGCAGCTTAAAAATATTCATTTTGCATTAGAATTTTTATCAAGCCAAAATAAGCTTATTGGTAAAGAGATTGATAAATTGGAGATTGATGTAAAAGGAAAAGATGTGGTAATTATCGGCGGTGGGGATACAGGAAGCGACTGTTTAGGAACTTCTATCAGGCAAAAAGCAGCAAATATTACTCAAATTGAGATTATGCCAGAGCCACCAAAAGAACGCTCTGCCTCTACTCCATGGCCAGACTGGCCTTATGAACTAAAAACTTCTTCTAGTCATAAAGAAGGTGGCACAAGACTTTGGGCTAAAGTAGTTAAAAAATTCCATGGTGAAAATGGAAAAGTAACTGCAATTGATATTGTAGATGCTCAGTGGGAATTTTCAGAAAATGGCAGGCCGCTATCTTTTAAAGAAAAAGAAGGCACTCTACAAACATTAAAGGCAGACTATGTATTTATTGCTATGGGCTTTTTAGGGGTAGATGCTAACTCATTTGTGAAAGATATTAATTTAGAAGTTGATAAACGAGGCAGAGTAGAAAGCCTTGCATCTCAAGGTATCTTTACATGTGGTGATATGAGAACAGGACAATCATTAGTTGTACGTGCTATGACTGATGCTAAAAATATAGCAAAAAATGTAGATGAATATTTAAAAGGACTATAATATGGCAAAGATTAATTCTAACTATTTACTTCTTCCAAACAGTTACCTTTTTGCAGAAATTGCAAGAAAAGTTAATGCCTATATGCAGGCAAACCCAAAGGCAGATATTATTAAAATGGGCATAGGCGATGTTACTATGCCTTTAACCCCTGCTATAACAAAAGCTATGGAAAAAGCAGTTAAAGAAATGGGTGAAAAAGATACATTTAGAGGCTATGGACCAGAACAAGGCTATGATTTTTTAATTGATGCTGTAATCAAGGGAGAATATAAATCAAGAAATATCGATATATCCCATGATGAAGTATTTATTAGTGATGGTTCTAAATGTGATGTAGCAAATATCCAAGAAATATTTGATATTAACTCAACAATTGCTATTGCAGATCCAGTTTATCCTGTATATTTAGACAGTAATGTTATGGCAGGCAGAAGTGGTGCATTAAATAATAATGGCTATTTTGAAAAAATTATATATATGCCTTCTACAAAAGAAAATAATTTTAAGCCATCTTTTCCAAGCCGTCATGCAGATTTAATATATATATGCTCTCCAAATAATCCAACAGGGGCTGCATTAACTAAAGAAGAACTTAAAGCATGGGTTGATTATGCAATAGAAAATAACTCTATAATATTATATGACAGTGCATACAGTGCATATATTCAGGAAGAAAATGTATGTGGCTCAATTTATGAAATCCCTAATGCTCGCAAATGTGCCATAGAGTTTAAATCATTTTCTAAAACTGCTGGTTTTACTGGTATTAGATGTGCATTTACTGTTGTTCCAAAAGATTTACAGGCTTTTGATGATAATGGTAATAAAATAGAATTAAATAAATTATGGAACAGAAGGCAGACTACTAAATTTAATGGTGTATCATATGTGACTCAACGAGCTGCTGAAGCTGTATATTCTATAGAAGGCATGAAAGAAACAAAAGAAGTTATAAGCTATTATATGGATAATGCAAAAATAATCTTAGATGGCTTAAAACAAGCAGGCTTTGAAGCTTACGGCGGGGTAAATGCTCCATATATATGGTGGAAACTGCCAGATAATATTAAATCTTTTGACTTTTTGGATATACTTTTAAATAAATACCAAATAGTAGGCACTCCAGGCTCTGGTTTTGGACCAAGTGGCGAAGACTACTTTAGGTTAACTGCTTTTGGAAATAAAGAGAAAACTAAGGAAGCTATGCAAAGGATAATAAAAGGTGGCTTCTAAGGTTTATTCCTTCACATATCCCCCTGCTATTAGGGGGATTTATTTTATCTAAATATATTCTTGTAATATATACAACAATAATATAGTATATTCCACTCCAAAAAAATATTAAGAGTATTGCTTCTTTATTAATATAACCATTTCGAGTGCTTATAAAATTTTTATAACATAATGCATTAAATTGTAATATAATAATTACTATTTTCTATTTACAATTTTGTAAAATACAATTATAACCTATTATTCATAATAAAAAGGATTATAAATGGCAGGAAAAAAAACTATTAATCATCAAGAAGAACATACTCTAAGTGCTGAAATTACAGTGCTGCAGGAAATAAGTTATGCTATAGTTCATAAAAAAAATGTAAGCGAACTGTTACACCAAATATTAGAAATATTAAGTTTACGTCTTAATATGATACGCGGCACTTTTACAACCATAAAAAATAATAAGCTGTATATTGAAGCCACTCACGATTTAGCTGATGCCGAAAAAAAACATATTTCATATAATCTTGGGGAAGGAATAACAGGACATGTGGCAGAGTGTGGCAGACCACATTTAATTGAAGATATAGTCCATGACCCAAGGTTTTTAAACAGACTTGGTGCAAGAGATAAAAAAGAAAAGATAGCTTTTATATGTGTCCCTGTTATTTATATGGAAAGAGTTATTGGGACATTAAGTGTTGATAGAGTAATGGATAAAAATGCAGACCTGCAAAAAGATTTAAAATTTTTAGAGATAGTTGGTAATATTGTAGGGGAAGCATTAATGGCTGTTATAGCAGAACATGAAGAAATGCAGCAACTTTTACATGAAAATAAACAGCTTAGGGATATGTTAGATGATACTAACCCACCAGCTTTAATTGGAAATTGCAAAAGTATGCGAGAAATATATGACCTTATAAAACAGGTTGCAGCAAGTGATGCTACAGTTTTACTGCGTGGTTCATCTGGCACCGGTAAAGAAATGGCAGCAAGAGCCATAGTTTCTTTAAGTGATAGAAAAAATAAACCATTTATTACATTAAACTGTGCAGCAATTCCTGAAAATTTAGTAGAAAGTGAGCTTTTTGGACATGAAAAAGGTGCTTTTACTGGTGCAGTTGCAAGGCGTATTGGTCATGTGGAAAAAGCAAATACCGGCACACTTTTTTTAGATGAAGTTGGAGATTTATCACTATCATCACAAGTAAAACTTTTAAGATTTATTCAAGAAAGAACATTCTCTAGGCTTGGAAGCAGTCAGGAATTAAAATCAGATATTCGCCTTATTGCTGCTACAAGTAGAAATTTAGAAGATATGATAGCAAAGGGTCAGTTTAGGGAGGACTTGTATTACAGGCTTAATATTTTCCCTATTACTATGCCAGACTTAAACTCAAGGCGAAGCGATATTATACTTTTAGCAGAATATTTTATAGAAAAGCATAATTTAAAGTATAAAAAGAATATAAAACGGCTTTCCACACCTGCCATAAATATGCTTATGAGCTATCACTGGCCTGGTAATGTAAGAGAGCTTGAAAACTGCATTGAAAGAGCAGTAATTACTGCAACAGATGACTGCATACATGGTTATAACCTGCCAGCATCTTTACAGACTGGTAAAACATCTAATTCTTCCCTTTTACCAGAAGGTAAAGCATCATTTAATACTTTAGTTGATTCTTATGAAAGAGAATTAATTGTAGAAGCATTAAAACAAAACCATGGTAATATGTCTGCAGCAGCTAGAGATTTAGATTTATCCCCTAGAGTAATACACTATAAAATACACAGGTTAGGCATTACTCCAGAATGGTATCAAGATAAGCAGTAGAAAATATTACATACCATATATAATATTTTACTATTAATATAATACAACCAGTATTATTAATATATTATATTAATTAAAAAATATTCTTATAGGAAATAAATAACACAAAAGCCCGTATAAACGGGCTTTTGTGTTATATATATTTATAATTAATCTTTTAAAATTGAACCATAGACATTGAATTGTTTATTGGTGATACAGATAATGCCGGACTATATTGAGCATAAACAATATGAGACATGTTTAATTTATCAAAAAATACTGAAGCATGCTCTAAAAATGCTGGAACTTCATCTTTTTTAAGTGTCTTTGGTGTTGCTACAAATGTTAATGGGTTTAACCATTTGCCATTTTTCCTAATACGATAATCAAGGTGTGGTCCAGTTGAATAGCCTGTTGAGCCAACATAACCAATAATCTGCCCCTGTTCCACATAGCTGCCTTGTCTAATTGCTCTATTAAAACCATTTAAATGAAGGTAAAATGTTTCATAGCCATTTGGGTGACGCAAAGCAATATAGTTACCATTACCTTTTGTTCTTGATTTTATTTTAACTACACCACTGGCAGTAGCTTTTACAGGTGTACCTGTTGGAGCAGCATAATCAACACCATAATGTGGTCTGTGATAACCTAATACTGGGTGTAATCTTGATGTAGAATAACGTGAAGATATACGAGAATAATTTAATGGAACCCTTAAGAAACCACGTTCAAGCCCCTCACCTTTTTCGTTATAATATCCTTTATTTTTTTTGCCATCATTATAATAAACTGCTCTTTTTAATTTACCTTGATTATAAAAATCAGCAGCTAAAATTTTACCATAACCTGCATATTTGTCTTTTACAAATTTTTTCTCAACTAAAACAACAAATCTATCCCCTGGGCGTAAGTCTTTAAAAAAGTCTATTTCCCATTCAAAAATACTTGCTAAATTAGCTGCTAGCTCAGCATCTTCCCCTGCTTTTGCCATTGCATCAAAAAGATTATTTTCAATTGTGCCACGAACAACAACATTCATCATCTCTTGTTCATATGAGTTTACTTTAACAGAAGCTGTGCCATCTGCTGCTTTTTCAATAATCACATCTTTATCAAGAGCTGCATTAATAGTAACCTTATTTGATTCAAGAATAAGTTTCATTCCCGGTTTTAAAACGAAACCTTTCACTTCTTTCTTAATTCTTGAATTTATTTCTGCCATTTCCTGTGGAGTAAATCTGTCTGATAAAATACCATATAAAGTATCACCTGATTTTACTTCATAAGTTTCAGCATAAACTGATGTTGAAATAAAAACAATTAATAATAAAAAAATAAACTTCTTCATACATTCACACCTATTCTGAGATTGTTTCCCTGCGTTTTTTTAGCTTATATCTTACGACGTATAATGCAACTAGCAAAAACAATGCCGGAAATACAAAAATCATAATATGGTCAACATTTTCTTTGATAATGTCAATGTTATTACCAACATAGTAACCCACAAGTGCAAGAATTGTACACCATATAGCAGCCCCTAAACCTGTGTAGAATATAAACTTTTTCAAATCCATACGCACAAGCCCAGCAGGAAAAGAAATATACTGCCTTATAACTGGTATAAGCCTGCCGACAAACGTAGTTATTTCACCATGAGTATTAAAAAATACTTCAAACTTATCAAATTTTTCCTTATCAATGAAAAAGTATTTAGAATATTTTAACAAGAAATCTCTACCGAAACGAGCTGCAATCCAGTAATTAAGAAGTGCACCTAATATAGAACCTACAGTACCTGCAAGAATAACAAGAAATAAATTCATCTCACCTTTTGAAGCCAAATAACCAGCAGGCGGCACAACCACTTCACTTGGAAATGGAATAAATGAACTTTCCAGAGCCATTAATAATACTACACCTGCATAACCAAGTTTTCCAACGGTATTAACTAAAAATGTAACAAACACTATGCCTAATGCTAAAATATCGTGGTATATACCCTTTAAAAACTCCACTAAATACTACCTCTATTAATCATATCTTCTGCCTGCTGCAAAGCTGTTGGAGTAGCTTCACCAGAAATCATTGTCGCTATTATATTTATTTTTGAAGCTTTGTCAAGTTTTAAAATATTAGTTGAAGAAATACCATCTTTATCAGATTTTGATATATGAAAATGGCTGTCGCCCATAGCTGCAACAACTGGTAAATGAGTAATTACAATTATCTGTTTTTTCTTGCTTAATTCTTTTAATTTTCTTGCAACACTTTGGGCTGCTTTACCACTTATACCAGTATCTATTTCATCAAAAAGCATTGTGCCTACATTATCATAATCTGCAAAAACTTCTTTTAATGCAAGCATAACCCGTGATACCTCACCGCCTGAAGCTACTGTTGCAAGTGGTGCTGTTTGAAAACCTGCGTTTGTAGATATATAAAATTCTGCTGATATTCCTGCCTGATAATCAAGGCTTTCATTATCTTTAAATTTTACTTCAAATTTAGCAGATTTTAATTCCAGTTCTTCTAATATTTTTACAGTTTTATTACAAATTTCTACAGATACTTTTTTTCTTGCATCATTTAAAACATCTGCACTTTTTTTAGCTTCCTTATGTAATTCTTCTACTTCCTTTTCTAAAGATGCAAGCATATCATCTTGGTTATCCATACCTGCTAAATCATTTTCCAACTTTTTCATATATTCTATGGCACTTTCAAGTGAGCCACCATATCTTTTACAAATATCCTGCAGTTTATATTTTCTATCTATTAATTGGTTTAAATCATCACTTGAATTTTCTTCATCTTCTTCATTTATAAGCCCTGTTATATAGCTTTGAGCTTCTGTAATATTTGCAAGTGCTGCATTTAAAAATTCTTCTGCTTTTAAAGCATCATTTGACATATTACTTATGCTGCTTAATGCTCTAATAGATTTTTCTATTAGTTCAGTAGCAGATATTTCACCATCACTTAAAGCTTCCATAGATGAAGTAACTGCTTCTTTTACTTTTTCAATATTGGATAAAAATTTAATGCGTTCTTCTAACTGACTGTCTTTTTCTAAATCAATATTATAAGATGATAGTTCATTATACTGCATCTTATACATTTCCTGCATCTTTATAATATTTTCTTTATTTTTCTTAATGTTTTCAAGATTATCTGATTTTTCCCTGTATAATTTATATTTATTTGTAAATTCAGTTTTTAAGCTGTCTTCCACAAAAAAATCTATAAATGTAAGATGTCTTGCTGGGTTAAATAAAAATTGGTTTTCATGTTGACCATGTATATCTATTAAATATTCTGATACATCTTTTAATTTATTAACTGGTGCTGCCCTGCCGTTAATAAATGCTTTATTTTTTGCATTTTCATCTGTTTCTCTAAATAAAATAAGTTCATCATCTATTTCATACTGTTCTTTTAATTCAGATTCAATGTTAAGTTCATCTGCAAAAATACCTTCTGCTGAAAACTTTTCAGATGGATTTCTTGGGCTTACCTTTCCAAGTCTGTCACCTGTTAAATACTTTAATGCTCCCACAAGGACAGATTTACCAGCACCTGTCTCCCCTGTAATAACATTTAAGCCCTTTTCAAACTCTAAACTGACTTTTTCTATAACTGCTATATTTTTAACAGCAAGATATGTTAGCACGGCATACCTCCCCAGCCTAATTTATCCCTTAAAATACTATAATAATTTCTATTTGGTGATACCACTAAATTTAAATCTCCCGTTGATTTTGTTACCTTTAAAATACTTCCACTTGCAAAAGGACGCACAATCTGCCCATCAAATGTAGCATAACATTCCACATTAGGTGTTTCTACCCTGATTGCAACTGTGCTTGATTTTGGCAGCACTATTGGGCGAATATTTAATGCATGTGGGCATATTGGTGAAAGAATAATAGTATCTAAATCAGGGTGCACAATAGGCCCACCTGCTGAAATAGTATAACCAGTAGAACCTGTTGGCGTTGAAATAATTGCACCATCAGAGCGGTATCTTGTAACAAAATTATTATCTATATATATTGATAATTCTATCATACGAGATGGAGCACCCTTATTAATAACTATTTCATTTAATGCATCTTCTTCATATATTTTTATATCATTATCAATAATCTCACCAGAAAGTTTCATACGTCTTTGAATGATTACTTTATTTTCTATATATGATTTTATTACCTGTTCAAAATCTTCCATATGGTGTTCCATAATAAAACCAAGTCGTCCAAGATTAAACCCTAATATAGGAACACTTAAAAACCTAAAAATGCGTGAAGCATATAATAATGTGCCATCTCCACCTAAAACTATTACAAAATCTGCCATATTGCGCATTTCTGTAATAGTATAACTTTTTGCATTTAAAATAAGCCTTTCTACTGTTTCATTTTCCATTAATGGAATTATATTATACTTTTCTAAAACAGATACTGCATATTCTACCTGCTGTTTTACTTCACCTTTTGGTTTAACAATTAATGCTGCCTTCACTGTTATAAACTACCTTTTCAATTAATTTTTCAATATTTTCTATTTCTGATATACCCTTATACACAAAATAACACAAGTATTCAATATTTCCTTTTGCTCCCTTAATAGGTGATACTATAATATCCTTAAAAGCAAATCCATTTTTTATGGCAAACTCAATAACTTTTTCTATTACTTTTATATGTATATCTTTATTATTAACTATACCACCTGATTCAACCTCATCTTTTTCAGCTTCAAACTGTGGTTTTATAAGTGGTATAAATATTGTTCCCTGTTTACAAAAATTAACTGCATTTGGAATAATAGCACAAAGGGATATAAAAGATACATCTGTAACTATATAATCACAACATGCAGCAATACTTTCACAATAGAAATTTTTAAAGTTAGAATTTTCAAAAGATTTAACGCGGTCATCATGCAAAAGTTTATTATGAAGCTGTGCCGTTCCAGAATCTACTGCATATACTAAACAAGCCCCTTCCTGTAAGCATACATCAGTAAAACCACCAGTTGATGAACCAACATCTAAAACTAAAGCATCTTTTAAGTTAAGATGAAAACTATCTATGGCATGTTTTAATTTTAACCCACCACGGCTAACATAGGGTAATCTATCTTTTAGCCTTATATGAGCATCACATGGCACCATATCCCCTGCTTTATCCACCCTTTTATCATCAGCTATTGCAAGCCCTGCCATAATAAAACGCCTTGCCTCATCTATACTTGAAGCAAGTCCACTTTCAAAAAGCATAATATCCATTCGCTTTTTTTTCATAAATTAACTAACTTTCAAATCTTCTATATATGTTTTTATTTTATTATAGATAGATACACTATCAATACCTGCATCTTTTCGTAATTCTGCAACACTGCCATGTTCAAAAAATTTATCTTCTATACCTATATTTTTACATTTAATGTTTAGTCCTTTATCATTAACCAGTGCAGTAATCATTTGCCCTGCCCCGCCTAATAAAGCACCTTCTTCTACCGTTACAATTAAAGATTTATCTTTTAATAAATCACACAAATACTTGCTGTCAAGAGGTTTTAAAAACCTTAAATTTATTAGCGTTACTTCTATATTATCATTTAAAAGCATATTATATGCATTACCAACTTCTTCAAATATATGTCCAATAGAGATTATAACTATGCTGCCACCATTTTTTACAACTTCTACTTTTCCTATTTCTATCTTATTTTTTTCAAGGCTTGGATTATCATACACATTCCCCCTTGCATAACGAATAGTAACAGGACAGTTTAATTCATAGCTTAAATCAAGCATAGATTCCAGCTCATATTTGTCCTTAGGAAGCATAATAGTAATATTAGGAACAGGCAGTAAATATGATATATCATATATACCATGATGTGTTGAACCATCTGCACCAACAAACCCACCTCTATCAATACATATAGTGACAGGAAGCCCTGCAATAGCTATATCATGAATAATTTGGTCATAAGCACGTTGCAAAAATGTAGAATATATAGCACAATATGGCTTCATATTAGCAGTTGCAAGCCCAGAAGCAAAAGCAAGTGCATACTGCTCTGCAATGCCTACATCAAAAAACCTGTCAGGAAATTTTTCAGCAAAATTTTTAAGCCCTGTACCGTCTTTCATAGCTGCTGTAATAGCTGCCACATTATTATGTTTTTCCGCTATTTCACATATTTTATTACTAAAAACATCTGTCCATGAGAGAATTGTGCTTTTATTAACAGATATCCCTGTTTCTTTATTAAAGGACGGCACACCATGAAAAATATCTGGTTTATTTTCTGCATGCTCATATCCTTTACCTTTTTTAGTAGCAACATGAACTAAAACAGGGCGTTTTTGCAGTTTCGCATTAGTCAATGCTTTTTCTACTTCCTTAATATTATGCCCATCTATTGGTCCAATATACCTTATACCTAAATTTTCAAAAAATGAGCCTGGAGATACTGCTGTTATCATCATTTTTTCCATTTTTTTAGCTATTTTTAATAAGGCACCACCAAATGGTTTACCACCTGCAGCACTTTTTAAATCATACCTAATTTTCGTAGCAACAGCACCTGTTAATGATTTAGATAAATAGGCAGAAAAACCACCAACATTTTCACTTATAGACATTTCATTATCATTTAAAACAATAATAATATTTTTCTTATATTCACCAATATTATTTAATGCCTCCAGTGCTACCCCGCCAGTTAATGCTCCATCACCAATAACAGCAACTGCTTTACCATCACTGCCTAAAATATCATTAGCTAGAGTAATACCAACAGCAGAAGAAATAGAAGTGCTTGCATGGCCTGCAATAGTGGTATCATAAATACTTTCTTCAGGACGAGAAAAACCACTAATGCCACCATACTGGCGAAGTGTATGAAATTCTTTTAATCTACCAGTTAAAATTTTATAAGCATAAGCCTGGTGGCTTACGTCCCAAATTATTTTATCCTTTGGTAAATCAAATACTTTTAATAATGCTAAAGTCAGCTCCACCACACCAAGACTAGGGGCAATATGACCACCATTTTTAGATGTAACATCTATGATTAATTCCCTAATTTCGTTTGATATCCTTTCTAAATCACTATATGATAAACCTTTTATGCCATCTGGTAAATCAAGAGAATTTAATAAGGAACTTTCTTCTGGTTTATTTTCTATGAGTTACGCTCCGTAATAAATTTTGCAATATCTTTTAAAATATCTGCACGCTCTTTAAAAATATCTAAATGAGCCATTGCTTTTTCTATATATTCATCAGCCTTCGCTTTTGCACCCTCTAATGAATATACAGCAGGATATGTTGCTTTATTACTTTCCATATCCTTATTAACATTTTTACCTAATACTTCTGATGATGAAGTAATATCTAAAATATCATCAACTACTTGAAAAGCAAGTCCTATATTTTTTCCAAATGCAATAAGATTATCAATTTCTTTTTCTTCAGCTTCTGCTGCTACTGCACCTAAATATATGGCACATTCAATTAAAGCCGATGTTTTATTTTTATGAATATAATCTACAAGTTCAACAGTTGTTTTTTTTCCTTCTGATGTAATATCTGCAAACTGACCGCCTACCATACCATTATCACCTGCTGCACGGGCAAGTTTATATATGGCTTTTAGCCTAATATCTGCTGGAATTTGTGGGCTGTAGCTTGTATCAGACATTATTTCAAATGCTTTTGTTAAAAGCCCATCACCTGCTAAAATTGCCTCAGCCTCACCAAAAGCTTTATGGTTAGATGGTTTCCCGCGACGCATATCATCATTATCCATAGCTGGTAAATCATCATGTATGAGAGAATAAGTATGCACAACTTCAATAGCTGCAGCAAAAGGTGTAACAACATCATAATCTTTTTTAAAAAGACCATAACTTGCATAAACTAATGTAGGACGCAGCCTTTTACCACCAGCAAAAACGCTGTAACGCATACCTTCATTAAGACCTGCTGTAAAAACAGAAGAATTTAGCAGGCAGCCATCTAAAAACACTTCTACTTTCTTTGAACAATCCTTAAAAAAATCAACTATATTATTCATCTGCTTTTAAATCACTGGTAATGATATTGCCATCACTATCTTCTTCCATTACCTGTTTAACTGATTTTTCTACTTCCTGTAAAGCTTTCCTGCACTCTTTAGAAAGGTTTACACCCTCTTGAAATAATTTAACAGTATCTTCTAGCGACTGTTCCTCTTTTTCTAAGGCAGTAACAATAGCTTCTAAACGTTTTAAATTATTTTCAAAATCTTTTGTTGCACTCATTATAACACACAATCCAATACTTTTTTAGCATGACCTGCTGCTTTTACTTTATAAAATGCTTCTTCGATAACACCATCTTCATTAATAATGAAAGTAGAACGAATAATGCCTTTATATACTTTACCATACATAGTTTTATCACCATATGCATAATAAGCAGCTGAAACTGTATTTTCAGGGTCTGAAAGTAAAGTGATTTTTAAATTATGGTCTTTAATAAACTTATGGTGTTTATCCATTTTATCAGGGCTTACACCAAATATTTTTATATCTTTTTTTGCAAACTCATCAACTAATTCTGTAAATTCAATGGCTTCTTTTGTGCAGCCTGAAGTATTATCTTTTGGATAAAAATATAAAACATATTTTACACCTTTTAAATCTTCACTAGATATTTTACCACCATCACTTGATTCTAACTCAAAAAAAGGTGCGTTATCACCAATTTGTAACATAATTTTCTCCTTTTTAACTATCTGCCCCTTCATATTCAGCAGCAAGCTGACCACAAGCACCAGATATATCCTGACCTAATTTTTTTCTAATAAATGTAGTAACATTATTATTAATTAAATATTCTTGAAATTGCAATACATTTTCCTCTATTGGTGCCTTAAATTTAGAAAAAGGCGAACCATTAAAAGATATTAAATTAACCTTAGCTTTCACTCCCTTAATTAACTGGCAAAATTCTTTAGCATGGCTTAAAGAATCATTAATACCACCTAACAAAACATACTCCAAAGTTATACGTTTTCTTTTATCAATATCAACTGTTTTTAGTATATTTACTAAATCATTTAATGGGTATTTATTTGAAACAGGCATTATTTCCTGCCTTATATTTTGGTTTGGAGCATTAATTGATACAGCTAAATTAACTGGTGTCTCCATTGCAAAAAACTTTTTAATACCATCTATTAAACCAGATGTGGAAACCGTAATCTTCCTGTGAGAAAAACCAAAGGCATTATCATCTAAAAGTATAGTTAAGGCTTTTTTTAAATTATCAATATTATCAAGTGGCTCACCCATACCCATAAACACAAGGTTTAAAAGCTTTTCATCAAACAGTTCTTCAGCACTTTTTCTTAATGCTGATACCTGCTGTAAAATCTCACCAACTGATAAATTTCTTTTAAAACCAACAGCAGCATATGTAGCACAAAATTTACAGCCCATTTTACAGCCCACTTGGGTAGAAATACAGCCAGAAATTCTGTCACCATCTCTTAATAAAACAGACTCTATATGCTCCCCATCTTCTAATCTAAATAAAAATTTAATAGAGCCGTCACTAGAAGTTAATCTTTTTACTTCTTCAAAATAAGTAAATTCATAATCATTTTCCAGTTTTTCTCTAAGAGATGATGGAATATTGGTCATTATATCAAATGAGGATACATTATTACGATAAAGCCAGTTATATATTTGCCTGCTGCGAAAAGATGGTTCACCATAAGATAATACTACGCCATCTAACTCTTCAGCAGATAAACAGTCGATTTTTTCCATATTTTCCCTGTAAATGATTATTTTAAAAGCTTTGTGCGAGCCTCTTCATCATCACTAACTATGGTAAAAAGCCTATTTAAGTTAGTATGGACGAATATTTTATAAATATCATCACTTACATTTGAAAAAATTAATGCTTTGTCCTTTTCTTTTAATACTTTAAAAAGCTGGATTAATTCTCTTAAACCACTTGAATTTAAATAAGTAATATCAGAAAAATTAATAACTACACTATTTACTTCTCCAATAATACCCTCAACAAATACTTTCAATTCTTCTCCATTAAAAGAATCAATCTCATGAATAGGAAAAATAAATTCAACATTAATATTTTCTCCTATTATTTCACGCCTACTTTTAAAAGACATTGTTCCTCCTAATATATTATCCATTAAGCTTTCTTTGTTCTGTTTGACGCATAAAAACACGTTTTACTATTTTATCTCTATCCGACTCTGATAATGAAGTAAACATTACACCATAAGTATAATACTCATCTTCAGAATCTGTCTGCCGAACTACAGTTCCTTCTATTCTCCCTATATCATCAATAAAGCCGCTTAAATCAATATCAACTTTATCATCTATATGCAGATATACTGGGCTTAAAAGTTTTAAACCACCGCCAGAAATATCAGTACATACCATTGTAACCATATCACCTTTTTTAAAAAATTTACCAGTATGGTTATCCTCTATATCTTGTTTTAAAAATACTGGTAAATGGCGTAATAAATCTACCCTGTAAAATGCACGTATTTCATTTCTAACTATATCTTTTGGTAAATTCATTGCCAAAAGCGTAAATTTATCTTTTATAATACCTATTGCATTTGTTGTAAAGTAATACTTACCACTGTCCATCATAAACATAAATTCCAACTGAGTTTTTTTAGTAACAGTTAATTTCTCACCATTATCTGTAGGCGGGTATATAGTAAATGATTCAGGGTAAACATCATATACTCTAGTTAGAAATAAACGTGATGTTCCCTTAATACTTACCCATAATTTCATATTTGGAACTATTAATTTTTTAACAGTAGTAACTGTCTCCATTGCTCACCTTACTTTGCAAAAACACGGCTTCCCGGTTTTACGCATGGTTTACCCTCTTTACACATTGGGCATTCTTCAGCACTATAACTTTTTACTTCAACAGCAGCAAGTGGATAAAATGGAACACTAAAACCTGCTGTGCCTGAACTTCTATCGATAATAGAAGTAATACCAACAACAACACCACCTGCTTCCTCTATTGCTTTCATACACTCTTTTGTAGATTTACCTGTGGTAACAACATCTTCTGCCACTAATACTTTCTCACCTTGTTTTAAAGAAAAACCGCGACGAAAAGTCATAGTCCCATCTACCCTTTCCGTAAAAAGACTTCTTTTATTTAACTGCGATGCAAGCTCATAGCCAAAACGTATACCACCAATAGCAGGGCTTACAATAGTATCAAACTCTACATCTTTTAAAATATCCTTTAAACCACTTATTATTTTTTTTGCATTAGCAGGGTTTTGCATTATTAATTCTGATTGTAAGTAAGCATCAGAATGAAGGCCTGAAGAAAGTAAAAAATGCCCCCTTAATAGTGCACCATTTTCTTCATAATTTTTTATAACTTCATCGTTATTCATAATTAACCATTTATCTCCTTTATAATACTTTCAGCAGCAGCTGCAGGGTTATCTGCTTTTGTAATAGGTCTGCCTACCACAATATAATCAGAACCTAAAAGAAGTGCATCTTTTGGTGTAACAACACGCTTTTGGTCTGTAACATCATTTCCAAGTGGTCTAATACCTGGTGTAATTGTTAAAAATTCTTTACCTAAATTTTCTTTTATTATTTTAGTTTCTTGAGCACTTGATACTACACCATCAAGCCCACATTCCTTAGCTAAACCTGCAAGTTTTAAAACGTAACCTACAGAAGAATAATCATTAATTCCATACTCATTTAAATGAGCCTCATCTAAACTTGTAAGTAATGTAACACCAATTAATAATGGACGTTTAAGACCTTTTTTACTACATTCATCATTAAGCTTATCAACACACATTTTCATCATATCCACACCACCTTGAGTATGGATATTAATAATATCTGCCCCATAATTTGCAGCAGCAGAAACTGCATGAGAAGCTGTGTTTGGAATGTCATGAAATTTTAAATCAAGAAAAACATTTTTACCTTCTGATTTAAGCCAGTCTATAATTGCAGGACCTGAAGAAACAAATAACTCTAAACCTACTTTATAATAATTAATACAACTGCCAACACTTTTTACCAATGATTTGGCCTTTTCTATTTCATTAAAATCTAATGCAGTAATTACTTCCATTTTTTTCCCTGTTATTTAATTATTACTATTATACTAACACAATAATAAAAAAACTTCAATTATATATTTATATATATATTATTTTTTATATTGTTAAAATTTAATAACATCGCAAGGGCACACATCTACACAATTATTACATTTAATACATTTTGAATAATCGATTGATGCTAAAAAATTCTCCACATGTATTGCATTATCATTACACACTTTTTCGCACTTTTTACAAACTATACAGCCAGTATTACAAAATTGTTTTTGAATACCACCCTTTTCAGAAGAGTTGCATGCCACATATACAGAATGTTCTGATGATAGAAAGATTAAATTTTTAGGACATTCTTCTACACATACTCCACACCCTGTGCATTTATCATAAACTATTTCTGCCATATTATATTCATTCATAATAATAGCATCAAAAGGACAGGCTCTTTGGCAGCTGCCACCACCTACACAACCATATATACAGCTTTTAACTCCACCATCATACTGGCTCATACATATACAATCTGCTGGTCCAAAATATTCATATCTATTTTGGCAGTTTGTTCCACCTGTGCATTTTATATATGCTTTCATACGAATACTATCAGTAACTGTTTGCCCTAAAAGACTTGCAATATTACGTATTTCATCTTCTTTTAATGCACTGCATACACTAACAGGAACTTCATTGTTACATATTGCTTGAGCAAGTATTCCACAGCCTGCATACCCACAAACTCCACAGTTAGCTCCCGGAAGCATTTCTTTAACGGCTTCTACTTTTTCATCTTTTTCAACATAAAAATATTTTGATGCAAAAGCAAGAGCAGCACCTGCAACAAGTCCCATTCCACCTAAAACAAACACTGTATATAACATATTATTTCACCATACCTGAAAAGCCCATAAACGCAAGGGATAATATTCCTGCCATAATAAATACTATTGGCATTCCTTTAAAATATTTTGGAACAGTAGAATGTTCTATTCTTTCTCTTAAAAGTGAAAAAAGAACAAGAGCAAGTCCAAAACCTGCTGCAGTTCCAAAGCTAAATACAAGCATTTCTAAAAATGTATATTTATATTGAACATTTAATAAGGCAACGCCTAAAACTGCACAGTTTGTGGTAATAAGTGGCAGGTATATTCCAAGACCTGCATAAAGCTGTGGAAGAGTTTTTTCTATTACCATCTCCACAAACTGAACTAATGCTGCTATTATTAATATAAATATTATTGTCCGTAAATTTTCTAAGTGAAGTGGAACTAATATAAATTTATCTATTATAAAGGATACTGTAGATGAAATAGTCATTACAAAAGCAACAGATAAACTCATACCTATGGCAGTTTCAGAGCTTTTTGATACACCCATAAATGGGCATATTCCTAAAAACCTGCTTAATACAATATTATTAACTAAGGATTATATGATGATAATATAACTGGCATATTAAAAAATGTTCCTGCACCTGCTATCTCTCTTACACTGCCCAATATTAATAATGCAACAGTAAAACCTATACCTACACTTAAGCCATCTAATAAAGAATAAAGTGGGTTATTTTTAGATGCAAATGATTCTGCCCTTCCTAATACAATACAGTTTACCACAATTAAAGGTATAAAAATACCTAATACTTTATGCAGTGAATATAAGTTTGCCTTCATAAGCTGGTCTATAATAGTTACAAAACATGCTATTATTACAATATATGACGGAATACGAACATTTTTAGGAATAAAATTTGCCACCAGTGATATTACAAAATTAGAACCAGTAAGCACTGCTGTTGTTGCAAGCCCCATACCTAATGCATTTACAGCACTTGTTGTAACAGCAAGGGTTGGGCATAAACCTAGCATTTGTTTAAATATTGCATTATTATTATATAATCCATTAAGTATAATATTTTTAATCATTTTCTAACCCTGCTGCTTTATTAATAGCTTCTAATGAATTTTGAACTGCTTTTGCGACAGCTCTTGGGCTTATAGTAGCACCACTAAACTGCTCTATATCACCACCATCTTTTATAACTGCTATTTTATCTTCTCTTTTTTTACCTGTAAATGAATCTAAAAATGATTTATCTATTATTTTATCACCGAGCCCCGGAGTTTCTGAATGGTAAATAACAGCAACACCTGTAACAGCACCTTTTACATCTACCCCAGTAAGCACAGAAATTGCTTCACCATAACCTGATGTTTCAATTACATTTACTGCATAACCTGTTATTTCAGTATCTTTTTTACCAACAAAAACTTTCACTCCATCTTTTATTATAACATCTTTATCTGGTTCATTATTATGAAATGGTAAAACTGATTTTAATGCAGTTAGCACTTCCTGCCTTTCTTGATACGCTATTTTATCTTTAGTAGCATTGTATGATAAAGCAAGCATTATAGCTGCCGTTACAGTAATTAATGTGATTGTTATAACAGATTTAAAATAATTTTTCATCTCTGTCTCCAAAAACATTTGGTCTAAAAAATTTATCAAGCATAGGAACAAAAGCATTCATTATTAATATGGCAAAACCAACACCTTCAGGATAACCACCATATACCCTTATAATTACAGTTAAAAACCCACAGCCTATTCCAAAAATTATTTTTCCAACTATAAACATAGGGCTTATAGAATAATCTGTTGCCATAAAAAAAGCACCCAGTAGAAGCCCGCCGCTAAAAACATGATGAAATGATGATATGGTTATGTTACCATCTATTTGGTTAAGTATAAATGTAAATATAAAAACTGTTCCAATAAATGTAACAGGAATATGCCACGAAATTATTTGTTTATATAATAATAAAAGACCACCAATAATTAATGCAATTAGAGAAATCTCTCCTAAAGAACCACCTGCTGTAAATAGTAAATAATTTATATCTATTGGAAAATGGCTTATATATCCATATGTTGCAATATCAGTTTTGGCATTACCTAGTATTGTAGCACCACTTAATGCATCTATCGTAGTATAAACTGGTCTTTGAAATGATGTCATAAGTGCAGGAAAAGAAACAAGAAGCACCATTCTACCAGTTAAAGCAGGATTAAATGGGTTTTGTCCTATTCCACCGAACACCATTTTACCTACTACTATTGCAAAGAAAACCCCTACAACAGCTGTCCATAAAGGAAGTGTAGGTGGCAGTGTCATTGCAAATAATAAACCTGTAACAACAGCACTTAAATCTTTTATACTGCTTTTTTTACCCTGAATAACACAAAATGTATGCTCAAAAAGTAATGCAGCACTAACAAATACACCATATAATGTTAACCCATAAAGCCCATAATTTATTACAGACAAGACTACAGAAGACATTAATGCTGCTATAACATAAAGCATTATGGTAGATGTGGTCATATTACTTCGAACATGTGGAGCAAATGTTACATTCATTAACTCTTTCATTTTACTTACTTTCCTTATGGTGAGATAAATAAATTGCAGCCTTTTTTTTACCTGCTTTTATAGTTTCTGCTAAAAGCCTTCTAGATGGGCAAATATATGAGCAGCAGCCACATTCAATACAGCTCATAATATTATCATCAATATTTTTTGAAGTATCATTTATTAAAAAGTTCTGTTCTAATTCTCTGGGTACAAGCCCCATAACACATACTTCGCTGCATTTTCCACATCTAATACAGGCAAGTATTTCTTGTTTTTTTATTTTTTCAGCAAAAGAACTCCACCTGTTGTTTTAATAAGTGTATTTGAAGTGAAGCAACAGAACCACCAGTCATCGGACCACCAAATATAACTTTGTAACCTTTTTTATATTTATTACTGCTTCGCTCTAAAAATCTGTCAACTGGCACGCCCAAAGGCATACGATAATTAGCAGGGTTTTCCACATCTCCAGAAATAGTAACAACTCTTTCATATAATGGTTTTGAAAAAATAGCTGCTTCATATAATGCATTAGCTGTTGCCACATTTTGTATTAAAACACCAATATCTGCAGGCAGCCTGCCAGAAGGCACTACTCTTCCAAGTATAGAAAAAATAAGTTGTTTTTCACCACCTTGTGGATATTTTACGGGAAGCCCAATAACATCTATACCATATTTACCTGCTGATTGTTTTAATAATGCAATACAATCTTTTTTATTATTTTCAACAGCTATGATGCAGGCAGATGCTTTTACCTGTTCTTTTATCATTAAAGCACCCTGCAAAATATTATCAGGTTTTTCATGCATTAATGCATGGTCACACATTAAGTATGGCTCACACTCTGCCCCATTTATTACAACAGTATCAACAGGCTTATTAGGTTTTAATTTTACATATGTTGGAAAACTAGCTCCACCAAGCCCAACTATTCCCGCTTTTAAAGCAACTTCTGCTAAATTTGAGCCACCATCAATTTTTTTATAATCACTGTTTATGCCGTCTGCTGTTATAATACAGCCTTGAATCTGCCCTATTGCTGGGTGAAACACTGATGATATATCTTTAACTGTGCCAGAAACTGGACTATGAATATTAGATGACAGCCCTTTACCACATTCTGCTACTAAAGAACCTTTTTTAACATAATCTCCTATTTGAACTACACTTACAGCAGGAGAGCCAATGTGTTGAATAAAGGGGATAAAAAACTCGTCCCCTTTTAATATTTGAAAATCTTTTACTATGGATACATCTGCAATTTTATGACCTGCAGGGTGTATGCCACCTTTTAATCCAAACTGACCTAACATTAGTTTTCTTTCTTAAATTGCAACACTCTTATATCTGTGTCTTTTAAAAGCTCATCAGCTAATGGGTCATTATAATGCTCATCATAAACTATTCTAGATATTTTAGCATTAATAATCATTTTTGTGCATATAGAGCATGGCTTTGTAGTGCAGTATATTGTTGCACCTTCTGTAGAAACTCCATGAAGTGCTGCTTGAATTATAGCATTTTGCTCACCATGAAGCCCACGGCATAACTCATGACGCTCCCCGCTGGGAACATTTAATTTCTGCCTAAGGCAGCCTGTAACTTCGCAGTGGGTAACACCACTTGGTGCCCCATTATATCCTGTTGCAATAATACGAGTATCTTTTACAAGAACTGCCCCAACATGACGGCGAAGGCATGTTGAACGCTTGGCCGCCAGTTTTGTCATTTCCATAAAATATTCGTCCCAGCTGGGTCTTTTCATTTTAGTATAACCTTCCTTTATATAAAGGGAAAGCTGCACATAATTCTTTAACTTTACCTTTTATTTCTGCAATTTTATTATCATCATTAATGTTTTCAAAAACATCTGCAATAAAATTACCAATTAATTCCATTTCTTTTTCTTTCATACCCCTTGTTGTAACAGCTGGAGCACCAATACGAATACCACTTGTAACAAATGGAGATAATGTTTCAAAAGGAATAGTATTTTTATTTGTAGTAATATTTGCTTTATCTAAAGCATTTTGGCAGTCTTTACCAGTTAAACCTTTAGACTGAACATCTATCAATACAAGGTGGTTATCTGTGCCACCAGAAACTATTCTATAACCTCTTGCTTTAATTGTTTCTGCAAGCTGTTTTGCATTTTTTACTATTTGAGTTTGGTATGCTTTAAAATCATCACTTAATGCTTCTTTTAACGCCACTGCTTTACCTGCAATCACATGCATTAATGGACCACCCTGCATACCAGGGAAAACTTGCGAGTTAATAGCTTTTTCATACTGAGCTTTTGCAAGTATCATACCACCTCTTGGACCTCTTAAAGTTTTATGAGTAGTAGTAGTAACAATATCGGCATATGGAACTGGGTTTTGGTGAACTCCTGCAGCTACAAGCCCAGCAATATGAGCCATATCTACCATTAATACTGCACCTACTTTATCAGCAATTTTTCTAAACTGAGCAAAATCAATAGCTCTAGGGTATGCACTTGCACCTGCAATAATTAACTTTGGTTTATTTTCGACTGCTAATTTTTCAACTTCATCATAATCTATTGTTTCTGTATCTTTTGTAACACCATATGGGATTACATTAAAGAATTTACCAGAAAAATTTACTGGGCTGCCATGAGTTAAATGGCCACCATGAGATAAATTCATACCTAAAATAGTATCGCCGCTTTGTAATACCGCAAAATAAGCACCAAAATTTGCCTGACTGCCAGAATGAGGTTGAACATTAACATATTCTGCACCAAATAATTTTTTTGCTCTGTCAATAGCAAGCTGTTCTGCAATATCTACAAATTCACAGCCACCATAGTAACGTTTTGCAGGGTAACCCTCTGCATATTTGTTTGTTAATACAGAACCAACAGCTTCTAAAACAGCTGGGCTTACAAAGTTTTCACTGGCAATAAGCTCAATGTGTTCTTCCTGACGGTTTGCCTCTTTCATAAGGGCATCATAGACTTCTGGGTCAAATTGTTTTACGTTTTCGTAAAGGCTCATTTTTTTCATAACTCCTTAAAGTTCAATTAATATAAATTATATTAGTCTAAATCTAATTTACATACTCTGCGTTCATGTCTGCCGCCTTCAAAACCTTCTGAAAGCCAAACATTAATCATCTCTTTTGCCAAAGGCAGTGCTACAATATTTGCTCCCATTGCAAGCACATTAGCATTATTGTGCTGACGGCTTAATCGAGTGCTGTATATATCAGAACAAAGAGCAGCTCTTATTCCCTTATGCCTGTTAGCTGCTATTGATATACCAATACCAGTGCCACATATGAATACTCCACGTTCTGCTTCACCATTTACAATTTTTTTAGCTGCCGCATCTGCAAAATCAGGATAATCCACAGAATCTTTAGAATTAGTGCCACAATCTATTACATTATGACCTAACGATGTTAAGTACTCCTTAACACTTTCTTTTAATTCATAACCTGCATGGTCTGATACTACAACAATATCCATATAACCCTCAATATATACTAGGCTTCTACGCTTTCATATACTTCATTTATAAGTTTATAATCTCTTATAATATTATCATCATCTATTGTAAAGGAAAAACCGTTAAACAAAATATTTCCTTTTGTCTCCACTTTAAACCTGTGCGGCATATTTGTAGTAAAACGGTCAATTATACTTTCTTTTTCCATACCAAGTATGCTGTCATATGCTCCACACATACCTGCATCTGTTAAGTATAAAGTGTTATCCATCAATCTTAAATCATTTGTCTGCACATGAGTATGTGTGCCTGTTACCACATGGGCTCTATTTTTTACATAATTGCCAAAAGCGATTTTTTCACTGGTTGCTTCCCCATGAAAATCTACAATAATAAAACAGTCTTTATCTAAACTTTCATAAATATTATCAAAACTTTCAAAGGGGCAGTTACTTATATTCATAAATACCCTGCCCAAAAGATTAATAACACATATTTTTCTACCACAGGCATCAAATATTCTATAACCTTGCCCACAGGCCTTTGAGCTAATATTAGCAGGGCGAATAAACATATCCCATTTATCTATACATGTTTCTACTTCTTTTTTATCCCAAACATGATTACCTGCTGTCATAGCATGGATTTTCATACTTTTCAAGTCATTATAAACTTTATCTGTAATACCAAAACCAGCAGCAGAATTTTCAACGTTTGCCACAATAAAATCGTATTTATTGTTTTCTAAATGCAGCCTAAGGGCGTTTCTACCACTTCTGCCTACAATATCCCCAGCAAATAAAAACTTCATCTATTCCTCAGGTATAAGCCCGTGGTTATAAAACTGACGCTCCAGTATCCTGTCATACTGGCTCCAGCCACCTTCTACCACATTTTCTTTTTCAAAAGCATTATTAAATGCATTAATTTTAGCATCAATATTATCTACATAATGTAATATAAAAGCTTCTTTCGTTTTAGGACGTTTTGGCGAGCCATATTCTAATAAACCATGATGGCTTGCTATTAAATGAAGCAGTAAATCTCTTGCTTTTTTAGGAAAATCAGGAATTGAAGCAATATATTTATCCACAATATTCATACCCATAATTAAATGACCTAAAAGTTTGCCTTCATCTGTATATTCAAATGAATTTTCTAAATCTATTTCCTGAGTTTTACCTATATCATGGAATAATGCGCCCATAACTGTTAGTTCTTTATTGCAAACATCTTTTCCATAAAAATCACATATTAAAGCAGCAAGTTTTACCATAGATAGAGTATGTTCTAAAAGCCCATTAATATATGCATGGTGAACACTTTTAGCAGCAGGGCTTTTTACAAATATATTATATACATCTTTATCTGCATAAAAAGCATTACAAAGACTTTTAAAGTATGAACTTTTAATATGTTTTTGAAGGACTGCTTTTAATTCATCTTCCATAGCTTTTGCATCTTTATCAGACTTTGGCAAAAAATCATTCGCATCTTCACCTTCAAGTAATATCATATCGCTTACTTTTAATTGAGTAACACCATTATACTGCTGTAATGCTCCCGTTACTTCCACAACCTGACTTCTTTCTGGGCTAAAGGAAAGCTTATTACTGTCAAACATAATAGCATTCATACTTGCCCCATCAGTATCTGTTAAAGTCATACGAATGAAAGGTCTGTTATCTTTTGTAGTATTTGTTACAATACTAAATATCATATATTTCTTTTTAACACCTAAATCCATTACTGCTCCCTTTTATAAAACAAAATCATCAACATTTTCTGATTCATCTACAATAATATCATGAATAGAAAGACCTTCTTTTTGTAGTGAATTCATTACTTGCAGCGTTGTTTCATACATTGAATTTGTAGTAAAAACAGCACAGTTGCATTTTTCTTTATCTAATGTTCGTATAAGCCCTAAACCACCGTAAGAATCAATGATAGAGTTAACAATAACAATATCTTCCTTACTGCAGGTAAAACGTATCCTAACAGTATATAAGTTATTGTTCACTTTCATCATACCCAAAATTCATAAGTATCACATCAATATTTTTAAGTTTTTCCACTAGTGGCATAATATCATAATGTTTTGAATTTTCCATGTATATTTTTGTAAATTTTAAGTTTTCCACCATCTCTATAAATATTTCTGGAGAATTTAAAATTTGGCTGAAATCTAGCAAAAATATACCTTTTTCAAAAAATATATTATCCTTTTTTAAATACACTTTATTATCAAAAGAAATACCTTCTAAGGAAGAAGATATCATGCCATGTGAGAAAAAATCTATTCTGCATGAACCACCACGTGGTCGTTTATTTAAAAAGTCATAATCTATTATGGCTGGAGAATAATCAACCTGACCATAATCAATGTATAAAATATTACTATTTACTGTCATGAGCCATCTCTAATGAAAATTTATTTTTAATATTCTCTAATATACCATTAACAAATGATGCAGATTTTTCATCACCATAATGTTTTGCCAGTGTAACATAATCATCTATTACAGCATAATATGGTGCATTACCTTCAAAAAGTTCAGAAATTCCAAGCCTTAAAATACATCTTTCTATTATACCTATTCTATCTATCGTCCAGTTTTTAGATATAAATTCTGATATAATATTTTCATCTTTCTCTTTATTTTTATATGCTGCATCAAATAGTTTATCTGCAAAATCTAAAATTTCAGGTAATTCTTTTTGATATTCCATTCTAAAAGCATCTTTTGTTTCTTCTGCTGTATTTTCTGATATAGTTACACTATAGAGCATTTGAACAGCATAATCTCGCCCTTTGGTTCTTTTTCTAACCATATTTATTTGATTCCTTTATAAAGGTTTATCATTTCAAGGGCAGCCATAGCAGCATCACTTCCTTTATTGCCTGCTTTAGTGCCAGCACGTTCAACAGCCTGCTCTATTGTATCGGTAGTTAATACACCAAAAATTACAGGCATATTATATTTCATAGAAACTGAAGCAACACCTTTTGAAACTTCTGCTGCCACATAATCAAAATGAGGTGTAGAGCCCCTTATTACAGCACCTAATGTAATAACTGCATCATACTTTCCTTTTTCAGCAATTTTATTACAAACTGCAGGGATTTCAAAAGCACCCGGCACCCTATATACATCTATATCTTTAGTATCTACATTATGACGCACTAATGTGTCTTCTGCACCACCTATTAATTCCTTTGTAATAAACTCATTAAACCTTGAAGCTACTATTGCTATTTTAGCTCCTTTCCCGTCAAAACTGCCCTCGAAAATATTCATTTGCAACCTCTTTATTTTTATATATCTAATATATGTCCTAATTTATCTTTTTTAGTCTGCATATATTTTAAATTATCTCCACCAATACCACATTGAATAGGTATTCTTTCTACTATTTCAAGCCCATATTCCTGTAACCCTGTAAATTTACGCGGGTTATTAGAAAGCAACCGCATTTTAGTAATACCAAGCTTTCTTAAAAGCTGTGCACCAAAAGAGTAATCTCTTTCATCATCTAAAAAACCAAGCTTAAGATTTGCTTCAACAGTATCATAGCCCTCATCTTGCAGTTTATAAGCTTTTATTTTATTTAGAAGCCCAATTCCTCTGCCTTCCTGAAACATATATAAAATAGCACCCCTGCCTTCTGATTCTATCATCTGCATTGCAGTATGAAGCTGATTACCACAGTCACACCTTAAAGATGCAAACCCGTCCCCTGTTAAGCACTGGGAATGAACTCTTACAAGCGGTGGATTACCACCATTAACATCACCTTTAATTATTGCAACAGCTTCCTTACCATCTGCTTTATTTTGGTAACCTTCTATAATAAATGTTCCATATTCTGTAGGTAAAATAGCCTGTGATACTTTTTCTATTAAATTATCATTTAATTTTCTATACTCTATTAAATCAGCAATAGTCAATATTTTTAATGAATGAATATGGGCAAATTTTTCTAAATCGTCCATTCTTGCCATACTGCCATCATCATTCATTATTTCACATATTACCCCAGCATGATTTAGCCCTGCAAGACGAGTTAAATCAACTGAACCTTCAGTCTGCCCTGGGCGAACTAAAACTCCACCATTTCTCGCTCTTAAAGGAAATATATGCCCTGGTCTATTTAAGTCTGAGCTTTTAGATAAAGGGTCTGCTAATACTGATATGGTTTTTGCCCTATCATATGCTGATATACCTGTGGTAACACCCTGCCTTGCTTCTACAGATACAGTAAAAGCCGTACCAAACCTGCATGAATTATTAGCAGCCATTGGGTTTAACAATAATTCATCACATCGTTTTTCACTTAATGCCACACATATTAATCCCCTGCCATATGTGACCATAAAATTAACTTTTTCAGGTGTTACATATTCTGCAGCAAAAACTAAATCACCTTCATTTTCTCGTGTCTCATCATCTGTTAATATTATCATACCACCAGACTTTATTATATCTATGGCTTCTTCAACTGTCGCCCTTACACTTAAATCCATTACATACTACCTTTTAAAATTTAAAATCATTGATTTTAATTTATCATCTTTATTATCAGATAATATCATTTTTTCTACATATCTTGCTAAAATATCTGTTTCCAAATTAACAATATCGCCATTTTTTTTATATTTTAAATTAGTGTTTTCAAAAGTATGCGGAATAACTGCAACACTAAAAGACTTATTTACCACATTAACAACTGTTAAACTAATACCATCTATAGCAATAGAGCCTTTTTCTACAATATATTTATCAAGCTCATTGGGATAACTTACTGTAATATTATAAAACTCACCAGATTTTATAATTTTATTTAATACCCCAGCACCTTCAATATGACCTTGCACCAAATGGCCACCAAGCCTTGTAGAAAGTGTTAATGCTCTTTCTAAATTAACAAAAGCACCAATATTTACACTGCTTAATGAAGATTTATTAAGAGTCTCGCTGCTTATATCTGCTTCAAAATAATTACTGCCAATACTAACTGCTGTTAAACATACACCATTAACAGCAATAGAATCACCTAATGCAGTATTTTCTATTACTTTCTCACAACCTATTTTTATTTTTGCAGAACTACCAGTTTTAATAATGCTAATAACTTTGCCTGTTTCTTCTATAATACCTGTAAACATTTTTTATTCAACTTTAAAATTATTTGTAAACTCTATTACATCTTTTGTATAATCAGTTATTCTCGCACTAATATGAACATCATCGCCACATTTTTTTACTGTGCTGCTTTTAAATACAAATGCATCGTTCATGCAGGATATTCCCCTGCCACCAATGGCAGATACTGCATTTTCTCCACCTATTATTTTTGGAGCAGTAAAAAATTCTACCCTATCCACAAGCATATTATCGAAAAAAGAGCCGTTTACTTTTGAGCCAGATTCTACAAGCACATTCATAAACCCTTTATTATAAAGTGATTTTAACACACTTTCTAAATCAAGAAAGCCATTATATTCATCTATCTCTATAATCTCTACATTCTTCTTTTTTAAAATATCTGCCTTTTTATTATCTATATTTTTTGAAGTATAAATAATCACTGGAGAAATATTTACACTTTCTATTATATTTGCTTCCACTGGTGTTTTTAAAAAACTATCCAGTATAACACGTGCCGGTTGGTTAAGTTTTTTATATACTCTATTTGTCATAAGTGGATTATCTGCTAAAACTGTGCCAACCCCTGTTATAACAGCATCAGAAAAACCACGTAATTTATGGACATACTGCCTTGATTTTTCACAGGTTATCCACTTAGAATCTCCAGTATAAGCTGCAATTTTACCATCTAAACTAACTGCAGTTTTTAAAGTAACATAAGGCAGCTTTTTTGTATGGTATTTAATAAAATCTTCTATTAAAAGACTGCTTTCTTTACTTAATATACCATATTCTACTTGAATACCTGCATTTTTAAGTATTGATATACCCTTACCTGCATGTTTTGGATTTACATCAAGCACACCCACATATACTTTTTTTATGCCAGCATTAATTATCTTTTCCACACAAGGTGGTGTTTTGCCGTGTGTAGAGCATGGCTCTAAAGTAACTAAAAGCTCACTTCCCATTGCTTTATTGCCTGCATTATTAATTGCATTAACTTCAGCATGGGCAAATCCATATTTTTCATGTATTCCATAATAAACATTATTATTATCTAATACAGCAGCTCCAACAAGTGGGTTTGTTTTTGTGCTGCCCTTTGCCTTATAAGCATTTTTTATACATTTGCTCATAAGGGCTTCATATTTATTCATCTTCTTTCTTTTTCCTAACAAATCTATTTTCTTCGCCTTTTAAGATACGCACAATATTTGAACGATGCTTAAATATAACAAAGAAAACAATTACAGCCGTTAAAACCTTTAAAGCAAACCAGTTGCTCATCAAACATACTGCAATTAAAAGTGTAATTGATGCCAATATTGAACCTGCAGAAACCATTTTTGTAGCAAGAAATACAATAATAAATACCACAAGCCCAATACCTATTTCTTTTGGTGCTAAAGCTAAAAATACACCTGCTCCAGTAGCTACACCTTTTCCACCTCTAAAGCCTAAAAATACAGTGTATGTATGACCAAGAACAACAACAGCAGCCACAACTAATGTTACCATTGTCTCCCCATAGTAATGACGAGATATAAATACAGGCAAAAATCCTTTAAAAGCATCTAATAAAAATACACTTATAAAACCCCATTTACCAAGAACACGTGCTGCATTTGTTGCACCTGCATTACCACTGCCTACAGTCCTAATATCTATTTTTTTAACTAGCTTTACTATTATATAAGCAAAAGGAATAGAGCCTATAAAATAAGCTGCTATTACTAATAATATTTGATATAAATTCATTACTCAAAACTCTCCATATTATTTTCATTATTACTACTTTCATTTTTAAAATAATCTCTAAAATAAATAACAGCCGAATAAATAGAAAGAAATAAAGCTATATACATTAAAACCTGACCTATAATATACCAGTTTATACCAAGCCATATATTTTGAAATGATATCATGCCTATTGCAACCATTTGGAATGTGGTTTTTAATTTACCCCAAATACCTGCAGCTATAATAATACCTTTACTTGCTGCTAAATTTCTTAATGCCTCCATAGTAAAATCTCTTGCAAGCATGATAACAGCTATCCACCAGTATAGCCTGTCTAAATCAATTAACGCAATCAATGCAGCTGCCACAAGAATTTTATCTGCAATAGGGTCTAAAATCTTTCCTAAATCTGTAATCATATTATACTTTCTTGCAATATAACCATCAAGAAAATCAGAAACACCTGCAAAAATAAATATAATTGTAGCTGCTACATTACTCCAGTCTTTATTAATATATAAAACTAATAAATATAAAGGAATAGCAACTATTCTAACAATTGTAAGCTGGTTAGCAATATTAAGCTCAAGTTTCATAAAAGCCTCCAGAAAAATAAAACTATTCTTCTATAAACTCTATTTTAATAATTTCATACTCTGTTTCACCTTTTGGTGCCTGCACAGTAAAATCATCACCTTCTTCTTTACCAAGCATAGCTTTAGCAAGCGGTGACATAATAGAGATTTTACCACTGAAAATATCTGCCTCATCACTGCCAACAATTGTATATACTTTACGTTCTTCGGTATCCATATTTTCAATTGTTACAGTAGCACCAAAGGCAACCTTATCACCTGCCATTTTAGATATATCCATTATCTCAAAAAGGCTCATTTTATATTCTAATTCATTAATTCTAGCTTCAATCATACCCTGACGCTCTTTTGCAGCATCATATTCAGCATTTTCACTTAAATCACCGTGACCTCTTGCTTCTTGAATAGCTAAAATTACCTCATTTCTATCCACATTACGAAGTTTATCAAGCTCTGCTTTAAGTTTTTCATAACCTGCTTTTGTAATAGGTATTCTGCTCATAACCTTTGCTCCTCTCATCTATATAAATTTTTCTTATAATTAATCAATAAAACCATTTAAAAAGGCTTTTAAAATATTTTGCAAGCATATCATATTTTTTTATAAAACGGTATAAAAAATTTTTATTTTACTATATTTTCTTCCTTTTCAGTATCTATTTTATTATTATCTTTAGAAATTTTTTCAGGCAGCGCATAAATATTACCATCTTTTAAATGTATTTTAAGTGATGCATTCAAATGAATATCTTCAATGCTGGATACAACTTTTTCTTCCTGAGTAATTAAGGCATAACCTCTTTCCATTACATTTTTAGGGTCCAGCAGTGAAAGCTTACTTTCTAATTGTGATAAATCAGCATTTTTATTAAATAAATAATTTATTATATGCTGTTCAAGTGATTTTTCATGTTTTTCTATTATATTTTTATAATCTACTGGTATATTACAAATTATCCTGCATAATGAATTAAAATATGTATCTAATTTATAATAATATGTTTCTTGTAATTTCAATGGGTTATTACTTAAAATATTATTATGTAATCCGTTAATTTGATTATGCTTTTTCTCAAGCTTATGGATAATTGCAGCATATAAATGCTTTTGGCTGTTTTTTATACGCAGTTTATAATTTTCCAGTTTATTATTTGGGTTATATGTTTTAATAGTATTTTCTATTTTTAATAAATTAGTTTTTATATTATATAATTTTTTATTAATTGTATTTTCTAATATTTTTTCATACTGAATTAATTTTTGGTAAAGCTTATTAATTTTCATATGTGGAGATTTATTTTCAAGTTTCACATTCATATAATCCATATACTGAGCATATTTTTGTATCACATTTTCCATATGCCTGTATATATTACTTCTAAATTTATCCACATCATTAACGGCAGCCTTATAATATGAAGAAAGCATAATTGCTGCTGCTGTTGGTGTTGCTGCCCTTTTATCAGCAGCAAAATCAATAATTGTATAATCTGTTTCATGACCAACAGCACTAACCACTGGCACTTTAGAATTAACAACTGCCCGTGCAATTACTTCCTGGTTAAAAACAGATAAATCCTCCATACTGCCACCACCACGCATTACAACTATAACATCATATCTTTCTGTATATTTACCTGCTTTTTCAATGGTTTTTGCTATAAGTGCAGCATTTTCTATATTCTGCACAGGAATATTCCACACTTCAATTAAGTATTTACCTTTTTCATTATTTGTTGTAACAATAAAATCTCTAATAACTGCCCCTGTAACAGAAGTTAATACTGCAACACGATATGGGTATTGTGGTATTGGGCGTTTTCTTTCCTCTCTAAAAAGTCCTTCTAATTCCAGTTTCTTTTTTGTTTCTTCATACTGTTTCCATAAAAGCCCTTCAGAATCATATTCTATTTTTCTTACATTTATTTGGTATTTACTTTGTTTATCATATGTTTTAAGCTCTCCAATAACCTTTACTTTATCACCATTTTTTGGGATAAATGATGCTGAATTTTGGTAAAATTTAAAATAAGTTGCACTAATATTATAGTCACCATCTTTTAAATTAAAGTATATGTGACCACTTGCATTTTGACGAGATAAATCACCAACTTCACCAGTTACTGCTATCATCTCTGGAAACGCTTCTTTAAAAAGAGCTGTTAAAATTTTACTTAATTCTGCAACACTAAATTCCTGCATAAATTTATGTCCTGTTATTTTGTTTCACTTTGTAGCGTGCTGTTATCTTCTATTATATAAACATCTTCACCATTTTTTTGTAAACCAAGTTCTCTGCGAATAATACCTTCTAAATATTCCCTATTCTTTTTAGCAAGTTCTAACTCCCTTTCTTTTTCTGCAATTTCTTTTTCCATTAGTCTAATACGTTCTTCATTTGCCTGACGAACCTTTACAAGTTCAATATACTCCATAACCCCTTTATGACCAAATACAATATAAAATACTATAACGGCAATAACTATCGTAAAAATTACAGCGTATCTCATAACCTGCTCCTATGACCATTTATTATTTCTATTAAATTATTTTCAAGTTTATCTTTATCTTCATACATTATAACATTTTCCCTGTGTCTAAACCATGTAAGCTGTCGTTTAGCAAAATGCCTTGTTTCTTTTGCTATCTGGTTAATTACTTCATGGCTTTTGCCACCATGCATTAGAAAATCTGCAATAAGTTTATACCCTATTGCTCTGAAAGAAGGGCATTTTATATTATAACCTTTGTTCAGTAAATCTTGAACCTCATCTACCCAGCCCATATTCCACATAACACTAGTTCTTTCATTTATATTTTCATATAATTTCTTTCTATCTATCCATAAAACACCAACTGTATAACTATATTTTGGTGGTTTATTATATATTTTATGGGCTTGTGTAAAAGTTATACCAAGTCCGTAATAAACTTCTAATGCTCTCACTGTGCGAACAGGGTCATTGCTGCTTATTTTTTCTGCATACTCTATATCAACTTTTTTAAGTTCATTATATAATTCTTCTATACCTTGTTTTTCAAGTCTTATTTGTAAATCTTTTCTAATATTTTCATCAATTTCTGGGCAGTCAAAAATCCCTTCCGTTAATGATTTTATATAAAGCCCTGTGCCACCTGCAATAACAGGAATTTTGCCTCTATTTAATATATCTTCAATTAGTTTTTCAGCATGCTCCCTAAACATACCTGCTGAATAACATTCATCAGGGTTTAAAATATCTATTAAATGGTGGGGAACATTTTGCATTTCCTGTTTTGTTATTTTTGCTGTGCCGATATCCAGCCCTTTATAAACCTGAAATGCATCTGCACTAATTATCTCTACCTTGTTAGTTAAAAACCCAGCATTATAAACTATACTGCTTTTTCCTGATGATGTTGGCCCTGTAATTATAGGAATAATCATCTATAAAATTTCCTTGCAAGCTCATCTACTCTCATTAAATAAATAATAGGCCTGCCGTGTGGACATGTGCCAAAATTATTTGTATTAAAAAGCAACATTACAAGATATTCCATCTCTGCATATGTAAGCTCATCACCTGCTTTAATAGCTGACTTACATGAAAGCATAGCCCTTGGTGCTTCCTCATTTTTTGATTTACCAGTTAAGCATAAATCAGCAGCAATTTTACTAAATTCTTTTGCTATATTCTTTCTTACCATATGATAAGGTATTCTCGATATTTCAAGCTTGTCAATACCTGTTATTTTATAACCATAACCAAAGGATTCTATAATCATATTATAGTTATCAATATTTTCAATAATCTCATCTGTCAATATAACTTCTATTGCATCATGCAGCACAATAGATGGCTTGGCAGAAGTTTGATTTTCTGCCTGTAGTTTTTCAAAAAGAATTCGTTCATGAGCTGCATGCTGGTCAATAAAAAGTATCTCTTTATTTTCTGTTTCTATTATAATATATGTTTTATCTATCTGCCCTACAACCCTAAATTCTCCCTTAGCTATTCGTTCATCTAGTGAATTATCTATTTCTTGTGTATTATTAGTATGATATGTTTGTTGAATATCTGCATTATTTTTTATCGATACCTGCTCAAGCTTTTCATCAATTTTAAAAGAATAATCAGCCTGTGGAACAGTTACTTCCTTTTTCGCATTATAGCTTTCCTTTGTATAATTATGGCTGTTATTTTGTGGTATATTTTCTTTACTGTAGCTTATATGTTTTTTTTCTTGAATATTATTTTGCTTATTATCTTCTATAACAAAGCTGCTGCTTGATTCTTTATGGTGATAACTGGTATTAACACCTCTGCCAGTAAATGCACCGCTGCATGCATCGGTTACTAATGAGAACATTTCTCCACCATTTAAAAACCTAACTTCCATTTTTGCAGGGTGCACATTAGCGTCTAAATTAGATGGATTCATTCGTATATCAATAACAGCAAGTGGATATCTGCCATCTGGTATAAGCCTGTGGTATGAGTTTATTACTGCCTGTACAAGGCTATTATCTTTAATAAGCCTGCCATTCACACCTATTATTATGGCATCACGTTTTAACCTATCACTTGCTGAAGGTAGAGTAACACAGGCATTAACTTTCTTATCTTCATATAATACTTCACCTTTTACAAATGCTTTTCCTGTAAAGACTTTTGATGCACGCATTACCACATCTTCAGACTGTTTTGCATGGTATAAAAGTTTATTATCACTTGTAAGTGATATTTCTATATTTTCATTAATAAGCGAAAAATGTTTAATAAGCCTTAATATTTCCCCTTCTAAACTTTTAGAACTTTTTAAAAACTTTCTTCTTGCAGGTAAGTTTTCAAAAAGGCGAGATGCTTCAATCATTGTGCCTTTAATAGCTGGAGCAGGTTTTACTTCTTCTATATTACCATACTTACACGCCATTTCATAAGCCCTGCCATTTTTTCCACTGATTATTTTAAAATCACTAACAGATGAAATAGCGGCTAAAGCTTCCCCACGAAAACCAAAAGTGGAAGCAGCATATACATCTTCAACAGTTTGGGCTTTACTTGTTGCAAAACGCTCTACAGTAAGTGGTAAATCATCTTTATCTATACCATGACCATCATCAGTAATTTTTATTAAATCAAGCCCACCATTTACTATTTCTACAGTTATTTTTTTAGCCCCAGCATCACAAGAATTTTCTATTAACTCTTTTACCACATTAAAAGGTTTTTCCACCACTTCACCAGCTGCTATTTTAGAAGCAACTTCAGGGGCTAATTTTTTAATTACAGCCATGTATAATCCTTAAAATTAATTTATACTATTTTACAAGATATTTATTATTTTTACAAGTGATTAAAATAAATTTTCAATAAAAAACCCCTGAATTATTTTCAGGGGTTATATGATTATTTTACATATTTTAATATTATTTTACTTCATCTAATACTTGATTTAATAATGGTGCATTATAACCTTGTATATTTTTACCATTAATGTAAAAAGCTGGTGTAGAACGTTCGCCTAATTCTTCTGCTTTTTTAATGCTTGCATTAACTATATCTACTATTTCTGTAGAGTAAACTAATGATTTAAATTTTTCTGGGTTTGATGTTTGTTTAGCAAATTCTTCAACTAATGCTTCATCTACTAATTTAAAGATTTTGTTTACGTCTTCTTGAGTCAACTGTTCTGCATTTTCTCCAGCATTATTTTTATCTGCTTGATATTTTTTGGCAGTTGAATCTATTAATTTTTCAGCATCAAATTCAAACAGGTCATTTTTAAAATTTTTACCCATTTTCATACCTGCTTCAAATATTTGTGCCATAATGCGGGCATTTGGGTGCATATCTAAAGGCATATGAATAATATATAATGCATAATCACTTTTATTTTTTAATTTTTGTTTGAAAAGTTTATTTGCTTCTTTACAATATGGGCATTGAAAATCAGTAATTTCAACAATTACAGTTTTTCCATCTTTTTTTCCACCTGCAAGTGTAAGACCTGATACATCAATATCTTTTGGTTTAGCGTAGTTAAATTCTAAACGGCTTGTAAGTGATTTTCTTTCTTTTAAATCAATTATTTCAGCATCAATTAAAAGCCTGCCATTAGTAATTATATTTTTCTCTTGTTTTTGCCCATCACGTTCAACCATAAGTTTTACATATGCAAAACCAGGCATTTCACTAATATCAGTTAATTTTTCAACTTTAACGTTTGAATTTGCACCTTCTATTTCTTTAATATATTTTTCAAACTGTGCAACATCTGCTTTTGGAATAGAAACTTCTCCATTACTTGCTTGTGCAACGTCTGTTTTTTGAATAGATACTTGTTCATTATTTGTTTGTGTAGCATCTGCATTTTCTTTACAGCCTGCTAATACAATAATTAAAGCAGGTATAAGCAAAAGTATTTTTTTCATTTAATGCTCCTTAACTATATTTCTTGTGGTTCTATCATATTTCACGTATTTATTAAACAACCACATATATATATTACATATTTTTTACAAATTTATTTTAAAATAGAATAGCATGATGATATTTCTGTGCCATTATCAACTTCCTGTAGTTGAAAATAATAGCGTTCTTTATCTACCACCATTTCTATATTTGCTTTCTTACCTTCTTTAATATGAATTTTTTTAGGTATAATTTCATAAAACATCATAACGTATGAATTATTTACATACTGCCTATCTACAGTATATTTTTCATTTGATTCAGGTAAAAAACGTTTCCAATATTCAGCATATTTGTGATTAGGGACAAAATATGCACCAAATTCCTCATATGCTTTATCTATTCTCTTTTTTTCAAAAAAATACTTATAATATTCCTTACATTCTTTAGTATTAGCTGATTTTTCAATAACAACAAAATTACATGTTGGGCATGCTTTTTCATAAGCAAAAACAGAAAAACCAGTGCAGAATATTAGAAATACAGCAATATATATTCTCATATTTACCTCGCATTATATATCTATAAAGTGTATTATAACCATTGAAATATTAGAGAAGAAAAGAAAAGGCGACGTCCGGATTTGAACCGGAGTACAAGGCTTTGCAGGCCTCTGCCTAACCACTCGGCCACGTCGCCACACAAATATAAAAAAAGCGGGTGACGAGACTCGAACTCGCGACCTCAACCTTGGCAAGGTCACGCTCTACCAACTGAGCTACACCCGCATGGGAATTAATATATATATGATTTAAAAAATAAAGTCAATAAAAAATTTTATTAATTTTTAAATTTGTAAATTTTTTATATATATCAATTAGAAATAATAATAGAATTTTTTGTCAAATCATATTCGAACTTATTTTAAGCACCAACTTTACCGAGATATATTTTATCAACAACTTTTAAATTAAGATGATAATTATATATTTAATTTTTGCATAGTTATATCTTAATGTATAAGCTTTTGTAGAATAACAATATTATTTTTACAAGTAGAGTATAACAAAATTGAATACAATATCAAAAAAGAATATATACTGCTATTTTTTCACAGCTTTTGTAGCTGGCTGATAACGAGAGCCAAGAGAAGTTAAGCTTGAAATATTAAAGCCTGCATTTAAAAAACTTTCTTTTATGGCTTTGCTTGAAGCATAAGTAGTTAGCACCCCATTATCACGCAGTAGAGAATAAAGTTTATTAATCATTTTATCGCTCCACATTTCACTATTATGCTTTTTTGAAAATGGATCAAAATATATTACATCAAATTTATGGTCTAAAGAGTATATAAATTCTACTGCATCTTGAATATAATATTCTAAAGAAAAATTGTTATATATACCATTATTTATTAACTTACGCAGCACTTTATACCCTGCATTAGGCATTAAAATATGTGTATTTTTAACAATATGCAAAAGGCTTGCATCTTTTTCAACGGATACTATATGTATTTTATTTGTTATATTATGTTTTAATGCTTCATCTATTGTAACAGCTAAATTTAGCCCTAAACCAAAGCAAATATCTAATACTCTTATATCACTTTTTTCTGCCCTTTTTATAATTTCAGTGCCATTTACAAATTTATGCAGACTTTCAGCATAGGCTCCTACTGATTTTGTTTTGTATGATTCATTATACTCCATACTATAAAAAGTGTAAGAGCCGTCATATGTATTAATAATTTTTTTATCGCCGTATATATTTACTGGTAAATTTCTATTAAATATGGCTTTTCCCCTTTTTTGGAGGCCTTAAATCAGGATAACCTGAAGGTGTATGAAAATCTTTTTTCATTCTATTAAAATAACCAAACTGGATTTCCGGTCTGCGTTTTTTTATTAACTTCATCATATTCTTAAGCCCATGTATTTCATCTGGCTTTAAATTTAAACTTTTATATAAAAGTTCTGCATCAATATTTAAATTACGCATTTGTATTAAATCTACTTTATATTTTTCTACAAAATCTAGTAATGCTGATGTTTCTGATGCTCTATCGTTAATACCCGGGAAAGTAAGTAAATTAAGCTGCAAAAATACCCCCGCTTCTTTTATTAATTCTACACTTTTTACAACATCTTGAAATTTATATGTTCGCGGCCTGTAATAAGCATTATATGTGCTTTCTATTACAGAATTTAAGCTTACACGAACACTATCCACCCCAGCATCTAACACCTTTGTTATATTTTCAGGTATGGAACAGTTAGAATTAAAATTAACTGTTAAATTTGGATTTTCTCTTTTTATAATTTTCACTGCTTTTGCAATATTATCAGCAGCAAGACATGGGTCTCCTTCACAGCCCTGCCCAAAACTTACAAGTGGATCTTTTGCTTTTTCTCCATGACGCAAAGCAACTTCTGCAATTTCTTCTGCAGTGGGAGCAAAAGTTATTCTATCCTGTGGGGACGGGCAGCATTCAGAAGTCTGTAGTGATATACAGCCAACACATGCACTATTACATGCCGGGCTTGTAGGTATAGGACATTCCCACCTAGGATAAAAAACATTTTTAGCAGCTGTGCAGTGGTAAACTGTGGCACATTTGCGTAACTGGTTATAAAGCCTGTTTTCTGGTGAATTTTTTATAAATTCATCAACCTGTTTATCAAAATTACAGGAAAAATCATAATTTTTAGGGTCCCATTTAGAGATATTATCCACTTGTATAGCAGGCACAACAAAATGACCGTCTAAAAAACCAACAGCAGTATATGCAAAAAGTGGCATAGTATAATCTTTCGTTTTCTTATAAGCTGGTAAATAAAGCCTTAAAAACCCGGGAGATAAAAAAACACTTACAGCATAACCCTTTTTAAAATCCACTAAATTTGCTTTATTTTCATCATAAGCTATAGGGTGAGTATCTGGCATAAAATAAAGCCTTGAAGATTCAGGCAGCCTAATTAACTCTGTTTCATAAGGTATAAAATTAAACCCACCGCTGGAAACTGCCATTTTTAACTCTGGGTGGTCAAATATTTCGCCTTTTTCATTAGCATATACTAAATTTGGTATTTTATACAATGGATTACCTCATATATTTAAAAATTAAAATATATATAACAAAAATTTTTGATTTTTTAAATAGATTTTTACGAATTTCATTGAACTTTATTAAAAAAAATAATAGAATGTTTATTAATAAAATACAGGAGGCAAAAATGACTGATATTATTGATGTTCTTGCAAGAGAAATTATTGATTCTAGAGGCAACCCAACTGTTGAAGTAGAAGTTACTACAAGCAGTGGTATTGTTGGTAGAGCAGCCGTTCCATCTGGTGCTTCTACTGGTAAATTTGAAGCAGTTGAGTTAAGAGATGAAGATAAATCACGCTACCTTGGTAAAGGTGTGCAAACTGCTATTAAAAATGTTAATGAAACAATAGCTAATGAACTTGAAGGTATAGATGTTTGCGAACAAAAACTTATTGACGAAGTGCTTTTACAGCTTGATGGCACTGATAATAAATCAAAACTTGGTGCAAATGCTATCCTTGGCGTATCTATGGCTTGTGCTAAAGCTGCAGCACAAGCATGCCAGTTGCCATTATACAGGTATTTAGGTGGTGTTTTTGCCCACACTTTACCTGTTCCAATGATGAATATTTTAAATGGTGGCCAGCATGCTGATAATAATGTAGATATTCAAGAATTTATGGTAATGCCAGCTGGTGCAGGCTCGTTCAAAGAAGCATTAAGAATGGGTGCTGAAACTTTCCATGCTCTTAAAAAAGTGCTTCATGATAAAGGTTTAAATACAGCAGTTGGTGATGAGGGTGGCTTTGCTCCAAACTTAAAATCAAACGAAGAAGCATTAGAAGTTATTATAAAAGCTATTGAAACTGCAGGTTATAAACCAGGTGATGATATAATGATAGCTTTAGATGTTGCTTCAAGTGAGCTTTATAAAGACGGTTTTTACTATTTAAATGCTGAAAGCAACCCTAAAAAATCTGCAGAAGAAATGATAGAATATTATTCTTACCTTACAAGCAAATACCCTATTATATCTATTGAAGATGGTCTTGATGAAGAAGACTGGGAAGGCTGGAAAAAATTAACTGATACTCTCGGTAAAAAAGTTCAGCTTGTAGGGGACGATTTATTTGTTACAAATACACGCAGACTTATGCAGGGTATAGACCAAAAAGTTGCCAATGCTATACTTGTTAAAGTAAACCAAATAGGTACAATTACAGAAACTTTAGACGCTGTTGAAACTGCAAAACGTGCAGGCTACACAGCAATTATTTCACACAGGTCTGGTGAAACAGAAGATACTACAATTGCAGACTTAGCTGTTGCTACAAATGCTGGTCAAATTAAAACAGGTGCACCTTCAAGAACTGACAGGGTTGCAAAATATAACCAGCTTTTAAGAATTGAAGAAGATTTACTTGATTCTTCTGACTATTTAGGAAAAGCAGCTTTCTATAATTTAAGATAATAAATAAACCCTGCTAAAGAAAACTTTGGCAGGGTTTAGCTTATCTAAAATACATTTTTTTCGCTAGTCTTTTATAAACCTAATAATTCTTACTTCTCTTTATTCAGACATTAAATGAAAACTAAACCTAGATACACGCTCTAAATTTTGCTCATCAAATCAATTTAAATAACATTTACTATTTTAAAAATAAAACATAAATGACTTTTTACAAAATCTTACCTGCCAAAGAAAACTTTGGCAGTTTTTTTATTTTGAAGTAAATGTTTCAAATGCTTTCTTAAATCCATGCTCGCTTACAAAATGCATAATATCCCCTACATCTTTTATTGTTATTCTTGGGGTATCTTTATCCCTGTTCATAAGCCAGTATTGGATAATTGAAGTATTTGCTTCCACCAAATATTCCAGCAGATATTCAAATTTACTTACCCTTTTGCTGCTATCTACATTTAAATGTTTTCTATAAGCATCTTTTACAATATTTTTCATTTTAGCTTTAAAACGTGGGTCACCATTTTCACCATTTAAAACTTTAAAATATTCACCATTCTTTAAGAAGTTTTCCTGCATATCTTGAAATACTTTTTCATCTGGATTATCAATTTTACTGTAATAAAGCTTTAAATGATAATCTACCCTTTTGGCAAAATCTTCTAATAATTCCTGCTCTGTTTTTTGAAGTAAATCATAAATACTTTTATAATATAAATAAAACGTTCCTCGGTTAAATCCTGCTAAGTCTGCAACTTCTTTAATAGTAATGGTTTCAATCTTTCTTTCAGCATATAAAGTAAAAAAAGCTTTTTTAAAACGTTCTTTTGTTTCAATAGACCTGTGGGATTCTCTCATACAAATCATTACCTCCTGTTATTTTTTTGAGTTATCTTATCCATAATCAATTCCGAAGCTGTGCTGTTAAATAAACTAGAATTATATACTAAATGACTGTTTGTATAGACTTTAAAAGGTTCACCTCTCTCATTAATCCAATATATAATATTATCAAGTAATGGGTTATTAAAATACATTTGCCAGTAAACATAGCCATTAGGGTGATGAAACTGCTTAATTGAACCTTTAGGCATATCTGCTATTTCGCATTTCTTAAAATCATCACCTTCTGTTTGTGATAATATACATGATTTATTATATGGTGTAAGTATATTATTACCTAAATCAACTTTATAAACTAAAGACTCCCCAGTATCTTTATACAAAAATATATTATCTTTACCTAAATAATCTAATTCAAATAATGCAATCTTATCTAGTTCACCTTGATTTATTACACCTTTACATATATCTTCTTCATTTTTAATGCATACCAAACTATCAAATTCAGTAAATACACTAAAATCATAGGCTGGCGATTCCATAACCATAGAATATAAAACAGCACCCACTGGAAAGTTTATAACATCATATTTTGTTACTGGTATGCTTTTATCTATTCTATACAATGAAATATTACCTGTCAAACTCTTTTTGTTAATCTTTCTAATGTATAAAGGTGAATAAATACAATTATTTTTAGGATTGCTATAACAGCTGTTATCATCATTTGTTCTATATATTACCACTGTTCCATCATTTAGGTATAATACTTCCTTTGCATTACTTAAAAATTTTTTTAATGATGGTGCATTATTGTATGGTTTATTGATATCTAAAAAGTCATTAATTACTAATGATGCATTATCAAACCAAAATTCAAACCCACCATCGTTTCCATAATAATATGAAATATTACCAGAAGCAAAATAATCTTTTGGTGTAAGAAGCTGCATAAACCCAAAATCATTTTGAGCAAAAATATTACCAGATACAATCAATGTTATAAATACTAGAAATATGAATTTTTTCATAATAATCTCTTTTTTGTTACATAAGTTTGCAGAAATATGAAAATAGTATTAAAAAATATTGACATTCAAACCTATTTAAGCATAACTATATTTATATAGGATATATGAAAAAATATTTATTTTCAATAATAATTTAAAATACATAAGTGAGGCGTATAATGAAATACATTTCATACGAAGAAAAACTTGCAAAATTAATTACACACCATTCACTAAATTTAAAAAAAGGTGATGTAGTTCAAATAAAAGCAGAAACTTCTGCAGAACCATTAATTAAAGCAATGTATAAAGAAGTTATTAAATTAGGTGCATATCCATTTTTAAGGCTTTTTATTCCAGAAAGCCAAGAATATATGGCAAAATATGGCTCTCAAGAACAACTTACATATCTTCCTGAATTTGATTTAAAACAAGCTGAAATTATGACTGCATATATTTATATTGATTCTACTATCAATACAAAATCACTTACAAATGCAGACCATCAAAAAATAGCTTTAATGCGTAAAACTGCACTACCTGTTAGAGAAATCATGAATAAAAGAGAGTTGGAAGGAAAATTTCGCTGGTCATTATGCCCATATCCTAATCAATCTATGGCTCAAGATGCAGAAATGTCATTAGATGAATACTCTGCTTTTGTTTATGAAGCCTGCAAATTAAATGAAGATGACCCTATTGCAGCTTGGAAAAAAGTAGAAGCAGAGCAGGAAGCAATTGTTAAAAGAATGACAGGCACAAAATGGCTGCATATTAAAGGAAAAGATACTGATTTAAAATTAAAAGTAGAAGGGAGAAAATGGGAAAACTGCTGTGGTTACAGAAATATGCCAGACGGAGAAGTTTTTACAAGCCCTGTGGAAGATAGTGCAGAAGGAACAATTTTATTTGATATTCCTACTACTTATAATGGAGTAGAAGCTAAAAATGTATTTTTAAGGTTTGAAAAAGGCAAAGTCGTAGAAGCTCGTGCTGAAAAGGGGCAGGATTTCCTACATAAAATGCTTGATATGGACGATGGCTCTCGCTTTGCTGGAGAAATTGCTTTTGGATTAAATGATAATATCCAAATCCCTACAAAAAATATACTCTTTGATGAAAAAATTGGTAAATCAATGCATTTAGCAATTGGAGCAAGCTATCAGGAAGTTGGTGGAAAAAATATTTCTGCACTGCACTGGGACTTAATAAAAGATATGAAAAATGGTGGAACAGTAGAAGCTGATGGCGTGCTTGTTTATAAAGATGGTAAACATATCTTATAAACTGTAAAAAATAGTTTATTATTTTTAAATTTGAAATAATAAAAATTAGATACATTTAAAATTAATCTATTGAACTAAACTTGGAGCGTGTATCCAAGTTTAGTTACCTTAGCAGCCTAATAAAATGCGACGAGTATTATTGGGCTCATGATAAAACTGGCAACAATGTATTTTTTTGATAATATAAGATTTGTATAAAAGAAATGGCTTAAATAAAAATCCTGCTTATTATAATAAGCAGGATTTTTTATTATAAATCATTAAACAATAATCCTGTAGCTAATTTTGGATAGAAATAAGTTGATTTTTGCGGCATTACAAGCCCTTGCTCAGAAACATCTCTAATAGATTCCATATGTTCCCCATTCAGTATAAATGCCACTGATGAGTGTGATTTTTTATACTCATCTATTTCCTGCCAGGTTTGTATAAAATGGATACCTGCTTTTGCAAGCAATCTTTCATCACTGTATTTAAAATAACCTTTTAAAACAAGGTCTTCTAGTAAATATGTGCTTACTTTTCTATAAACTGTATGCAGGTTTTCATAAGATTCTGCAAGCAAATTCATGCCATATATACCCTGCTTACCATAATATACCCATGCACCAGCATTATCTATATGTTCTTTTAAGTATGTTTCTGCTGCAGGCTGATCAGTAATCGGGGTTATCTCAAAAAGTGATGATGCATAGTCAAGAAATACTTTATCATCAAAATCATCTGCAACATCAATAACCCTGTGTGTAGGGAAAACTTTCAAACCTTCGTCCATAAAGTTCACAAACATCATCATAACATAGTCATAATTACGTTCTTCCCCTTCTGTAAGTCCTTCTTCTACACGCATATCATCTCTGTATTTTAATGCTGTTTCATATCTGTGGTGACCATCTGCAATATAAATTGATTTATCACGCATGAAGCTTTCTATTTTTGTAATGCTTTCTTCATCACTAATCGCCCAAACAGAATGTTTTACACCATTTTCATCAACAGCAGAAGCTGCAGGCATTGTTTTTTTTACATCATTAAATAAACTTGAAAGCCTGTTTTCACTATCTTGATATAAACCAAAAATTTGCGAAAAATTAGCTTTTGAAGCTTTCATTAATTCATATCTATCAACTTTAGGGCCTGATAATGTTTTTTCATGTGGAAAAACCTGCCCCTTGCCAAATTCTGATAATTTTAAGGCTCCTACAAAACCTGAACGAACATATGATTTACCACCATATTCATAAACTTGTTCATAAAGATAAAAAGATTTTTCCTTATCTTTTTGTAAAATCCCATCTTCCTTCCACTTACGATATAAATTACCTGCGACAGTATATCTGTCATCATCACCTACAGGTAAATCAATTTGCACCACATTATATGGTGATTTTGCAAGAAAATGCTCTCTCATTTCTGGAGAGATTACATCGTAAGGTGGAGTAATAACATTTTTTAATAATACTTGTTCTGTATTATACCTAACGCCTCTAAAAGGCCTAACAATAGACACGGTAATATGCCTCCTGCTTTAAAGCTTAAAATCATTTTGCACTATATATATTAACTAAACTTATATACCTTGATTACCATACTACAGTAAATATTACAAGCATATTTGTTTAGATTGTTTTATTTTACAAGTTTTGCAAATTTTCTCTTGCCAACTTTTAATATGCCTTCATGATCTGGTGTAATTGTTAAATCATATATTTTTTCATTTTCAAAATGAACACCACCCTGTTCAGCAAGCCTTCTTGCTTCTGATTTTGAAGAAGCAAAATTTAAAGCTAATATAATATCTAAAAAGTTACCAGATATTTTATATTCTTGTATATCTGTAGGCGTATTTCTGTTAGAAAAAATACGAACAAATTCTTCTTCTGCATCAAGACCAGCCTGTGCACCATGATACCTTGTAACAATCTCCCTTGCTAAATTCTTTTTAGCCTGCATAGGGTGAAAATCACCTGTTTCAATATCTTTTTTCATTTTTTCAATATCTGCTAAACTCATATCACTAAGTAATGTATAATATCTAAACATTAATTCATCTGTTATAGACATAAGCTTACCAAACATATCCTTAGGGCTTTCAGAGATACCTACATAGTTGCCAAGAGATTTACTCATTTTCTGAACACCATCAAGCCCTTCTATTATAGGCATAGTTATAGCTATTTGAGCTTGTTTGCCATACTGCCTTAATAAATCCCTGCCTACTAAAAGGTTAAACTTTTGGTCTGTGCCACCAAGCTCTATATCTGCATTCATACATACAGAATCATATCCCTGCATAATAGGATACATAAATTCATGCATACCAATTGGTTCCCCTGCTTTATATCTTTTTTGGAAGTCATCTCTTTCAATTATTCTTGCTACTGTAAATTTAGCCATTAACGAAAGAGTTTCCTTCATAGTCATAGGCTCAAGCCATGAAGAATTAAAACAAATTTTAGTTTTTTCTGGGTCTAGAATTTTAAAAACCTGCTCTTTATATGTTTCAGCATTAGCAAGAACCTGTTCTTTAGTAAGTGGTTTCCTAGTTTCTGATTTTCCAGTAGGGTCGCCAATCATTCCAGTAAAATCACCAATTAAAAACGTAACATTATGTCCAAGTTCTTGGAAATGTTTCATTTTTTGCAGCACTACTGTATGCCCTAAATGTAAATCTGGTGCTGTAGGGTCAAAACCTGCTTTTACATTTAATGGTCTGTTTTCTTTTAATTTAGCAATTAAATCTTCTTCTGAAATAATCTCTGCTGTTCCACGTCTGATTAATTCAAGCTGCGTGTTTATATCTTCCACCAATATACCTCATATTGTTAATTTATAATATAACTACTCCAGTTGTAACTATTAAGCAGTTCTTCAAAAAACATGTATATTATTGCTGCTGCTCCAAGCATTGGTGCAAACGGTATTGGATAACTCCTATTTTTTGTCATAATTATTACAGTAATTCCTGCAATTACACCGAAAAAAGCAGCCATGGTTAAAATCGCTGGAATTGAACCAAGCCCTGTAAAAGCACCAATCATAGCAAAAAACATAAAATCTCCCTCACCCATACCCTCTTTTTTACGAATTAATGAATATAGGTAAGCAGGGAAAAAAAGCACTAAATATCCAGCAGCTACAGCTGCCAAATAATATGGTAAATGACCTTCTATAATAGCAAAAATAAGCCCTGCAAAAATACCTAATGCTATATATACAGTTGGTATCATACCTGTTTCAAAATCATCTACAGATGTATATATATCAGTAAATGATACTGTAAGCACTAAAAAAACAAAAAATATATATTTAAAAAACTCAATTTCTAAACCAAATTTTAAATGTACCATAACAAATAATAATGCTGTAATTATTTCTGTCATAGGATACATTAATGGAATACTCTTTTTACAATGCCTGCATTTACCACGTAATAAAATATAGCTTAATACTGGAATATTATCTTTCCATGATAAATCTTCCATACATTGTGGGCAGTAAGAACCAGGCGAAATAATACTAATATCTTTTGGAACACGAAGTATTAATACATTCATAAAACTTCCCATTGATAATCCAATTAGTCCAATAAATATAAGTATTACTATATCCATTACTTTCCTTTACTTACAAAATCCATTATTTCATCTTTATTAAAAGACATAACTACAAGTTTTAATTTATTAGCATTTTTTATAAATTCATCTATATTTTCTATATATACATTTTCTTCTAATGCTAATGCTTGTGCTTTATACTCCTTTAATGAAAGTAAAATATCATTATTTATTACTACCTTATCACTATCACTATTTGATAATTTATTCATTATAATAATACATGCTTTATTATGGGAAAGGCTGCAGCCACGCTGTATTGTATCCTTCCTTTCTTCATAGGCCTGCACTGCCATAATGGTTCTATTTTTTACAACTACACATTGTCCTGCATCATCTCTTCCTATAGCATATGATATAAATGCTCCATAAGATATATCATTATTTATATTAGTAGATGGTTTTTTTTTAGAATAAACTCCTTTTTTTATAATGGATAAACTATTTTGCAGCATTTGAAACCTATTACATATTATAAATCAATACTACCAAAAGTTCCCTTTCTAAGCAGTTCATCTGTTTTTAAAGCCACATTAAGCGAAGCTAAATCATGTTCAACAGTAACTGTCCTTTTAGTTTTACCAGTAACACAACTAATAAAATGCATAATCTCACTTTTTAGTGGGTTTTCTTTATATACAAATAATCTTTCCTGAATAAACTCATTTTTATAACGCAATTCTTTATCACTAATTGTCTGCTGTGTTTGACCTTGACGGTATATATTAATATCCTGAGTAGTAAAATCAAGTTTATATAAAGCGTCCTGCTCATAAACTGTCATATATCTTTCTTTTATCTGGCTCATACGGCTTACAAAAAGATTAGCTACAGTATTATTTTCAAAAGCAATATTTACTGAAGCAAAATCAGCCAATTCAGTACACACCTTTGAACCCATAGCTTGAATAGATTTTACAGGACTGTTAACAAGGTTTAAGATAATATCAATATCATGTATCATTAAATCAAGAACAATACTATCAGCCTTAAAGTTTGGGTTAAATTGTGCTACCCTTTTAGATTCAACAAATCTAGGATTTTCAGTAATTTTTCTTATTTCTTGAACTGCACCATTAAATCTTTCAACGTGCCCAATATGTAAAACAAGGTTTTTTGATAATGCTATATCAAAAAGCTCTTTTGCTTGGTCATAATTTGTAGTAATAGGCTTTTCCACAAGTAAATGTTTACCAGCAAGCAAACATTCTTTTGCAATTTCATAATGAAAACGAGTAGGTGCTGCAATAGTTATAGCATCAACATATGGAAACATTTCTTTATAATTAGTATAACCATTAACACCAACTTTAGATGCCAGCTCATTTACTACTTCTGCATTTGCATCACATATCCCCATTAATTTAACATCTCTAATATCACTATATAAATTTAAGTGATATTTTCCCATTTTTCCAAGACCTATTAGACCTACGTTCAACATATTTAACCTCTTTATATAAAAATACGTCCTGTATTTTTATAAATAACGCTTGAAAACTAAATAAATTAGTTTTCGCTTACTAAAGTCGCCACGTCATGTGGCTCCAGTAACCTCTTTATATAAAAATACGTCCTGTATTTTTATAAACTGTTTAACCAATTTAAAAAACATTCTGTTTTTTACTGCGCTTATAAACGAAATAAATTAGTTTATGCAGTATAAAATTAATATAGCTAAATAAATTTTGGGCGTGTACCAAAATTTATTTTCCTTGTAAACTAATAATGCGGTGAGCATTGTTAGTTTGGCAAATATTCTGGCAAAAAATTTATTTTTTGCCATTTGGTTTTTGCCTACTAAAGTCGCCACGTCATGTGGCTCCAGTAACCTCTTTATATAAAAATACGTCCTGTATTTTTATAAACTGTTTAACCAATTTAAAAAAACATTCTGTTTTTTACTGCGCTTATAAACGAAATAAATTAGTTTTTTTATATTTCAAAACTATCTGCTAAATAAATTTTGGGCGTGTAACAAAATTTATTTGAATTACTTTTTTATACCCTTGTAATACCTCTGCGAGAAGAAGCTTCTATAAACTCTCTAAATTTAACAACTTCATCAAGCTGGTTTAAATCTTTTAATCTTTCTTTTGCTTCATCTAAAGAATACGATCTGTTTAAAAATATTTTTAATGCACGAGAAAGTTCCATTCTTGCTTCTGCTGATACTCCACGCCTTTTTAAACCTACAACATTAAGCCCTGCAATTCTTCCTTTAACAGGGTCTGCTGCTATACAATAAGGTGGAACATCTAATGAAATTCTGCTCATACCAGAAACCATAGCCATAGTTCCAATATGCACACCTTGATGAAGTGCTGTATAACCTGAAATTAGAGCATAATCATCAATATGAATATGACCTGGTATCATTGATGCAACTAATGTAACATTATTACCAAATTTACAATCATGACCTATATGGGAAAGTGCCATAATAAGACAGTTATCACCTATTTCAGTTTTCCAGTCTTCTTTAGTAGTTGCCCTGTGTATTGGAGCAAACTCACGAATTACACAGTTTTTACCTATAATTAGTTTTGTATCTTCATTTTTATATGAATAGTCTTGAGGTGCACCACCAATATGAGCATTAGGCGCAAGAATTGTTCCATCACCTATTTCCGTATGGCACTCTACTATGGCATTCATACCTATTTTTACATTCTCGCCAATTATACAATGAGGACCAACGTAAGCTCCCCTTGCAATTTCTGCACTGTCTGCAATTTGTGCCGTTTTATCTACTTCTGCACTAGGGTGTATAAAAGCCATAATAATTCTCCAATAACAAACTATTTTAAAGCTGCGGAAACTTCAGCTTTAACTGCAATTTTACCATCTACTTTAGCAACAACATTAAACCACCAGATACCCATTTTATCTTTTACATATTGAGATTCCAGTTCAAGCCTATCCCCTGGTCTTACAGGTGCTGAAAATTTAACATTATTAATACCAGTAAATAACGTTTTTTGCCCTTCTTTATAAGTGCCATCATCTTTCATTTTTAATATTCCCAATATACCTGAAATCTGTGCTAAAGCTTCAATAATTAAAACACCTGGCATTACAGGAAAATCAGGAAAATGGCCATTAAAAAATTCTTCGTTTGCAGTTACATTTTTATAACCTTTTATATATTCAGGTGTAATCTCTGTAACTCTATCCACAAGTAAAAAAGGATATCTATGTGGTAATATTGTTTTTATTTCGTCTATTTCCATTACTCTATTTTCCAAGGTCTTTAATCCTCCTTTTTAATTCTGGTAATTCTTGAAAAACTGCATGAGCTTTTGCAAATTTAGTAAAATCCATACATGGTGAACCCATATACATACCTTTTTTCGTTATATTATTAGGGATACCAGTCTGGCCACCAAACATGCTGCCTGAAGCAACAGTTATATGGTCTGCAAAACCAGCTTGACCACCTGCCACTACATAATCACCTACTTTTATACTGCCGCTAAAACCTACCTGGCTTGCTATTAAACAAGCTTTACCAAGCTGCGTATTATGGCCTACCATTACTAAATCATCAAGTTTTGTTCCAAAACCTATTATAGTAGCACCAATAGTTGCTCTATCAATACATGAATTAGCACCTATTTCCACAAAATCTTCCAATATTACTGTTCCTTTTTGTGGTATTTTTGTAGGGTTTGCTCCTGGAATAAAACCAAACCCATCTGCACCAATAACTGCTCCAGCATGAATAATTACATTATTACCAATAGTAACATTATCGTATATAGTCACATTAGGATAAATAATGCAGTTTTCACCAATAGTTACATTTTCACCAATAACTACTGATGGATATATTTTAGTATTTTTTCCAATTGATGAATTGCTGCTTATTGATACAAAATTATCAATATAACATGGGTTTGATATATTAACATTTTCACCAACTGCCGCATGATTTGAAATATGATGCTTGATTTCTTCTGAAGGATATATAAAATTTAAAATCTTAACTAAAGCATCTTTAACATCTTTTATAATAATCTGTGGTTTATCTGTTTCAAGTACAAGCCCTTCTGCAACAATATAAGCTGCAGCAGAGCCATTTTTTGTTAATTCGGTAAGTTTTTTCTGGGCGATAATACACATACAGCCACTTACCTGCTCTTCTGGAGTACAAAGACCTGTAATCTCTATATCATCGCCTCTAAGCTGACCATTTAAAAGTTTTGCAATACTTGCAAGATTAACTTTTATGTTATGTGATGCCATAATAAGTTACCTGTTATTTAGTTCCTTTTTTAGACCATTTTATATCATATCTAGATATAACATCTTTTGTAATATCAATATTTTGATTTGCATATGCCATTATGCCAGGCTGCTTAATAAAAACAACATCTAATCCTTTTTCTGATGCATAATCATTAATTACTGGTTCTAATTCTCTTAAAATTCCATCTAATTTTTTAGCATATTCATTCTGAAAATCTGCATTTAAGTCATTTTGAAGTCTTTCAAGTTCTACACTTTTTTTATTTAATTCTATATTTTTATTTTGAAGTGCTGAAGGTGATAAAGAAGCTTTTTGTTTATTAATATCTGCAGCCAATTTATCTACTTCAGATTTTTTAGCTTGAACTTTACTCATTGCACTTTTTTGTAATGCTTCTAATTCACCAGCAGCTTTAACACCAGCTTTAGACTGCTGCATAATAAGTTGAATATCTACAACAGCAATTTTCCCTTGAGCAAAAGAGAAAGATGCCACTGCAAAACAAAAAAGTATTGTTAATAATAATGTTTTTTTCATTGTAATCTCCTAAAATTATATTCAAAAAATTTATTTTTTTATTTTAAATATCCTTATATCATATTTTATATCTTAAATGCAAGTTTTTAACACTAAAATACAAAAAAATAACAGAATTCTAGAATGTTCCACCAATAGAAAACTCAAATTTATAAGGTGTTTCACCCGGTTTTCTATTTAATTTATAACCCCACTCTACTCTAAATGGTCCCATTGGTGTAACCCATCTTAAACCAACACCTGCACTAAATCTTGGCTCAATATTAAACCAGCTTTCTTTTTCTGCTAAAGCCTGCCCCATATCTAAAAAGACTACACCTTTTAATTTTATATCCTGCTTAATTGGGAATATAAACTCTGCATTTACTTGATAGTATGATGTTCCACCATATGGAAGCCCATCTTCATCAAGTGGGCTAATTTCACCATAATCAAAACCACGTATACTATTTATACCACCAAGCCTAAACCTTTCATCAATAGGTATTTTAACCCCTGCTTTAGTTGAAGTAATAAAACCTGCTTCCCCATGGAGCATAAAACCTAAAGCACCATTTAATGCTACAGGGAAATATTGAGTTGTTTCTGCACCAATTTTAAAGAATTGCGCATCACCACCTAAAAAACTTCCTGCAAAATCAAAATAAAGCTGGCTTTTATTACCTCTTGTAGGGTCCATTGGATTATCTAAAGAGTTCCATACAATAGATGGTGAAAAACTATGTGTTTCTGTTCTACCCTGCTGCTCCCACACATATTTTGATGCATCACTTTGAATATCAAAAATATCAACAGTATACATGGACAGCCTGTAATTCATAAACAATCTTCTTTTTATAAGTGCATGACCTAACCTAATGGAGCCACCTAAAGAATATCTGGAATATTCATACCATTCCCTTTCTAATGAAAATACATCAAGCCCTGCAGAAACTGGCCAGTCAAAAAGCCAAGGGTCTGTATAGCTAAAAAAGAAGTCCATTCTTTCTTGAGATATTTCTGCCCTTAAAGATAATGAATGCCCCCAACCCATAAAGTTATTACGAGAAAGCTGAACCATACCTAATAAACCATCAATTGTAGAATAAGCAGCACCTAAACTAAATGTTCCTGTAGACTGTTCCTTAACTGTAACATCTAAATCTACCACATCTGCTGCCACATTTCTTTCTGCTATCTGCACATTTTCAAAGTAACCTGTGCCCATAGTATTTGCTTTTGCTTCGCGAATTAATTTACTATTATATAATGCTCCCTCCATTTGGTCTATTTGGCGTCTTATAACTCTATCATTTGTAACAGTATTTCCTTTAATATTAATTCTGCCTATACGCACTAAAAAACTTTCTTCTATTTTATATGTAATATCTACTTCTTTCGTTTCATCATCTAAAGAAATAACAGGCTCAACGTTGGCGTATGCATAACCTATGGAAGTATAAGCTTCTGTTAATCTTTGAATATCTTCCTGATATTTACGAATATTAAAAACTTCCTTCTTTTGAAGCTGAACAAGTTTAAAAAGTTCTTCTTTAGATAATTTTTTATTACCTGCTATATCAATAGAGCGAACAAAATACTGGTCATTTTCCTGCACTCTAAAATAAAGGCTTGCGCGCGATGGATTATCCTTTTCATATACAAGTTCTGGTTCACCAATAGATACCTTAGCATATCCTCTTTCAAGATATAAAAGCCTGATTAACTCTTTATCAGCCTCCATCATTTCTTGAGATATTTTACCACTGCTTGTAATAAATGACCAGAAACCACGTTCTTTTGTAGGAATAGATGCAACAATTTGGTCTCTAGTAACATTATCGTTACCATATATATAGATATTATATATTTTTGCTTTTGGCTGTTCCTTAATATCAAAATAAACATCAACACTATTAACTGTTCTAGGCTCCACTCTAAATTCAACAGTTGTGCCATATCTATTTTCTTCTTCATATACACTTTTTATTTTATTTAATGCAAGCTCAATATTAGAAAAACTTAATACGGAACCTGTTTTTAGAGGCAAGTCTTCTTTTAATTTTGATGCTTTTACTTCTTTATTACCTTTATATATAATACTTCCAATAATAGGCATTTCTTCAAGTTGATATGTTAACACAAACTTATCACCATCAACTGATAAATCAGTATCAATACTTAAAAATAAGCCAGTACCATACAATTTTTTTATACTGTCATTTACTTCTTCAATATTTAACTCTTTACCTGCTTTAATAAGATAAGGTGTAATACGGCTGTCAGGTATTCTTTTATTACCTTCAAAACGAACCTCATCTATTACAGCAGCATGAAGGCTGTTATAACTAAAAAATATATATAAAAAAGTGATTAAAAACAGCCACACTTTTCTTATCATACTTAGTAAAGCTCCAGCATGTTTAAAATTTCTTTAATCCTTACATGTTTTGCTCGTGACAAACTTTTATTTGCTACAAGACGAGCAGTTGATTCCATAATAGTTTCAACTTCACAAAGACCATTTTTTCGCATAGTCTCCCCAGTGGAAACTAAATCAACAATTAAATCAGAAAGCCCTGCAATTGGTGCTATCTCTATAGAACCGTAAAGTTTTATAATATCTACCATAATACCCTTTTTTGCAAAAAACTCTTTTGTAATGTGTGGGTATTTTGTAGCAATTTTCATATTCTGCCTGTATGTATTATCCCTGTCTTTTATACCAGCAGAACAAAGCCTGCAGTAACCAAACCCTAAATCCATAAACTCATATAATGGGCTTTTGCTTTCAAGCAGCACATCTTTTCCAACAACACCTAAATCAGCAGCACCATATTCTACATATGCAGGAATATCTGTATTTCTAATTAATAAAAAACTAATATGATTTTTCTCATCAGTAAAGATTAATTTTCTAGAATTAAAATCTACAACATCACTGCCACAGATACCCTTATTAATAAATAACTCCAGTGTTTCTTCTGCCAAACGACCTTTTGGAAGTGCAATAGATATATTATTATTCATTATCTTTTACTCGCTCTATATTTGCCCCAAGTTTATTAAGTTTAACCTCAAAACCCTCATAACCTCTATCTAAATGGTAAATTCTGTGAACAGAACTTCCATGCTCTGCCATTAATGCAGCAATTACAAGCCCAGCACTTGCCCTTAAATCAGAAGCCATAACTGGAGCACCACTAAAAGATGGAACACCTTTTACTACTGCATTAGAATCATTTAAAGTAATATCTGCACCCATTCTCTTAAATTCAGGAACATGCATAAACCTATTTTCAAATATAGATTCATTAATAACAGATACACCATTACTTTTAAGCATAACTGCCATAAATTGAGCCTGCATATCGGTAGGAAAAGCAGGATATGGAGCAGTTTTCACATCTACTGCCTTAATTTGCCCATGCATTTTAGCATTTATTGTTTCATCATCTATAACATTAATTTCAAGCCCAGCTAGGCGAAGTTTTTCAATAATTGCGTCCATTGTATGGACAGGGCATTTTTTCAGTGTTATATCACCACCAACACCTGCAACTGCACATAAAAATGTCCCAGCTTCAATTCTATCAGGCATAATGGAATGGTTTGCACTGTGAAGTTTATCTTTACCTTTTATGGTAATAGTATTTGTTCCGTCCCCTTCAATATCTGCACCCATTTTACGTAAAAAATCTGCCAAATCAACCACTTCAGGTTCTTGTGCAGCATTTTTTAAAATAGTAGTTCCATTTGCTAAAGCTGCTGCCATCATAATATTTTCTGTTCCAGTAACAGTAACTTTATCAAATACAATTTCTACACCTTGAAGTCTTGGACACTCTGCAAAAATATAACCATCTTTAACTTCAATATTTGCACCCATTTTTTCTAAAGCTGCAATATGCAAATCAACAGGGCGTTCCCCAATAGCACAGCCTCCAGGAAGTGAGACTTTTGCTTTTCCCTTTTTTGCAAGTAATGGACCAAGCAGAACAATTGAAGCACGCATTGTTTTTACAAGCTCATAAGGTGCTTCATAAACATTTGTTCCTGTATTATCTATAACTGCACTATTATTTTGAAAACTAGAAGTTACACCAACATTTTCTAATAATTTAAACATAGTATTAATATCTCTTAATGCTGGTATATTATCTATATTATATGTGCCTTCTGCTAAAATAGTTGCTGCAAGAATAGGTAAAGATGAATTCTTCGCCCCACTAATAATCACTTCACCATTTAAAGAAGATGCTCCATTAATAATTAACTTTTCCATTTAGCCCTCAATTTACTTATTATAGACAATTATTACTCTATTATTTAAAGAATAATCTTTTACACATTCTGCCATAAGATTATTCACTTTTGCTATACCCATTACACTATCTGCTTGATTTGCCCCTATTTCAAAAAAAACAGCTCCATTACTTTTACATAATAATGAAAATTTACTCAATATATTTTTATAAAATATCAACCCATTATCATCAGCCACCAGTGCATTTTTTGGCTCATATTTTACTTCTTCCTGCAACCCTTCATATTCATCATAAGATATATAGGGTGGGTTACAAAGGACTATATCATATTTTTTTGCAGTAGTATATAATAATATATCACTGCATATATATTTAATATTTTTTAAATTAAATTTATCAGCATTTTTTTTACTTATTTCTATTGCCTTTTGGCTTATATCAAGCAGTGTTAAATGGCAGTTATTAAGTTCCTGCATAACAGTTAAACCTATTGCTCCACTGCCAGAGCAAATATCAATAATTTCTAAATTACTGCCATCTTTATATTTTTTTAAAACTTCATCAATTAATATTTCTGTTTCAACTCTTGGAATTAAAACATCTTCATTAACAATAAATTCTCTGCCATAAAATTCTTTTCTACCAGTAATATATGCTGTTGGTATGTGTTGTTTTAATTTCTCTAAAACTATTTCTACCTTATTTTCTTCCAACACCGCATTATAATAACTGCCTATGTCATTATAATTTATATCCAGTAAATAAGAAGCTATATCAAGACCATGAGAAAGTGGTAAACCAAATTTTTTTACTTCTTTTAAAAATTCATTTACTACCAAATTATTGCCTTTTACTACTTATAAACCTGCACTTTTTAGCCTTTCTGTTTGGTCATAAGCTGAAAGTGCATCTAGTATTTCATCTAAATCCCCTTCCATTACTTTATCAAGACTATATACTGTTAAATTAATTCTGTGGTCTGTAAGCCTGTTTTGTGGAAAATTATAAGTTCTTATTCTTTCAGACCTATCTCCCGAACCAACTTGAAGCCTTCTTTCTTCAGAACGTTCACTTTCTGCTCTTCTTATTTCCTCTTCTAAAAGCCTTGATTTTAATAATTTCATTGCTTTTTCTTTATTTTTTATTTGAGAGCGTTCATCTTGGCATGTTACCACAATATTTGTTGGAATATGTGTAATACGAACAGCAGAATCTGTAGTATTTACATGCTGCCCACCGGCACCACCAGACCTATATACATCTATTCTTAAATCTTTTGGTTCAATTTGAATTTCCACATCATCAGCTTCTGGAAGAACAGCAACAGTGCAGGCTGATGTGTGTATTCTACCAGAAGATTCTGTATCTGGTATACGCTGCACACGGTGGCCGCCACTTTCATACTTTAATCTGCTGTATACAGATTTACCACGTATGGCAACAATAACTTCTTTATAACCACCAACACCTGTTTCATTCATTTCAACAATTTCAAACTTCCACCTGTGCAGTTCTGCATAACGGGTATACATTCTAAAAAGATTAGCAGCAAATAGTGAAGCTTCATCACCACCAGTACCAGCCCTAATTTCTAAATAAATATTTTTATCAGCATATGGGTCTTTAGGAAGTAATAACAGTTTTAATTCATGTTCTAAAGCAGGAATAGTTTCCTTTGCTTCCTCTATTTCCATTTCTGCAAGCTCTTCTAAATCTTTATCATCACCTTTTAATATTTCATGAGCATCATCAAGAGATTTCTTTACTTCTTTAAGCTTTAAAAAAGTTTCAACAATTGGTCGCTTTTCAGCATGTTCTTTAGAATACTTTGCAAACTGAGACTGGTCTTTTAAAACATCTGCATTTGAAAGTAAATTTGTAAGTTCATCATATCTTTTGACTACTTCTTCAAGCTTATCATACATTATAATAATCTCCTAACTTAATTACAATATTCTACATTTTCTGGTTTTATATATGTTTCATCATCATCTTTACGAAGTGCTTCTTTAATAGATATCATAGCAACTTCAAGCATATCATCATCTGGTTCTCTAGTAGTAATTTTCTGCAGCCAAAGCCCTGGTGTTATTAATATTTTTACAATAATATTATTAGCATGTTTACCACTTAATTTTAATATTTCATAGCTTATACCCGCAATTAACGGCATAAATAAAATACGAGAACCAAATTTTATTAAAAAGTGGGAATCTTTTGGTATTAAAGAAAATACAAAGATAGATACAATAAGAACAATAAGTAAAAAGCTTGTTCCACATCTTGGGTGAAATCTGCTCATACTTCTTGCATTTTCAACTGTTAATTCTTTACCTGATTCATAAGCATATATACATTTATGCTCTGCCCCATGGTATGAGAATACTCGTTTAATATCTTTCATCTGCGAAATAATAAGCAGATATATAATAAAAAATACTATTCTTAAAACACCATCTACAAGGTTAAAAACTAAAAAAGAATGTTCCACAATAGGAAAAATCTTTTTAGAAAGTTCTGTAAGCTGTAATGGTAAATATAGGAATAAAACTATACCTAATGCAATACCTAAAAACATTGAAAAAAATGTTTCTAATTTTGAAGTTTTACCATTTTTTTCAAACTCATCAGGCATAGCTTTTTCTGCTGAAAAATTTAACGCTTTAATACCCAGTACTAAGGCATCATAAAGCCCTATAAGACCACGAATTATTGGTTTTTTTAATATTTTATTAGAATCTAATTTTATATTATCTCTTTTAACAGCAATTGTTCCATCAGGCTGGCGGACAGCTATAACAAATTTATTAGGTGCACGCATCATAACACCCTCTATAACTGCCTGCCCTCCAATATTTTTCTTTTCTTCACTCATATATAACACCTTATTTTTTTCTTACAATAATACCTTATTAAGCATATTAATAAACATTTATTTATAAAAAAGACACTTTTTCTTCAAGATAATATTATGGATAGCTAATGCTGTTTTAAAGATGCAATACGTTTACGAACTTGAACTGCCTGCCCACAATTAAATTTACCTTCTGTACAGCCTTTTTTAACACAACCTGGCCCTGCATTTTCAAATATAGCAGGTGCTACACTGTAGCATAAAGCAAGCATTTTATCAGACAATTCTCTAATCTCCCATTGGGCACGATTACACGATCTTAAAGCAAAAAAATGGAGCAGTTCTCTAGCATTCATACTAACAATAATTTTAGTTTCGCAGGCATTAGGAAGTAGATATCTGGCATCTTCTGCTGGTATACCTAAATCAATAAGTTTTTTATATGCAACAGAAATTTGGTTTATTGTTTCGTTAAATATAGCTGCTGTTTCAGGATTTTCTTCAACAGTGTAAGGCATAATAAATGGAAAGTTTTCCCCTGCTTTAACATATCTTTGAGATTTTTGAGAATAGCTTGCAAGCCTGTGGCGAACAAGCTGGTGGGTTAACGCACGAGAAACACCTTCTACACCAAAAGTAAAACTTACATGCTCAAATACAGAAAAATGTCCCATACTAATAAGTTTTTTTATAAAATCAGTCTGTTCCTCATTTGTTACTTTTTCCTGCAACGCTGCTAAATCAGCCCCAGAATAGCAAAGTTTTGCTGCTAAAGCTGCTATTTTTTCAGGCTCTGCATTATGCTGCAGTAATTCTACTTTTAATTCTGTATTACGCATATAAATACCTATAAAACAGCCTGATATAACAGGCTGTATTTATAAAAATTATTTTTTACCTTTTTTTTCTGTTTGTTTTTGTTCTGCTTGAGCGTATTTACGCATAAATTTTTCCACTCTACCTGCAGTATCAACAAATTTTTGTTTACCAGTATAAAATGGGTGGCAGTTAGAACAAATAGCAATAGATGTTTTAGTAGTAGTAGAACGAGTTTTATGCTCTGCTCCACATGCACATTTAAAAACTACTTCATGATAATCTGGGTGAATTCCTTCTTTCATTATTAGGGCTCCTTATTATATTTGACGGGTTCTGACCGTCATAGTCCTATAAAATAGAAGTAAGTTCTACCATATTATATTTTAAATTACAAGTAATTTTTTTCATTTTAGTAAATCTTAATATATATAAATTAAATAATATAATTTATTAATAATAGCTGAAAATGAAAAAATAATTGACATAGTAGAAAAAATGTATCAATATTATACCATCAATAGAAATCCATTGTTTCATGCAACACCATTACCAGAGAATATTGTACATGTAAGGGATTATGAAACAGCTAAACTATATATTAACGATATACTTACCCTTATAGATGAGGCATTTTACCTTAACAGTTTTAAGAGATGATAAGATTAGATATTTTAAAAAAAATAAATTCTGATACTGTAATTCTTTTTGATTTGTTTTTGAGACATACATATAATGGAAAAAGATTCTTGGTATATAGTCATAAAAAAGATGAAAAAATAGATATTAATAAGTTTAATATTGTTGACATAAACAATATTCCAAAAGACATACTTAACATTTCTGATAATTTTTTTAAGAAGAATCTGAATTTAATAGATAAAGCAGTAATGCCTAATATATATAAAGAAAGATTTATTCATCAATTATTAGCTACTATTTAATCGTTGTAGATATAGTCTTAACTCCATATATTTATTATTATTCATGATATATAATTATTGTTTTTATATCAACACATAAATATTCTTACTATCAATAATTTTATAAATTATTGATAGTAAACAGAAAAATACAATAAAATTTAAAAATAATTATTGACTTTTTAATATTTTTAATGTATATTATACATATGATACAAAGTAAACTATTTACTAATTATTAAATAAATTATGGAGTTGAGATTATGTTATTTGTAAATGTATTAATAATGTTATTTATTGCTGTGTTAGTGCTTTTTGCATTAGGGAAAAGAATAAAAGCATCTAAAGATAACCAACCTGTTTATGATGATAACGGGATACTTATTGGCTATGTTGATAAAAATATGATGTTTCATGGGGTAAATAAAAATAGGGTGAGTAAAAACAATAACTTGATGAATAGAGATTGTGCTTCTGATCATATTGATGGAAAAGGTAGATACAACCCTATTCCAAACAGTCCGTTATATAATCCATTATATAATGATTAATTTAGGTATATAACTTAATAATACTTATCATCAAAAAGGCTAGAATTTAATTCTAGCCTTTTTGATTTCTATTTTAAAACACACTTTTTACAGCATTTTAACATCATTAACAGCACCTTTTACTTGATTTGCACCTTCTTTTGCCATATCACCAATTGTTTGTTTTGCATTATCAATACCACTTAAAGCTGTGATAGTGTATCCTTTTTCAAGAATAGAGTTACCCTTTAAGTATAGAGTTTTCTACTCCAGTAAATTATATAGATAAGTTGTTACGCAAAAATTAGCAGGGTTCGCCCCTGCTTGATAACAAATCATATTATAAGTCAACTTATTTTGAAAATGCTTTTATACAACTTTTAATTTTTCTTTTAAAGCTTCTTGTAATATTTTAGAAAGTTTTAGTTTTTTACTTTCTGCCATATCTGCCATCCACTGGGGGATAGTTACAGTTTTCTTTACTG
>CALUZC010000004.1 GCA_944325215.1 uncultured Mucispirillum sp. | reverse complement strand
TTTGGTATTCATAGAGCAGGATATGTAAAAATATAATCATAGAAAACTGAATTTACAGACTTTTTTTCACAGGCTCGAAATTTTATATGTATTTATTGATTTAATTTTTTCTGTAATACTTTACATAATTTATTATCATTATCATAAAACTTATATTGGTTATTCTCACTTTTTGCACAAATCATATCATCAATAATAACAAAGCCTTTTGCATTGCTGTCTTCAAGAAAAGCAAATGCTTCATCATTTGGTTTGCTATTAATAGTATCAATACATTCTTTCTGCCTGTTTGCAGATAAAAATCTTGTATGTTTACATGCTTCTGTAAGCATTTTACTTTGGTTTGCTATAAGCTCTTTTAAATACTTTTTATTTTCTGCATTATTTTCAACAATCTGCTCTGCTTTATTTAAATATGCACTTTCAGATAGAAAAAGTTCAGCAGATATTTTTGATACATAAAGGCTTTTTATTATTTTTGCCATTTTATAGTATAAAAACTTATTTATTATATTTGTTCCATTCTCATTAACATTACTAAGTAGTATTATATTATCCCATACCTGCTTATACTCATCTTCTATCTGCTTATAAAGAAGACCATAGTATACTAATGCATTAGTCATAAATTTATATATATCTTTTACAACATTCTCATCTTCCTTACTTAAGCCATACTGTTTAAGCATACTTTTAGCATTGTTAAATACTTCATATAAGCTATACTGCTGCATTTCTTCATACATTTTATCTAACTGAGCATAATTGCTAATATATTCAACTGCATCAATATCAGAAGCATATAAATTATATATCTCATTAGTGTAAATCTTAACTGCACCAATAAAATTTTCTGCAATTATTTTACTATCATTTTTTGATGTAAAAAATATATATGATGCTAAATCTTGTTTAGCTGTATTTCTTATAAGATTATATAATTCATTATTATACTCTCTTATTCTTTCTACTTCATAAATATGCTGGACTGCTTCATCAAGAAGCTTATTAACAACCATGCCGTCTACAAATAATAATGAATCAAGGTTTTCCCCCTGTGCTTTTAATTCTTGTGCCTGCTTTGTTACATTATCCATATAAGGACGTATTTCATCTATATAATATACCAATTTATTAATATCTGTGGCTTTAGCAGTTTCCATATTTGTATCTATATTTGTGCTGCTGCTAATCTTTTCCTGTAATACTTTACATAATTTATTATCATTATCATAAAACTTATACTGGCTGCCTTCTCTTTTAGCACAAAGCTTATCATCTATCATTGCATAGTCTTTTATATTTTCATCTTCTAGATAGGAAAAAGCATCTTCTTTTGTCTGGGCTGATATTACAAATTCAACACACTTATTTAATGTATTTTTAAATAAATACCTTGGGTTTGTGCAGCCGCTTACAAATAAAGTGCTTTCTTCATAATATTCATCACTTATGCCATTAAGCTCATTAATATTTATGTTTACTCCGTCATAACTCTTATCTAAAAGGTAAAACTGCATATATATTTTTGCAAGATATACACTTTTTAATGATTTTACAGTTTTATATTTATATAGTTCATGTAAAAATTTTTCCTGATTTTCATTAAAGCTGTTCTCTTTTCTTAATATATTATCCCATTCAATAAATGGTGGCTTACTATGGTAAAAGCTGGCATTTGAATTAAAAGTAAAATAATTTGCGCCTGTATCTGAAAGCATTTGAGAACCAATTAATATATTATGGTCATTTGTTTCTATATTCTTCCATGTATTTTCTACATTATATAAAAAATTCATCTGTTTTTGATACTCTTTACTGCATTCTTCATAACTACAGTATGGTTCTTTATAATTTTTTAAATAATCATATATATTCTCATTATTATCATAAAGGCTTACTAATGGTTTTGTATATAATTTTACCATCTCCACAAAGTAATATGCTTTGTTTTCTATTGATTCTTCACTATTTGCAAGTAACGCTAAAATTTCAAGCTTTGCATTATAGTGTATTGCTTCATATTCATCTTTATTATATTTTTTAAACTGCTGAATTTCTTTTATATTTGCAAGGATATTATCAAGCAGGTTATCAAGCTCTGATACAGTATTTTTATCAAGTTCTTTTAATTTTATTTCATAATCTTCTTTTGATAATGTATTTTCATTAATTATTTTTTCCACCTGCTGCATATACTTAATAACATTATCCAAATTTGTTTCCTTTAATTCTTCCTTTTTACAGCCTGTAAATATTAGAACAACAGCAGATAAGAAAATAATTATTTTTTTCATACATCGCTCCTTATTATATAAAAGTATCTGGCTCTTTTCGTTTTCCATATTTCATTTTAAATGGTATCTCTGATAATTCATGAAGAACTACATTAAGATGACGTGCATTATGTGGGCATATTACATGACAGCCCATACATGTTATACATTTTGATTTATCAGTATATCTTGGGTTTTCTTTAGGTATTGCATTCATTGGGCATTTTGCAACGCATGCACCGCAGGCAACGCATTTCCTATTACCCTTTGGCTTTAATGGTATGCCGTTATATTTTCTATATGGATAATTACCCGGTAGTTTTAATTTTTCTAATTTTTCAATACTTTCTAAATTATCAATTTTACTACGCACTTTTTTTGCAAATTCTTCTAATATTTCCATATCTTTACTATCTGGTCTTCCCACTGCTACTTTACGCATTATGGAATGGTTTGCAATAAAAGCAGCAGCTGCTATCACTTTAACACCTTTTGCTTCTAATAAATCCTGCATTTCTAAAAGTGCATCTTCATAGGCACGGTTGCCATAAACTGCTAAAACTATTGCTAAATTATTATTAAATACAATATTTTCAAGCTGTTTTACCATAATATCTGCCACTCTGCCACCATATACAGGGTATGCAAATATAACTATTTCATTAGGCAAAAGCTCCACTTTTGTATTACGCTTTCTAAAGCTTGTTATATCGTATCGCTCATAATCATAGCCTAAATGGCGGGAAAAAACACTTGCTATATTTCCAGTTTTTCTCCCCGGGCTAAAAAATATTGTTTTTGCTTTTTTTATTTCCATTTATAACCTTTAATTTTTACTTTTCTTTTCTATTGCTTTACAAATCTCATTTTTTCCATAAAATTTATATGTTCCATTATCACTTGCCATACATAACTTATTATTAACTAAAATATATAAATTTTGTAAGTGTCTATCTTTTATCTCTCCTGATATTGCTTTAAACTGGGTTTTCATAATATCATCTATATTTTTAGTTTTTATATATTCTATACATTTCTCTTTATTACTATTATCTAAAAATGCAGGATATAAACATGCAGGCAGCATATCTACATTTTTTATGTCGTTTATACCACTATCTATATTAACTTTTAATTCTACTTGTTTAAAAACATCAATATTATACTTATCTTTAATAATTACATTTATATCAGCTATTCCAGAATATATTACCTCATACATTCTTTTTTCTATATACATATTTAATTCTATATTATTATATTCATCACTAAAATAATCTATAATATTTAGGGAAAGTAAACTAGTCGGACTTCCAAATACTCTAGCTGTTTTTATATGAGTTACTATCTTTTGAATAAGCACTCTATCTTCTTCATTAAGCTTTATTTCATCAATTACTTCATCTATATACTCTATATAATTTAATCCAGTACTTCTGTTGTATATTGGTGTATTATATACTTTATTTTTAACATACTGCCATAAATCAATATTGTTTTCTAAAACACTATTAAGTGATTCTATATACATATTTAATAAATCTAAGTATGCAGCAATGGTATCATGTAATGGCGTTTCATCTTGTTTGTTTGCAAGCATATCTATAAGCTGAATTTTTGCACTTGTATATACATAATTATAATATTTTTTATCTTTACATTTTTCTTTAAAGTTATTTAATAAACTTATTTTATCAGCTATTTTTTTGAAATCTTGATTAATATCATTTAGAAACTTATCTTTATTTTTATCAACTATTGATACTATTTCATCAAAATTTTCAGGAAACTCGCTTTCATCAAAGAGAGCTGGTAGAGTATATAAATAGTAGGTTTTTAGTAATTTTGCTTTTGGTAGAATATTTGCCACATCTTCATATATTTTTTCTACTTGTTTTTCTGCCACATTATTATTTTTACAGCCTGCACATAAAAACACTGTAATAATTAAAAATAATAAAAAACGCATTTTCTCCCTCAGATAAAAAACTCTGGTTCTTTCCTTTTGTTATACATATGCCTAAAAGGAAATTCGCAGAGCTCGTATAATATTACATTAATCTTTCTTGCCTGTCTAGTGCATATTATATGGCAGCTCATACAGCTTATGCACTTCTTTTTATCTGTTATCATTGGGTTTTCTTTTGGTATTGCATTTACTGGGCAGTTTATAACACAAGCACCACATAAATCGCACTTATTTATTATTACAGCTGGTTTTAAAGGCATACCAGGGTATCTTCTAAAAGGGTATTTACCTTTTACTTGTAATTTTGGAAGTTTTTGTATATCTTTTATATTTTCTAGTTTTTCTTTTATTTTTGTTGCAAATAAATTTATTACTTCTTTATCTTTTTTATCTGGTCTATTAACTGCTACACGCCGCATTATAGAATGGTTTGCAATAAAAGCTCCAGCTGCTATTACTTTAAATCCTTTATTTTCAATTATTTCCTGAATTTCAAGTAATGCATCACCATAAGAGCCGTTACCATATACTGCTAAAATTACTGCAGGATTATTTTTACCTTTTATATTTTTATATTCATCTGCTGCAATAGCTGGTATTCTGCCACCATATACAGGGTTTGCAAATACAATTAACTCTTTTTCATCTATTACTATTTTTTCATTACGCTTTTTATAACTTGTAATATTATAATTTTCACTTGGAATATTAAGACTTTCTACTAATAATTTGACAATCTTTGCTGTTTTTTTACCGGGGCTGAAATAGATAGTTTTTAGTTTTGCTATGTTCATTACTACCTTTTAAATATTATATAATATCTTTGCCTTTCATGTAACATATTTAACTCATATTCAAACTTACAGTAGTTTTCTATATCAAAATTTTTTCGTCTATTGTGCTTGTATCAGCATAGCCATATTTTTGAATATTTGAAAAGACGCTCTAGTCTATATGTTTTTTTACATCTTCTATACGGCAGTTATCCATATATTCAAATGTAAGGTTATATTTATTACCTTTTGCGCCTTTTAGTAAACCTAAATATACCTTACTTTTCATTCATTAAAAATTCAATAAATTTATCGCTAAAGCTACTGGGGATATTGCCTTTTATACTAAAACTAAATGTTTCTTTATTATTAATATAAAAACTCAACTTACTATTTATCCTGCTTTATAGCATTATACACTGCTTCCACTGCTTTATCAATACCAATTTTTGAGCTTTTTATATACATATCATACCTTGATGCTTCGCCCCAGTTTCTGCCTGTATAATAATTATAGTGGTTATGACGTAATTCATTGGTTTTCTTAATATATTCAACAGCTTCTTCTTCTGTCATATGAAACTCATCAGCTACACGTTTTTTTGCAAAATCTAAATCGGCAGATACAAATATATTAAAACAGTTTGGGCAGTCATCTAAAACAACATCTGCACACCTTCCTACTATAACACAGTTGCCTTCTTCCCCTGCTTCTTTTATTATCTTACTTTGTGTGATAAATAATCTATCATCATCAGATAAATTTTCATCATTAAATATATTATCCATAGAAATATATCTTAAAAGCATTTCGCCCTTTGTCATCTGCTGGTCTTTTTTCTCTATAAACTCACTATTTAAACCGCTTTTTTCAATGGCTTCTTTTATAAACTGCCTGTCAATAAATTTCCAGCCTAATTTGTTTGCAAGCTTTTGCCCAATTTCTCTTCCACCACTTCCAAGCTCTCTGCCTATTGTTACTATATTATAACCTTTTATCTGCTCTTTATGTTTTGTATTTCTTTCTAAATATCTTGTAATTACAGGACCTAATAATGGATTTAATTTACCAATAATAAAACCTATTAATATGGCAGATATTACTGTCCCTTCCCGAACTCCAACTATACCATTTAATAATAAATATCCAGAAATTACACTAAAAAGAACAAGTGTTACATCAAAAGCTATTTTAATCTGCCCAAATGGTCTTTTTAAAACCCTTGCAACAGTAATCATTAACCCGTCCCCTGCTAAATATAAAAGTTTTGGAGTAACTTCAAATATAATACCTATTGCAACAAGAAATGAACCGATAAGCACAAAAACTATCTGCATAATATAAGTTGATGCTTCCAGCCCTTTTGTTAAAAACATGGAAAAGTCTATTAAAAAACCAAATAAAAAACTTACAACTATTTGAAAATATTGGGATTTCTGAAATTCCTTTCTCAAAATAATCACTTGAGCTATAATCATTGTAATATGCATTCCCACTGTTAACTGCCCCAGTGTCCAGTTTGTAAAATAATGGCTAAATACATATGGTGGACATGATATTGGTGTTATCCCAAGGTGGCTTCTAATAGCTAAAGATATGCCCAGTGACATTAAAAAAAGACCAAATACTGATATTAATAATTTCTCTATAAATGAAATAAATTTCATTTTTCCTCCAATAATTTATGATAAAGTCAACAATATTGTTAGGTATAACAGAAAAATTATACCAACAATTATTAGTATGTTTGGTAAGCAAATTGGTTAGTTTATATGCCCCATATTATATAGGACATACATTAACATTAGAAAACCTAAATTTTAAATATCTTTGGAAAGATTAGATGCATTTTTGTGATGTTCTATCATCTCTTTTCTAAGAGCTACCATATATTTAGTATATTCTTCATCATCACCAACGTATTTTTTACCTTTCATAAGTATTTCAATAGCTTTTTGCAGAGAATCAACTCTTTGGAAGCCTGATTTTCTATCAGTTGTAGCAAGTTCTGCTCTTGCTTCTTTCATAAAGTGTTTTTTTGCAAACTCAGCAACTATTTCATCTAACTGCTCAACATGTTTTACAATCTCAATATTTCTATTAAGCAGTTTTATTTGCATATTTTGTAATCTTGGAGAGAATTGTGCAGAATCAAGTACAAGCTCTTTAATATACTCAAACCTGCCCATAGCCATATCAAACCCAACATTTGGCTGGTTAATAATTTCTGCACTTTTACGGATATTTTCCATAGTCCTTGAAAGTGCAGGCAGGCTTAAATCTACCTCTTTAAGTTGCCCTGTTCTAGGGTCACGCATTTTTCGTAATTCACCCTCTTCAACATAAACATCGTCTTTTGGTCTATCAGCCATATTTAACTCTCCAGTTCTCCAGTATTGTTTCTCTATACCATCTGTTATTATATATAATATAAATAATAATTTCAAATAAAAAATAAATATTTTTAAGATAAATTTTAAATTATTGATATAGTAAACTAAATTTATTCATAAAAAAAAGCTCTTGCCGAAACAAGAGCTTTAAACGGGGACGACGAGACTCGAACTCGCGACCTCTGGCGTGACAGGCCAGCGTTCTAACCAACTGAACTACGCCCCCAACTGGAAAATGGACGGTACAGGGATCGAACCTGTGACCCTCGGCTTGTAAGGCCGATGCTCTCCCAGCTGAGCTAACCGTCCGTTTGAAAAGCGACCCGTAGGGGATTTGAACCCCTGTTGTCGGCGTGAAAGGCCGATGTCCTAGGCCAAGCTAGACGAACGGGTCATCATAAATTGTAAAAATGGTGAGCCGTATTGGGATCGAACCAATGACCCATTGCTTAAAAGGCAATTGCTCTACCGTCTGAGCTAACGGCTCATCTTCCTACCCAAACAAGCTTGGCTACTCTTGGGTGGAAATATTATATATCAGAGTAAAAAATAAAAGTCAACAACTTTTTTTTAAAAAAATTAAAAAATTTGTTTTATTTATCTATCAATTAATTATTACTTATTTTTACCCTGCTTTATACTTTACAAATTCTTATATATATAAATTACTATTACTTATTTCTGTAACTAAAATACAAACCTTATCCTTATTAACTTCATATTCTTTTTCATGTTTATGTAAAATAAAATATATTATATATATTCATATATTTATAAGGCATCTAATTCTTATTACAAATTTATTTTAAATATTATATTGTGCTTTTATATTTGTTAGCCAGTTCACTTTAGAATATTATTGCTTTCAAGTAATAATTATTATTCTTGATTTATTAGTTGTAAAATAAGCTGAAGTATAAAGTTACATTGTAAAAATAATTTTATATATTATTAAGCTATAATGATAATTATATATGCTTAAAATTTAGTTTATTATATTAATTTTAATATTATTATTTCAATTTTAAAAAATAATGACTTGTTGAATAGTGAATGGGGAGCCTTTGCTCCCCATTTAAATGTTTTTATTTAAATATTTCATTTAGCACTATTGTTTGAGTTCTATCTGTTCCAACAGATACCACGCAGTATGGAACACCAAGATAATTTGATATAAAATCAATATATTCTTTTGCTTCTGCTGGTAAGTCTTCTATTTTTTTAGTTTTTGTAAGGTCTGTCTGCCAGCCTTTAAATTCTTTATATACTGGTTTGATTTTTTCTAAACTTTCAATATCTGCTGGAAACTGCTCTACAATTTTACCATCGATTTCATAAGCTGTGCATACTTTTATAATAGGCATATTATCAAGCACGTCCATTTTAGTTAAGGCAATATAGTCAAGACCGTTAATCATTACTGCATATTTTGCTGCCACTAAATCAAGCCAGCCGCATCTTCTTGGTCTGCCTGTAACTGCACCAAACTCATGACCTGCTGCCCTTAAAGCCTCCCCATCTTCATCAAAAAGCTCTGTAGGAAATGGACCACTTCCCACCCTTGTAGTATATGCTTTCATAACTCCAGCTATACATGATATTTTCCTTGGAGAAATACCAGTTCCTGTGCAGGCACCACCTGCTGTTCCGTTTGATGATGTTACAAATGGATATGTTCCAAAATCCACATCAAGCATAGTGCCTTGTGCACCTTCAAGCATTACTTTTTTGCCTTCTGATATTAATTTATTTATTAGGTATGATGTATCTGTTACATATTTTTTTAAATCTTCTATATGGCGTTTACAGTATGCTTTTGCTTCGTCAATATTTATAGGTTCAATATTATATGCTTTAACTGCATATTTATTTAATTCATCTATATTTGTTTTAATTTTTTCATCTAATATTTTTTCATTAAATAAATCGCCTATTCTAATACCGTTTCTGGCAGTTTTATCCATATATGTAGGTCCTATCCCTCTGCCTGTTGTGCCAATTTTATTAGCACCTTTTAATTCTTCCTTATGTTTATCAAAAAAGATATGATATGGCATAATAACATGGGCTCTGTCACTTATAAAAAACCTGCCGTCAAACTGAACACCTTTTTCTTTTAATTCATTTATTTCTTTAAATAAAGCATCAAGCTCAATAACTGTTCCATTAGCTATTATATTTATTGTTTTATCATGAATAATACCTGATGGTATAAGGCGAAGAATGTATTTTACACCATCTACCCAGACAGTATGGCCTGCATTGTGGCCACCTTGATACCTAACAACTACATCTGCCTGTTCTGAATACATATCTACAATTTTTCCTTTTCCTTCATCGCCCCACTGGGCTCCAAGCACTGCTGAACAGCTCATCATATCCCCCGTTAAATTATATTTTTAAAAGTATAGCTACTCTCAAATATATCTTTTTTATTTTTATCTGCTACAAATATAACGCTTTTTCCACTACTGCGTAATTCTATAGCTTTTTTAAAGTTTTCTGCACCTAAAATTAGATAGTCATACGTTTTTGCACCTGCACTGCATATTGGAAAATGTAGTAAATTATCTATATTTAATGCTGCACCACAGGCTGTTATATCCTTACCAAATTTAGCCATAAGATTATCATACCTGCCGCCACCGCCTAATGCGTAGCCAAAATTTTCATGGACTATTTCAAAATGTATGCCTGTATAGTAATCAAGCCCTCTTGATTCTCCACCATCAAATATGAGCATATTTTCATCTATACCACAGTCTATTAGGCTGTTAAATAGATTTTTTATTACTTCAAGCCTTGATGATATTTCTTTATCAAAACTACTACTTGTTTTAATTAATTCATCTATTACTTCTATTCCACCAAAACTAATCGGTAGTTTTTCTATAAATGATTTTACATTATTATCAATATCCATGTTTTCAATGATTTTTTTTACATCATGAACACGCCTTTCAGAGACTGTTTGCAATATTGCATTACTATTTTCTTTTAAATGTTTTCTTAGTTTTGTTATGAAAACAGTATCTCCAAAAGTAAATGAATAACCTTTAAGCCCAAGATTTTTTAAGGCATTATGGCAAATCAGCACTATTTCCATATCAGCATATAAACTTTCTTCACCAAATATTTCCCAGCCTGTTTGGTTTTCTTCACTTTTTACGCCTCTATCTTTTTCTACAGAACGAAAAACTGTCCCCTTATAGCTTGCTCTAAAGGGTAGTGTAATATTATCTATACCACTTACTATTCTGCAAACCTGTGGAGTAAAGTCTGGGCGTAAAACCAATGTTTTACCTGTATGCCTGTCTATAAAACGGATAATACTTTCATCTGAAAAATTGAAAACTGTATCTGAAAGTAAATCATAATATTCATAAATAGGCAGGTTTAGTTCCACATAACCATACTGCATTAGTGTGCTGTCAATAATATTTAAAGCCTGCCTTACCCTGCTGCTTCTTTCTATATTTTGGTCGTGGGTTATATTTGTCATATAGCTGGCATTTCTCCCATTAATACTTTTTGAGCAGCTGCAACTCCTTTGCCAAGCTCAATGTTTGCACCAAATTTTACAAGCCCCATTTCTATGGCACTTATTGCTGTTATTGTATCAAATGCATCATGGTAGCCAAGATGAGAAATACGAAGTATTTTACCTGCTAAGTGGTCCTGCCCACCTGCTAAAGATACACCGCATTTATCCCTTAAATATTTAACAAAGGCTTTGCCATCTATATTCTCAGGTAAAAAACAGCCAGTTGCCGCATTTGATGGTAAATCTTTTGCTAAAAGTTCTAGTCCTAATGCTTTTACTGCCTGCCTTGTGGCTTCTGCATTAACTGCATGGCGTTTGAAAACATTATCTATTCCTTCTTTTTCCATCATATCTATTACTGTTTTAAGACCAATTATCAGGCTTACACCTGCAGTCCATGCTGTAGTATTTTTCATCTGGTTTTTAAGTTCTGTTTTTAGGTTAAAATAAAATTTAGGAAGCCTTGATTTTTCAACCACACTCCATGCTTTTTGGCTTAATGTTATAAAAGCAAGCCCAGGTGGCAGCATAAATGCTTTTTGGCTTCCTGTAATTAATATATCTATACCCCACTCATCAAAACGAGTATCATGCACACCTGCACTAGTAATACCATCTACTATAAGCAATGTTTCAGGCATATTTTTTGTAATAACTGCAAGCTCTTCTACAGGGTGATATACTGTTGTAGATGTTTCACTGCCCTGCACAAATACTGCCTTTGTATCTGGGTTTTTATCTAAAAATGCTTTAACATCTTTAGCACAAACAGAGTGTCCCCATTCTAAATCAATAGTGGATACTTCTATTCCGTATGTTTGGCATATTTTTATCCAACGTTCTCCAAATTTACCACCGTTGATAACAAGCACTTTATCTTCTCTATTAAGAGTATTAACAACGGCTGATTCCATAGCTCCTGTTCCACTGCTGGCAAGAATTAAAGGTTCCTGTTCTGTTTTAAATACCTTTTTTAAACCATTCCTTGCCTCTTTAAAGATAGCTTCAAATTCTGGTGTTCTATGGTGTATCATAGGGCGAGCCATATCAAGTAAAACCTGCTCTGGCACTGCTGTTGGCCCCGGAGTAATTAGATATTTTTTAAGCATTTTATACCTCATTATAAAATAATAGTCCTTAGACCTTGAGATTATATACTAATACATTTAATTTTACTATAAAAATTTTATTTTTATTAATATTTTTTACTTTCTCTATTTATATGTATTTTTTAATAACTGTTGCTTATTATTATTTTTTACATTATAATACTTATGTTGTTTAGTTAACCACTTAGTAGCATTTTTAAATAGGGGATTATAATATCTATGTATACAGGGAAACACAAGACAGCAGTTAAGTCTCAAAAGTTAATAGCAGAATCTTTTTTTGAATTACTTCAAGAAAAAGCCTATTACGATGTATCCATTAAAGAAATATGTTCTAAAGCAGGGATTTCAAGGCAGACTTTTTATTCATTATATGGCACAAAAGAAGATGTTATTAGGTTTTATTTAGCAGGAACTTTTGCTGAATGGCGCAGGCAGGCCAAAACAAACGGTGTTAACTCACTGTATGATTTAATATTATTCTTTCTACTAGGCATCACAGAAGATGAAAAACTTTCACAACTTTATTCTAGTGAAGTTTTAGGTGGAATATTAGCTGATATTTTAAAAGAGCATCTTGATAAAACAATACTTTATGAACGTGGCTCCATTTCTGTAGGCGACAGTGTTGCAAACTCATTTATTGCAGGTGGGCTTACTATGGCTTTTAAACAGTGGCATGCAGATGAAGATAAAATATCTATAGAAGATGTTACTATGTTTGTTATAAAAATTTTATCTGGTGATTATTTTACAGAAATCATGTCATATGCAAAACAGTTCCCAACATTAAAAAGTAAAAAATAATATTAAAAAGCCTGATTTTTCAGGCTTTTTCTAATATACTGGTAGTTATTTATAAATTCAATTAAATATTATTCCTAATAGCAATAATTACTGTATTATATTAAGTATTATCAAATACTTATCTATCGTATTAAACGCATTATATCGTTATAAAATGCAAAAACCATTAAGGAAAGTATTATTACAAGTCCAAACATTTGAAATGCTCCTAATGCTTTTTCTCCAAGTGGACGCCCCATTACCCCTTCTGCTGTAATAATAGCAAGCTGACCACCGTCTAAAACAGGTATTGGCAGCAGGTTAAAAACAGCTAAATTTATACTGATAGCTGCCATAAATATAAGCAGTGTAGAAAAACCAGAATCGGCAGATTGTGCTGCAGTTTGCACAATTAATATTGGACCACCTAAAGAATCTGAAGGGATTTCCTGCTTAATTAATTTTCCAAAACCAATATATATCATTTTTGTAAGCTCGTATGACTTTTCTAACCCCATACCCATAGCAGCTATTGGTCCATAATGAACTGTTGCGTTACCATCAATTGGTGCAATTCCTATTAAACCTATTGTCTGTTCCTTACCATCTATCACCTGTTTATTAGGTTTTGGTGTTACTTTTAACTCTATAATTTTTCCTGCACGCTCTACTTCCACAAGTAATTCTTTATCAGGATTACCTCTAATATATGTGGCAGAATTGCTCCATGAAGTAATTTTCTCACCATTTATACTTATAATTTTATCATCTTTTAAAAAGCCTGCTTTTTCTGCAGCACTTGATGGCATTACTTCACCGATTATTGCATCAATTTGAAGTGATGCTCCAATGTATCCTATTTTTTCCTTATCACCAAAAATATCATTAACTTCTTTTTCTGATACTGTTAGTGATATTTTTCTATTATCACTTAAAGTAATATCTACTTTTTCATTTGGCATTTCTGCTATAATTGAAGCAAACTCGTTCCAAGAGCGTACTTTTTCATTATTAACTGAGATTATTGTATCACCAGTTTTAAGCCCTGCCATTTCTGCCACAGAGCCTTTTTCCACTTCCCCTACTACTGCTTGAAATGAAGGAATACCACTCATATATAAAGCCCAGAATATTATAATAGCAAATATTACATTAAAAAGTGGGCCTGCTATAATAATGGCTGCTTTATGCCATGCAGATTTATCCCTAAATGACCTGCCTTCTTTTGCAGGGTCGTATGTTTCTTTACCAGGCTCATCATCATTTTGCTCCCCATACATTTTTACATACCCACCCAAAGGCAAAGCAGAAAGTACATATTCAGTTTCGCCATATTTTTTACTTAAAAGCACAGGTCCAAATCCTATAGAAAATTTTTCTACATAAACATTAGCCCACTTTGCCACAAGAAAATGACCAAGCTCGTGGACAAATACAAGCACTCCCAGCACTATAATTGCAATAACTATATCCATAATGTTTCCTTATAATTTTAACTTTTTAATAATATTGCCATACTTTTAAAAAAAATCAATAAAGAAGTGCAAAAGCTACATAATTTTACTTATTAATTTTTCAAGGTTGGTATTTTTATTGGCAGATAATACATTTTTTCTATATTCTTTGAATTGTATTTATTTTCTATTCCACTTTTTTCTTTTAATTTTTCAAAATCATATTCTACTGTTTCATTACTTATTACAGGATATAATATACATAAATTTACTTCTGATGAATTTTCTGCATTTGCTTTTTCCTGTAATTTTTTTGTTCTACCATAAAGGCTTAACTGTTCTAAATGGTCTTTTATTAAACCTATTTTATCCTTTATATTTTCTTCACTATCATTTTGTTTTTCTATATCTGCATATTTTACGCTGTATTTACTATCTAATATATATGGTGCGTTTATTGTTTCACCTTTTGTAATTATAAAATCAGGTCGTAAAGCTCTAATTTTTGTTTTACTATCTTTATCATCTTGCTTATAGCCTACTTTTAAAAATTTATCTGATATATGTTTTCTCAATTTTACTTCACAGTATCTTTCAAAAAGTTCTGGCATATCTATATAAAAAGGATATACTCTATTTACTCTTCCATTATTATATATATTTTTATCTAGTATTTTTATTACTTCATATGCTAATTTTAAGCTTTCTTTATAACCCTTATGTATTATTCTTTTATTTATTTTTTTAAAATCCATATCTTTTATACTTCTGTCATCTATTCCATTAAAACTTTCTTTTACCATACATATTTCTTTGTATAGGCTTTCTTTTTGAGTGTTTGTTAGAGCAAATATTTCTGCTTTTTTTAATGCATGTTTTAATATTTGGTTTTCAAGATTATTTATAACATGTGTTTCGTATATACATTTATTTTTTAATTTCACATTTTCTTTTAAATGTATATTTATAGTATCTTTTATTAAAAGTTTTCCTTTTACTTTACCTTTTAAAATATATTCTTCTTTATAAAAACTTTTATAAAGCCCATTTTTTACTGTTTCCTGCAGCACCTTTATAAACATATGAACTATAAATAAATACAGACTGCTGCATAACTGGTTTTCTATATTTATGGGCTTTTCATTATAATATATTTTATAACAGCCTGATAAATGGGAGTAGACTTTACTATCTTTTAAACATTCATTTAACATTTTAAGTATATCAATTTTTACATTATCATTATTAAATTTAGGTTCAATTTTAATAATAATATCTTCTATACTGCATAAACCAATATTATACCCTGTTTCAAGGCTATTATTGCTTATTTCCAACCTGTATTCTTCTAGTTTATTTTTATGTTTTAATAAAACATCTGCTTTTTCTTGTATAATTTTTATACTTTCATGTTCTTGGCATATTATCATTATTCTTCACTATTAAAATAATTTTTCAAATTTTTTATTTTGTTTAACACGCTGTTATTATCGTTATTTTCTATATTATCTTTATCTACCAATATTCCGTCTTTATAATATTCCATTAAAAGTGGTATAATATTATAATGAAGTGAAAGCTCTAAATAATTACCAACATAATCATTATCTTCTTTTGGTAAAAAATAACTATGCCCCACCATTATATCTTCTATATGATATTCATCTGAAATATGTGTTTTAATTATATTATAAATACTGTCATATAATTTTTGTGCTTCTTCATCTTCTATTATTTCTTTATTTGAGGTTATGGTATAAAAAGCAAATCTTCTTCTTATGGCATAATCTATACTTCCAATACTTCTATCTGCTGTATTCATTGTTCCTATAATATATAAATTTTCTGGTATTATTATACTTTCTCCGTATGGGCATTTTACTTCTTCGCCCCTGTATTCTAAAGCATATAAAAGCTCCCCTAATACTGAAGGCAGGTTAGCTCTATTTATTTCATCTATTATTAATATATAAGGTTTATCTTCTGCTTCTTTTACTGCATTCATTAATATTTTATCTTCTATTTCATAACTAATATTTCCATTTTCTGATTTGGCAGATATTCCCCTTACAAAATCTTCATATGTGTATGATGGATGAAATTGAATTACTTCATAGCCACAACCCATTGCTTCTGCTACTTTCTTAGCGGTATATGTTTTACCTGTTCCTGGTGCACCCTGTAAGATTATTTGTTTTTTGAATTCTAATATATTTTTTATATCATTAATTTCTTTATACTCCATATCATCAATCCCTAACATTTTAAAAGTTTCTCTATATACATTTTTACATTGTAGTATATCTTGTTCTGTCATTTCTTTTAATGCAATATCTTGCGGTTTACGTAATATATTATCATATGATGTTTTATTAGCCCATACTATATATATTCTTTTATCTAATGTAAAACCTGTTTCATATTGATTATTAATAATAATACCCAGCCCATTTACTCTGCTTCCATACCGTGCAACAATTATATCGCCTTTTTTTGGTTCATGAATGGGATATGGTGTAGCCCCACTTCCACTACTTTTTTCTCCATCAACATATACTACACTATCTTTATAGAATATTTCTATATGGTCATCTTTTTCATTATCTCCATTACGCATATAAGAAGATATTTGGTATATCTTTCTGTTTAAATTCTTTTTTATTCTATCATTTATTTTCATAAATATACTGGCTTCATATAAACTGCATTTTGGAAATAAATTTTGTATAAGCTCTATATGTTTTTTATAATTGATATATTGATATTCATTTTTATTATAATTTATATGACTGTAATTTGTTGTTCTCTGGTCATAAGGTATATATTTATCTGGCTCTATAATACTTAGAACTTGTGTTAGTTTAGCAATACTGATATTTTTAATTTCTAAAATATTTTGAAATATTTTTTCATCTATAAATTTAGTATTCTTTGCCATAATAAAAATATCCCAATGAATATTATTATTTTGCAATTCATTACCATAGTAAAAAAATGTATTACGGATTGGATTTAAAAATATCCATTTATCTATATTCTCTAAATCACATTGAATATTAAATTCTTCTGCCACTTTATTATATATTATCTTTTTATCTTTCCTTATCCATAACCTTGCAAGTTCATATATAAAAGATAGTGGGTCTATACCAGATATTTCATAATTACCTATTTTAGAATATTCTGATAATCCACTTATTACTTTTTTTCTGAATTCGTCTCTATTATTTTGATATTCTAATATTTTATCTGTTAAGTTTTTAAAGTAACCTATCCATTGATAATGGGGAGCTAAATTATATTTTTTTTCTACTATATCATTGTTGATTAGTTTCTCATCCTTATTTTCATTTATTTCATATTTTGAAGGATATCCTCTTTCTAAATCATAAGTTATTTTTTCATATCCGTTGTTTATAAGGCTATTTTCCAAATTGGATTTGATTTCATTAACATATTTTTTATCATAACTAAAATCATTTTCCTTATAAACATATACTGCAACTTTATGATTTTCTTTTTTCATCAGACCAGTCAATATGTTCAATTTTGAGTATGTTGGATTTCCTTTACTTGAACCATCTTTACCATTTTTAAGACTAGATAATCCTGTATTTTTTGTAATATTATTTAAATTGTTTTTATCATTGAATTTATTTATCTCATTAATATTTTTTATAATGTTTTTGTTTGATGAAGATACACCATTTAATAATTTTTTATTATCTGTTATTAAAAAATAATACCCTGCAAAATCTTTATATATATTATTTTTTATCATCACTTCTTTTGGATTATAGTTATTTATGCTACAAAAAATTCCTTTATAATAGTTTGCAGGGTCTTCATATTTCCCAATTATTTCTTCCGTTGTCTGTGTTATAACCTTACCTTGACTATCTCTCTCTACTTCTAGTTCTGTTAAAAACTTGAATTCATAATCCCCTAATTGAATAGTTTTTGGAAATATTGTTTCTTCCATATTACCCCACCCCTCTGTTTGCAAAAAAGGGCTTAAATTACTTTAAGCCCTTTTAATAGTTTATAAGTTTTATTTTACTTACTTATCAAACTTATCCATAAAAATGTTACCAAAGCCTGAATCTTCGCTTGTTTCCATTTTTTTCATATATTCTTTTGTTTCCCTGCGTTCAGAATCCTGTAAGTATTTTTTAATGGATAAAATAACCTGCTTTTCTTTGTTATCTGCTTTTATAACTGTTGCTGTAACAGTATCACCTACATTATACATATCAACTGAAGCTTTTGCAGGGTCTAAATCATTTACAGCAATAATGCCTTTCATTTCAAGTGGAAGCTCCACTTCTAAGCCTTGTTTATTTACTGCTGTAATTTTAACTTCAACAGCTTTGCCCTGTGGTAAAAGTTTTGTTACTTCTTTCCATGGGTTTGCTTCTAACTGCTTGATACCTAAACTAATTCTTTCTTTATCTTCATCAATGTTTAAAATTTTAGCTTCAACAGTATCACCAACTTTATAAACAGTATTTAAATCTGCTATTTCTTCTCTCCAAGAAACATCACTTTTTCTCACTAATCCATCTAAAATACTGCCAAAATCTATAAACAATCCAAAATCTGTAATACTTTTTATTGTGCCTTTAACAACAGAACCTTCTGGGTGCTCTTTTTTAAGAGTAGTCCATGGGTTATCCTGTAAATCTTTAACACTCATAATAACGCGTTTTCTTTCGTTATCATAGCCTATAACTCTGCCTTCTACCATATCTTTAATATTAAGAGTAGATTTTGAATGTTTTAACCAGCCTATTTCTTCATTTGGAACAAAACCATCTATACCATCAGCAATTTCTACAACATAACCAGCTCTTTTTCTTGCAACAACTGTGCCTTTAACTGATGAACCTTCTGGGTAGTTTTTCTCTGCATTATCCCATGGGTCATTTTGTAACTGTTTCATACCAACTGCTACTTTACTGGTATCTTTATCTATTTCTAATATTACTACTTCCACATTATCATTTTCTGCTAAAAATTTTGCAGGGTTTTTTACTCTGCCCCAGCTCATTTCATTTTTATGTAGAAAACCATCAATACCACCAAGACTAATAAACGCACCATAGTCTTTTAATGTCTTAACGACACCTTTAATGCTGTCCCCTACTTTATATTTATTAAAAAACTCATCTTTTTTCTTTTTAGCTTCCTCAACTAAATGGTGGCGAGGTGATACAACAACTGATTGTTTTTTACCACCATGCACTCTTAAAACTTTTGCAAGCAGCACTTTATTAATAAATTTGGCAGGGTCAATTTCTTTTAAATTTATATCGATTAAATTTTCAGGAATAAAAGCTTCTATTTCGCCAACTCTGCCACGATAACCCTTAGTTTTATCATTGCTTACAAACTCAGTAATTTTCACTTCAACAGGTATGCCACTGCTTTCTTTTTCTTTTATTGCACTAAAGTCGCCTTTTGCATTTATTGCTTTTTTAGAAAGTATAACTCCGTCATTATTCATTTTAACAATGCTAAGTTCTACTTCATCGCCAACTTTTGCACCCTCTAGTTCTGACATTGATACAACGCCTTCAGTTTTGTAGCCAAAATTTACAAGCCCTTTATCATCTCTAATATCTACTATTGTGCCCCTTACTACTTCACCTGGGCGATATTGCTGGAGAGACACTTCAAAAAATGACTCAAAATCTTCCATGCGTTCTTCATTTTGTCTGTTTTCCTTATTCATCTTGCGACCTCATATATATATTCACGCACCTTTTCAAGAAGATACTTAGGAGTGCTTGCCCCTGCTGTAAGCCCTACATTTTCCACATTTAAAAACATATCTGCACTAAGCTCTTTCTCTGTTTCCACATGGTATGTTTTTGGGCATATCTCTTTACAAAGGTGGTAGAGCCTTGTAGTGTTGGCACTGTTCTTGCCACCAACAACTATCATTACTTCCACATTAGATGCTACCTCAATTGCAGCTGACTGCCTGTGTTCAGTAGCAGAACATATGGTTTTTGCAACTATAAGTTCATTACATTTATTTTTCAATACACTTTCAATAGTTGTAAATACATCTTGGTTTTGTGTAGTCTGTGCTAATAAACCATATTTTTCTCTAAACTCTAGTGCCTCTGCTTCATCAACAGTTTCAATAACTTTATAATCAATATCTATATAGCTGATAATACCCTTAACTTCAGGGTGGTCTGCCTCACCAAGAATAACAATATAATCACAATCTCTAGAAAGCTTTTCTGCTGCTTTTTGAGCTTTTTGAACAAACGGGCAGGCTGCATCTATTACTTTACCTGCATTTTTTTCTAAATATAACGCTTCCTGTTTTTCTATACCATGGCTTCTAATAACAACAGACATACCCGCATCTACTTCTTCTAAAGATTTAATAGTAGATACACCCATACTCTCCAAATCACTTACTACTTGTGGATTATGGATAATAGGTCCAAATGTTACAACATTGCTGTTTTCTTCAGATGCTTTTTTTACTATATCAATAGCTCGTTCCACTCCAAAACAAAACCCTGCATGACGAGCAACTTTAACCTGCATTAATTTCTCCCAAACTAATATGAGATGATTTTATACTAATTTTTTTCTTTTTGCAAATAAAATAGGATTATTATATAAAAAAACTATTAATTATCTCTTTTTTCATTAATTATTACGCCTATTTTATCTGCCACTTCTTCCAAAGTATAACCTGTTGTATCTATAAATATAGCATCTTCTGATTGTTTTAATGGGCTTTCTGCACGATTTGTATCCATTTCATCTCTTTTAATAATATCCTGCAGCACATCTTCAAATTTTGGTGGGTTCCCTTTATTTTCCCACTCTTTATATCTTCGTTTTGCCCGTTCTTCTGGACTTGCTGTTAAATATATCTTTATATCAGCATTTGGCAGCACAACAGTAGTAATATCTCTACCCTCCATTATGACATCGCTGCCCTTAGCATATGACTGTTGTTTTTCAACAAGTATTTTTCTAATAGCAGGAATAGAAGCAACAGATGCCACTTTAGATGATATTTCAGGTGTTCTGATTTTTGTTGTCAAATCATATACCTGACCTTCATATTTTATAGATATTTTTTTACCATTATCTTCCAATATAAAATCTATATTTGATACTTTATCTTCCAAATTATCATAACCAAAGGTTTCTCCAACATAAGCAACACTTCTATACATTGCTCCAGTATCAATATATGTTAGCCCATATTTTGAAGCTATTATCTTACATACTGAACTTTTACCACTGCCTGCTGGCCCATCTATTGCAACCTGCATATATAACCCCTTATTTAACTTCTAATGATAATAAATCCCCTATAAAATCAGGGTATGATACATCAAGAGAAGCTATATTATCCATTAAAACTTTTACGCCAAATTTTTTAGCTAAAATAATATTTATCATAGATATTCTATGGTCATCATAAGCTAATAATGTTGCTTTTTCCGGCTCTTTTGTAAGTGGATATACTTTTAACCCGTCTTCAAATTCTTCAATTTCAGCACCAAGTGCCCTAAAGTTATTTATTAATGCTGCAATCCTGTCTGATTCTTTTACCCTTAATTCTTTAGCATCTCTTATTTCAAGTGGTGCTTTACCAAAAAGCCCTATCATTGCTAAAACTGGGATTTCATCTATCATATTAGCTATTATTTCTCCACTTATTTTTCCACCATTTATTTGTGCTGGCTTAATATATATATTGCCAACAGGCTCAACTTCATCACTTGTAATTTCATATTCTATATTAACACCAAGTTCTTTTAATGCCTGTAATAAACCTGTCCTTGATGGATTTAGCCCACAATTTTCTATAACTATTTCAGAACCTTCAAAAATAAGCCCTGCACCTATAAAAAAGGCAGCTGATGAAAAATCTGACGGAACATCTATTCTATTTTGACTAAATTCTCCACCATAAACTAATATTTTACCATTATTGTTTTCACACTTTATACCAAATGCTTTTAACATTCTTTCAGTATGGTCTCTTGTTGGTGTATGCTCTATATAAGTTGTTACACCTTCAAGCTGAGCACCAGCTAAAAGAATAGCACTTTTTACTTGAGCAGATTTTGTTTCTGCCTCTATTTCTGCTGCTTTTAATGATGATGGCAGCACTGTTGCAGGAAGTAATGTATTATTATTTTTACCTCTAATATCTGCCCCCATTTTTGCAAGCGGGTTAATTACCCTTGCCATAGGACGCCTTAAAAGAGAAGGGTCCCCTGCTATTACTGAATAAAATTTTGACGGTGCTAACACACCCATCATAAGACGTGCTGTTGTACCTGAATTATCACAGTTTAATATATCATATGGTTCTCTAAATTTTTTAACACCTTCAGAATGTATTAAAAGCCTTGAACGTTCATTTACTATGTTTACACCTAACTGCTGAACAACATTCATTGTTGCTATGGTATCTCTTGAAAGCAGTGGATTTTTTACAACTGAAACACCGTCAGTCATAGCTCCCATAATAATTGCTCTGTGTGTTATTGATTTATCTGCAGGAATATTCATTGTTCCTTTAAATGATGAACATTTATCGAAAGTTATCATATTATTACCTCACTAATATAATCTATAATTTACGCCTTTGTTCGCTAACCTGCTCTATTTTATTATAAAGCTCTTGAACTTTTCCCTCTTTTATCGTATTTTTCCATTTTATAATATCTTTTTCTAAGTTTTCTACACATTCAATCAACGCTTCTTCATTATCAAAGAAAATATCGCTCCACATTTGAGCATCACTTGCTGCAATCCTTGTAAAATCACGGAAGCCGCCACCAGCATATGAAAGGGCATCTTTATTTTGTGTAAGAACTGTATCCATTAAACAAAAAGATATTAAATGTGGTAGATGGCTAACATTAGCAAATATTTCATCATGCTCATGCGCACTCATTTTCCTAACGTCCATATTTATCATTAAATGTAATTGTTCTAATTTATTATCTAATTCTTTATTACCAATGGATACAATTATATGTTTTGCTCCAGCATACAAATTATCATCTGCATTTATAAAGCCACTTTTTTCTTTACCTTTTATAGGGTGCCCACCACAAAATAATAATTTATTTTCTTCTGCTGATTTTATTATTGTTCCTTTTGTGCTGCAGGCATCTGTTACTGGCTTAGTATAATTGATTTTTCCTAGATTATTTATAAATTTTATTGCTGATTTAACAGGAAGACATATATAGATTAAATCAAGGGGAAAATTAATAAACCTGTCAAACTCATCAGTTACCCCTTGAAAAATATTACTTTCAACAGCCTGCACTAATACATTTTTACTTACATCGTATCCGTATATATTAATGCCTTTACAGGCAAAGGATTTGGCAAAAGAACCGCCAATTAATCCTATACCTGCAATACCAATATTTCTAAAGGGCAAATTATTTGGCAATTTCCTTACCTACTGCTTTTGCAATAATTTCCACTTTTTCCATAACTTCTATATACTGCTCTGGAGTAAGTGACTGGTCGCCATCACTTAATGCCTCATCAGGATTTGGGTGAACTTCTATCATAAGACCATCAGCCCCTGCTGCAACTGATGCTAAAGCCATTGGACCTATACATTCTATTCTACCTGTGCCGTGACTTGGGTCTACTATTACTGGCAAGTGAGAAAGTGATTTAATAGCTGGAACACAAGCTAAATCTAATGTATTTCTAGTATATGTTTCAAATGTTCTAATACCACGTTCGCAAAGAATAATATTTGAATTACCTTCTTTTGCAATATGCTCAGCTGCAAGTAAAAATTCTTTAATAGTAGCACTCATGCCTCTTTTTAAAAGCACTGGTTTTTCTTGTGCACCAACTTCATGAAGCAGACGGAAGTTTTGCATATTCCTTGCACCGATTTGTAAAATATCTGCATATTCTGATACGATTTCTATATCTCTTGGATCTGTAAGCTCTGTTACAACTATCATACCAAATTCATCTGCTGCTTTTCTAAGGTAAATTAAGCCTTCTGGCCCCATACCTTGAAATGAATATGGGCTTGTGCGTGGTTTATATGCTCCACCTCTTAATATTCTTGAACCATGTGCACTTGTTTTTTCTGCAACAATACGCGCCTGCTCTAAACTTTCAACAGAACATGGGCCACTCATAACTGCTAACTCTTTACCACCAATTTTTACGCCTTTTACATCAATAATAGTATCTTCTTTTTTAAATTCACGGCTTACAAGTTTATATGGTTTAGATATTGGTATGATTTCATCAACCCCAGGAAAAGTCTGCACCTGTTTGCCTTTTAATAATGATTCATCACCTATTGCTCCAATAACTGTTCTTTCTACACCTTCAGAAATTGTGAGCCTGTAACCACATGATGTTAAATGTTCTGTTAAATTACCTACTTCTTCTTTAGAAGCATCGTGTTTCATTACAATAATCATATTATATCTCCAAATATCTTTTATTTATTTAAAACTTTTTTTAATGCATTTATAAATACTTCGTTTTCTTTATCTGTTCCTATGGATACCCTGATATATTCCTTTAACCTGTCCCCACCTAAAAAGCGAACTATTACACCTTCTTTCAACATATCATCAAATACCTTTTTACCGTTACCAACCTTTATAAGCATAAAGTTTGTATGGGTTGCAACATATTCAAGCCCTAATTTTTTTACTTCGTTATATATATATTCTTTGCCCTGCTTGTTTAATGCTACCACATTTTTAATATGGTCTTGGTCTTTTATAGCTTCAGCACACATTATTTGAGCAGCAGAATTTACATTGAAAGGTGGGCGTATTCTATTAATTAATGATATACACTCTTTATCTGCCACTAAATAACCACACCTAATAGATGCAAGCCCATAAGCTTTGGAAAAAGTTCTCATAGTCATTAAGTTATTATATTTTTTCATAAGTGAAAAAACATCAGGATAATCACCTTCAGCAAATTCAATATATGCTTCATCTAAAACAACAAGTATATTACTTGATAACCTGTCCATAAATGAAATAAATTCAGCAGATGAAAAAAGTGTTCCAGTTGGGTTATTAGGGTTTGCAAGCATAATAAAACGAGTTTTATCGTTTACTGCATTTAATATGTTTTCAAAATTAGTAGTAAAATCATCATTTGTTTCAACCCATCTGCAGCTTGACTTTAAGCCGCGTGCAAGAAGCTCATATTCAGAAAATGATGGGCTTGGAGCAAGAGCGTGGGTATCATTTGTTAAAAATGCCATATATAAAAGCTGGATAATTTCATCACTGCCTGCACCACATATTATATTATCAATATCTACATTATGAAATGCAGCTATTTCCTGCCTTAAATAAAAACTATCCCCTATTGGATATCGTGTAATCTCTTTTTCATATTCTTTTAAAGCATTAACTGCTTTTTTGCTTGCTCCATATGGGTTTTCATTAGATGCAAGCTTCATTATATTTTTAAGACCTAATTCTCTTTCAAGCTCTTTTACAGGTTTTCCTGGAACATATGCTGATAATTCAAGAAGCCCCTCCCACACTAATGATTTATAATCTGCCATAATTAAAACTCTCCCTTAGGATATGAACCTAATACTTTTGCAATAGGTGTTTTTTCTATAAATTCATCTAATACTTTTTTTATTTCTGGACTGTCTTTATGACCATCAATATCAGTGTAAAAAAGATATTCCCATGGTTTTTGTTTTGACGGTCTGCTTTCAAGTGTTGTCATATTAATATTACCACGCTTAAATATTTCAAGAACATCATATAATGCACCAGATTTATGGTGGACACTAAACATTAATGAAGTTTTATCATTACCTGTCATTTTCTGATGACTTTTACCAATAACTACAAATCTTGTAAAATTACCGGGGCCGTCTTCAATATGACGTTCTATCACTTTTAGATTATATACAGCTTCAGCCAATTCACTGCCAATTGCTGCCACACTTTCATCATTTTGTGCCATTTCAGCAGCCAGTGCAGTAGATTCGCAAGGAATAAGCTCAGTATCAGGAAAATTTTTGGCAAGCCATTTGGAACACTGCCCCAATGGGCTTGGGTGAGAATATATTTTTTTTATATATTCCTTCCTGCCTGTTTTATTAAGCAGGTTTTCTGCAATTTCAACATATACTTCGCCCATAATAACCACATCACTATCCATAAACATATCAAGAGATTGGTTAACAGCACCTTCAAGAGAGTTTTCCACAGGCACAATACCGTAATGCACATGACCTTTTTCCACCCCTTGAAATATCTCCCCAATATTTCTTACAGGTATTAATTTGGCAGACTGACCAAAACGCTTAACAGCTGCTAAATTTGAAAATGTGCCAACAGGGCCTAAAAAAGCCACACGCACTTCTTCTTCTAAACATAAAGAAGCACTCATTATTTCCCTAAAAACATTTCTTAAAGAATGCTGCGGGAAAGGACCTTTATTTTCTTCTTTTAAACGGGCGTAAATCTGTTCTTCTCTGGAATTAACCCACACTGGAGAGCCTTCTTTCTTTTTTATCTCCCCAACTTCAATAACACATTCTGCACGTTTATTTAAAAGTGCTAAAATCTGGCTGTCAATATTATCAATTTCTAATCTTAAATCTTTTAATGTTTTCATTTGGAAAGTTTAGCAAAAGATTTTTAAATATTCAATAAGAAAAATTTAATATCTATAAGTAATCTTGCATATAAATCAAGATGTATTGCAAATTCAATACAATTTAATAGTTTTTTATTTTGGCTACAAGAAAAATCAACATTTCAGATGAAAAATTTAAAAGGTTGCAGCGATTGCAGATGGTTTTAAGTGTTTTTGTTTGTTTGTTTTGGTTTTTCCTGTCCGTGTTTGCTTCCAAAAGGAGCAGACAAAATGCAGAAAAAAGTAGTATCAGATGAAAAATTTCAAAGGCAGCTTAATCTTGAATTAGAGATGTCTTTACGTGGTAGGCGTAAGGTTGAGCGTATTTATGCCAAAGCAAAATCAGACAAAAACGAAAGCATTACGCTTTACGGACAAAGCCTTATGCGGACGCAGCTTAATGCTGTTTCATCATCTATTGATAAGTTTATGGCTGAAGCAGAAAGCGGCAAAGCTGGCAGGCGACATACAGCTTTAAAATATCTTAAGCTAATAGATGATAACCGTGTAACTGCTTTTATCACGCTAAGAACTATTGTAAACAGCTTAAGCTCAAGGGTTAGCCTTTCAAGCCTTGCTTTAAAGCTTGCAGGTGCAATTTACGAAGAGCATAAGCTTTCTGAATTTGAAAGACTAAACCCTGACTTATTTAACCTTATGCATAGTATCGTGAAGACAAACCACGAACAGCATAAAGCAAACGCTCTAAACATTGCTATGAAGCGTGCAGGTATTGGCGTGGAAGCGTGGAGCAAGCAGGACAAAGTGCAGTTGGGGGTAAAGCTCATAGAAATTTTTATGGAAACAACAGGCTTTATTGAAATATCGGGGGATAGTAATTTAAAAGGCACTGTAACAAATTACGTAGTGCCTACTGAAAAGTGCCTTGAGTTCATTAAACGCACAGAGGATTTTGCAGGAGCAACTCCTGAATATTTACCAACCATTATCCCACCGAAGACGTGGAGCGATGTTTTTGACGGTGGCTACTACGCAAAAACAAAAGAGCTTTGGCTTGTAAAGGCACGGTTTTCACCTAAAGCCTACCTTGAAGAATTAAATAACCGCACAGAAGAAATGCAGACAGTGTATAATGCTATCAACGCCATACAAAATACTTCATGGCGGATAAATAAAAGGGTGTTTGATGTGATGGAGCATTTATGGAAAAAACAAAGTATCATACCAGATAAGAAAGGTGGCTATATTACTGATGAAGATATGCCACTTCCAGTATGCCCTGTATGTAATGGCGTGGTTGAAGAAACAGGCGACCACAAATGCTTTAGTCTGGAAGAAAACAAAGAGGCATTTAAATCTTGGAAAAAGAAAGTAACGCAAACCCATAAAGATAACATTGCCCGCCGTTCTAAAAGATTAACTGTAGCAAGAATAATAAGTGTAGCAAAAGAGTTTTTGAATGAGGATGAGATATACTTTCCCCATCAGCTTGACTTTAGAGGCAGAGTGTATGCAGTGCCATCATTTTTAAACCCGCAGTCGCAGGATTGGGGCAAGGGCTTGCTAGAATTTGCTGAAGCTAAACCAATAATAGAATGGGGAGCAGTTCGCTGGCTGGCTATACACGGAGCTAATGTCTATGGGGAAGACAAACTAAGCCTTGATGAGAGGTTTTCGTGGGTGATAAGCAACGATGATGTTATAAGGGCAGTAGCTGATAACCCAATAAAAAATACCTTTTGGCACAAGGCGGATAAACCTTTCCAGTTTTTAGCCTTTTGTTTTGAATGGGCTGATTATAAAGCAGCCTGCGAGCGTGGGGTGTATTTTAATTCAAGATTGCCTATAGCAATGGATGGCACCTGCAACGGCTTGCAAATCTACAGCCTGCTTTTAAGGGATGAAGAGGGCGGCAGGGCAACTAACCTTATTCCGTCTAATGTACCGTCAGATATATACGGCGTAGTGGCAGGAAAAGTAGTAGAAAAGTTAAAACTTAAAATACAAGCAGGGCAGAAAAGGTTTTCTTCCACTGGGGCACTGCTTTATGATGAAAAAATAATAGCACCAGCATTAATTGATTTAGGGATAGATAGGAGCTGCACCAAAAGGCAGGTGATGACTGTGCCCTATGCTGCCACGTTTGAAAGCTGCAAGCAGTATACTTATGAGTGGTTAAAAGAAGCAGTAGCAAAACATAAAGATAATATAATAAATGAAATATACCCTGATAACAAAAGCTTATTTTATCCTGCTTTATTTTTGGCAGAAGTTATATGGCAGGCTGTGGGGGAAACTGTTATTAAAGCTTATGAGGGTATGGGATATTTGCAAAATATAGCTTCCATAATAGCAAAAGACAGCCTGCCAATATACTGGACTAGCCCAGTAGGATTTAAGGTAATGCAAGCTTACAAAGAAGAAAAAAGTGTGAAAATTGAAACAAAGTTAGGTAGCGGCATACGAATATTTGTTAATGATGAACTGCCAAAAATCTCCAGCAAAAAGCAAAGAATGGGGATAGCTCCAAATTTTATCCATTCTTTAGATGCTGCTGCTATGATGAAAACGGTGGATAAAGCAAGCAAGCAGGGTATCTCGCATTTTGCTATGATACACGATAGTTACGGCACCCATGCAGCTGATAGCACAAAGCTTGCAAGCATATTAAGAGAAGCATTTGTGGAAATGTTTTCAACTGATGTGTTGCAAAAGTGGACTAAAGAAGTTCTGGAAATTGTGCCAGAAAGCAAGCGAAATAAAATGAAACTGCCGCAGGCGGTGGAATACGGCAGCCTTGATTTAATGGATTTACTTGAAAGTGAGTATTTTTTTGCTTGAAATTCATAATTAAATATGGTAATTTTTCATAAAAAATAGGGTATATATTAAATGGGAGTATGGCTTTTTGCCTGCTCCTATTTTTTTTTATTAAAAAATACACATACATTTAACTGAACAAAAAGAAAAGTCATAAAGCAAAAACATATTTATTACCAATAGTTTATATTTAAAATTTAAATTTTAAAAAATGCTCTTAAAATTCTTCTTATTTATCAATGGTTTATAATTAACCGCACCTATAGAGAAACAAACCCCCAAAAAATCTGCAACCGAAAACTGCAATTAAACTGCATTTTGTCGTTTCTTTTATCGGCTTATTTTTATTGATTTGTTTTTGTATGGCGCTTATCAAAAATGGTTAATAAAAATAGCAAGACTTATATGCTGGTGCATGTAAGGGCTTGTTAAAAAGCTTAGCTCACTAGGCAGGCGTAAAGCTCCTGCAAGCTTAAAAGCTTTTTGGCTGATAAGTTAAAATACAAAAACAAAAGCAAAGGAAAAAACAAAAGAAACAAAAGGAAATAAGTAAACAAAAAAAAAGAAGAAAAGAAAAAAAGTAACAAAAAAAAGAAAAGAAGAAAAAAAAATTAATTATATATATAATATATTAAATATTAATAATATATATAAGCCAAAAAAAATATTTATTTTTTCTTCCTGTGTTAAAAAAACTTGCCTGCAAGGTTTTCCTTGTGGGCTTTTTTTATTTCTTTTTTTTGTGTGGTTACAAGGAGGTTGGACATAGGAAAAGAAAAAAGATTAGGAAAAGTTATAAGCTGTTTTGCAGGTATTGGCTGTGGAGAGCTTGGTTTAAAAAAGCAAAACATTGCAGTTGATAGTATGTATGCTTATGAGGTTGATAAGTATGCGGAAAGCGTAAACAGGTACCACAACCCAGATACTGTATTTCTTGGAGATATTACCAAATGGAAAGAGCATACAGAAACAATAGGCAGAGATGTAGATTTGATTATGGGTGGCTCGCCTTGTCAAGACTTAAGTATTGCAGGAAAAAGGGCAGGTTTAGATGGAGCTCGTTCTGGTTTATTCTGGATATTTGTTGAGATGATAAAACATTACAAGCCAAAATATTTTTTACTGGAAAATGTGGCAAGTATGAGCAGTGAAAACAGAAAAATAATTTCTGATATTATGGGTGTAGAACCAATAGGAATTAATGCCGCACTTGTTTCTGCCCAGCAAAGAAAAAGGCTGTTTTGGACAAACCTGCCATATACAGAATTAATACAAAAACATATCAGTGTAAACGACATTTTGGAAACCGTAGGAGATTTACCATCACATTTACAGTCAACACTGAATAACACAGATATTGATTATCGTGGTGCTATAAATTCTGATTTATATATACATCATAAAAAATGGGTTGTTAGAAAAATAAACAGTGATGTTGATTATTCAGGACCAGTAAGGATAGGAGAAATATTTAATACTAATGGTTCGAAAATTTTAAAATCACAAGGTAACAGGATTTATGATTTGAACGGCAAGTCCCCTGCATTATCGACAAAAGGTAGTGAGGGTATTTATTATTTTCCAAACAGAAATATGATTAGTGTGTTGTCTATTAAGGAAACTGAAAGGTTGCAAACGCTACCCGATGATTACACAAAGTTTGGAATGTTTTCTAACGGCATTCAAGAAATCTGCTTAACTCAACGTAAAAAAATGGTTGGTAATGGTTGGTGCGTGGACGCTGTGGCTGAAGCATTTTTTAAAAACATTTAGGAGTTTGTATGTTAGAGGATTTATTTGATGACAGTTATGTGGACAGGAAAGTTCTTGAGTATGAGGATAAAAAGCTGGGTAGTGGAGAGATAGGTATTATTGGTAATGGAAAAAGAATAAGAAAAAAATATAAGGAAGATAAGGAGAAAGAAAATGGAAAAGGAAAACAAAACAATGAAAGTTAAAATTATTGTGAACGGTAACGATGTAGAAGTTGAAGCTGAGGACATAAGTTATCGTGGTTTAAGAATAGCAACACTTGGGATGTTGGGTTTTGTTAAAGAACATGCAGAACGTGCTAAAGGAGAAATAGAAAAATTTATCAACGAAGAGCTGAAAGAAGAAGATTTTAAATACTGGCTTGAAGAGATACTACACAGTTGGGTTGATAAAGCCTGTGGGGAAGACTATGAACTACGATACGATAAGTAATGCTGATGGCAAAAGGGTTAGCAAGTGTGCTTTTAAGGTAATAGATAATATCCACGATTTTGAAAAACATGAGCAGATATTAGGGATAGCCTGTGCCTTTTGGGAGATAAGCAGGCAAGCGGGCATTAGCCATTCTAGGCTTATGGAAGTGGTGAATAACATTGCTTTTGAAGCAGATAGAAAAAAGAGAATAGAGTTTAAAGCATTAGAGCATTATGTAAAAAGGCATATTATAGGAGAGAATTAAATGGCAAAAGAAAAAGAAGAATTAAAAGAATGTTTAAAAAAACAGTATTTAACACCAGAGGGTATTGCAAAGTTTCCACACTTGGCAGAGCCTAATACTAAATTTGTAAAGTCTGGCAAGTATGAAGTGCGCCTTTATTTTGATAGTGAAGCAGGAGCAAAACTTTTAGCTATGCTGCAAGAGGCTTATGAGGAAGCTATTAAATGGGCAAAAGAAAAGTATGAGAAAATGAATGCACAAAGCAAGGCTAATAACCCATTTAGTCCGCAGCAATTCTACAAAGAAGAAGTGCTTGATGATGGCACTTCAACAGGCAGGATATTCATCCATTTTGATAAGCTTGCAAAACTAGAATTAGATGACGGTAGAGTGCTTGAATTTAAGGTGCCAGTGTTTGATAAGGCAAATAAGCCAATGCTTCTGGAAGATATTAAAAAGGCTAGCGGTGGCTCTACCATGAAAGCAGCTTTTAAAGTGAAGCCATATTTTATGCCAGCAGGAGCAAAGGCAGGATTAAGTATAGACTTGCAGGCAATTCAAATAATTAAAGCAGTGGAATATACTAGGGACGCAGAAAGCTACGGCTTTACAGCTTATGATGAAGCAGATGATGAAGATTTTGCAAGTGCAGCAAGCCCTGCTGTGGATAAAAGCGCAAAGGGAGAGGGCGATTTTTAAAAAGACAAAAACAGAAATGAGAGTGGCTGCACAGAAAAATGGTGGCTCTGGCAAAAGTGCATTTGAAACAAGACTTATGAATGAGCTTGCAGGAAGTAATTTTGGGTATGAGAGCATAAAGCTTGAATATACAAAAACCCATAAATATGTTCCAGATTTTATTCTTTATGAGCCATGTATTGTAGTGGAAGCCAAAGGGCTTTTTGATTTGGAAGATAGGAGCAAAATGGCGGCTATCAAAAAAGCATATCCAGATTTAGATATTAGATTAGTCTTTCAAAATGCTAACACAAAAATACATAAAGGTTCAAAGATAACTTATGGGGCGTGGGCGCAAAAGCATGGGTTTAAGTATGCAAACTCGTCAATACCTGCTGAATGGTTAAAGGAAACACCAACAGAAGAAAGCAGGCAGGCTTTTCTTGCGATAGTGGACGAGCATATTTATAAGGAAACGCAACAAGCCCTAATGCAATATGGAAAATAAAAGTGTAAAGGAGATACTGTCCCCTTTACATAGTTAGTAGGAGTGAATGGGACAAGCCTATGGACAGGCTTGCTTTAGTAAGCGACAGAAGCATTCACTGCGACTAAAGCGTGGTTTTTTCATTCTAGGACAGAATGAAAAATAAAAATAAACGAGGAATAAAAAACTGGGCTTTGCCCATTTTTTATGAGGAGTGAAAATAAGAGGTATTAATGACATTATTATTCATTGTTCTGCGACACCGTCTAAAATGGATATAGGCAGGCAGGAAATAGACCGTTGGCACAGGGAGCGCGGTTGGAATGGTATAGGCTACCATTATGTGATAAGGCGAGATGGACGCCTTGAAAATGGTAGAAGTTTGGAAGAAGCAGGGGCACACTGCAAAGGGCACAATAAAGATAGTATCGGAATATGTCTTGTAGGTGGCATTCAAGATGGCACAAAAGAAAAGGCAGTGAATGACTACACAGGCAAGCAGTGGGAAACTTTAAAAAGTATTGTGCTTGAATTAAAAGCAAAATATCCAAATGCGCGCATTGTAGGGCATTGTGATTATGAGCCTAAAAAAACATGTCCAAACTTTGATGTTAAAGAATGGGCAAAAAACAATATCAACTAATAGAGGGGTGCACAACCCCTCTTTCTTTTGGAGAAGTTATGAGAGAAGCTGTTCGCTGCCCACAATGTAATAACGCTGTATTTTCTGCAGCAGTAGATAAAAATAAAATCATAATGAAGTTTGTGCCTGTTAAAGATAGTGAAAGAAAAACTATAAAGCTTGTTTACCAAGATTTATTTGTTGCGCCACTTGGCGATATAACATGCTCACGTTGTGGAAAGATAATAAACTTGGAAGAATATGAGAGGTGGGAGTAGCATGGGCAAAAGTATAGGAGTTATGCCTTGCCCAAAATGTAGAAGTGAGGGCAGGGATAGAAAAGGCAACAACCTTATAATGTATGATAATGGCTCTGCCCACTGCTTTGCCTGTGGGTATGACGAGCAGGTAGAAAATGAACATAAACATAAGGAGGTTAAAATATCAGAAGTTAAGGATAGTAAAAAAGGCGAGCTTATAAGCTCTCTTGAGTATAAGGAAATAAAAACAAGAAAAATTAGTGCGCTTACTTGTAAACAGTATGGATATGGGATATCCCAGTATAACGGCAAAGCCTGCCAGGTAGCAGAATACAGAAACGATAAAGGGCAGGTGTGTGCTCAAAAGTTGCGCTTTGCTGATAAGTCTTTTCTTATTAAAGGGGACAATAAACAGGCATTAATGTTTGGAGCTCATCTTTATGGGGGCGGAGGGAAGCGCCTTGTTATATGTGAGGGAGAAATAGACGCCCTTTCTCTTTATGAAGCTTGGGATAAGAAGTATCAGTGTGCCATAGTGTCTGTTAAAAATGGAGCAGGTGGCGCAAAGAACGATGTTGCAAAACATCTTGAATGGATAGAAAGTTACGAAACAGTAATATTCGCATTTGATATGGATGAGGCAGGTAGAAAGGCAGCTTACGAATGTGCAGAAATTGTAAGCCCGCACAAAGTGAGAATAGCACACTTTCCAGAAAAGGACATAAATGAATGCTTAGTAAAAGGCAAGACCCAAGAGATTTTAAGGGCAATATGGGAAGCAAAGCCACACTCTCCAGACTATATACTAACAGGGGAGAGGTTGCATGATGAATGCAGGAAGCCAAGAAAAAGAGGGTTATCTTTATGTTATCCAGATTTAGAAAATAAAACAGAGGGGCTTAGGCAGGGCGAGCTTTGGCTTTTTACAGCAGGAAGTGGAATTGGCAAAAGCACGGTTGTGCATGAGATAGCATACCATATGCATGTCCAGCATAAGCTGCCTATTGGGTTAATCTGCCTAGAAGAAAATGCAAGGACAACAGCACAAAGGCATTTAAGTATAGCTATGAATAAAAATATGTTGAGTGCAGAAATATCCTTTACAGATGAAGAATATGAGCAGGCTTACAACACAGCTATTAAAGATGGCTTTTATGTTTATGACCACTTTGGCTCTCAAGCTACAGAAGTGCTTATGCCAAAAATAAGGAGTATGGTTAAATCACTTGGCTGCAAAGTTTTAGTGCTTGACCATATAAGCATAGTTATTTCTGGTCTTGATGAAAAAGAGCAGGGCACTGATGAAAGAAAAACCATAGATATGTTTATGACAAACTTAAGAAGCTTGTGTGAAGAAACTGGCGTAACAATTTTAGCTGTGGTGCATTTAAAAAGACCATCGGACAAGGGAAAAAGTTGGAATGAGGGCAGGCAGGTATCATTGACAGATTTAAGAGGCAGTGGTGCTTTAGAGCAGCTTTCTGATGTGGTGGTGGCACTAGAGCGTGACCAGCAGGCTGACGGGATGAATAAGAACGTATCACGTATGAGAATATTAAAAAACAGACCAACAGGTGTCTGTGGGGAAAGCGACCATTTAATATATTCAAGGCAGACAGGCAGGCTGCTTGCATACAATGGGGAAAACCCAAACGATATACCAGACTTCAATGTGGACAATAATAAAGAAAAAGAAGACGTGCCGTTTTAGGCAAAAGGAGGCAATAAGATTACAATATTTGATATAATCTTAAAAGCAATTGGCGTGGAGGCTGGGCAGGAGTTTTTAGTAGGGGATATAAATTACAGGCTTTACCCCACTAGGCTTGAAGTTAAAAGTAAATATTCTGGTTGGCAGCAGGAAAATGCCGAAGTTATGTTTAGGTGGCAGCTTGGGAAGCATGAGGAATGATATATAAAGATAGAGCTAGTATATTAGCAGACATAAAAAAACATTGCTATAGCATATCTGCTGTTATTGATAAGGGCAAGCAGGGGAAGATACTTGTAAAGATAAGTGATGATAACCCAAGAGAAATAGAAGTTATAGATATGAACGGAATGTTTTGTATTCTTATTAGGTATGAAAAAAATAAACCTGTAGATATGGATACAAGAAGCAAAGGGATATCCACAAGTGATGATGGTTCATGGCAGGGTATGTCATTATCTCCACGTTCAAAAGCTTATGTTGGCTTTTCAAACTTTTATCATAGTATTAAAGGAGGTGTTTCGTGAAACATATTTTTGATAAACTACTGGAGTTACTAATTGGGAGTTTAGTGTGGGAAATGTAACAAAACCACACTTATTGATTGATGGTGATGTTTATATTTATAGGGCAGCTGCCACCTGTGAAAAGGTTATAAATTGGGATGATGATAATTATGTTAACTATGCCTCGTTAAGTGAAGCGAAAGTTATATTTATAAACACAATGCGTGGGCTTTTTGATAAGTTTGAAACAAAAGAATACACCATAGCTTTGTCCCACTATAAAAACTTTAGAAAAGAAATAAACCCAGAATATAAGGCAAACAGAAAAGACAAGAAAGTGCCAATAGTCTACAAGCCTTTAAGACAGTGGGTGGAGCAGGAATACAATATCTTCTGCAGGGAGTATTTAGAGGGCGATGATATTTTGGGCATACTTGCAACGAGCAAGGTAATCATAAGGAACGTAAACAAAATAATAGTATCACTTGATAAGGATATGAAAACCCTGCCTTGCAAGTATCACAACAACAAAAGGGATGAAAGTATAATAGTTTCAGAGCAGGAAGCAAACTATAACCATATGCTGCAAACCTTAACAGGTGATAATGCAGATAACTACAAAGGGCTTGCTGGCTGCGGATTAAAGACAGCAGAAAAGATAATAAGCAAGGATATGAACTATAAGCAGATGTGGCAGGCTGTAGTGGAAGCTTATATTAAAAAAGGCAGCTCGGAGCAAGACGCTTTACTTAATGCGCGCATGGCAAGAATATTAAGAAACTATGACTATGATTACGAAAGAAAGAAACCAATACTATGGAGTATTGATAGCGAAGAATAGGACAATATAAGCTCTGTAAACAGGGCTTATATTGTTTTAGCAGTATATTCATAAAGAGATAAGTATCTTCAACGGACAAGGTCAAGGAGGATAAGAAATATTGGTTAGAATATATTTTTCAGTAAAAGTCTTGTAGGCTTTAGGACAAAGCCTCTTTAGTGAGCATTGAGGGGTTTCCCCGAAAATGCGTGTTTTTTTCATTCTAGGACAGAATGAAAAATAAAAATTTAATAAGCAAGGAGGATAAGAAGATGAAAAACGATACGCCTTATATAGATAAGGCTTTAATGGACTATCTAAAAAGGTTATTTCCAGAGCGTGAGATAACCCCAGAAACTAGTATGCAGGAAATGTATTTTTGGGCTGGTGTGGCAAAGGTAATAACAACCCTTGAAACATTAATGGCTAAACAGGAGAAGCGAAAATGAATTATGGGTTGTGGTTATATATGATTAGCCCTATTGATGATAACGAAGATTAAGAAGAAAAGCTAAACAATAAAACAGGCTTTGCCTGTTTATGAGGAGGAATGAAGCAGGCTTTAGGACAAAGCCTCTTTAGTGAGCATTGAGGGGTTTCCCCGAAAATGCGTGTTTTTTTCATTCTAGGACAGAATGAAAAATAAAAATAAACGAGAAACAAAAAACTGGGCTTCGCTCATTTTTTGTTGGGAGTGAAATGTGTGTCAACCAAAACCACAATTACAAGCAATACCACAGGCTAGCACAAAAGCTGCGCCGCCGCCTGAAGAAACAGCCTTAAGTATTGTAACAGGTAAAGAACAGCAGGATAAGAAAAAGAAAGGTGTAAAGTCTTTGCAGACTTATGATAATGGGGCGAGCCCTCTTGCCATACCTGCAAGAAAGACTGGGAGCTTAAATGCCCCAAAAGTATGAGTATAAAGCAGTAGGCAAAGAAAGGTTTGATGTGTTAGAAAAAGATAAATCTTTCTACATAAACCTAGCTATAGACTGCTGTAAATATACGCTTCCTATTATGCGCTCTTATTTTGAAGAGGTGTATAATAGGGAGTTAACCCACCCTTATCAGTCATTAGGTGCAGCAGGTGTATCAAACCTTGCAAGCAAACTGCTTACAGCATTAACCCCAAGCAACACGCCATTTTTTAAATTCATAGTAGATGATTATAAGCTTCTTGAAACAAGACAGGAAGAAAGCGAAGATTTTAGGATAGTGCTGGAAACTATCTTAACAGATTATGCTAACCAAACATTAGATATAATTAAGGCAAGCAACGATACTTCCTTTTTGTATGAGATGTGGCAGCTGCTTTTAATCTCTGGCAACGTATTAATCAGAGACCCTGATGATAACGGCAATATTAGGATTTATTCCTTAAGAGATTACGTTGTTTCAAGAGACAGGGCAGGAAATCCTGTGGAGATAATATTAAAGGAAGTGTTATCTGAAAATGCTTGGACTGATGAAATAAGAGCTGTCGTTAACAATAGCATATTGCCATCAGATAATTATAATAATAAACCATCAGATAAGACAGACGAAAAAGAAGTTGAGCTTTATTCATACTGCAAAAGGTGTGGGGATAAATATTATATCCACCAAGAAGTGCGTGGCGTAATCCTTGAAAGCACAAAGCAGGAAGTAAGCCTTGAGGGTTGCCCTTTTATTGCATTAAGACTTTTTAATGGTGCAGGGGAAGATTATTCAAGAAGTTATGTGTCAAATTATCTTGGGGATTTGAAAAGTTTAGACGGATTAAGCCAGGCAAGCGTTGAGGCTGCTGCTATGATTTCACGAAATATTTTGCTTGTAGACCCGACGGGTATAACAGATAAAGACGATATTGAAGAAGCAGAAAATGGGGAAGTGATAGATGGCAGAGCAGGGGACGTATCTTTCCTGCAGGCTCAAAAAGGTTACGATTTAAGGACGGTAACAGAGGAAGTAAGTAAAATAGAAGAAAGGCTTAACCGTGCTTTTTTAATAACAGGTGGCATGATTAGGGACGCTGAAAGGGTAACAAGGGAAGAAGTGCGGGAAGTTGCAAAAGAGATAGAGCAGTCATTAGGTGGGCTTTATTCTGCCTGCTCTTATTCTTTTCAAGTGCCATATTTAAAACGCAAAATATATAAGCTTGCAAAAATGAAGCTGTTGCCAAAGCTGGATAGTGCTATAAAACCTGTTATTATTGCTGGCTTTGAAGCATTGGGAACAAATTCTCAAAAAGAAGAGTTGCTGGAGTTTGCAGGATATTTAAGAGAATTTAGCGGTGGAGCATTACAAACTTATGCAAAACCATTAAACCTAATTAAAAAACTTGCTTCTATTATGAATATATCAATAGATGGAATAATTAAGACTGATGAGGAATTATCGGCAGAGCAGGAGCAGCAGGCACAAATGCAAATGCAGCAGCAGCAAATGGATGTGGCAAAATCAGCAATACCTGCTGCCATAAGCAATATGCCAGCATTACAGCAGATGGCAGAACAACAACAGTAACAAGGGGATAAGTCCCCTTTACAAATAAGAGTTAGGAGGATATTCTTTTGAGTGGTAAAAACGAAACAAAAGAGGAAACAATGCTTACTGAAACAGAGCAAACACAGGGAGCAAGCAAGGAAGAAGTGGCTCAAGATATACAAGAGAGCCACAAGGAGAAAGGCGAGACTAATGCTAAAAAACCTGGCGAAAAGCCTAAACTTGTGCGCATTGATGGAAAAGAAGATTTTTCAAGCAAAAACACTGTTGCTCATTTAAGCACAGGAAAGCCAAAGAAAACTAGAAAAGTAGTGCTAGGCACAAACAAAAGAACTTTTACAAGAACAGATTATTAGCAGGAATGGGCAAGGAATAAGGCTGTGGAGAGAATGAAAAATAAAGATAAAAGTAAATGACAGTTTATATAATGACAAGCTTGTATTGGCATTATATACCCTTATGGCTTGACACTGCGGACAGAGCAGTGGCAAGACGGTAACGGGGAAAAGCTGGAAAAGGGGCTTGCCCCTTTTACAATGTTATTAGGAGGAATAGAAAATGACAGAAACACCAATATTGCCAAGTGATATGCCAGAAGAAGATGGGCAGGAAGAGGGCATAAGTGATGAGCAGGCTGATAATCAGCAGAGCCCGCAGGAAAACATTGAGCAAACAGGAAGTGTGGAAACAGGTTCAAATGAAACTGGGCTTGATACAACTGCCTTTGAAAAAGAGTTTTTAGAAAACGGTCAGTTATCAGAAGAAAGCTACAAGCTTTTAGCAGAGAAAGGTATATCAAAAGAAGTAGTAGATAGGTATATCGAGGGGCGCAAAGCTTATGTGCAGGCTTATGATAATGAAGTAATGAACTCTTGCGGTGGCAGGGAAGAATATACTGCTATGGCTGCATGGGCAGCAGAAAACTTGAGCAATGAAGAAAAGGCAAGTTTTAATAGTGCCGTAAATTCAAGGGATTTAGGGCTTGCAAAGTTAGCTGTAAGTGGGCTTTATGCTCGCTATAAGGCAGCAGGAGCAGGCGGACCACAAACAAACTTTATAGAGGGCACAACATCAGCCAAAGCTCCAAGCTTATATAAGAGCGAAAAAGAAATCGTGCAGGATAAAAAAGACGCACGTTATGAAAAAGACGCAGAATACAGAAAGTCAGTAGATGAAAAAATCAGACGTTCAATAGCGGCAGGAACAATATAGAGTAAAAGGAGAGCACTATGAAAATTATTTTATTTATTCTTATTTTTTTAGGGTTATCATTTTTAATCTATAAAAACAAAAATAAGATAAAAGACTGGGTTGCCAGCCTAAAAGAATTTTTTAAAAAAACAAATAATTAAAGAGGTGGATTATAGCACATACTAACGTAGGACAAATTAACGGACAAGGGGACGAGAAAGCCCTTTTTATTACAAACATTTCAACAGACGCTATTAAAGCATTTGATGAAACAAATGTATCTGCCCCATTTATTAGGGAGCGCACTATTGATTATGGTAAGTCTGCCACTTTCCAAGTTTATGGCACAGCAAAAGCAGAATACGTTCCAAGAGGAAATAAAATCGAGGGCAACAATAACATGCTTCATTCTGCTATTACAATTAATATTGATGATGTTTTAGCAGCAAGTGTGAAGATATTAGATATTGATGAAGCCATGAGCCATTATGAAGTTCGCTCTGAATATTCAAAACAACTTGGCGCTGCGATGGCTGTAAAGCAAGACCAAATTAACTTACAGCTTGCCTGCCTTGCTGGCAGAACAGCCGCACCACAAGACGATATGGACGGTGGCTCACAATTAAGTGGCGCAAATGTGGACACTGACGGGCAGGCTATGGCAGAACTTATTTTTGGTGCAAGGGAAATTATGGCAGAAAAAAATGTGCCAGAGACAGACCCAAGAGCATTCTTCTGTCGCCCTGCAATATATTCATTACTTGCAATGACAACAGATATTATCAATAAAAACTGGGGTGGCTCTGGTATATATGCTGATGGTAAGGTTTTCCGTGTGGCAGGCTTTGATATTATAGAAACAATGCATGTGCCAAACAGTAATATTACAGAGGAAACAGGTGCAAAAAACACTTATCACGGAGACTTTACAAATACTGTAGGTGTATGTGTTTCTAAAGGTGCTGTTGGTAACGTTTACTTAAAAGCATTAACTACTGAAATGGCAGCAGGGGATTATAAGGTTGAAAACCAAGCAGTGCTGCTTGTTGTTAAGCGATTAATGGGTGCTGGCATTTTAGAAGCACGCAGGGCTGTAGAACTTTTAAAACAATAATAAAAAATGTGTCCATACATTTTTTATTTAACGTAACTACGGAAACAAGTTCCTTGTTACTCACTAAAGCAAGCCTATCCGTAGGCTTGTAAAGTAAACAATAATAAACAATGCGGGGCGTTATGCCCTGCATTTTATTTTAAGCCCTATGGATAGGGCTCTTTAGCAAGCGCAGGAGCATTCACTGCGACCAAGCGGAGATTTTTTTATTCTATGGACAGAATAAAAAATAAAAGTAAAAATGCGTGGTTTGTTCCACGTATTTTGTTTATAAGGAGATATTTTTATGACACTACTGGACGCAGTAAATAGAATATTGATTTCTACTGGGGAACTTCCAGTAGAAGCATTAGAAGAAAACCCAATAACAGAGGTGGCACTTGCCATTAGCCACATAAACATGGCATGCCGAGAAGTTCAGCTTGCAGGGTGGTATTTTAACTCTGAATATATAGAATTAACACCAGATGATAAAGGCATTATCCGTTTGCCATTTGATACAGTAAGCGTAAAAAACTTGCCTTATGGTTTGGTTTTAAAAAATGACAGCATATATGATACAACAAAAAATTCATATATTATAGGAAAAAAAGTAAAAGCAACTCTAATAAGCTTGTTGCCGTTAGAAAAACTTCCAGAAACATTTGCATTATGGGTAACATTAAGGGCTGCCAAAAAATATCAAGACAATGCAATCACAAGTGCAGAATTAAAAACTAATCTTGAAAGGGAAGAACTAGAAGCTATGCTTGCAGCCAAAAAAGAAGACAGGTCAATAACAAGATACAATGTGAAAAACAAGCCTAGCTTAATAAACAAGATATTAAGGAGGTAGCAGCTTGAAACGGGTGGAAGTAAAAAACATTATTGGTGGCGTAAGCCAGCAGCCTGCATTACAACGGTTTGAAAACCAGTGCAGTGAAATGATTAACTGCATACCAAGTGCTACAGAGTTTTTAAGAAGAAGATACGGCACTCATCATATAGCAGAAATAGAATATACTGGTAATGAGTTTATAGATTTTATAAAAAGAAGTGATGAAGAATATGGGCTTTTGATTATAAACAAGCAGGGCGTTGCAAGTGTCTATGATTTGCTAGGCAACCTTATAGGCAAAAGTGGGGAAGTAGAATATTTAGCAAGTGATAACCCAAGAAGTGATTTAAGGCTGTGCACCATAAGAGATTACAACTTTTTGTTAAATACTAAAAAGAAAGTGCAAGGGGAAAGTGTAAAAGAAGTAGAGCTGGAAAAGCGTTCTCTCTGTGTAGTAAAACAGGTTGCTTATGGGGAAACATATTATGCAACGCAGGAAGTATTAGGGGTGCAAAGAAAGACAGCGTCCTATACAGTGCCTGCTAATCCAACAGAAGAGATTACAGCAAGCGATGTTTTGCAAAGATTAATGTATTCTATTGGTACAGAAAATTTTTCTCGTGCATATTATTTTTGCACTGGGGAGATTACTCACGATATTTGGGGGCTTACTGGCGAGCTGCCACCACACGTACATAAATGGAACATTGGTACAGAAGAGGGTCAAGTGCAAAATAAGAATAGCGAATGGAACAAACCGTGCCCGTCTAGTAATTGTAACGGCAGACTTATGCCACTTATAAATTTACCCGATATAGATAAGGTATATAAACATGTGGGGTTAGCAAATGTTAAATTAGAACTAACAGATAGTGCAGGTGGAACATTAACTAATACATTTAAAAACGAATGCAAAAGTTTTTCTGATTTGCCATTAGTTGCACCACACGGCTATTATATGAAAGTAATAGGCGATACCAGCAGCAACGAAGATGATTACTACATAGAATTTGTTACAGAAGAAAAAGAAGCAGGGGAATTTGGAAAAGGCTACTGGAAAGAGTGTGCTAAACTAGGGGAAGATGTGGGCTTTATAGATAACACAATGCCACACATTTTAAAAATTACTGATGATGGCATAGTGGTAGAAACAGCCCGATGGGAAAAACGAAAAGCAGGGGATAGGGAAACAAACCCAGCACCAGATATTGTGGATAAGCAAATAAAAGATATTGTGTTTTACAAAAACAGGCTTGGGCTTTTAACAGATGACGGCATTACCTTTTCTGAAAGCAAAAGGTTTTTTAACTTCTTTGCCACAACTGCTACTACAATGTTAGACAGCGACCCTGTAAGCGTTGCTATCTCTGGCACAAAAGCAGACGCTTTAAAATATGCTGTTTCTTATATGGAAGCACTATTTTTATACAGCAACGCTTCAATGTATGCTTTAGAACATGGCGATGTGCTTTCTAACGGCAGTGCTGCCATAAAGCCTGTTATCCAGTTTGATACAAATATGAGTGCAAGACCTGTGGTATGCGATACTTCTATTTACTATACAGGGCAAAAAGGGGAATACGCACGAGTGCGAGAATATAAGCCAAGCTCCCAAACAGATGTATATGGCTATTCTAATGATATTACAAGCCATATCCCAAGATACATAAAACAAGGCACTTATAAGATATGTGTATCGTTAGAAGATGGAATGTTGTTTTTAATTAACGGCACAGATGAAATTTTCTGCTACAGCTTTATTAAAGAAAATAATGAGCTTTTGCAAAGTGCATGGCATAAATGGATTTTTGGAGGCAATGTGCTTTATGGCGAGATACTGCAAGGCTTTCTATATCTTTTAATAAAAAGAAACGGGAAAATATCTTTTGAAAAACTTGCCATCAGTCATAGTGATACAAACTTCACAGATAACTTAAAAAGTGATGGTAGTTTTGACATGTATAAATCAAGCTATACTTTTTCCACATTTTTTATAAGAAATAATACTCAAGCCATAGATATGAAAACACTACTTAAAACAATGACCATTAAGGCAATGGATGATAGCCTCTATTTCCTGCGTATAAAAAGAAAAGGCAGGCAGGAAGAAATAAGGCAGATAGCAGGCAATAACCGTAACAGGTTTTTAGTTATGGCAGAAAATAAAGATGTGGAGATATCTATTGAAAGCCGTGAAGATAATAAGTTTAACATTATAGAATATGATATGGAGGTGGTGTATGCAAGCAGGAGTTAATAACCTTTTAAAAGCAGATAAATTTCAGCATATCAGGTCAATGGAAGAGTATAGGTATGCAAGAGATATGTCAACTGTTAGATTAGTAAATATAGAAACAGGTAAGACAGATTATGTGCCTAAAACTAAGGTTAGAGAATTCTGGGATAATTTAGCAGGAGATGATAAAGTAGAAATGGCAGGCTGGACTTCTGACCAGTTTTTAGAAAGATTAAATAAAGCATACTGCTATTATCTAAAAAGAAACAATAACATTATAGCTATAGGCGGAACATACCCTGACGATTTATATATTTGCCTGTGGCTGCTTGTGACAAAGAAAGCAAGCAAATATCCTATGGCTTTAGGAAGAGCTGTTAGAACAGGGATAAAAAAAGAATTAGCGGTATATCCAAAGGATATGTGTAATGTTGCAGCATTACCTGATGATGTTTCAACAACACACCACGAGTTTATTGAGAAAGTTTTTAATATGACACATTTAGGATATATTGACACAAAAAGGCTTTATGTCAGCAATAAATGGGAGCTTTTGGAATGTGTGGAATAGTCAGCAGGATTTTATAGGCATACATCTTATGATAAATGGTGATTTAAATAATAACGAGCGTGTATCGTTATTATTTATCCTTATGCTTTGTTTGAGCGGTGAGCGAAAGCAAAGTGGCGTAGGGGAAAGGAAGAAAGGGGACTTGTCCCCGTTCTTAAGGAGGAATGGATATTTGTGAACCAGTGTCAATAGTAACAGGGATTATTTCTGGCATAAGCGCTGTGGGTGGCACAGTTGCGCAAATGTATCAAGAAAAGGAAGCCATAGAGGCGCAAAATAGAGCCAATGTGCATAATGCTAATATGGTTATAGAAGAAGCCAATGACTTATCTAGGCAGGAGGGTCTGCAGCAGCAGCAGGAAAGAAAGCAGGCAGCAGAACAAGGCTTTAAAGCAAAAATAAACAATATGCAGCAGGCAGCAACTGCTGAAGCGGGAAGTGAAAGCGAAGGGCTTGCAGCACGGCTTACAAGTAATGAGTATAGCAGAATGCTGGCTCAAGATAATTCGCTTATGCAGGCAAATTTAAGAATGCAGGAGAGCCAGCATAATATGGCAAGAAGTATGTATATGAAGTCTGCTAAAAACCAAATAGCAGGGCTTAAGGATATTAAGCAAAGTAATGCAGCTGCTAGGTGGGCAGGAACAGCGTTAAATATTGGAAGCATTGCTATGGGAAGCACAGCTGACGGTATGAAAAGAACAAAGATTTAAGGAGTAATAACAGATGAATGATTTTGCTAGAAGCAGCTTAAGTATAGCCCCTGCTGCAAAATTAATGAGTGCAAAAGCTTTTGTTAACCCCGATGAAGTATACGGGCAGGGCAATGAATGGATACGCCTTGCAGAAAGCTTAAAAGGGATTAGCGCTCAAGGGGATAAGTTAGCAGATGAATTTATAGAAAAGCAAAAATCAAAAGCTAAAGCTCAAGCTGAAAAAGACCTTTTAAATATGATGAGAACAGGCGATAAAAATGTGGAAGAATATTTAAAGGAACAAAAAAGGCAGGTCAGCAAGTTTAATACGTTGGGTACATCTTTTTGGACTAGGGAGTATTTAGCAAAGGGTATGGCTGAAAATTTACTTGCCAAAAAGAAAGCAACGCTAGAGCAGGACTATATTAATAAAGGCTATGCAAATCTATCAGTAGAAGAGTATAACAAAAGACTATCAGATGATGTGCTTAACTTTGATAAAGACTTAGAAAATTATGACGAAGACACAAGGCATTATTATGAAAGTATGCCAAATAAAGAACTGTTTGCTATAATGCAAGAAAGGCATATTAGAAATGTAAATGAGAAAAATCTAGCCTTAAGAGATACAATAGCAGAAAATAAGTTTAAGGACACATTAAGAAATACTACTGATGGGCTTATGGCTGTTACGATAGACGATAAGCAGACGCCACTAACAGACGTGCCATATGGAGAATTAACCCCAGAGCTACAGTCAAAATTAAAAAACGCTACAGCGCTTTATGAGAAAGTAAGTGGCAGAAAGGTTGGCGTTGGGCATAATGGATTAATTCAAGATATAGCAGCTGCGGATGATATTTCTAAAATTGCTATGCTAACTGATAGCCCAATAGTTAATAATCTTGTGGGCTTAATGAGAGAAACGGGAAGAGCGGGAATGACGCCGCAGGAAACAAAAGAGCGTTTAATGGCAGCTTTAAAAGCAGAAGTTATGGAGGAACCAGAGCTTGCAGATATGGCAGAAGCCTTGCTCATTGTTACACTTAATAAAGCAAACAGTGATAAGGAATTGCAGGCAGCATATAACTCTTGGGGGCATACAGATAATAACAATATGTTGGGTGATGAGGATATTGCACTTTTTTCTCTTGCAGAAGCTAAAGAGTTATCTAATGAGATTATCTCAACAGGTATAAACCAACAGGCATTAATAGAGCAGAATAGAAAAGTAAAAGAGTTTAGGGATTATGAAGATGGTATGGACTTTTTAAAGGACGCTCTTAATGCTGGTAAGCTTACAAGAAAAGATTTAGAAAGGCTTACACCACAGCAAATAGCTGATAAACTAAAGCTTGATTATGACAGTTTTGGGCAAGCTATTGTTGATTACCAAGAAGCACGAGTAAAAGGCTATACAACCCCAAAAACAGAAAGCCACTTAAGAAGTTATAATTATTATCTGGAGGGCATAAGAACGGGGAAAATAAAAGATAAGCAGGAAATAATAGACGCTTACCACAGTAGAAATATACACCCATCAGATTATGAAAGGCTTCTCAATGAGTTTGATAATAATACAGGCGAAACAGGCGCTAAAACAAACTCTTTATTAAATGCTGGGTTAAAATATGTGTTTGGAGATATTGATATTAAGATAGGTGCTGTAGAACCCGACAGGGCAAATAACTTAAAAAGCAATATTGAAGACGCATTAAGGAAAGCAATAGTAGATGGCAAGGTAACTGATGAACTAGAAGCGGCAGAGTTTGCAAAAAAATATTATCAAACTGTAGCACAATTTGAAATTGGAGCAGGAACATATAGCAACCTTGCAAAACCAACAGTTAATGATTTACAGCTAAAAGAGCAAACAGCAGAAAGTATTGTGCAGGGAGCTACAAAAGCAGAAAGGGACGAAAACGGCAAACTTACTCAGCCACAACTTTATCTTACGCCAGGTGTAACAGAAGCGGACTTTCTAGGTTCTGACAGTGCAAAAATCTTACGAGAGGTAGGAGTATCAGAGGAACAGTTAAGGCAGGCTTATGCTAAATCAAAAGAAAGCTCTGGAGCATACCGCGAAGAAAAATGGGACGACCACTTGACAAGTATGTTAAAAGGCGATACCCTAACAGAAGAAAACCTGTTGAAGATATATAACAAAAACCCGAAAGTATTGGAAAAAGAATTTGGATTTGAGTTTAAGGTTGTTGATGGCAGAGTGTTGCCAAAAGATGAAAAGATAGGCAAATTTTATTTACACAATTTAAAAAAAGGAATGACCGTTAAGAACGCCCTAGATGTTACAAAATTTCAAAAACGGAGAGATGGTTTATGGTTCTAAAGTACATTAAAATATTACTTCTTGTTGCTATTATGTTTACTTGTTTTTCTGCTTGTGAAACAAAAACACCATTAGATAGCTACAATAATCTATTAGGTCAAGTGTGGGAAAAGGCTAAAAAAGATGAAGCAGGCTGGCACTCATTACAGAAACTGTTAGAAAATAGAACATATGACGAGCTGGCTTCTTTCTTTATGGCAAGTGCTGATGATAAAATTTTTAACGAACATATGGAGTGTGATTATTATAATAAACAAAATGAGTGCTTAAAAGAAATTGTTTTAACAGGCTTGTCTATCCGTATGTTAGAGAAATTGGCAATAGATAATAATCAAGAGATGGATTTAAAACTGTATAGCACTTGGGTGGACAATATATTGAGCAGCAAAAGAACTTTTACAGATGATGAAATAAAAGAAATATATAGAAAACTATAATATTTTATTTATGTTTTTCACAACGCTTACCCCGTCATTTTGGCGGGGTTTTTTGTTGCCAAAATTTAGGAGTAAATAATGGAAGATATAAAGAAACGTTTTTACAAAAAAGATTTAACTATTTGCACCGAAATAGATATTGATACACGCAAAGTAACATCCTGTCAAGTATTTTGGAACGGTACAGTCTTAAAATATAAAACAAAAAAACAAGCATTAAAGGCAGGAATAAAACATATCAAAAATGAAATAGAGATATTAACATCTCACAGGGAAAACCTTTTAATGCAGCTTTCGGGTTGTATGCAAAGCCATAGGGCTACAAAAAGAGAAAGGGCAAAAATAACAGAGCAGGTTTTAGAGATATGCGAAGCTTTAGCCCATATCCAAAACCTTATTAAAGACTACAGTAAAGTAATAGTCGGCTTAAAAAAAGAAATAAAAATGGACAAATAAGGACGGGGATTTAATCCCCCCCCCACCATATTTTGTGAACTAGGGGGGGGGTTGCTCAAATTTGAGCAGACCCTAAAAACTACAACTAAAAATAAAAAAGGAGTGTAAATAATGAAAGAGTTACAAGTATTTAACAAAAGTGAATTAGGACAGGTTAGGGTTATAGGCGATAAAGATAACCCATTATTTTGCTTAAGAGATGTGTGCGACATATTAGGTATCGTGAATAATAGTGATGTGAAAACAAGCATTATCAAAGAGTTTGGAGATGACCTAGATTTAATCTACCCCATCTCTGATAATTTAGGCAGACAGCAAAATGCAACATTTATCACAGAGCCACAGCTTTACTTTATACTAATGAGAAGTGATAAACCAAAGGCTCGCCCTTTTAGGCAGTGGGTAGTTAGTGAAGTGCTTCCAAGTATTAGGAAGACTGGCTCATACAGCCACCAAGCACCTAAAAATATGGTAGAAGCTTTAGAGCTTGCATTAGAACAAGCAAGGCAGATAGCAGAGCTTAACAATAAAATAGAAGCAAACAAGCCAAAAGTTGCTTTTGCTGATAGTGTTGCAAGCAGCAGCGATACAATATCTGTAGGGCAAATGGCAAAGCTGATACAGCAAAACGGCGTAGATATGGGCAGGAAAAGGCTTTTTGATTATTTAAGAAAAAACGGCTACCTTATAAAAGGAAAAAGCAAAGATGTAAATATGCCTAGCCAAAAATCTATGGAACAGAGTTTATTTCAAATAAAAGAAACTGTTATTGATACAGGCAGTAAGGCTATTATAAGCCTTACACCAAGAGTTACCACAAAAGGACAGGAGTATTTCTTAAGGTTGTTTGGGTGTAATTAAATGACAATATAACCATTTATATAATGGCAAGCTTGTATTGACATTATATATCCCTATGGCTTGACACTGCGGATAGAGCAGTGGCAAGACGGCACAGGGGAAAGGTGGAAAGGGGATACAAGTCCCCTTTACAAAACTATAAAAGGAGTTTAAATGCCTATTGATTTTAACCAACAATATAACAGCAGAAAACCGCAGGAAGAAGCACCACAGGAAGAAGATTTAGGCATAATTGATTATGCTGCCGATATGGGCAGAGGTGTAGTAGGTGGAGCGCTGGACGCCGCAGAAAGTATTGTGCAACTTCCAAATATGTTTTCTGATGAAGAAAGTAAGCGTATTATGCCAGAGCTTGAAACAAAAACAGCTTTGGGAGATATTACAAACACTATTACTCAAGGAGCACTTGGGCTTGTTGGTGCTGGCAAGTTTATAAAAGCTGCTGGAGTTATCTCTAGTGTTGCTAAATTTGAAAAAGGTGTTAAGGCGGCTGCTGCCATCAATAATGCCACCACAAGAGGCGGGCAAATTGCAGGGACCGCCTTTAAAAGCGCACTTGGGGATTTTGCTGTATTTGATGAAAACGAAGAAAGGCTTTCAAATATTATTAATGAAGTGCCATCTCTTGCAAACCCTGTAACAGAATTTTTGTCAGCAAAAGAAACTGATACTAAAGCAGAAGCCAGGCTTAAGCTTGCAATTGAAAGTGCTGGGCTTGGTGTTGCTCTTGATGGGCTTTTATCTATCATCAAGGCTTCTAAATCCTACGGCAGAAATAAATTAAAAGACGTATATGATAAGTCTTTTACAAACAACATGGCTTCCACATTACAGGAGCAGGCAGAAAATGCTGCAAGAAGAATAGATGATGAGGCAGGAAGTGCGGCAGAAAAAGAGATAAAAAAGGAAAATGATGTAAATATCGATGAGATGATAAAACTTTCATCTGGGGCAAAATATGATGATTATAGAGCGTATAAAAAACATATTATAAATAACAGCAAAAATAAAGCTCTAAAAAAAGATATTGAAAAACTTTCAAGCAATATTTCTCACAATGTAGAAGAGGTGTTGCTTGGAGGCAATACGGATATTGTTGAAGCCTTTGCAAAAGTTGTTAGAGAAAACCCCGCCTTTACAAAAATAGGGGAAAAAGATAAACATTTATACCGTGCCGTTATGGATAAAGTAAGGGATAAAATAGGCTACAAGATGAGCCACAATGAGATGGCTCTGGCAGTTAAAACAATGCAAAGCCAAGACTTAATAGATAAAGATATGGCACGCCTTTTAGAAATTGACAGCAACGTCCTAAATACTTTATCTCCACGCCTTTTATATTACAGGCTTGACGCCGTTGCTCAAACTAACAAGTTTGTAAAAGAGCTTGAAAACAACCTTTTAAATAAAGGTGTAAGCAATGAAAGTTTAACAAAAGCTTATGAAGAATATGCCACAACCTTAGCAAGAACTCAAACCATTATATCATCACTTGGCAGGGCTTTAGGCTCTCTGCGAATAAAACCAGACAGGCAGGAACTTTCTAAACTCTTAAATAACCTTGAAGAAGAAGCCTTTAAAAACACAAAAAAAGTTTCTGTAAAAAACGATAACTTAAATATTAGCCCAAACGATATAAAAGCATTAGTAGGCGATGGGGCTATAATTGACAGCAAAAGGTTAAATGCTGCCACAAAGCTTATTGATATGGGGCTTGATATGAATAACCCTGCTCATAAGCAGGCGTTACTTGGTTTATTTGCAGCAGATGAAACAGCTTTTTTAAGAATGCTTACAAGAAAAGAAACAAGCAACATGGCTTATGCAGGGGAAAGCCTTATGACATATTTTGTCAACAACCTGCTTTCTTCGCCTGTTACTCACATTTTTAACTTTGCAGGCACTACCATGAAAATGATATTTTCTCCAATGGAAAAAATTGTAGGTGGAGCATTAAGGGGCGACAGTGATAGCTTTATGAAAGGTGTGAGAGAGTTTGCAGGATATAAATCTGCCTTTGGAGACAGCTTAAAGGCTGCAAAACTTGCCCTTAAAACTGGCGGAAATATTTTAGACAGCACTAAAAATTATCCTAAAATTAATGCCACAAGAATAGCTGAAGATTTAAAAATGCAGTATGTATCTTCAGCTTATAAAAACTCTAATATTAACCCAGTAGACGCCTACTATAGCACAAGGGGAGAAGTTGATGTTATTGCAAAGGCATTGGGATATGTTGGAAGTTTCCTGCAAACCCCACTGCGTGCTATGGGTGCAGTTGATGAATTCTTTAAGCAAATGGCTTATAGAAGCAAAGTCTATTCTAATGCAATAGAAAAAGCCATAAAAGAGGGAGTGGAGGACAAAGCAGCCTTTATCCAAAAGGAAATGGATAATGCCTTTTATAATGGAGCAGGCACAAATAAGGAAGCCCTTACATATGCCATGAAACAGACTTGGACAGAGCCGCTGGACAGCACCACCCAAATAGGTAAAGCAGCCATAGCCATAAAAAGCATACCAGCATTAAGACCATTTGTGCCGTTTATTACAACCCCTACAAACTTAATCAAAGATATTATTGAGCATACTCCATTTATGCGGCATGCTCCCACTTGGATTAAAAGAGAGTATGAAAAAGGTGGGGAGGCTGCAGCTACATTAGAGGGTAAGGCTGCACTTGGCATGGCTTTAGGGTTTATGGGTGTATCTTTAGCAGCTGATGGATTAATCACTGGAGCATACCCAAGTGATAATGAGGAAAAGCAATTATGGATTTCTCAAGGCAGGCTGCCTTATTCTATTAGACTTGGGGATAAATGGATACCATATAATAGGCTTGACCCCTTTGGTGCTTTCTTTGGTATGGCTGCCACCACATACGACAGGGCAAAAAGAGATGATACTATTACCCCTCTTACATATCTTTCTGTTATCCTTGAAAATATAGGTAATAAAACATACTTAAGTGGTGTTATGGATTTAATGGAAGCTGTCCAAAACCCTGAAACTCCAAGCCTTAAATATACTGCACAAAACTTACTTTCTGGGCTTACTCCCTTTTCATCTGCTATGCGTTTTACAGCAAGGCAAATTGATGGGCAGATGAAAGAAACAGGTGGGGAGTGGGATTTACGTTTTGCTTCCAATATCCCTTTCTTATCAGACAAAGCACCAGCCAAATATAATTTTATTACAGGTCAAACTCAAGAGCAGTCATACCTGTGGAGTAATGCAAAAGATAATATTGCATTAGAAAAGGTTGTGCCATATGCTGAAAGCATTAGAGGTGGAGCACCAAGCAAAATTATTAAAGGTGTAAAGTTATCGCCAGTTGAATATTCTGAACTTTCACGAATGCAAGGGCAGATTAAAATAGGTGGTAAAACTCTTATGCAGGCAATAGAAAAGCTAACAGAAAGCTATGCATGGAAAAGGGCAGGCAATAAGTTTAATAGTGATGGTAAAAGTATCCGTGCAGAATTACTGGAAGATGTTATGGGAAGATATAAAAAAGCAGCTCAAAGGGAATTTTTAAAAGGCAACACCGCTTTTACAAAAAGGCTGCAGAATGAAAAAGAAAACATAATGCGAAGCGAAAGTTATAAAATAGAAAGGTTTGTAAAAGATGGCGTAAATATTAGTGATTTGTAAACCTTAAAGCAAGCCTATCCGTAGGCTTGTAAAGTTTTTTGGAGGTTGTTATTAAATATAAACTAAAAAACGGAGAGCTTTTAAAAGGCTCTCTTATTCTTTTAACAGAAAAATATGACAGCTATAGGATATCCCTTGATTATGAAACTCTTGTAGAGGGGCTTGATTACTCTATTGATGGATCAAGGCTTTGGGTGGAAAAAAACTTATACGGCTCATATTTAATTATCGAAGATGGCAGCAGCACAGATTATGTTGCACCGCTGCTTGAAAGAATTGCAGCACTGGAAGAAAAAATAAATACTCTTGAGCCTAATGTATCAGGGCTTGATGATTTTAAAGTTATGGCAGAGCTTGCCTATAACGAATGCACAGCTTTTCAAGAAAATATAGAAAGCCTTAACAATACATCGGTTAATATGGAAGCAGTAATTAAAAACATGGAAACAGATGTCGGTCTTTTAAATACAAAATATAACACATTATCAAGCACCATAAAAGAGCAAGAGAGGAACACGAAAGAAATCATATACTCCATGAGTGAAGTGTTTTCTAAAAGGTATAACGATTTATCTGCTAACATATCACACCAAAACGAACGCATTGAGAACTTGTTTATGGAGTATAACAAAGTAACAAATGCTTTAGCAGGGGTTTTAAAAGAAGTGGTAATGCTAAAAGAAAATGTGCCTGGCAGTGTTATAGATGATAAAGCATTAAAAGAATACACAGAAGAAGTAAGAAAGTTAAACAATAAAGTTTTGCTGCTTAATACTTCTATAGGTGTAGAAACTGCCCAAAGAAGAAGAATTGATACAGAAATCAAAATACTTCTTGCACGCCTTATTGCTGATGTGGAAAAAATAGAAGCCATCATTATTGGCAACTATGATGATGAAACTGCCGTATATGAGTTTTTAGAAAAAATTAAAACTGAGCTTAATTTGAAAATCAAAAAATTAGCACGCATTAACCTTGCCAGTATGACAAGGGAATTTAAACTTAAACAAGCTATCAGCAAACAGGAAAACAGGCTGATAGATAAAATAAATAATGTGGCACGTATTACTGTGGCTAATATAACAAGATTATTTAAGTTAAGGAAAAAGGTGGAAACACTAGAAACAAATAAGGAGAGTGAATAATGGATAAGGATAGTCCAGTAGATAAGTTGATAGATGAGCAGCTAGCCAGCGATATCAACGAAATTTTGGAAACCGTAGAAGCAGGCGTAGAGGGTTTTACAACCCACACCAAAGACCTTAATAACCCGCACCAAGTTACAAAAGAACAGGTAGGGCTTGGTAACGCTGATAATACAAGCGATATGGATAAGCCCATAAGTAACGCTGTAGCTAGTGCTATAAAGACATTAGAAACAGGTATGGGGCTTGCAGTTCAAGGTGTTATGAGTGCAATACACACCCATAGACAAGAAAACGAAGCAGACCACCAAAAGATTACCCAAACCACTAACAATATGATTAATCAAGTTAATGAAAATGTAGCTACTATTGTAGGGCAGATAAACGAAAACATAGGTGTTATTGTTGGGGAGCTTAACAGCCAAATCTTAGGCACACAGTCAGCCGTTCAAACATTAGACCAAACCAACCAGCAGGAACATCAAGATACATTAACTCTGCTTGACGAAAAGATAACAGAAGTAAAAGGGTTGATTACTGCTCTTGATAATAAAGTAATCTCTGCCACAGCCACACTTAAAACATTATTTGCTGAAGCTGATACTGTTATTAAAAACGAAGTGACTACTGCTTATCAAGCAAAAGATACAGAGTTACTGGCAGCTCTTGATAGTAAAGCTGCAAACGACCATAACCACGACACAGTGTATGCTAAAATAGGAACTGCCGCCTTATCAGACGGCAGTGTTAAATCAAACCATATAGCAGAAAATGCAATAACAGCAAATCATCTTGCACCAAACAGTGTAGGTGCTAGCGAGCTTGGGTATACTCCAGCAAAAAGAACAAGACAGATGACTACAACAGAACTCTTTACAAGGGCAGGAGTATCAGGGAAAATTACAACAGCAGCATTAGTAACTGGTATTAGTCAAAATCTTGAAAATTTTAGAGGGATAACTGTAGCAGGGTGGCTAAGGACTGCGAATATATCAGACCTGCCTGCTGATAACCTTTTTGTTACAATAACGGTAGCAGACCAAAACGGTATCTATATGGAAGCAAGAGCACCATATGGAGATAATTCTTTATGGATAGGCTCAACTAATAACGGCACTTGGGGCGGTTGGAAACAGGTAAGGACTAGTAGTGGCAATAATGATGTTTTAGCGTATCATGCAGTAGCAGCAGGAGATAGCCACCCATCTTGTATGAATTCTGGGTTTCGGATTATCGACAATGGGAATGAATATTGGTTAGTGTTTGGTGATGGGGTTAATAGCCTAACAAAAATATTTATAACTAAAGGCAAGAATGTTACATTATAGGGAGGAAATTTAATATGGCAGTAATAGTTAAAAACGCAACATTAGACAACGGCATTACCACAGATTTATATTATCGTATGCCTTATTACAAATCTAATGATAAAGGGTTTCAATGTGTATGCAGAGTATACGCAAGCCTTGATATGAGAAAAGAGGGCAGGTGCATATACAACAAAAAATATGTAAATATTGAAAACCCAAAAGGAAAAAATGTTTCTGAAATGAATGCAAAAGAAATGTATCAATATGTTTATGAGCTTTTAACAGAACATTTAGGCGGCACAGCAGAGCTTGAATATTCTGCTGAAGAAGAAGCAGCTCAAGCCGCAGTTCAGGTGCAAAATGAAGAAAGTTAAAAAAGCATATTTCCCATATAATCTTATTCTATGGATATTTAAAAAAACTATGTGCTCGCCTACAAGCAAGGTGGCTATGATAGACCCAATATTTTTAAACATATTAACTATCGGCGAGCCATATATTTCAGAAACACACTATAAGCATGAATACTGCCACATTAAGCAGGTTCGCCGTGAGGGCAGGTTAAAGTTTATTATCAAATATCTCTACTACAATATAAAGTATGGATATAAAAATAACCCTTACGAGATAGAAGCAAACAGGGAGGCTAATTGTGCTTAATCTAATATCTACGGGCAAGATAACACTTGCCCTTATTGTTATCATTTTGCTTTTATCTGGGGCGTTTGCTACTACGGTGGTAATTTATAAATCAAAAGTTAAATCTCTTGAAATAGACCTAAAAGAAGAACAATTACAGGGTGTATTACTTCAAGACAGCTTAACAAGCGCAAATATTGCCATCGATAAACAAAACAAAGCCATAAAAGATTTGCAGATAAACCAAGAAAAAGCAAGCCTGCAGCATAAACAGGCACTGCAAAATATCCAGATACAAAAAGATAATATGATTAAATATACCACAAAAAACATACAAGATAATAACTCGTGCGAAAATATTCTACATATTATCAAACAAAATCAAGAGGAGTTTTTAAATGGAAGAGCAAGCGATTATTTCAAAATTGAATAAAGAAAAAACATATAAAAAAAATAAGGCAAACCTGCACCATATAGCTCTTGCCTTTCTTTTCTTCCTGCTTTCACTTATACTCTTTGGCTGCAGCCCTAAAACTATCTATAAACAAAATATAAAAGAAGTATATATACCCGTTAAATGTAACCCTAAAGTTCCAGAAAAACCTAAACCAACAGGCAGCCCTGCTTATGACAACATTAATATTCTTGCTTATGCAAGAGAACTAGAACAAACCGTTATATTTTGCACAAAAGGAGATTAACCATTAACACTATCACAGACTATATTAAAGAACACTCTGTATATATCTGGCTGCTTGTTGTTTCTATCTTTGGCGCACTCTCTGGGTTTCATGCCAGAAGCGAAAGGGAAGAACGGCTTAAAACATACACATTTAAACACAAGTTCTGGGCATGCCTTTCTGCCATGTTTATTTCATACTTTACTTTTGAAGCAGTGCTGTGGCTTGCTCCAGATGTGCCAGTCAAAATGGCTGTGGCTATCGGTGGACTTGCTGCTTTTTCTGGAACAGATATCGGGCTTACTCTTTCAGAAGCCTTTGTTACTTTCATCAAAGATAAGTTAAGGAGCAAAGTTAAATGAGTAAAAAAGATAAACTAACCAGTCTCCATGAACAAATTTCTGACTACTTTTTAGATAAAATAAAAAGTGGCGATGTTACTGCTGCTGATGTTAATAATATGCTTAAGTTCTTAAAAGATAACGGCGTAAATTCTGCAAGCATTAAAAACCCAAAACTTCAAGCAGTAGCTGAAAAATTATCAGAAAGCATAAGCGATGAAATGCTTGCCCAACTGGAAAATGAAATGGAGTGTAATTAATGCAAAATAATTACCCTAAACTTCCAGAATGGGCTCACGATTTTAGAAAGGTGGTAGCATACATTTGGCAGGGGTTATCCCTGCCGCTACCAACACCAGTACAAATAGATATTGCAAAATTCTTATCAGATGATACTTATGATAAAAAACTTATTGAAGCCTTTCGTGGTGTTGGCAAATCATATCTTACTGTGGCTTTTGTGCTGTGGAAGTTACGCCTTAACCCAGAGCTAAAGTTTTTAGTGGTATCTGCCAGTATGAAATATGCTAGGGAGTTTGTTTCCTTTTGTAAGCAGCTGCTTTATTCCAACGAACTTTTTACCTGTATGCAGCCAGATATTCACCAAAGAAGTGCTTCAGACGCTTTTGATGTGGCAAACATTAAGCCCGATAAAAGCCCAAGCGTAAAGGCAGTAGGTATTACAGGGCAGATGACAGGAAGCCGTGCAGACTATATTATTTTTGATGATGTGGAAACACCAAACAATTCTCTTACAAACGAACAAAGAGAAAAACTTTCAGAAAGCATTAAAGAAGCTGCCGCTATATTAAAAGTTGGCGGCACTATTATCTATCTTGGTACACCACAAAGCGAAAATTCTATTTACAATCTACTTGCTGATAGAGGCTACACAACACGGATATGGACTGCAAAGTATCCCGATATTACTAAACTTTCAAGCTATGGGGAAAAGCTTGCACCAAGCATAAAAAATGCAGTTATCAATAATCCAGATATTCAAGGCAAAGCCACAGACCCAAAAAGGTTTAATGCTGATGAACTTCTCTCTCGTGAGATTGAGTACGGAAAAGCTGGGTTTGCTTTACAGTTTATGCTTGATACGGCACTATCTGACGCTCAAAGATACCCTCTTAAACTTCAAGATATTATCGTATATGACCTTGATATTCAAGAAGCACCAGAAAAACTTATACACTCAAGAGCAGCTAAAGATAAATTAAATATTGCTGCCTGTGGTTTACAGGGCGATTACTACTATCAAGGCTCTATGGTGGGAGAAAAGTATTTGCCTTATAAACAAAGAATTATGGCTATCGACCCATCAGGCAGAGGTGCTGATGAAACAGCTTATTCTGTTGTTTATGAGCGAGACGGTTACCTTTTCCTGCTAGATAGCGGCGGCTTTACTGGTGGTTATGAAAAAGATAATCTTGATAAGCTTGCAAACGTTGCAAAAAAATATAACGTTCAAAAGGTGGTAGTGGAAAGTAACTTCGGCGACGGTATGTTTTCAAAACTACTTGAACCTGTGCTTATTAGTGCAGGCTGTAAAGCAGAAATTGCTGAAAGCAGAAGCACCACACAAAAAGAAAAACGTATTATTGAAACACTAGAGCCAGTTCTTGCAACCCACAGATTAATAGTTGATAGAAATGTTATAGAAAGAGATATACTTAAAACTTTGCAGTATCCAGAAAACATTAGACACAGGTATATGCTTTTTTATCAGCTTACTCATATCACAGCAGATAAAGGTGCATTAGCTCACGATGACAGGCTTGATAGTCTTACATTAGCAGTATCTAGTATAAAAGAAAGCTTAAAGCAAAATGTTGATACCAATATTCTAAAAAGAATTAAAGCAGCAGAAAAACTAGAGCTTGATGTTATCTATTCAGGTAAAGCACCAACAGGAAAAAAAGCAGCTAAATATCGTGAGTTATTCGGGTACGCCCCAACCTTTATTCACGTGGCAGGTGGCGGCAAGAAGAAAAAGAAAAGGAGGTAAACATTGAAAGAACATTTAAAAAAACATAAAATGAAAGAACAGCACAAAAAGAAAGAATATTATATGGTGGCAAATGCTGATAAGGGCTATCTTGCCTGCAAGTGTGGTAATGTTGCAACCACACAAAAAACAAAAGCTCGCAAGTTTTATTCATCAGATGAAGCAGAAACAGCAGCCCTTAACGCAAGTGAACTCTTTAATGTGAAATTTATTGCTATCCATTCCACAAGCGAAGAAGCAAAAGTTTTGGAGAAAATATTTAGTGAATAAATTATCCAGCAGTAGATTTTACATATATGCCCTTAAAAATTCATATTTTAGCCTGTAAGAAGAGATAGGGTTGTAATGTGATAAATTATACTCTAAAGGTAATATCGTTGCTTAAAAACAAAAATATGAAGAAACAGGCAGGGCAGGAATGTTTTTACTATCAGAAATGTAAAGGCTATATAATATACGGCGAAAAATAGGACGCTCCCCCGTCTGCAAAAAAAATTGCTGGGACGGGGGATATTTTACAACGGTATCAATAAGTTATGGCAATAGAAAGCAGGGCAAAAAAAATAATTAAGTATACATAAAAAATAATAATAAAAATACAAGCATTGCATTTACTATGCAATTGTATCTTTATAATCTATTGATAATAATATTTTTTAATATTTTAGAAAAAAATATTTATATAAATTATTGTATAACCTATAAGCATATCACTATAGCATATTGCAGCCCAAGCCTTAACCTACACAAGTATATATTATTATTTCTCATTCTTTTATGCTTATTTAAAGAGATGATATACTAAACAATGAAAAATACTACACAACCACAAAAACAGCTTACAAGCTAAAATATGAAAGATTAAAGGCATATGCAAAAATGCAAAAGAAAAAACAAAAAAATAATCTCTCTTAAAAATTCCCTATCTGTTTTTGTTTTTGCTTTTACGCACAACAGCTGATTGTTTATTTATATATATATTTATTATAATGTATTATTATATTATTATATTATTATATTATTAATATATTTATTATTATGTTATTAATATATTTATTATTATGTTATTAATATATTTATTATTATATAATATTTATATTATATTTATATTATATTATTTTATATTATATATAATATTTATATATTATATTTTATATTATATATTATATATTATACTAAATTTCATTATTGAACTAACAAATGAATACGCTTGCAAAAGTATTAATATGTGTTGGTGCAATAATGAATAAATTAATAAAAAACCTAAAAAAAATAAGAATAATAACAAGAGAAATAAAAGAAATAATTAGTAATATTGCATATATTATATATATAATAATTATTGCTATATTATTTTTTTATCAATTCTTTTAATACTTTATTTTCAATTTCAAGTTCTTTTATTCTATCATTAAGTTCTTGGATTTGCTGGGCAGTGCTTACTTTTTCAGTATCAGACAATAACATATTGCCTTTGCCAGATAAAAGCCAATTTATATTAATATTGTAATCATTTATTAAAATAATCAATGCTTTAGTTGGTATTGTGTTTATTCCTCTTTCATAGTCGCTTATAGCCTGCTTGCGAACATTTAAAGCATTTGCCATTTGCTGCTGAGTAATAAAAATTTTTTCTCTAATTTCCTTAATTCTATCAAACATTTACTTTAATATCTCAATAATTTTAATAAAAATATATAAGTTTTTGGTTGACAAGTCCTTTAAAAAAGGATATAACATAATCACAAGGTAACACAAAATATTTTTAAAACAATGCTTATACTCTTGAATGATGTATTTAAGTATCGTTTTAAAAGTCAATTAAAAATTTACTTTATTCTTTCAAGCCGTGCATTGCTTGAAAAATAAAATAAGGGGGTGCGTTGCAGTGAACCAACCACAAATAAACATTGATAACATTAAATTATTAAGTGTTATCAATGTAAACGGCAAACCCTTGCAGGTGGTAAAAACCGCAAGGTGTGGCGGAAAAGTTCTTTATTTTGTGGGACAAGATAAAGAACAAAAAAAATTCCGCATTATAAACAAGTTAGCTTATAACTAACTTAAAAAAATTGCTTTGTGGGAGTGTAAGCCCACAAGGCATTACATAAACCAATATAGATTTTTAGCATGGAAATGCGGGAAAGTCAAGAGGGAAAAATGGATTATAAACAAATGGAAATAAACCGCCTGCGCGGCGTTGTTAGGGAGCTTGAGGCAGAAAAAGAAAGCTTGCATGGAAAAATAAGCAACTTAGAAACAGAAAAACATAATATTGTTGCAGATTATGCTTGCCTGCTTGGTCGCTTGGTTACTGAATTAAGGCGGGGTGATACTATTTCAGACAGACGCCAAGAAATAATAAAAGCAAAGTTTAAAAAATACAACGCTATGCACGAAGATTTAATAGAAAAAAGCAAAACAGGAGATGAAGATGACTAAAAGGGAAGAATTAAACCATATAGCTAATATGGCGGGCTGTGTAGTAAATCATGAAAACGGGTTCTATCATATAAATATCGTTGGCGAAGAGAGAACAATAAAACAGCGCCTTTTCGTTGGCACTCTTAAAGAGTGTATGAATTTTTGTTATGGTTTAAATGCTTATAAAAGATATTGGGAGAGGCAAAAATGATTAAAGAAAGCGTTTTAAAAAAGGCGTCAGAATACGCAAGGGAATATGTTGCTAAACATTACGGGGTAGATAAAGAATATTTTACAAATATTATTAAGGCAGGAAAAATGGTTTATGTGATAAAAAAGCGCACACCAGCGGCAACGCATTTTGATGTAAATTATATCATAAATGATAGAATACATAACTTCCCGCCAGCTTATTTGGAAATACTGGGAGGCTTCAATAAGGATACGCAACATATAAGGGTAGTAGCAAATGGCGCAAATAGGACATTAAGCTTGCACACTAAAATATGCCGATTATTTGGTATGGATTACATGGTATACAACAATTATACGGAATTATAGAAGCGGGGCGCAAGCCCTGCCGCATTACTTAGGAGCTTAAAATGGTAATATATATGAATAAAGAAAACTTTAGGGATGTTTTAATTGATAGGGTGAAATTCTGGACACAAGATGAAGCAACATTATATTTGTACAATAAAATGTATAAGACGCAAATTGAGCAAGGCGTCTTTGATAACAAAAAAATTGATGTAAAAATCATTGTTGACAATGATTATGTGAACAATGTTTCCATTTTGGAATTAGGAGTAGACATTAACCCATGTCAGCTTGACAAAATAGAAAAAGCACTAGCCACTAATGAGTTTATTAATCTTAATGAGCTAGATATAAAAGACGTTTTCGGGTTTAGGCTTGAGGGCGTAGCTTACGGCGTTATTGATGGCGCTACTATAATAAGGCGTAGACCAATAGATTTTAAATAATCAAAACAGGGCATATGCCCTGCATGTTAAGAAATGCAGAAAGAAGTGAGGATATAAACGTATGAACGGTGTAAGACAACATTTATTTCTTGGTTATGCCAAGACATTAGGGCAAGCGTTATGCAAAAACCCAACATATACAACACTTCCCGATGATACAAGATTAAGTATTTTAATAAATTGTTGTAAAGTTTACATTGAAGAACTTAAAAGGGCAAAAGAAAGCTCAAAAAAGTATGGAACAAAAGTAAACACTAAAGCAATAGCAACAAATTTTATTGATTACTTAATCAATGCTGACTGGGAGGAAATGGTAAACAAAAGCAAGACAGCAATCTAACAGGGCTTTTGCCCTGTTGCAAAAAAACAGAAATGCAGACAAAATATTTTGCTTGTATATTAGTAAGTTATCTTAAAAATTAAAAAATATAGCGAACATTCGTTCTACTTTTTTATTGCATTTTAGCAATAAAGGGGGTATATATGGAATTAGGAAAGTTAATGGCGGCTGTTGAAATGCTGGAAAATCAATCTGTAAGCAATAGGGAAATGACCTCACAAATGATAAGGGTATTTTTATTTGTGGCAGAAAACCCCGCTATGACCCAAAGAGAAATGGCGCAGGCATTAAATATAAACGGCGGCACAATTTCAAGGGTTGTTACTGGTTTAGCAGATGGTGGCAGCAGTAAGGCAGGATTGAAACTAATAAAGGCTGTACAAAATCAGACAGATTTTCGTAGTAAGCAATATTTTTTAACAAATAAGGGGGTAGAGTTGTCTGCCCGTATCAAAAATATATAGGGGTTTATAATATGAGAAATGCAGGAAAAACAAACAAGATTAAATTGCCAAAAGGAATAAGGCAAAAAAAGAATGGAAGCTATATAGTGGATATAACAACGGAGGGGGTACGCAGGACAAAAACGTTAAAGACATTAGATGAAGCGTTGGTGGTGTTAAAAGAAATGCAGAAAAGTCCAGATGAAATAAAGCAGGATTTTACAGTAGGACAAGCGGTGGATTATTGCTTAAAAACACAATGGCAGTCTTATTGCGGCGCAATACGTTACCACACGAACGCTATTTTAGATTTTTTTGGTAAGGACAAAAAGATTAGCACAATAACACAGATGGATATATCAAATTTTGTAAGCAGTTGTAGAAATGCAGGCTTGCAGGACAGCACTATAAATGTACACCTTTCTAAGCTTGCAACTATATTTAACAGATTGCTTGATGATGAGATTATAGACAAGAAAATCAAGGTAAAAAAAATCAAGCTTCGCAGTAAGGAAAAAAATATAGTATCTCAAGAGATGGAGGAGGTATTTTTATCTAAACTAAAAAAAGAAGTTCATAGGGACTTAGCTGTACTGCTGCTTGAAACAGGTTTGAGAATAAACGAGGCATTGAGCTTAAGGAAAGAACATATTGACTTACACGAGGGTTTTATATATATCTATGTAAACAAGACGGACACTCCAAGAGCTGTGCCGATTACAAGTAGAGCGCGTGAAATTTTATCTAAAAGGATAGGAAATGCAGATTTATTTCCAAGGGTAAAATATGCTGCCTTTTATGTTGCATTAAAAAATGCAGCAAAAGCCGCTGGGCTTCCAGAAGATATAACAATACATTCATTGAGGCATACGTGTTTATCTAGACTAGCTAAGAATGGGGCAAATGCCTCAATAATAATGGCGTGGGCTGGTCACAAAAAACTAACAACTAGCCAGCAGTATATACATATGAGTGCACAAGACTTAAAGAATTTTGCGAATAAGCTAGATAACGCTATATAATATAGCGGGGGGAGTAATCCCCCATTTTTTTGGAGAGCAACTAATCAATCTTGATTATAAATTGATATATATTTATAAGTCATTGTGATTAAAGAGAAATACTGGATAATTTTTCAAATAAAAAATTTTAATAAATAAAAAATGGAGGCAAAATGCAATCATAAAAAGTGGTTGCATTTTAGTTGCGTAAATGCAATTAGAACACAGATGACAGCTAAAACTAAAACCATTTAATGTATTGATATATAAAGCATTTTACTTGTAGACATAAAACACTCAATATTTCAATAAGAAAAAATGAATTTTTTTATAAATTTTATATTTTTAAATGTAATATTATATTTCTATTTAGATACAAAATGATATTGCAATGAACACTATACTATATCCCTATTTATATCAATTACTTCATCATTCCATTTATACTCAATTAAACTTATAGCATTATTTTCATTATAATATATTCTATATCCTTTGCTATAATCTAATTCTGCCATACTGCCGTTTTTATAATATTCTTTATCAATAATTTTGCCGTTATTGCTTTCATAATAACTTTTTAAAGATAACGAGCATAAATAATGAAAATAATATAATTATTAAAACAAGAGTAATTTTTAATAAAATTTTTAAATTTTTTCATATGCAATACCTTGAAAATACTAATATAACTACTATTGTAACACAAGAGCATTTTTTCATACTTTTTTAAGGAAAATTATATAAACTATTGCAATAAAATTCATTAATGTATAATATACTACATTAAAAGTCATTTGGAGTAGTATGCTTAATGTTTGAATTTAATTCTCTTGTTATCCTTTCTGATAAAAAAGATAAACAATACATGGTTACTTTAAAAGAAGGTGGCAGGTTTTCCACCCAATATGGATATATAGAACATAATGATATTGCCGCATTAAATGAAGGTGATATTATTAAAAGCACATTAGGTCACCCTTATCTTGTATACAAGCCTACTTATATGGATTATGTAATGAATATAAAAAGGCAGGCACAAATTATATATCCTAAAGATGCAGCAGCCATGCTTATGTGGGCAGATGTTGCACCAAACCAAAAGGTATTAGAATCTGGTATTGGTCAAGGTGCGTTATCTATTGCCATATTAAGAGCATTAGCAGGTACAGGCAGCCTTACAAGTTATGAAATAAGGGCAGATTTTGCAGAACAATCAGCAAAGTTTATAAAAACTTACTTTGGGCAGACTCCAGAAAACCATAATATAGAAGTTAGAAGTATATACGATGGTATTGACGGCACATACGACAGAGTTTTACTTGATTTACCAGAACCATGGTATGTGGTGCCACATTTAAAAACTGGTCTTAAAAATGGTGGGTTAATTATTGCTTACCTGCCTACAATATTACAGGTCAAAACATTTGTTGATGCTTTAAAAGAGTCAACTCATTTCTCAAATATTGAAACAGCAGAATTTACAAGGCGTCCATGGAAAGTAGATGGCATGTCAGTTCGCCCTGAAATGTGGATATATAACCACAGTGCTTTTTTAATCAGTGCCAGAAAATTAAATAAAATTTAGTAGGAGTTCTTTATGAAATTAGACTTTAAAGTTGTATATTTCTTTGTGTTATTATATCTTTTGATTGTTGTTCTACTTTCAGAATTTAATATAATACCAACAGTTGTTTCATTAATATTATATGGAATATATTTTCCACTTGCATTTTTTTCTGTAAAAAAAGTGCTTTCTGCCATTCTAAATATTGCTCATGTTATGTCAACAGAAGAAGATGAAGTTATTGATTTAAGAAAAAGAGCTGACCAAAATGTAAGGTGCAGCCACTGTAGAAGTATTGCTGCATCACTTAACCATATGATGAGAAATACTGATAAAACTATTTTAGAATTTTTCAGATTAATTGTATATGCTGAAGGCAGGTCATTAACAGTTTCATCATCTATTACTACAGTTGATGAAAGTATTACTAAAAATGCCCAAAGTGCAAGAAATATTTTTAATTCTATTAATGATTTAGTAGGATATATAAGCACTATTACAAAAACTTCTTCGGAAATTAACTCAGATATTAATAAATCTCTTGAGCTTACAAAAAACGGTTCTTCTGCTATGGAGCAGGCAAGAGATTTAATGGGTAATATATCTAATGCTGCCTCATCACTGGGTAAAAAAATAGAAGAATTAAATGCTGGGGCTGAAAAAATTGGTGTTATTGTCTCTGTTATTGATGATATATCAGAACAAACTGCACTGCTTTCTTTAAATGCAGCAATTGAAGCAGCTAGAGCTGGGGAAGCAGGACGAGGGTTTGCAGTAGTTGCTGATGAGGTTAGAAAATTAGCAGATAAAACTACTAAATCTACAAATGAAATTAAAGATATGGTATCAGAAATTCAAAACTATATAGAAGAAGTTTCAAACCAGACACAAAATATATTTAACCAAATAGGTCAGCAAAAAGACCAAACAGAAGTAGTTTATAAAAACTTTAATGATATACTTAACTTCTCTGAAAGAGTTAGTTATACAAGTGATGAAATAGCAAAAACTATGGAACTCCACTCTGGTGTTAATGAAAGAATAGCACGTGATGCTCAAGATATTATTGAAGTATCTGAAACTACCGATAGCTTAATGCAGCAGCTTGTGCATAATTATAATGTAATGATTGATTCTATGGGCGAACTTACTACAAAAGTTTCTTCTATTAGATATTCAAGTAGAGCAGTCCATTTTCTACGTGCAAAAAGCGCCCATTTGAAATTTATGTATAATGTATATAACCTATATATGAACAATAAATATACAACTCTTTCTACCCATAAAACATGTGCTTTTGGTAAATTCTATTATAATCTTGGGCAAAAGCTGTTTGCTCATGATAAGCTTTTTAAAGATATGGAACCCGTTCATGAAAATGTTCATACTCTTGGTCATATTATTATGGACCAAATTGAAAATAATGACAGGAAAGCAGCTTATCAAACACTATTAGAACTTCAAAATACTGTAGATAAATTAATAGGTATGCTTGATACATTAATTGATAAATATCTTGAAGAAGACTGGATAAGTGGTAAATAAAAAAATAACAGGAATATTCATATATATTCCTGTTTTACTTCAAGTTACTTTATATTATAATGCAATAATATTTATGACATTTTCCAGTTAAATTATACAATTTATTATTTTGTTGCAATAAATATAATCTAAAAACTATAACCTGCTTCTAGAAATATTCTTACACCTGCATAATCATGCAGTGGAAAAACATGTGTATAATCAACACCTACACCCACTGCTGCATTATTATTAAAAATATATCTTAAGCCAGCTACAACCCCAAAACCTACATTTGCCCCAGATTTTTGCTCTTTAAATTTATATCTAGATATAGGATATATAGCACCATCTGAATCAGTTTTATAACTTGTTCCTTCCTCTACTTTGTCTATAACAGCTGTAGAAAATACTACACCGCCACCTATATAAGGTATAAATCCTTTAGTCTCATTTATACTGTCATACTGCAGCAGTGCCATAAGCTTCAAATCTATTAAATGATGCCCAGTAGACGATTTACGCTCTGCATTTACATTTGTGCCGCCTGCATAATTATATCTAAATGTTCCCTGTATGCCAAATAATTTATGGAAAGAATATTTATAATTAATGTCAAAACCACCACCAACACCAGTATAATCTTTTATATAAGCTTTGTCACCTGTTGGAATATAAAGTGATGGTGCAATACCTATATAGTTTTTATTAGAACTTGCTGATGTTTTCTTTTTTGCTGTATTCATTTCATCATAAGTGTAGCTGTTTCTTCCATCATAATAATCGCCATATTGAGCATAAACCAAATTAAAGGATAATATAAATAAAACAATCACATATATAAATATATTTTTCATTATGGTGCAACCTCCACTGATGCAGGTATATATTTCCAAATTTCTTCTATTAAACTGCCATTTAGCATACTTAAATATTTATTTTCATCTTTTGAAAGCTCGTTTTTAAACTGCTGGTTTGCTCCACTGTTACACTGGTATGCAATTATTTTATTAGGCTCTGAAGCACTGTTATCTATACAGTTATTAGGTGTTCCAATATTTTCATACTGAATTTTACCAGTATCAGTTTTTGCTTTCCATTGCTGCTTTAAATTATCACTGCATAATTGTAAATTTTGCATTTTTCCAAGCTCTAAGCAGTAGCCAGGATATACTGCTGAATGTATTCGCCCAATACTATCCATTACCCAGCGTTGATTTTCAAGATTATTACATGTCGCAACACCTACTGTCATATTATCATCAGTAGATACTTCCATACATTTATCATTAATAATGCTTTGATTAAAGTAATATTCAACATTACCAAACCCATTACTGCTTATAATATTTGCAAGCTCTGTATCCTTTTGTGTATCGTTACTCTCAAGCAGGTCATAATTTTCTTCAATGAAATTATTTACTGCCTTTATTCCTGCCTGCTTACTTAAGTAATCATTAGCTATTGCTTTTGGATTTGCTTCTAATAACTCTATGCTGTTATTAAATGATAATGTGTCAATTAAGTATTTTTCATTATCAGTTAATGTGTATGAAGCAACATTTTTATTATTTAAAAGGGTGTTTAACGATGCAACATCTTTAGTTATTACATCTTGGTATCCTTTTTCTTTACCTATAATAACTGGCTTATCCATTGGTGTATCATATATTGAGGCAGCAATATCTATTGTTTTTGTTACACCTTTATTATATAAAACAACTTTTATTGGTTTTTTTGATGCTGGAATATTTACATGAAATTTGTTTATTATATTAGTCTGATACCTGCTTTCATTTAATATAACATATTCTACTGGGTTTACTGCACTATCATTATAGGTTATTTCTAAGTAAATATTTCCTGTGGGCTTTATTGTCTGGAATAAAGAACCAAAAATATTACCCCAGTTGCCCCTTAAATGTGGATATAAAACTGACTGTGTTGGATTCTCAGGGTCATAACCACCTAAAACAGTAATAACTTCTACACCTTTTTCTGTTGGATTAATTCTTTGTTGTAAAAATGATATATCTCCTAATTCTACTTTTTTATTTGCACTATCCCATTGCATATATACATATTCATTATTTAATTTACTATCACTTAAAAAATACCTGTCTTTAATATTTTGCTGTATTTGCCTTGTAGTCATTGCTGTATTATGAGTATATCTTGAAATAGCACTATCTACCCAGCCACCTGCCATACTATCTCTATTCCATTTAAAAAGCTTTTGAAATGGTGCAATAAAATACTGCATAAAAGTTTCTTCTGTACCATTTGAGTTCCATGCAATATTTGCACGCATTCTATTGTGATATGCATCATACCCCCAGCCTGTTTGATAACCATGAATGGAGCCATATGCTACAGTATCTGAAAATGGATAATGACCAAGATTATAACCATGACCTACTTCATGGCTAAATTCATTACCACTTGAAGCATATAGTGTACCTATTCCATTGCCACCGCTTAAACCATGCCCCTGCACTTTGCCACCTGCATATTTGCCTTGAGTGTGATGCACTGTAAAATAAAACATATCATGAGCTATTTCATGGGTTTGGTTTAAAGGGCTTGATGCAACACCTTTATTTGCCAAATCAATACCTACACTAAACTGGGCTTTTGCCACATCTTCACGCATATCACCACTATATGCATCTGGGTTTTGATAGTCACTTTGACCTGTATATATTTTACCACTACTTAATATTACTTCATTTAAAACTACATCTTCATACTTACCATTTACTAATAATGCAAAAGGAACAGTTTGAAAATATTCTGCCATAGCATGTGCTGCATCATCTATCATATCAAACTTATAAGCTGGATCAGTTGGAACACCTGTTAGCATACCAAGTTTTAAAAATAAAAATACACCTTCTTGAGGAGCTGCAAATTCAATAGATGGTGCTGTATTTATATCATTTGTATTATATATTGCACCATCAAGTAAAAGCCCTGTTTTTGTTACTGCATTAAAAGTTATCTTCATATCTGGTGTTACCATATTATACGGCAGCATTACACTGTAACTTCTTTTTGAATATGTTATATCTTTTTTATTAGCATTGTTTCTATCAGAATTTGGCATATTAATAGGTGAATTCATTGTATATGTTTTAGTATTTGAAATATTATTATATGTAGCTGTAACAGTTGCCGTTAATGATGATAATTCTTCCTGAGGTGTAAATAAAAGCAGTGCGTTTCTATATGGAATAAGTGACGGCTCATTACGTTCAGCATTATTATTAGGGTCTATTGTATGAGTTTGAGCAAACTGGACTCTGCCCATTAAAGTCCCTTCTGTTAAATTATTTGGTATAGTTCTTATTTGCTTAAATTCGTTAATATCAAAAAAAGTAAGCCTTGTATCACGTTTTGAACCTACCTTATATGATATATCTGATGAATAATCAGCATAACTTTCTATTTCTAAATATGAATTATCACTGCAGCTGTATATAAATATTACTATCAGTAGTAGAATATATTTTTTCATAATATCACCTAATTACTATCTTTTTTATTTTTAGGATCAAGAACATCACGCAACCCTTCACCTAGTAAATTATAACCTAATGCTGTAAATACTATGGCAAGACCTGGAAACAATGAAAGCCACCAGGCATTTATTATATTACTCTGCCCATCAGTTAAAATATTGCCCCATGAAGCAGTAGGAGGCTGAACACCTAAACCTAAAAAACTTAATGATGATTCTAAAAGTATAGCGCCTGCAATACCTAATGTAGCAGTTACAAATATTGGGGATAATACATTTGGTAAAATATGCTTAAACATTATTCTCCAGTGGCTTAAACCCTGTAGTATGGCAGCAGTAATATATTCCCTGTTTTTAACACTCATTACTTCTGCTCGAACAAGGCGTGCCACCCCCATCCAGCCTGTAAGACCTATTACAACCATTACATTTACAAGTGATGGTTTTAAAAATGCAATTACTGCCAGTATTAAAAAAAATGTTGGGAAACTAAGCATAATATCTGTAAATCGCATTATAATACTATCTATTATACCACCATAATACCCTGAAGCAAGCCCCAAAATAATACCAATAATAAGTGATATTCCAACTGCAATAAAGCCTACAAATAATGAAATACGTGTGCCATATACTACCCTTGAAAAAACATCTCTTCCAATATCATCTGTTCCAAAATAATGTTCTGCACTTGGTGGTAAAAATATGGTATGCATATTTGTATCTGCTGGGTTATGAGTAGCAATAAATGGTGCAAATATTGCCACTACTATAAAAAATAACACTATGGAAGCCCCAGTAATTAAAAGTATATTTTTATTTATTGGTGCAAATATTTTCTTACGAAGCATATTTCTTTCCATGACTACCCCTTTTTACCATAGCGTATTCTAGGGTCAGCAAAAGCATAAGCTAAATCAGCAATTAAATTACCTATTAATGTAAGTAATGCACCTATTACTAATATACCCATAATAACAGGATAATCACGCATGAGGACAGAATTATAAAAAAGCTGCCCCATGCCTGGAATACTAAATATAGATTCGAATATAACAGAACTTCCAATAAGCCCAGGAATTGATAGACCTAATATAGTAATTACAGGCAGTAATGCATTTCTTAATGCATGGGAAAATAAAACTTTTCCTTCACTAATACCCCTTGCACGTGCTGCTGTAATATAATCTTCATTTAAAACTTCTAATGTGGAAGTTCTTGCAAACCGAGATATTCCAGCTAGAGAACCAAATACTGAAATAGCTAATGGCAGAGCTAAATGAGCTGCAATATCTTTTATTTTTCCCCATGTGGACATATAGTCATATAAATATTCCGTGTAAAGCCCAGAAATAGGAAACCAGCCTAACATAATACTAAAATAATACATACAAATTACTGCAAGCCAAAATGTAGGCACAGCAAAACCTATAAAAACTATTACAGTAATCGATTTATCAAGTATGCTGTTTTGATAATATGCAGAAATAACCCCCAATGGCAGCCCTATTAAAAAAATAAAAAACATAGCAAGTAGATTTAGACCAACTGTTATATGCAGCCTTTCACCAATCTTTTCGGCTACACTTTTATTATCACCTGCAAATGAATTGCCAAAATCAAAAACTAATACTTTCTTTAGCCATATTATATATTGTTCCACCAGTGGCTTATCAAGCCCATACATAGCTTCAAATTTTGCTCTTGCCGTTTCTGAATACTTTGCCCCCATATTTGCCCTGATTTCTGCTGCATCTCCCGGTGCAAGATGGATAACTATAAAACATATAATTGTAATACCAATAAACATAGGTATCATTGCAAAAAGCCTTTTTAGTGTATATCTAGCCATGTATAACCTTAATTTATTTAATAGTAATATTATATTATTAATAGATACATATGTATCATGTCAAATATTTTTTAATACTTTTATGCTTTTCTCGCTGTAGAATAATAAATAAATCATACAAATAATCTTATTTTGTTGTTTTTTATAAAAAAGTATTGATTATTGTTATTATTACTGTTATTATCTTTTTCAGGAGGATAATGATATGGACAAAAAATATTTAACAACATCACAAGGGATACCTGTTGGCAGTGATTTATCATCTGTTACAGCAGGTGAAAGGGAAAATGGTTATACTTTACTGCAGGATTTTCACTTAGTTGAAAAACTTGCACATTTTAATAGAGAAAGAATACCAGAAAGAGTTGTGCATGCTAAAGGAGCTGGAGCAAAGGGTTATTTTGAAGTAACTAATGACTTATCTAAATATACTAAAGCAAAACTTTTTTCTAAAGTTGGTAAAAAAACTGATGTATTTTTAAGGTTTTCAACAGTTGGAGGCGAAAAAGGTTCTGCTGATTCTGCAAGAGATCCACGTGGTTTTGCTGTTAAATTTTATACAGAAGAAGGTAACTATGATATAGTTGGTAATAATACACCAGTATTTTTTATACGTGATGCATTAAAATTCCCAGACCTTATACACACTCAAAAACGCAACCCACAAACTAATCTGCATGATGCTAATATGGCTTGGGATTTCTTCTCACTTACTCCAGAATCTATTCATCAGGTAACTATTCTGTTTTCTGATAGAGGAACACCTTACAGTTACAGGCATATGAATGGACATTCAAGCCATACTTTTATGTGGTATAATGATAAAAATGAATATGTATGGGTAAAATACCACTTTAAAACATGCCAGGGCAATAAAACTATGACTAATGCTGAAGCTGTTGAAATGGCAGGCATTAACCCTGACCATGCTACTGAAGATTTATTTAAAGCAATTGAAAATAATGATTTTCCTGCATGGGACGTGTTTGTACAAATTATGACACCAGAACAGGCAAAAAATTATAAATTTGACCCATTTGATGTTACAAAAGTTTGGTATCATAGTGATTTTCCACTTATACCACTTGGTAAATTAGTGCTTGATAAAAACCCAGATAACTTTTTTGCAGAAGTTGAACAAGTTGCATTCTCACCTGCTAATTTAGTTCCAGGTGTAGCAGCATCGCCTGATAAACTTCTACAAGGCAGGCTTTTCGCCTATGGCGATGCTCACAGGTGGCGTTTAGGTTCAAACTCTCACCAAATACCTGTTAATAAACCAAGATGTCCATTCCATTCTGGCATAAGAGATGGTGCTATGAATGTGGATAATGGTGGTTCAGAATACCATTATTTTCCAAGCTCATTTACAGGCATTGAAACTAATGCAGCATTTAACCCACCATTTATTGATATATCTGGCTCTATTGGCAGGCATGATAGGAAATTAGAAGATGTGGATTTTATACAGGCTGGTGAACTTTTTGATAGAGTAATGAATGACAGTGAAAAAGCTAACACCGTATCAAATATTGCTGGAAATTTAGGTGGAGCTAATGAAAATATACAATACAGACAAACTGCACTCTTTTATAAAGCAAGCCAAAAATATGGCACAATGGTTGCAGAAGCATTAAAACTTGATATTAATAAAGTAAAAGAATTAGCCGCTTTATCCCAAGAAGAAAGGGTAAAAGCAACTAAATAAACTACTCTTATCTCTGTAAAAAAAATGCCGAAAGGTTTTCCTTTCGGCATTTCATTTTTATAAATATTAATATAAAATATTATTTGCCATTATACTGCTCAATATATCTTTTAACAGCATCTTTCCATTCAGGCAGTCTTTTAAACCCAGCCTCATCTAAAGATGATTTACTTAATCTTGAGTTTTTAGGACGCTCTGCCTTAGTAGGATACTCTTCTGTTGTAATATGATGAACCACAATATTTAATCCTGCTACTTGGAATATATATTCTGCAAACTCAGCCCATGAACAAAGTCCTTCATTTGTAGCATGGTATGTCCCGTATTTATCTGTTTCTATCATATCACAAATCAATGGTGCTAAATCATATGTAAATGTAGGGCTGCCTATTTGGTCTGATACTATTTTAAGTTCTTTATTACCACTTGCTAAGCGAAGCATAGTATTTATAAAATTATTTCCGTTTACACCAAATACCCAGGAGGTTCTAATTATAAAATATTTATCTAATATTTTTTTAATCTGTTCTTCACCTTCAAGTTTAGTTAAACCATAAATATTTAAAGGACCTGCTGCATCATTTACTTCAAAATATTTATCCCCTTCACCATTAAATACATAATCAGTTGATATATATACTAGTTTAGCATTTATTGTTTTACAGGCAAGGGCAATATATTCAGTTCCATCACGGTTTACACGCCTGCAAATATGCTCTTCTGATTCTGCCCTGTCCACAGCAGTATAGGCAGCACAATGCACTACCACATCAGGAGCATAATTATAAATATAATCAAACACTGCCTGTTTGTTTGTAATATCACATTCATCTCTATCAATACCTTGATGTTCAATGCCTCTTTTTGCAAGCTCATTGCATATATCAAAGCCAAGCTGCCCTTTTACACCTGTAACAAGAACTTTCATAAACTACCTTCCCTTATAATGTAAATCATAATATTTTTTATATTCCCCATTTATAATATTTTGCCACCATGACTTATTATCAAGATACCACTGAATTGTCTTTTTAATACCATCTTCAAACTTAGTAGCAGGAAGCCAGCCAAGCTCGCTGTGTATTTTTGTAGGGTCTATGGCATAACGCATATCATGGCCTGGCCTGTCTGTTACATATTTTATTAAACTTTCGCTTTTATTTAATTCTTTTAAAATAATTTTTACAACTTCCAGATTAGTTTTTTCATTATGACCACCAATATTATAAACTTCACCAACTCTACCTTTATGTATAATTAAATCTATGGCAGAACAGTGGTCTTCCACATAAAGCCAGTCACGAACATTTTCTCCCTTTCCATATACTGGAAGCTCTTTATCTGCTAATGCATTTGCTATCATTAAAGGAATAAGTTTTTCTGGAAAATGGTATGGGCCATAGTTATTAGAACATCTTGAAATCGTAACAGGAAGCTTAAATGTTCTATGGTATGCCTGCACTAATAAGTCTGCTGATGCTTTAGAAGCAGAATACGGGCTTGATGTGTGAAGTGGTGTAGTTTCTGTAAAAAATAAGTCAGGCCTGTCTAGTGGTAAATCTCCATACACTTCATCTGTTGATACTTGATGATACCTGTCTATTCCATATTTCCTACAAGCGTCCATTAATACACCAGTGCCTAATACATTAGTCTGCAAAAATATGGAAGGATTATCAATAGACCTGTCCACATGGCTTTCTGCTGCAAAATTTACTATTATATTTGGTTTTTCTTTTTCAAATATTTCATAAACTGCATTTCTATCAGCAATATCAGCTTTGTAAAATTTAAAATTAGGGTTATCTTGGACACTTTCTAATGTTTCCATATTGCCAGCATAAGTTAATGCATCAAGGCAAATAATTTTATAATCTTTATATTTATTCATCATATAGTGAACAAAATTACCACCAATAAAACCTGCTCCACCTGTAACTATTATTTTCATTTTATTCCTCTTAATATTTAAAATTTACATCGCTTTCTGATAATTTTGGTGCTGCAGCATCTTTTTCTGAAACTATAGGGTTTTTTACCTGCCAGTCTATCCCTATTTCTTCATCACACCATAATATACTTCTATCCTGCTCTGCGTTATAATAATTATCTGCTTTATATAAAAATTCAACATTATCTGTTAATGTAACAAAACCATGACCAAAACCCCTGGGAATTAAAAGCTGGCGTTTATTTTCTGCACTTAATTCTACAGCTATCCATTTCTTATAAGTAGGCGAACCTTTTCTTAAATCAACTGCCACATCTAATACTGCACCAGAACAAACCCTAACAAGTTTTGCCTGAGCTGCATCACCATTTTGAAAGTGTATTCCTCTTAATGTGCCTTTATTAGCAGAAAATGATTGGTTATCCTGCACAAAATTATAATCTAGACCATGTTCTTGCATTTTTTTTAAAGAGTAGCTTTCAAAAAAATAACCTCTTTTATCGCCAAATACTTTTGGTTCTATAATAACAACACCATCAATCTCTGTTTTAATTACATTCATAATTCTACCCTAAATATTTTCCTTCTGCTACTGTATATAAAAATTCTCCGTATGGACTTTTACCATATTTTTTAGCAGATGCTAAAAGCTCATCTTTTGAAATCCACCCATGCCTGTATGCTATTTCTTCAATAGCAGCAACCTGAATACCCTGGCGTTTTTCTATAACCCTTATAAATTCTCCAGCATAAGCTAAAGCCTCTATTGTGCCAGTATCAAGCCATGCATAACCTCTGCCTAATGTTATAACATTTAATGAGCCTTCTTTAAGATACATATTGTTTAAATCTGTAATCTCAAGCTCACCTCTTGCAGATGGTTTTACTTGATGAGCAAATTCACAAACTCTATTATCGTAAAAATAAAGCCCTGTTACACAATAATTGCTTTTTGGGTTTTTTGGTTTTTCTTCTATAGATATAGCTTTACCATTTTCATCAAATTCTACAATGCCAAAACGTTCTGGATCATCAACGTAATAACCAAAAATCGTAGCACCGTTTTCATTAGAAGCTGCCCTTTGTAGATGACGGGAAAGACCATTACCGTAAAAAATATTATCACCTAATATCATAGCACAGCTATCCCCATCAATAAATTTTTCACCAATGATGAAAGCTTGAGCTAAACCGTCAGGGCTAGGCTGCACTTCATAACTTAATTTAATGCCATAATTAGAGCCATCACCTAAAAGCTCCCTAAATTTAGGTAAATCATGAGGTGTGGAAATAATTAAAATATCCTTTATACCTGCAAGCATTAATGTAGATAATGGATAAAATATCATAGGCTTATCATATACTGGAAGTAACTGTTTTGAAATAGTCATTGTTAAGGGATAAAGCCTTGTGCCTGAACCACCTGCTAAAATTATACCTTTCATACTAACCTCATAATAAATATTAATGGCATTATACCAAAATGCTTATATATATGTCAAGATAGCAAAAACTATTTATGTGCTATTACTTCTATTTCCACTAAAACATCTTTAGGAAGCCTTGCTACTTCCACAGTGCTTCTTGCAGGAAATGGTTTTTGAAAAAATGATTCATAAACTTCATTCATCTGCACAAAATCATTCATATCTTTTATAAATACAGTTGTTTTTATAACATTTTTAATGCTGGAACCTTCGCTTTCTAATATGGCATATATATTTTTTAAAACTTGAGTAGTCTGCTCTTTAATCCCATTTGGTATTTCTGAAGTGGCAGGGTTTACTGGAATCTGACCTGAAGCAAAAATTAAATCATTCCATAAAATACCTTGAGAGTATGGTCCTATTGCCTTTGGAGCGTTTTCTGTTGCTATTTCTTTTTTCATGTTTTCTTTCCCTTTTTAAACTTTTTTCTAATATGTTATAAGTATAATAATAAGTCAATAAATTTTACTTGATATTATATTAAAAAAGTATATATTGCAGTTATAAAGTATAATTTAAGGTATAATTATGTTTGCAAATATAGAATCAGCAGTATATGCAATATTTTTATCAACCATTGCAGTTATTGCAGTTATGAACCCTTTTGGCAACCTGCCACAGTTTATAGCCATGACAGATGGCATGCCTGTAAAAATAAGAAAACATTTATTTAGAAATATCCTAATTACAGCCTTTGTTATAGTTATGATATTTTTATTTGTTGGTCCTGTTGTAATGGATTACATGTTTAGAGTATCCCTTAATGAGCTGCGTATTGCAGGTGGTCTTATTCTTGTAGTTATGGGTATAAAAAATCTGTTATTTACAAATACATCTACCCGTGATTTTGCTCACTATCAAGATATGAGTGAAGATGAACTTATACGCCGCTCTATTATACCTATGGCATTTCCCATGCTTATTGGTCCGGGGACACTTTCTACCATTGTAGTTATGGCAGCTGAAGGTGGTATGAAAACTACTGTTACAGGTGTTATTGTGGCATTTCTTTTTATGGCAGTGCTTTTTTATATGGCAGTATTTATAGAAAGGTTACTTGGTAAACTTGTTCTTTTTGTAACAGCAAGGATTATGCAGGTTTTTATTGTTGCAATGGGAGTAAAAATGACGCTCATTGGGTTAGGAATTAACCCTACCCACTAATCACATCTTAATCCTTTTGGGCATCTTCCAAGGTTTCTTTCATCAGGCACTAATATGAGTGGTTCTGGCTCTTTTGCCATAGGGTCCTTATATCTTAAATCTGGCTCAAAAAGCAGTGGACCTTCAGGCTCTTTTTCATAATATCGCTGAATCATTTCATCTTGAAGCTCTCTATCAAAAAGTATTTCTGGCTCTTTAAATGGAAGCTCCATTCTAGTCATATCTGGATCTTCTATATATGGCTCATCACGTTCATCTGGATTATTAAATGGGTCAAAAAGCTTTGGATCCCCATATGGCTTTGGCTCTTTAGGCTCAACACCACGCACAATAGGACCACCTATATTTTGAGCATACACATTTACTGATAATAAAAATAATAAAAATAATACACGCCACATTCTACACCTTAAGTATTATATGACATTATCATAAATTATATATAAAATAAATTGATAATTTCTAATTTTAGTTATATTATAAAAGTATGAAATTATTATGTATTTTATTTTTATTATTTGCAATACCTTTTAATGTTTTTTCTCTCACTTTAGATGAAGCCACCCTTTATGGCCAGCGAATATTAGTGTGTAATAAACAGGAACTTAAATACTGGAAACTTGTTCAGTTTGGTGATAAAAATAATAACAGTAAAGAATATAGAATATATGATACTATAAAACATAAATCATACCCATTAAACCAATGCTCTCTCTATAAATGCAGCCCTGAGCCTGACAGAATGTATAAATGCATGATGAGGGATAAATAATGCTGCATATAAGGCTGCCCTTTAGATTTGATCCAAATACATTTTCTGCTCTTAAATCTAGAGAATTTAAAATTTACCTTGCTGGGCAGTCTGCTGCTATGACTGGTGTTTGGGTTCAAAAACTTGCTTCCTCATGGCTTGTATATCGTCTTACAGAATCACCATTAAAACTTGGTATAATAGAACTTTTAGCAAATGCTCCCATATTTATTGTTGGACTTTTAGCTGGAGCTTACCTTGAACAGCATGATAAAAGAAAAACACTTATGTTTACACAGTTTCTTACTATGATGCATGCTTTAATTATGGCCGCCCTTGTTTTAACAAATACTATTAACTATTACTTAATTATGCTTTTAAGTTTGTTTTTAGGAATAGTCTCTGCCATTGATATGCCTGCACGCCAGTCATCTATTTTACTAATGGTAGAAAATAGAAAAAATTTAAAAAGTGCCTTAGCTTTACAATCTATGACATTTAATCTTTCACGTTTAATAGGGCCATCTATTGCAGGATTTATTGTTTTTTATGCAGGGGAAGGGTTTTGCTTTTTACTGACTGCTGTCCTTTATATCCCAGTTTTATATGCTCTTTATATTATAAAATTTAAAGAAATACAGCAAGATAATAAAAAACATAATATGATAAAAGATGTTATAGATGGTATAAAGTATGTTAAAAACTTCTATACACTAAAAACTATGTTTATATTTTTAGGTATATTTGGGCTTTTCTCATACTCTTACACTGTTATGTTTCCTATATTTGCTAAAGATATTCTCCATGGGGATTCTAAACTTTTAGGGTTTTTAATGGGCTTTTTTGGCTTTGGTGCGATTATTGGTGCTTTTTCTGTTGCTTCACTTGTAAAACTTGAAGAAATGCCAAAACCTGTTGTAAAAGTAAGCCTTTTATACTCCATAAGCCTTGCTTTATTTGCAGTATCACCATTTCCTGCCATTTCTATGGCTCTTGCCATACCTGCAGGGCTTGGGCTTGTGGCAACATTTATTGCATCTAATACACTTTTTCAAACTATCTCATCTGTAGAAATGAGAAGCAGAGTAATAAGCATATACACCATTGTAAACTTAGGGTTTGGACCAATTGGCTGCTTTTTCGCAGGCTCAATAACTGAAAAAATACCACCACAAGCCACTATGCTTATATGGTGCTTAATAATGCTTTTTGCCTCTATTTTTCTTTTATTTAATATGAAAAAAGTAAATAAAGAAATAAAACCAATAATTAATAATTTCTAATTATTTCCACAGTATATAAGCTCTATGGTAGAAAATGCTGCCTCTTTAGATATATCTGATGTGTTACGCATTGTTTTATATAAACCATCAATATATTTTTCTTCCTTTGTAGTAAGCATTTCATCACCAGCTATTTTCTGCACTGTAGCTTTTGCAATATCACATGTTATGTTTTGGTCAGTATTTATATTTTCTGCAATAATACTTTCTGCAACATACTTTCCTTTTTTAAGGGCCTCTTCCTTTACTTTTTCTGAAACAGTATTAGAAAATTCCTCCACATTATTTAAGGCATTATCAACTGCTTCTTTTCGTGATGATTCATCACCTATTGCTTCATTAACTTTATTTGCTGCACCACTTACTATATCTTTTGTCTGATCAACTATCTCTTTTACTTCCATGTTTTCCTTAACAACTTTTTGGTATATTATACCTGCTAAAATAGCAATAACTGCCGCTATAATTATTGTTCGCATGATTCACCTCTTTATTTTCTTTACTATACTTATTTTTACTTTTTATGCAAGTATTGTTTGCATATATTAAATATTTTATATACACTATACAATAAGAGATAATATATGAAAAAAATTATTTTATTTTTACTACTTTGTCCTTCATTTTTATTTGCAGCAGAAAAAGAATACTACCATACAAAAATTAATAATGCAGATGTTTATATTACATCATTAAAAAGTTTTCCAAGAGATAATAGCATTTTAATTATAGATAATGATGCTGCTAAATACAGTAAAAAGATTTTCCCTAACGGTAAATACACTACAAATACTAATATTGTAATAATTAAAAAAGGGAAAAATAATATTCTAATTGATACTGGCTATCCTGATACTATTAACAGCCTTAAAAAAGCCTTAAAAATTGCAGGGCTAAAATTTAGTGATATTACACATATTATTTTTACACATCTTCATTTTGACCATATTGGTGGTATGATAAATAATAATAAACCAACCTTCCCAAATGCTAAAATATAGATAAATAAAGTTGAATATGATTATTTTTTTAAAAAAGCTAATGATAAATCAGCAGAAACTGCAAAAAAATTACTTGCTCCATATAAAAATAACATAAAATTATTTAGTCAAGGGGTTATTGATAATGACTTTAAAGAAATTACTGCAATTAATGCCTATGGTCATACTCCCGGACACAGTATGATTAATATTAAAGATAAAAATACAGACTTACTATTTATTGCTGATATTTTTCATGCATATGAAATCCAAATGAAGTACCCAAATACTGCTGTTATTTATGATACAAATAAAGATATGGCTGTAAAATCAAGAATTAAGGTAATGAATAAGTCTAAAGGCACAAATACTTTAATTGTTGGCTCTCATACACCATTTTATAAACCAGTTACCTGGAAATAATATTTTATAAGGGCAAAATACTTTGTTATTATGCCCTTACTTTCTAAATATTGTATATAACATATTTTTATAATATTCATCGATTAATCATAAAAAAAATAATATAATTTTTCTTATTATTATTACATTTTATGTATTTCATACTATTTTTGTATTATTTTTTTCTTGACATTAAAATAAATGATGTATAGTATGAATAAAATCTTATCGTGAGCAGTGGAGGGACGGGCCCTTTGAAGCTGCAGCAACCGGCGATAAAAAGCAGATGGTGCTAATTCCTGCTCCAGTTATTAGGGGGGAGATAAGTTCTTATTAATAGTTCTTATTATAGTCATATCTTCAGCCTCACATAAGATAAAGTAAATATTTTTAAGTGAGGTATATTATGAAGAAAGAATTATCTATCGAAACTTTAGCCGTTCATGGCACATACAAAAGGGACGAAACAGGTGCTACTAACCCACCTATTTATTTATCTAATGCATACCAGTTTCAAAATGCTGAACATGCTGCAAACCTTTTTGATTTATCTACTGCTGGCTATATTTATTCAAGGCTTAATAACCCAACATCTTCTGTTTTAGAAGAAACTGTGGCTGCTTTAGAAGGTGGTATTGCTGCTCTTGCATGTGCAAGTGGTCAGTTTGCAGAATTTATGACTATAGTTACTCTTGCAAAACCAGGTGACAATGTTGTTACTTCCACACTTTTATATGGCGGCACACATACTCTTTTCACTTCTCAATTTGCAAGGCTTGGTATAGAATTCCGTTTTGCAAACCCTGCTAATATTGAAGAATTTGAAAAGCAAATTGATGATAAAACAAAAGCAATTTATTTAGAAGCAGTTGCAAACCCACAAGGTTTTGTGCCTGATTTTGAAAAATTTGCTGCTCTTGCTAATAAATATAAACTACCATTAGTTGTAGACAGCACATGTGCTACTCCATACCTTTTAAGACCTATTGAACATGGGGCACATATTGTAATCCATTCTGCTACTAAATTTTTAGCAGGTCATGGTGCCGTTCTTGGTGGTATTGTTGTAGATAGTGGAAAATTTGACTGGGCAAATAGTGGCAGATTTGAAGAATTTAATACACCAGATGAAAGCTATCATGGTTTAGTGTTTACTAAACATTTTGGACCTGCATGCTTTGCTGCAAAAATTAGAGTATCTGCTATGAGAGATATAGGTGGTGCTATAAGTCCGTTTAATTCCTTCTTAATACAGCAGGGTATAGGAACATTACATTTAAGAATGAAGGCTCATGTAGAAAATGCAAAACAGCTTGCTGCATATTTAAAAACTAATAAAAATGTTGCATGGGTAAAATATAATGGTTTAGAAGGTGATGAAAACTATACAAATGCTTCTAAATATTTAAAAGAAAAAGGTGCAAGCTTACTTACTTTTGGCATTAAAGGTGGCTATGAAAAATGTAAAAAATTCATAGAAAAAGTAACTCTGCCTATACATGTTGTAAATATTGGTGATATAAAGACTATTGTAACTCACCCAGCAAGCACTACTCACAGGCAGGTACCAGATAAAGAGCTTGAAGCTATCGGTATTAGTGGTGATTTAATACGTGTTTCTGTTGGTATAGAAAATATTAATGATATTATTGCAGATTTTGAAAGGGCATTAGAAGATTAATGAATACAGAAAATTCTTTAGGAATAGTCAACACGCAGCATGTGACTTTTAAAGATGAATTTTTTCTAGAAAGTGGCAGAATGATTTCTCCTGTTACAATAGCATACGAAACATATGGCACTTTAAATGAAGATAAAAGTAATGCAATATTAGTTTGCCATGCTTTAACAGGCTCAGCACATGCTGCTGGGCTTTCTTCATCTGATAACAGCACTGCAGGCTGGTGGGACCCTATGATAGGACCTAATAAACCAATTGATACAAATAAATATTTTGTTGTTTGTTCAAATATTTTAGGAAGCTGTTATGGCTCCACTGGCCCTGCTAGTATTGACCCATATACAGGAAGCCGTTATGCTTTAAAATTTCCTGTTGTTACAATTAGAGATATGGTGAAAGCCCAAAAAAAACTGCTGGATTATCTGCAAATTGAAAAACTTTTTTGTGTTGCAGGTGGCTCTCTAGGTGGTATGCAGGCTTTAGAATGGTCTATTACTTACCCTGAAATTGTTGAAAATGCTATTATAATATCAGCAGCTGGTAGAATTACACCTATGGCTATGGCTTTTAATACTGTTGGAAGATATGCTATTATAAAAGATCCAAACTGGCAGGAAGGCAATTATTACGATAAGACTGCACCAAAAGATGGGCTTGCAATAGCTAGAATGGCAGGCCATATTACATACCTTTCTGATGCATCATTTAATTCTAAATTTGGCAGAAGGCTTGGGCATCAGGATAGTATTTTTGATTTTTCCAGTTCCTTTGAAGTGGAAAATTATCTTCGGTATAATGGCTACAAATTTACTGAACGCTTTGATGCAAACAGCTATCTATATCTTTTAAAAGCTATGGATATATTTGATTTATCATATGGATATGGCTCTTATGCTGAAAGCTTAAAAAGATTAAAAGCAAACTCGCTTTTTATTGATTTTACTACTGATTTTCTTTTTCCTGCTTACCAAATGGACGAAATGTGTGATATTATGAAAACATATGGAAATAAAGTTGAAAGGGTAACTATTGATTCAGATTATGGTCATGATGCATTTCTTTTAGAATTTGATGATTTATCGGCTGTTACTTTTTCTTTTTTAGAAAAAGCATGGAGGAAAAAAAATGTTCGATAATATAATTAATCATAACACTATTATTGATGAATATATTAATGCTAATAACTTAAATAAAGGTAATATTACATTTATTATAAATAAACTTCATAATGAAGATAATGTTAAAGATTTTATTAAAAATACATTTTCTAGTGCTTCAAAAAACAGTATTGTTATAATTATTGATGCTGTTGTTTACCATGATGATGCTTTTACTAATACTATATATTCATTTTATAGTAGTAACTTTAAAAGAATATATACAGTTAATGAAGTGATTAATATAACATGCCAGTATGCTGATTTAGTTTATTATAAAAAATTTAATGAACGTATTTATATTGATAATATACCAAACAACCTAATAGATGATATCCCTGAAAATATAAGAAAAAATATGCTTATATGTGACAATAATGTATTAAAGGCTGTTAATCAAAACTTTGGGGTTTATATATTTCAAGTTATATAAATATAACTACACAAATATATCTCCATCAAATGCATTTATCATGTGGGCTTTCATAATATTTCCATTAATGGCTACTTCTTTTATTAGTATAGACCCACTGCCACAGGCTACAACAAGTCCATAATCATTTTGTAGTATTACTTCACCCGGCTTTCCTTCAATACCACTCCAGGATTCTATACTGGCAGATGAAACTTTATATTCAACTCCCTTATAGTAAAATGATGCCATACTAAATGGATAGCTGTATGCCCTTATAAAATTATATACCGATACTGCTGATGCATTAAAATCTAGCACTTTACTACTTTTTCTTATTTTTGGTAAATAAAATGCAGCTGCATTATTTTGCTGTTTTTTTTGAAAAATTGTTCCTAGATATATCTTTTTTATAAACTCTGCTGTTTTTTTAGATGCTTTTTCTATAAAATCACCTGCATTAAAATAATCTTCTATTTTTATTTCTTCTTGATATAAAATATCGCCCCCATCGATTATACCGTTATATTCATATATTGTTATGCCAGAAATAACAACACCCCGTAAAAACTGCTCACTAACTGCACCATAACCCCTGTATTTTGGCAAAAGTGATGGCTGCATATAATATACTGGGCAGTTTATACTGCTTCCTGCAAAATAATCCTTCTTCCAGTCAACACATAATATCATATCTACATTTGGCAGCATATTTGATGAATGTTCATAATTTTCAGGGGATACTTCAAATATTTGAAAATCATTTTTATATAAGAAAATATTGCCTGTATGCTTTTTAGAAAGATGACTTTTTGATGTGGTTGCAATAAATGGGCTAAGCTTTAATTCCTTTATATATTTAAGCAGTTTTTCACCTGCAAAATCTTTTGTAAATATTAGTATAGTTTTTACCATTACCTTTTTTCCATATCTATTATTTTTACTTTAGTACTTAAAACATAGCCCGTTTTATTTAATTTTGGTAGAATAACAGCATACCAAAGTTCATTTCCAGCATATCTGTTATTCCATGGTGTATATAATATATCTCTTGAACGATAATATGTTTTATCTATAGTGGTTATTTCATGTCCATTGGGGCTGTCTAGCACAAGTATATTTTCCTGCCCCTCACTCATTTTAATACTTTTATAATATGATTTTTGGTATGCATAACTTCTATTATATCCCTTATCTTTTTGCAGCTGAAATAAGGCAGGTGATGATATAATCTCTATTTTATCCTTATTATTAACTTTACTAATACTATATGTATATGCATAGAGATAGGCTTTCATAGTTATAGCACCACCTAGATACTTTTGAAAGGTTCCCTGTGGCTCTGCTTCATATTTATTAAAATATTCTAATATTCTTCTTTCTTTTATAAGGATTGTTACTTTATTTTTTTTATTTATTACATTAGTTGCAGGGTATTTTGCTATATTATCCTTATTTTTAAAGTATGATTCATCTTCTGGAATGAATATTAGTGAGGCAGCTCTTAATTTTTCTTCATCTAATAATATATCATAACTTGTGTAATCTGATGCATCATCGTATATTAATGCAAGTGTTCCATATATCCAGCCTGGCATACCATATGGAATATATTCTTTATAATTATTATTTTTAACATAACCTGATATAGAATAAACTTGGCTTATTTTTCCTGTGGATTCTATAAAGAAAAGCTCCACAAGGCTGTAATCCTGCTGCTTATCCACTAAAAAACACATTAATGAAAGAGAAGATGTTGGCAGTAAATATTCCTGACTTATTTGAAGGCTTTTATCGCTATTTAATGTGTTTTGGTATAATATAAATTCATTATTAAAATTAATCTGCTTATATTTCTTATAGGCTTTTTGAAAATAAATATCTGATACAGGGTTTAAATTAGGTAATATATTTTTCTGAAAATCTTCACTTAAATATGAATATATACTTGGTGCAGCACTATATTTTAGTGGTTCAGCATAGATCCTGTTACATAAAACAATAATAAATAATACTAATATAATTTTTCCCATAACCTTATTTTATTATAAATAAATTAAAAAAGCAAAGATATTTATTGCTATAAATTGATAGTTTATTTAAATTATAACTTTTTTTTAAAAATTCAATATTTCTCTTGACATTCTAGAATATTATGTTAAGAATATCACCTATGATGTTTTTGTTGGAGGAACAAAATGAAAAAACTTATTTTACTTACTTTAGTAGTTGGTATTATGGCTTCAGGCTGTGCAGCTGTTGGTATGAATGGCGTTTTATACACAGGTGTTACTGAGCCAGTTAATGCTACAAGCAACAGTAGAGGTTCTAAAACTGGTGAAGCTTCTTGCACTAACGTTTTAGGTTTAGTGGCAGTTGGTGATTGTTCTATTGATGCTGCTGCTAGAAAAGGTGGTATTAATAACATTAAAACTGTTGACCAAAAATCTACTTCTGTTTTAGGTTTATTTGTTAAACAAACAACAGTTGTTACTGGTGACTAATTTATTTTGTGGCATTACTTTCAATTCGTAATGCCACTTCATCTCTTTTATAATATTATTTATTAATTAGTTTGATTATTTATAAGCTTATTCCAGTATGTTAAATATAAATTAACTGCACTTCCTACGTCCTGTTGAATTTCTAATTTTTTAAGATTTTCATCGCTCATAAATACTTCATAATGAAGTTGTAATTCTTGTGGTAAATAGGGTTTTATTATATTATAATTGAGAAGTGGCACTAGTCCATATGCCATTAAAACTTGTGCTGCAGTTTCAGGCTGAATCATATAATCTATAAATTTATATGCTTCGTTTACATTATCAGATGCTTTTGGTATTGTAAAACTTCTAATCCACATTAAACTGCCATCTAATGGATTTATAAATTTTAAATTTTTATTTTGTTTTATAAGCCTGTATGCTTCGCTGTAATAGACTATACCTATTGCATTTTCTTCACTTACTAATGCCTTTTCTATTTCATCATATGTTACTATATTAAGTCTTGGCAGCAGAACAGTAAGCCTGTCATAAGCTTCACGTATTTCTTCCTCCATCATTGTGTTTGCTGTATAACCTAGTGATTTCAATGCTATACTAAAAAAATCACGCATATCTGCCTTAATTAATATATTATTAATATTACTATTTGCCCAAAAGTCGTCCCACTTAGTAATAGCTGTTTCATTTATATATTTTGTATTTATAATTATACCTATACTGTCAGTTAAATACGGAACACTATACTGTTTAGCTGTTTTATATGGCTGGACAAAAAAAGAACTGATTACATTATCTACATTTTTCAGCTTATTAATATCTATTTCTAATATAATATTCTTTTTATTTAACTGTGTTACCATAAAAGTTGATGGCAAAGTTAAATCATATTCTCCACCACTCATAAAACGGACATTGGAATAAAATTCATTATTAGTATAGTATATTTCATTATTAACCTTTGCTCCGTATTTACTATACTCATTTAAAATATTATCCGGCAGCACATTTACCTGTAAATATGTATCTAAAATATCATTTTTCTTTTGGCATGATATTGTAAATATAAATATCACTGCTATAATAAGTATTTTTCGCATATATCACTTATTTATGAAAAATTTGGCCAATTATATTTATTAGGCCACCTTTGCCTGTCAGGTATTGGTTTATTAAACTCTACACCAAGATAATATATATATACAAGCCCTCTCTCATCTTGAACATAAATAGGCACATAATATATAGTATCTGATTCTTTTACTGTATTTTTATCTAAATAAAGCTTGAGTATCGACCATTTACCATTTACTTTTACACTGCCTTCTGCTGTGCTGTTATCTGAATGAGCATAAAAATTAAATGAAAAATTACCTGCTATAGCATTATCCTTTGCTACTACAAACTTAGATTCCTTATCAGATGCTGTATAAAACTTTTTATAATTTTTCGTATTATTATCACTTGAAAATTCTACATACCTAAATAAAGGAAGCGCAGTATTTATTCCTGAATTTTTTGCCATTTCTATTTGTTTTATTTCATCTGGCACAAATAATGACCATTCAAGTGGAATAGGGGTTGCAGTAAGTGTGTTTATAATGGTTAAAATATCTTTTCCCCACTGTTTTACATGCTCTTCATTTTTAACAAGCCCTGTAAGTTTTAAAGGTGCTTTTATTGATATAATTTCACTTGATGATGTAGAATTATCAGCTATCCAGCCAAAGTCATTTAAAATATATTTCAAATCAAATAATTCTGTCATTTCAAGTGAATTAGCTGCATTACCATCAGCATAAAGTGGAAACCTGCTAAAATTACCTTGATATTGTTTTATTAAATTAACTGTTCCAAATGCTGCATCATGTTTTACTAAATATTCGCCTTTTTCAAAGAGCTTTTTCCACCAAGGAATATTAACAAATCTTTCGCTGTCTATTGAAAAAGTTAAGTATTTCTGTTTAACCACCTGGTCGCTCATAGATGAAAAAGTCTTATTTGCGTTAAATGCTGTTGCAGGAAGTGATACCCAGTTAGCTGTCAGTGTATTACATATTTCTGTATATGCTGGGTCTATTCCTTTTAATTTTTCATCTATCATTGCACTATAATTTACTTTATCTCTGTCTAATGACTGTGGCATAATCTTATCAGGTAGCATATTTATAATTTTATTTGATGTATAATAAATATTATATATTTCATTATTTACTATATATGGTTGTAAACCTGAAATAAACTTATGGAATGCTTCATAGTTATAAATTGATGGTGTTATACTATCCCCAAAACTACCCCAGTAACGAATAAACGCTGCTGTGTAGTTATTCATCATGTCATACAGACTTATATAATTCATATCATTAGCTAAGTAATATGATAAATAGTTGACATCGTCTTTAGGCAGTGATGCTGTAATATTATGGACACTATTCCAAAATGGGTTAATATATTCATCTATTGCTTTTGTATTATATTCGGTTTTATACATTAGCTTCACATATTTAGTGTTTGGCATTGTTATACTCATGTTATCACCATAGTTTGATGATACCTTAACCATTAAATCAAGCTCTGTTTCTGGATAATGCTTAATCATATCCTGTAAAAAAATAATATTATTATACTGGTATGTATGGCTGTGCATCAATTTTATAAAAGGTATTAACTTTGCAAAATCTTTATTATCTTTTAATGCATCTTCGTATTTTAATAGTAATGAAACATTATGTTTTGCATTGCTGTTATACTGGCTTATAATTGGTGAAATATCTAAATTTGTGTTAATTTTCCTAATAGGTCTGTTATAACCACTATTAAATAATGCAAGCACTAAGTTATAGTATGTGAATGCTGTCTGATCTATTTCAACCGTTTCAAATAATTTATTAAAATTTTTTGTGACAGCTGTCTGTATTCGGTTAAACTCATTTTCTAAATTTGTTTTAGCATTTTCTTTTGTATTACTTATTTCTACACTATCTATAAAATTTCTTAGCACGATTTTTTTATCAATTCCAGACCTATTATTATACTGTGTTATAGTAGCAAAATCTTCTTCAAATAATTTTAAATAATTAGCGTAACTTGCTGCAAGCATTGGTATAAAACTTTTATCATTATTTTCTTGCATTGCATTAGGATAATTTTCCTTTATTTGCTGCATAGAAGTATTAATAGTCATTACATTTTTAACGATGTTATTATATATTTGTGTCCATAACCTTGAATAGTTTGTTATTATATCTATATTTGTATAATCATCATCTTTTGTTTTAAAATTAAGTGTATTATCAATCATATTTTCTACAGTATTTACTGCATAAATAAGGTTTTTCTCTATATTATAATTAGAATCAGGGTATATACTTCCATCACTCCAGCTAGCAAGCATACTTTGCATACCAGCTTGAACTGCTTTAAAGAAAGACTTATGAATAATAATTGATTCATTAATCATCTGGTAGTTTCGTTTTGAGTAATAATTTTTGGCAGTAAGCAAATTAACTATCTCATCATGCATTTCAGGAAATAAATACCGTATTAATATTTCAACCTTTTCGCGTTCTTCTTTCATGGAATAACTGCCACTATCATCTAAAAAATGCAGTAGTGATAAAAATACTTCCCTTTTCTTAAGAGTAAATGGTTCATCTTTCTTAGTTATCATATGCTCTTCAATTGTTCTAATTAAAGGAAATGTTACAAGCCTGCTGTGTATAAGTTCAAATAAATATAATCTATTTGAATAATCCATATTTATAGAGCCAAACCTTAATAAACTTGAAACATAAAAACCAAAAGGTGCATTCCATTTTGTTTGAACGTCTTTTAAAGCTGTAATATAATAACTCTGCCTGTATAAAAGCTGGTCATTAGGCATAATAGATTCCCCATTATATACTGGGTTGCCACTACTATCCATAGATATTAAATATGCCTGATTAATTGATTTATTAGCAAAAATATCTGCTGTCTCTTTATAAAATGACATGTTATTAATTATTTTTTCTGATATTTTTTCATCACTAAATATGGTAGCCAGTATCCATATAATAGAAATCAGCCCCATAGAACCAATAGATACATAATGCTTTAAATTACGCCTTACTAACTCTTTTGATGTATATGTTGCTAAATGGGTATTTTTAAATATTTTTTTCGCAAATAAATCTGATATAAAAAAACCTTTTTTATTAACTGCATCTTCAGCAATAGGTGCATCATCAATCTTTTTATTTTGAAGTTTTGCAAAAAATTTGTTTAAAGTGTATCCACTATCGCCTGCTGATGTAAAATATAAACCATCTAATATTATACTTGGTTGAAAATTTGATACTTTTGTGGAACTAAATATGGTTTTCAAATATATTTCAACATTGCTGGATAAATCATTTACAGATTCTGGGTATAAAAATATACTTGATGTTTTATCAAATCGCCCATTATCTGATTTTGTGTAAAATACATCAGAATTTAATAATAAATTATTTCTTCCTTTTCTTAATTTACTTATAAAATCTACCCAGAAGTTGTTAAAATCATTATCTTCATAATATGGCTTATTGCTTTTCCAGCCTAGTGGTGCTTTTCTAACATTTTCATCTATACCATCAAAATACTCTCTAAAACCTGGTATCATATCTGATTTTGTTATAACCACATAGCAAGGTAGATGCATACCAAACATATTAACCATTCTATTAAGTTCTGTCTTCATGAGAATGGCTTTGCGTTTAGTAAGTGTTTCATCATCAGCTATTAATGAATCCACAGGGATTGTTAAAATAATACCTGATAATGTTTTATTTTTATGTTTTTTCCGTATATTTTTTATAATTGTATTCCATTCTGCTCCACTGCCTTCTAACCATCTGTCAAAAAATACTTTACCACTTACATCGGCCACAATACCACTACTTCCCACCCAGAATTTTAATAGTGCAGACCTTTGCGAGCCATCTTTTTCAACTTCATCACGTTCTGTTGCAACCATATCCTGGACAGAATTTTCTATTAATGTTGATTTACCTGAATATGGCTCACCTAGAGCAATATACCATGGCACATCATCAACAGATTTAAAATCGGATTTTAAAAGTGTTTTAAGTTTTTCAAATGCTGATTCTATAATTTGTATATTAGACTGGATAATAGAATTTTTTGCACTATCTGCAGCACTTCCACCACGTGCTAAATGGGCAATACGCTTCCATATCATTAAATCTTTTTTTATATCTTTTGTTTCTTTTACTTTTTGCCTGTTATTTTTAAGTTTATAAAATAGTTTAGGGACAAACATTAAAATAATTATTGTTAAAATTATTGCAACAGCAATGGAAAGTAAAGGGTGGGCTGTAAGTATTTCCATCATATATGTTACCTGCCTTGTTCTTCGTCTATCTGATTATCAAATGTATATACTTCAAAATTTTCTGTTGCGTTGCTGATAGCATTCTCTATTGTATCACTTACTGGGTTTATATGATTGCTAAAAACATTATAATTATACACTAATGATAATATAAGAATTACTGCTGCTGTAGTATATGATATAAGTAGTATCTTTGTTTTATTGTATGTTTTTTTTACTGTTACTACATTTTCCTGCTGCTTTGTAAGCACTTCTTTATTTACATTTATATTTCCCTGCATTTTTGAAACACATGTTCTCATTAAATTTTCAATATTAGCAGAATTGCCTTTATATGAACCATCAAACCCTAACCCCATAAGCACATACAGTAATTCTATTCTATCCTCTGCAGTAGGGTCTAATAAGATGTTTTGTAATATATCAAAGAACTTGTCATCACCAGATAATTCGCCATATTTTTTACTTAAGTTTTTCCAGCTTTTAGAAAATGTAAAATTACCCTCTTTTATGATATAGTCTATAAAAAATACTAATGATTTTTCTATAGTTAGAAATTCTTTATATAATAAAGGTTCACTTGAGCATTTTTCCTTAATTTTACTAAACATTATATTTATTTCATTAATTACATCTTCTTCATGGACTTCATATCCTTTGTTTTTAAGTATCCATATATTGCATATGTATGTAATAACAGGTCTGCATAAATCTTCCATTTTATTTTGAGTTATCATTATTTTCTCCCTGTTCAAAAGTTATAAATAAAGATCCATGAAAATCAGGAAATGATTCAGGTAGAAGTTCAATTGCTGCAGTTTTTTCTCTACATATTAAGTTCCATGCTTCACTTTCTGCCATATCTTCTAATGAAAACCATACAGCATTTGGTATAACAGGAAGATATCTTGGTGGAAATCTTAATTCTTTAAGTTTTACACCTCTAATACGTTTCTCTATGCCCTGTTCATTAATTAACCTAAAATTATCGCCTTGCTCTATATATTCTTTTGCAATATCTGTATTGCCGGAAATAGATATTGCTAAATAACAGTTTGATGCTTTTATAATATCATTACTATTAAGCTGTGTTTTGTAATAATCTCCATTTAATTGAAACTCATATTGAACATAATCAGTATATCCACCTGACATTATTATAGAACGGATATTTGTAACAACATCTTTATATACTTCCATTAAATTATCATGAGAATATGCCATAACATCATCTCTATTTGTAAATGGCTGTAGTGCTGTAAGCTGAGAAAGCATAGCTGTAAGGTTCAGATATATTACAAAAGGTGATACTTTATTTGTAACAATAAGTGATGATATTACTTTTTCAAATGAAGAAAGTGTTGATAACTGCATAACATTAAACAGATTTCCACCAGCAAGGTTATTTGTATTATAACCGTTTTCTGATAACTCTTTTATAATATGTTCACATTTCTTTTTTACTACATACATAAGCTCTGATATATAACTTTTTAATGGGCAGTCATCAGTTATAATATAAAATGGTGCAGTATAATTGCTGTCTATATCAAATTTTGGTTCATTAATATTTTTTGAAACCCACCTAAGCCTGCATAATGGTAAATAGTTATAGTCTTCATTTAATGTATTTGTTGTAATTTTTCCATTATATATACGTTTTAACATGGAGATTTCATTATCACCAGTATTTTCATCTCGTATAAACATTTCTTTTGTGCTGTATACTCGCTCATTATCATTATAGCTTAAATTTGCATCTGTATCTTTATAATGTGGTATTGCAAGATATACCATAATATGTTCATCATTAATATATTCTGTTGGTTCAAATGTAAAAGGTGTAATATTAAGATTACCAGGCATACTTACTGATAAATTATTTGGCATAACAGCAGAAAGTTTTTTCACTACGAATCGCATGCCTTCTAATGCTTCCTCATCTATCTTAAAATCAATAAGCCCATAAGTATAAAATGTGGAAAGCATGAAAGATTTCTGTTGAACATCTATCATAGAATTTTGCAGCTGCTGCATATGATGTGGCTGTAAAAATAAACCATCAGACCAATGAACCATTTCACGAAATATCATATCTACTCCTTAATGTATTCTGGTTTTTTACCAATTAATGAAATACCAGTAGGCGTTACCTCTATGTATAAAGGTATTCGTTTACCAATATATGACCTTATTTTCATTATTATTTTCCTTGCATTATCATCTTCTATACCTGGAAGATTAACTGCAATAAAAAGCTCTTTTGCACCCTTTCTTTTCCATAAGCTCCATTCTTTTTCACTTTTAGAAAGTCTTTGGTAATGTTTTTCATCATTACTTGAAAACACCATTGTATATGGCTGCAGTGTTTTTCTCATAGGGTTTTCTGGCTGGAAATATTTATTAAGTTTATATGAAGAAAGCCATGCTTTTTCATTATCATTAATCCCAACAAAATCAACCTCTAGTGATGGATAATACCCATAGTATGCTTTTAATTCTGGAGACAAAAACACTGTTGCATCATGCCTGTATGTGCAGCCACTAGCAATAAATATAAATAATAATGCAAATAATTTATATTTCATATATATTTATTCACCTGTAAATCGCTTATTAACCGATATATTCTGTGTATTTTTTTGTGTCATATCTTCATGGGGTGCTTTATTATTCTCCAAAGAATCCGACCAGTTATCTTTTCCATAAGCAATATTTAAGCCAATATTAAAATATTCTTCAAACCTTTCTTTAGGTTTTTTATTTCCACCTTTTACAAGGCTCATATTTAAAATAGCAGAATTTAATCCGTTTGCTGCAAGCCCTGCTGGTGTTTTTATTACCTGATTAGTCATAGGCATAAGGTTACCGTAGCTCCAAAAAGCAGTTAGACACAACAAACCTGCTGGGTTATCAGCACATTCATTACCAATATCCATTGCATTTTTAGAGTTTACTTCATCTGGAGATACTACCCATGCATAAACAGCATCAAGAGCTTTCCCCTGCATTTTTTTAATATGTTCTTTTGATTTTTCTGGCACAACTGATTTAATTAAATCAACTGTATCCTGACGCATATTTTCTATTTTACTTTTTAACTCTTTTTCTGCCTTAAAAATTGGGCTGTTTTCTTCATCAATAATTGATTCACCAGGGTTATAATTAGAAAGTGCTATATCTATTAATTCTAGTGGAGTATAGCCATGCTCTTGCTTAAACATATTATAAAATTCGTCCATATAAGCATTAAATTTATCTTTAATATAATCAGGCACTACTTCATCAACCTGTTTTTTTAATGCATCAAGTTCATCATATGCTTCTTTTATCTTAGCCTCTAATTCAGCACTATCATCAACCTGTGGTATATCCTGTAAAAAATCTGGAATATTTGGCTCGCTTGGTTTACCAATATCTGCAATATCCCTTTCTTCAAAAGGCTCGCCACCTGTTTCATCTATTAAAGCCATCATGCAGCGATAACCCCACCATACTCCAGCACGCCTATGAATTGCATATGCCAATACTTCGCATGCATCTTTATAAAGCTTTTCTTTTACCAGATTATCTATAAATTTATCAACCATATCATTATCTGGTAAAAATTTTTCTACATTTGGGTTTATTTTATACCCTTCATTATTTACCAGTTCAGATAGTTTATTATACTTTATTAATACAAGATGTTCATCAAGCCAGTCTAATTTATCTGTCATATTATTCTTACCTTTCATACTATGTTATTTTTAATGCTTTTGTTTCAATATCACTAGCACCACCTTTTGCCCGTGATGCAGTTGCCCCTGCTTCACTGGCAGTAGCTTCTGATGTGCTTGCCTTTCCTTCCTGCTTAGCAGCTTTAATTTCTCCCTGCTGAGCAGATACCTCATCTGTAGAAAGTGATGAATCTATACTATCACCTTTTGTCTCTCTATTTGACAAAACAGTTTTATCTTCTGTTGGAACGGTAACTTTATTGCCAAATACATTACTTTTATGAACATTGGTAGCTAAAAGTTTCGTAACTGCAGAAAGCGCCATAGAAACAAGCATTCCTGTTGCTACACTTGTTATTAAAGGTGTCACTTCTTTTGAAAGTTTTGCTTTTTCTTCTTTTGTTAATTCCATAAATTCTCCATAAATATTCTATTGAATTTACCATCTATCAATATCAGCAAGTAAAATTTCTTTAAGGATTTGGTCTTGCTTTTTCTTTAAATAGTGTTGTCAATGTTGTCATAGGACCATTATACTGATTTGTTTCTTCTGTAACAGTTGTAAGTTTTTTAACTTCTATATCTATGTCTTTACCTGTTATTTCTAACTTACCTTCTTGCACCATACCACATTTTTTTAATAATAAGCCAAATAAAGTTGTTGCAGTTATAATTTTGGTTGTCATAAGAAAAAGCCTTGTAGCATCTCTCTTAGATGCTCTACTATCTTTTTTAGCTTTATCATGCATATATGATGGATCTTCCGACTCCATAATAGTGACTACCCTGTCCATAACATCAAATATTAATTCTAAGATTTCAATAGCTGTTTCAAATTTGTCTAATCCACTTTTTGGCTTATTTTTATGGACATCATAACATTTTAGACCGAAATTAAAAGCTTGCAATCCACTATCTAAAATATAATTTACATATCTATTAGCTGGACTTTTTGAAATTGATCCTAGTTGATTTGCTAATTTCCCCATATTCTTGATAGTTTTCATCAATCCTTTAACTCCTGCTAATGTATATATTCCAGATCTAAAACCTTGTATGCTAGATGAACCAATACTTGTTTCAATTGAACCACCATATGCATCGCTCATAGATGATGAAAATAATCCATTCATAGAACAACTTAAACCATTTATATCTACTCCAGATATAGATTCTAAAGAAATTGAAGAATCTGTTGGACCATCTGCATGCATCCATTTACGAGCTACTAATGATATTCTATCTTCATCTATTTCTATAAAATGTGAACCTACAGATAATTTTATAGATTTTTCTGCTTTTATATTAATAGAGCCATCTGCACCTGAAATTTCCATACCATTAGCATTTGAATATAAATACAGTCCGTTATTACCTTTAATATCTACATAACTTTTACCATTTATATCTACTATACCAGAATGCACATTAACACTATCATAACTATTTAAATATTCATCTATTTTCTTGTTTTGCTCTTCTTTGTACTTGGCTGCTTCATCCTGCTCCATCGTGCTTATCATATTATTAATTTCTTCTTTAGTTTTTACAAAAATTTCAAGAATTTTTTCTTCTGCCTCTTTAATTTCTGACTCAATAGTTTCTATTGATGTTTCTATTTTTTTTATATCTTCATTTAATTCTTTAATTTTTTTATCATCTTTATTTTCATTTTTCGCAAGTATCTTTAATTCCTCTTGTTTATCATTTTTATTCTTAATTTGTTTGTCATATTCTGCTTTTAGTTTTGCACACCATATTTTTACAGATATTGTTTCTTGATTTTGATTAACAGAATATAAACTTGTCTCTTCCTCATAAAACTCTGTAATACATTTCATATTTATAAAACTATATGCTTTCTTCATAAAACTATCTATTGATCCCTTATATATAGATGTTCTAATATGTTTATAATATGCTTGTTCAATATTTATATAATTACGCTCTGGTGTTCCTGCATATAAATAACTATGCTCTAAAGGACCTTGGTTAGACATTATAGAACTTACATTTGGAACATATCCAAATAAATAATATTGTTCATTATTATAGAAAACTAATATTTTACTGCCTATTTCTGGATAATTATATATGTAATAATTATTTGCTCCATATGGCATAACCATATTTACCACTATTACTTTACTTTGTCCATTATCTGTTGTTTTATTATTATTATTTTCCTGATTTGTATTTTCAAGTTTAGCATAAAACAGAGTAGGGTTGTCTTTATCACACATTTCTGGAATAGCTATATCTTCTTTATCAACACTAAGATCTTTATCAGTATTAACATCTTTAACAGTATTACCGTCTTTATCACACACTGTAGCTTCTAAAAGTTCCATTTTATATTTAAATAAATCGATACCTTGTTTACTATGTGATTTTTCTACTTCATCTGCATAAACTGGTTCTTTATTAATTATTTTGTTATCAAAATATAAAGCAGCAGTATTTTCTATATCTTCGCTTATCATTCCACTATTTTGTTTTGTATTATCAGCAAAAAAACCTAATATATCAATAGTATCTTTTTCATTACTACTATTATTATAAACCGTAGTAGTGCTTTTTATTAAATACATATCTTTGGCTATACTTTCATCAGGCAGATAGCCTTTAATAGTGATTTTACTGTTAATACCAACACAAACATAATTTGAAGATAATTTAATAGTATTGTTTTTGTATGATAAAGAGGCATTTATATTCTGCATAATATCAGCTTTATCTTGACCTTGCTGTGTAATGCTTTCAGCTTTATTACCATATTCAAAACCATATAGTGATATATTTCCTTTATTCTCCAAATTAATACTGTTATTATAATTCATAATAACATTGTTAAAAACACCTGCTGAAATATCATTTTTATCTAAATTCAAATAAAGTTTATTAATATATCTATTATCACTATTACTATCCATAAACTTTTCATCAAAAAAAGCTCCTCTTATAAATTTAAGTGTAGCTGTATCGGTGGACTCTTTATTCTTTTTATTAATATGATAGAAATAGTAATTTATACCGTAAAATAATAATAATCGCATTAAAAATTCATAATCTGTTTCATTATGCTGATAAATTAATATTTTATCTGAACGATTAATTAACTCATTGTCATCAATGTTACCTAAATCATAATTACCTATTTTATTTTCTTCTAATATTTCTTTTATTATATCTTTTACATTTTTCTTTACATAACTTTTACTTTTTTTATTTTTCATAAGCTCAACAAAAGGGTGCTGAACAGTTATTTCATAAACATATAAATTGTTTTTATCATCTTTTTTGAATATTCCTTTGTATAGAATATTAGTTATTTTCCCAGAAATATATCTATATGAAATCATACCATTGCTATTTTTTTGAGAAACTTTTATATATACATGCTCATTTATATAGCTTAATGGGTTGCTTATAAATTCATTTGAACTGCCTGTATCTTTCTTTGGTATATTACATTCTATAACAGCACTAAATGGTTTAGATATATATTCATTTAAAGTAAGCTTTGTATATGTTGCATTTATTTGATTTTTATTTTGGAAATCTATATTAATTTGTCCCATAAAAAACACCTTTTATACTATTTCATTTACATTAGGGCATACTGCTATTGCAGTAGTCACAGGCACGCCAACTGGCGAAACACCAGTTACTGTGCAGCCAAGACTTGCAACTGGTCTACCCTTTGCAATATTTGTTGGGGATAATGTAGAGCTTACTACACCTGTGCATAATGGACCTGCAACTGCATCACCAATACAAGCAACTGGTAAACCTTTTACCATAGTAGTCAATGCACCAGGACCTGTTATAACATCACCTGTTGCTGTCATATTTGCTATTGTTGCTACTGGAGTAGGCATATTAATTCTCCTTTAATGTATAGTTATACTTAAAATTGCCATCTTTTACAGATACTTCAATTTTATCCATCGTTTTTCCATTCATTGTCATCTTTAAAAACTCTGCACTAATATCTGGTAATAAATCGTTACTTATTACAGCATCTATCAGCCTTGCACCTGATGCTACATTATCACATCTTGATACAATTTCATCTCGTAATGACTGGTCATAAACCATTTCTGCATTATAATTATCTTTTATTCTTTTTGCAACTTTATTTAATTTTAAATCAATAATATTATGCAGTGCTTTTTTAGAAAGTGGATAGTATGGAATAACAGAAAGCCTGCCTAATAATGCTGCAGGGAAAACGTCCATTAAAGCTGGACGCACTGCTTTTTCAAGCAGTTCTGCTGTAGGATAATTCTCTTCGTCACTACATAATTCCATAATTTCATCATCGCCTGCATTTGTAGTTAATATAATTATTGTATTTTTAAAATTTACTAATCTTCCTGCTCCATCTTCCATTCTTCCTTTATCAAATACTTGAAAAAATATTTCATGGACATCTTTGTGAGCTTTTTCAACTTCATCAAGCAGGATTACACTATATGGTTTTTTACGCACTGCTTCTGTTAATACACCACCTTCCCCATATCCTACATATCCCGGAGGTGCTCCCTTTAATGTGGATACAGTATGTGCTTCTTGAAATTCACTCATATTAATAGTTATAATATTTTGCTGGCTGCCGTATACAAGCTCTGCTATTGTTAAAGCTGTCTCTGTTTTACCAACACCAGAAGGACCAGCAAGCATTAAAACAGCCTGTGGTTTTTCTGGATCTGCTAAATTTGCCTTTGCTGTAATAATACGTTTTGCAATCAGCTCTATACTATGTTCCTGCCCAATAACGCGTTTATTCATTTCATCAGCTAAGTTAAGCACAGAATTTATTTCATTTTTCACCATTCTACCCAGTGGTATCCCTGTCCATTCAGATATAATTGTGCTTACAGCCTGCTCATCAACTAATGGCAGCACAAGTGGTGTTTCACCCTGCACTGTTATTAAGTCTTTATAAATAGACTGAATATCCTGCCTTAAATTAGACAGCACTTTCTCATCTTTTTCTTCTAATATTTTTGCTTTTGTTTCCTTATATTTTTTTGCAAGCTCTATTTCTTCTTCATATTTTTTACTAATTTCTTTCTGCTCATTTTGCAGTTTTTCAAGTTCTTTATTTACTTCCTGCAGCTTATCCTTATGGTCTGCTCCCTCATTTTCTTCCCTGTGCAATATTTCTATTTCCAGTTCTAATGCTTCAATTTTACGCCTTATGTATTCTAATGATTCTGGCTCTGTGGACTGGCTTAATGCAACCCTTGCACATGCTGTATCAAGTACACTTACTGCCTTATCTGGAAGCTGCCTTGCAGGTATATATCTACGTGAAAGCTTTACAGCTGCTGATAAAGCTTCATCACTTATGGTAACATTATGGTATTCTTCTAAAGAATGGCTTAATTTTCTCATCATACGAATACAGTTATCGTCATCTGGTTCTTCTATTAATATATTTTGAAACCTTCTTGAAAGTGCTGGATCTTTTTCAAAATATTTTATATATTCCTGCCATGTTGTTGCTGCAATACACCTTAATTTTCCCCTTGCCAGTGCTGGTTTTAATAAGTTTGCTGCATCATTTTGACCTGCTGTCCCACCTGCACCAATTAATGTGTGTGCTTCATCTATAAATAATATTATTGGCACATCAGAGTTTTGAACTTCCTCTATTATTTGCTTAAGTCTGTTTTCAAACTCGCCTTTCATACTGGCTCCAGCCTGTAAAAGCCCCATATCAAGACTTCTTAAAACCGTACCCTTTAAACAGTCAGGCACATCACCTTTTGCAAGCCTGCAGGCAAACCCTTCCACAGCTGCTGTTTTACCAACACCAGCCTCACCTGTTAAAATAGGGTTATTTTGACGCCTGCGCATTAATATATCTATTAATTTTCTAATCTCTTTATCTCTACCAACTATTTCATCAATTTTTCCTGTTCGTGCCTGCTCTACCATATCTACAGTGTATAACTGCAGTGCTTCTGATGTTCCTGCTCCTGCATTAGTCATTAACTGCTGACTCTGACCTGTTGATGCACTTACATTTGCACCACCTTCTGAATACTCTATACTATCTTTTACTATTTCATCAAATTTTGTTTGTAAAATATCACCATTTATTTTTATAAACTCTACACTAATATCATTTAATTTGTTTGATAATTCTGGTGTTTGTTTTAATGCAGTCATTAAATGGCCAGTTCTTATTCTTTCTTTACCAAATACTAATGATGCTATCATCCATGCTTCTTTAACTGCTATTTCAATTGATGAAGAAAAATCAGATATACTTGAAGCCCCACGTGGCAGCTCATCAAGACTTTTTACTAAATCTTTTGATAATTTTGCACTATCTAACTGGAAAAATTCTATTATTTTATGAAAATCTGTATTTTCAGACATAATAATCTGATTTACTAAATGAACAAGTTCCACATAAGGATTTCCCCTTGTTTTACATAAAACAGTGGCACTTTCCATTGCCTTATATGCTGTCTGATTTAATCTTGAAAAAAGATGTATTCTTTTTAGCTTGCTCATTATAGCTCCTTATTATACGAATTTTTATGCTGATTAACACTTCTGCTGTATCCATTTACCATTATTACAATATCATATGGTTTTTCTTTATTGTTTTTAAGCACAATACCCATACCAAGTGCATTTGTTCCTGATAAAATACTTTGCTGTGTTGTATCTTTCTTTATTATATATTTTATTGTATATTCCATAGGGGCATTTAAATATGTATTTAAAATATATGTTATTTTTTCATATTCGCTTGTTCCTGGCAATAATTTTTGGCACTGCCTAAAACTTTCCACTTCAAATTCTATACGTATTTTTTTACTATTACTTAAATAATTTTTTCCAATTTGAATATTACGTCCTAAAACACATGTTTCTTTATTACCTAATTTACAGTAATATTTTTTTGGTATACTGTGTTTTGTTTCAATATTAGGTATTACTCGAACTGGAATATGAAAATATGCTTTTAATATTTTTTCAAGCCCATCTTTACTTCTAATTGGTGTTGATAAAAACCTGGAGTAGGATTTTTCAAAGTTTTCACTTACTATATCGTTTTTATCATAATATATATCACTAACACTGCCTGTTAATGCACCAATTATTTTACTTATTAAACCGTTTTCTCTATCATAGTCAACTGCCTGTTCATTATAAGCCCATGCTTTATAATATAAAGTCAGCATTCTATTGTTTATTATATCTAAAAATTTTTGTGTAGTTTTATCATAATAATTATTAGAACGGTTTATTACATAACTTGTAAACTCAAGTGGCATTGGTCCATTTGCACCAAGCAAACCAAAAAAATACTGGTTTATCAGCACTTGTTCATGAGATTTTGCTAGAACAGATACACTTTCAATATCACTTGCTGGAAAATGTAAATGCGGCACTTGTGCAAAACGAACAGCCTCACTATTAATATCTACTGCATTTCCAACTCGCTCTAAATTTTTATGTATACATTCTATACGCCTAACGTATTCATAAAAATTTGGCATACTGCTTTTGTTACTGGCTAATTTTCTTGCATGTTTTACAAGCGATTTTATATTATCCATTGCTTTAATAACCCATATGATTCTGAGTATACATTAAATTCTATATGTGAATTAATCGGCACATAGCTTTGAAAAAACTGCCATAATACACATGCAAACGTAAAAAAACCTATATCGTTTATTTTACTTTCTGCTATTACCATATTAATTCTCCAGCCCTGTTCATAAAAAATATTACTGTTTCCATGAACATATCTAAATACCATAGGTTCTGATTCAAGAGATATAATACTTGAAAGTATACGCTCTGTATCATCTTTTGATAATAAAGAATAGCTTTTAATAATATTTTTTATTATTTTTACTGGAACTTCTCCAGGCTTCCAAAGTATATTCGAAAGGTTTAACATAATATGGTTTATTTTTTCCCAGTCTTCCCGTCGACCACTGCTTATAAGTGGGTCTAAAGGTTTTGTAGGTGCATTTATAAACACTCCACTTTCTACTTGACTTGCAGCAAATAATACCTTTGTATTAGCTTTAATATAAAGTGGTAAATCTCTATTGGTGCATATTAAGTCTGCAGAATACTGAACTATCTCATCTCGCACTTCCTGCCATTTTTCACCTGATATAGATGTAAATACTTCATATCCTTTATAACTGCTTCTATTAGCATAAAGACCATCACTTCTAGGACGCCTGTGGATTGCAAAATAATCATAATTATTATTAAACTGAACTTCAACATCTGTATAGTAAAATGGCTTTGCAGTAAGTAGTAGATTATTTATATTATCATAAAAATTTATACTTTCTATATTATATACTTCATAATCATTTGCAGCCACATTATTTGGAACTATATGATACTCATAGTAATCATTAGTATATCCTCTACTTGACTTCATCTTAAATATATTAATTACAGGCAGGCAGTTTATCATTACACTGTCATTACTAATTACAGTTTGTAACTCATTACGTCTTTTTTTAAAGGCAAAAATAAGTTTCCCATTACTTCCTGATGCTTGTTTAAATAATTTTTTTACCCCATATATTCTTACAAATTTAAACATATCAGGATATATAAAAAAGTTTTGCAGTGCATTTAATCCAGTAAACTGCACTTGTGCTGAATATAGTAAACTATCATTATTATAAAAAGCTGGCAAATCAACTTTAAAATCTTTTATTTCAATAGTTTGGTTATCAGTCTTTAATACTATGCTCTCCATATCACACATTAACTGCCAAAGTAACATTGAAGCATTACTATCCGTCATATTTATATATAAATCTATATAATCAACATCTATCATATTTAACGCATCTGCATTAATAACACTAATCTCTAATTCTACCCCTGCAGTAAAACCTAAATTCTGTGTATATGAAGATATTTCATTGGTAATATATTTTACATCTTTAATTTTAATAGGTGCAAAATTTACACTCCAGCATGGAGAAAATTTACATTTTGTGCTGGTAAATGCAACATCAACTTCCATAATTTCATTACTTTTAATTTCTATGCCTGATGATAAAAACTTACCACTATCAAAATTACAGTCAACAACACCAAAAGATGGGTTAGGAAAAAGACTTTTTGGAGAAATAGCAGATACAACTGACTCAAGCATTCTAGGAAAACCACGACTAATACGCTCATCAACCTTAGCTGCTAAAAATGCTGTTCCTTCAAGAAGTCTTTCAATATAAGGGTCTTCACAATCAAATGCTGATATTTCTAACCGTGAAGCAATCTTTGGAAATTCTGCTGCAAAATCCTTTGCTGAACTTCTTATATAATGTAAATTTGCCCTGTAGTAATCTAAAAATGTTTTTTCCATATTATCTCATTATAATTGCTCTATGACAGATAATCCTGTTTCAAAATTAAAGCTTGTTTTAAACTTTATTTCTTCATTTATCTCTGCCATATTTATTTTTCCTGTAACAATTATATCACAGCTGTATCCATTATTTTTAATTTTTACATCAACTTCTATTGTTTCAGGATTTATTCTTGACTCAAAATATTTTAACTGCTCAATAATATTTGTTTCAAGTTCCATAATCAAATCATTATTAAGGCGTTTGCCAGTATAATCATCTAATCCCAAACATATTACACTTGTTTGCATATCTTCTGGTATCTCATCATTTATTCTAAAAAAGTGAGATTTAGAGATAAATATCATTTCAATATTTTTTAATATATCCTCTTTCAGTTTTGCCATATTCATTTCACGAGAATAATTTTCCACCTTTGTCATTGGGTCTAAATCTGTAAGCTTCTGCATAGAATATGGTAAAAATCTATATCCTGAATTCTGATATCTATCTGCCATTAAACAAATCCTTAAAAAATGTGCAGCTTTTTAAGCTGCACATAATATATATTAACCGTTAACTGTCTGGTCAAAGGAAGCTTCCACTGCACCATCTTTTGTATTATCAGGTTTAATTGGAGTAACTTTCCATGTCATTTTGCCAACAATAAATTCTACTGTTTCAACAGCTTGATATGCAATACTGGATTCTATAGTATGTTGAACAGTATTAACTTCTGCCTTAGCTATTTTTACATTTTCCATTGTAATTTCATATACTGGCACTTGGCTGCCACCTATTGAACGGCATACTTGAAATTCTACCTTGTTTATTTTTTGACCAGTCATACAATAGTTTTGTAATTTTGGTGTTGCTTTATCTACTACATGAGTAAAAGTAAATGGAGTAAACTGTCCCCTGCCTGATACTTCATGTGCTTTTCCTAAAGCAATATTTTGAACAGAACCATGTTTAAAGTCTACTACTTCAATCCATTTTGAATGGTTTTGTTCATTTGATTCACCATCAACACCTTCAATTTTAATGAAAAAATCTGTAACCATAACTTAATTTCTCCTTTATTATTTTTGTCCAGAAGGTAGTTTTGAAACAAGCCTTAATGATGTTGTCAAACCTTCAAGTTGATAATGCGGTCTCATATAAAACCTCGCATTATAATAACCTGGTTGTCCTTCTATATCTTCCACTTCTACTTTTGCTTCTGCAAGTGGATATTTTGCTTTTACTTCTTCTGATGCATTAGGGTCGCTTGTAACATAATTATTTATCCAGTTACTAAGCCAGTTTTGCATATCTGTTTTCTCTTTAAAGGAACCAATTTTATCACGAACTATACATTTTAAATAATGTGCAAATCTGCTGACTGCAAAAATATATGGCAGCCTTGCTGATAAATTTGCATTTGCTGTTGCATCAGGATTATCGTATTCGTGTGGTTTATTTGTTGTCTGCCCACCTAAAAATACTGCATAATCAGTATTTTTCCAATAACAAAGTGGTAAAAATCCGTTTTTAGAAAGCTCTGCTTCCCTTCTATCAGTAATTGCTATTTCTGTTGGGCATTTCATTGCCATACCACCATCATCTGATGGAAATGTATGAGTTGGAAGTGATTCTACAATACCACCACTTTCTACACCCCTAATACGTGCACACCAGCCATATTCTGCAAATGAACGGTTAATATTTACACCCATTCCATAAGCTGCATTCATCCATGCATATTTATTACTGTCGCCACTGCCAGTATCTTCTGTAAATGCAAATTCTTCTATTGGGTTGTTTGTTATATCATATGGTGCACGGCTTAAAACCCTAGGTAAAGTTAGTGCAACATATCTACTGTCATCTGATTCTCTAAAACTTCTCCATGCTGCATACTCTGGAGTTGAAAATATTTTTGTTAAATCTCTAGGATTAGCAAGGTCCTGCCATGAATCAAGGTTAAGCATTGATGGATCAGCTGATGCAATAAATGGTGCATGTGATGCTGAAGCAATCTGCCCTATTCCTTTCATAAGCTCTATATCTGGTGCTGTTTGATTAAAATAATAATCCCCTATTAATGCACCAAAAGGCTCACCACCTGCTGTTCCATATTCATCTTCATATATTTTTTTAAATATTGGGCTTTGGTCCCATGCTGTGCCTTTATATTTTTTTAATGTTTTTGCTAAATCTTTTTTACTTATATTTAAAACTTTTATTTTTAAACTCTCACTACTTGCTGTATTATTAACAAGATAAGAAAGTCCACGCCAAGCACTTTCAAGATTTTGAAAATCTTCATGGTGTATTATAAGGTTTACCTGCTCACTTAATTTTTTATCAAGCTCTGCAATTATTCCTTCAACAGTATTTAGCACATCACCTTTAATAAGATTAGCATTTTCCATAGCCTGGCTAAGCAGAGTTTTAACAGCACCTTGAACAGCTTGGTTAGCTTCTTCTGATTTTGGTTTAAATTCTTCATTTAATAATTTTTCAAAATCAGAAAATTCCATTGACGCATCTAAACTTCCAGCTGTTGATAATTCTTTTTTCTCTTCTGCCATGATTACTCTCCTTGTCCTTTACTATCTTCATTAGTTGTTTTTGCCTGTGACGCTAGTGCTTTCAAAAGTGCTGGGTCTTCTAAAACTTTAGTTAACAATTCTTCTGCTCCTGCTTTACCGTCCATATAGCTTAATAAATTTGCAAGCTGCTGGCGTGCTTCAAGCAGCTCTTTTAAACCGCTAACTTTCTCTGCCACTTTAGCTGGAGAAAAATCGTCCATACTTTCAAAAGTCATATCAACAGCAATCTGTCCATCACCAGTAATCACATTAGGAACCATAAACGCAACTCTTGGCTTCATGCTTTTTAATCTATCATTAAAATTATCTGTATCAATTTCTAAAAAATTTCTATCTTCCACTTTTTCAAGTGCTTCTGCTGGTTTACCTGATAAATCTGACATTACACCCATTATAAATGGCAGGTTTACTTTTTTTTCTGCACCATAAAGTTCCACATCATACTCTACCTGAACACGTGGTGCCCTGTTTTTCCCTACAAACTTTTGTCCGCTGTTTGACATTTAGTCCTCCTTATATGTCCTATTATTAATCTCTTGGTATCCCTAACTGCTCTTTTATTCTATCTACTGCGCCTGGATCTATATCTCTTAATATATCAACAAAATTCATTTCAGCAATTCTCAAAACTCTCTCCAGCAAATATGGAACAGGATTTGTTGGTTCCACTTCCCTAAAATAGTCTGCACTCTTTTTCACCAGCAATAAAGCTTCACTTCTATTTTTTGGTTTATAACTTTCTAAATTAAATGATGAAGATATTTTTGCTGCCACTTCTTCACTAGAAGGATCATGCATTTCTTCTGACTGACTGTCATCACCAACTGCACCTTCTTCAGATAAAACATGTTTAGAATAAAATTTTAATAAGGTTGACAATTCTTTTTTAACACATTCAAAACAATTAGAATAACCAGATTCTATTTTTGATGCTATTGAACTATCTATATCATCTAATAATTGAAGTATCTTATTTATGATATCAATTTTTTCTTCTATTTCTTCCTTTGGTACAGACAATGCTTCTGCTTTGAATACTGCACTGTCAAAAACATCTTCTGTAGTAATATCCCCTTGGTAAATTAATAAATCTCTTAATGTATAGTTTTTATTATTAAAAAGCTTGATTTTTCTAAATACACGTAAAAATGTAAATGATTGATTACTATCTGAAATTGATGGAGATATTATTTGTAATATATTTAATCGTTCTGTAGGGTCATTATCATCATCAGGGTCAAGATGAGGATAAAAATTATCCCACATATTTGATACTAAATAATCAATTAGCTGGATTCCTTTGTAATACCCACTAAGTCCTTCTAATTGCGACATTGATAATGTATAATATGCAGCAACCCTTAAATCACGTGTTCGTTTCCAAAGTTCTAAACAGTTATTATTAACTGCTCGCCAGTCTGGTTCTCTGCCGGCAATAACTTCATCGCCCATAACAGAATCTGGAACAGCAGATGCAAGTGATTCTAGCTCTGTATAAAGTGCATCATATTCAAGGTTTTCACCTTCTATTTTATCTTCTTGAACATAGTTTAACATATTTATCAACTCTAATATATATTTATCTCGATATACGCTATCACTATACATTTTGTTTGTCAATAGAATTATCAATTTATTATACTACTTGATAATTTATTGTATTTCAATTATAATTTTTTATATAAATTATTTGGGTACTTAAGTTATGAAATATTTTTTGACATTTTTTTTGTTTTTGCCTTTAATTACATTAGCTGAATCTAAATATATTATTTTTAATTCTACTGATGATTACATCAATATTCGTGTTGCTCCAATAGGAAAAATTATTAAAACTGTTCATAAAGGTGATTTCTTATTTGGGATTACCTACTCTATAAACGACACTAACGCCAAATGGTATAATGCATTTGAAGGTGTTATTCATTCTGGTCAAGTCAAAGTAGTAGATAAAAAAGCACTTTTAGAATATATACAACAAGTTTTACCGCAGGAATTTCAAAAGATTCCTAGTAATGAAGTAAAAAAAGAAATATTAGATGATAATCCATGGATTAATAATTTTACTGAACAACAATTTAAGAACCTGGATACTCGTTCACAATACAATATTCTTTCATATAATGATAAAGTTGAAGGTGTTATGTGGCTTATTAATTTAATTAATAGAGGTGATTATACATATGCACTAAATAATGCATCATTATTTGGATATACTGATACAGTAAAATGGCTCTTAAAAAATGGGGCAAGCTGCACACCGCGATACAGGCAGGTTATAGGTGAAAATATCAATAATGCATATTTTATTGCTGTTAGAGATGCATTGTATTATGCAGTTATTGGTGCTAATAATGAAGATATAGTTGAACTTCTTATAACACATGGGGCTGCATTAAATAATCAATATATTGATATTGTGCGACCTGAGTATGTATTAACTCATGCATGTAAAAAAGGTAATATTAATGTAATAAATTTACTAATAAAAAACGGTGCAGATGTTAATATTATTGAAAAAAAGAAATCTATATATAATCCTTCTCCACTTCAAATTGCTATTGAAATGAACAGGCTTGATATAGTCCAATTATTAGTAGAGGCTGGTATAAATATAAATTATTCTATTATTTATCCTGATCATAAAGCTAACTTAAATGAACTTCCTAAAGACTATGCATGGCGGTTAGGTTATAAAGATATCTATGATTATTTATTATCACAAGAAAAAGAGATTATTTACTAACCACTTATATAAATATTGATAATATTTTTTGTTTATAAAAAAAGTTATGTTTAATTAAGCAATAAATTTTATCTACTTTTATATAAATAGCATAATTTGATTATATTACTTAGACTTATAAACTACTGTATTTGTATATGAATTTATTATATTCTATATTATTATAAAACGAATATATAGCATATATATTCTTTTATCGGATGAAGAATATGAAATACAGAAGACAACTTCAAAAACAAGATATAAAGCTAAGAGGTGAAAAATGAAGAAGTTTTTAATTATTATCTTATTATTTTCTTTTTACAATATTTGTTATGCAGAATTATCGTGGACAAATATTCCATGTGAAGAAGAGTTTAAGAAGGGGCTTATTCCAGCAGAAAATTATCCACAAGATAATGAAATATGTGGTTCTCCCAAGTATACTATTATTGATACAACTGATATGAATAAAGCATACAGTATAATTTTAAATGAAGAAATATGCCCTGAGGAAACTACTAACTATGATTCTTGTAAAGTTACCCCAAAAGTTCTGCCAAAAAGTGATAAAAGAATAAAATATGCTGATTACTGCACTGATAACGAAGGTGGTATATGTTATGTTACTTTTAAATATAGTAGCAAAGATAGTTTTGACTATAGTTATACTTCAGCATGCTTTGAAGGAACTCAAGGTGAATATAGATTTGAAAAAATAAACAATAAAATTAAAGTTACAAAATGGTATTTTCAATGTTAATTACTGATATTGTATTTAAGTATGTATGGTAATATTTCCTTTCCAAGCCTGTAAAATCAAGCAGGCTTGGAAATAAATAAACTTTATTAACTTTTCTCAAGGAAAGGGTATGGGACATAATAATAATCAGATTACAATTAAAGATATATTAAGCAAATATGATAATATGTATTAAGTAAGCCTAATATAATATAAAGGAGATATTTTATGAAAAAATCTATTTTGTTTTTAATTATGTTGGTATTTTTATCAACAAATCTTTATGCAAAAGAGGTATACCCAGATGATACAGGTCTACTTGGACATCCTTGGATTAATTTAAAAGAGCCTAAAAATAATGAAAAATGTATAAATGTAAAAGTAGATGATAAAACTTCAAAATGTTTTGTTATATATGCTTATTACGATGCTAAATGGCTTAACAAGGCAAATGTGGCAGTAGATTCATTTGCTTTCGTTTCTAAGCATCTTGATTATAATAATAGAAATGAAGAATATCGCAGATATTATACGAAAGTAACATCATCAGGTAAATATTATGTATTTGAATTAGATACAGAATATGAGGATAAGAAAAAGGTTTATGTAACACCTGAAAATAAATTTGGTGTTGTACAATTTAACTTGTATAGTCCTAATTTTTCTCATGAAGATTATTATATTCATCCTAATAAGATAGAAGAACTTGGTATTCCTGTATATTTTATTCATTCTAGCAAATAGTTTCTTAGGAGTGTATTTATGAAAAAGATAATTTTATTTATATTAATTGCATTTATTATGTCATCAACCTTATATGCTGAAGAACTGCCTGATAATTTATATGGTACCTGGGTGCATTTGGAAGAGCCTAAAAATAATGAAAAATGTGTAAATATAAAAATAAATGATAAAACTTCAAAATGTTTTGTTTTAAATGCATATTTTACAACTGAATTTCTACCATTTGGCGTAGGAACTTTTGATTCTTTTATATTAGAAAAGGAAAGTAATAAGTTTATTATTCAGGATCATTGGGCAGACTATCTTGTAGAATCAAAACTTAATGTTAATAAAGAAAATGGAATTTATGTTTTATCTGTATCTTTTGAAGATTTTGAGAATGGCGGAGAATACAATGAGTATCACTATTTAAAACCAATTAGTGGTACAAATTTGATATATATACGAAAACATAGTCCAGATTTTGATGATAAAGATTACTATATTGAGTTTAATAAGGCATTAGAATTAGGAATACCAATGTATATAAAGGATTTACCAATAATCTTTTAATTTCTCTCAAGGAAAGGGTATGGGACATAATAATAATAATCAGATTACAATTAAAGATATATTAAGCAAACATGATAATATGTATGATGTATTATTATCAATGCAATTAAATTTGTTTCCATTATCATCTTTAGATTTAGTAGATATTGATAATGAAAAACAATATGGCAGTTACTATGCTTTTAGTATCCCAATTCCTGCAGAGTAAAACATAGCATCATATTTAAGTGATTAAATTATACAAGTTAAGATAATGTTATTGAATAAGATACATTTTTTGGGTATATAAAAAATG
>CALUZC010000003.1 GCA_944325215.1 uncultured Mucispirillum sp. | reverse complement strand
ATTTAATTATAAATCGGCTAAGGATATTTTTTACGAGAACTTAAACGACTGCTTAATTTGTTGCAATCGTTTTTAGATTTTACTTTTTTTAATATTTTTAAAAAAAGTGCTTGACTAAATAAAAAAAATATATTAATTATCTTTCACACGAACGCTGGGGCATCGCCAAGTGGTAAGGCAGCGGGTTTTGGTCCCGCCATTCGGAGGTTCGAATCCTTCTGCCCCAGCCATTTTTTTATCCGTTTTTAAGGTCAAACTGATGGGTTCTAAGGAAAATATAAAAACTTTGATAATCAAAATAGGCAGTTCAATTCTTTCTGGTGATGATTTAGGAATTAATTCTGCAAGAATTGCTTCTCTTGTTTACCACATTGCCAAATTAAAAAAGACTATACCAAATATTGTTATTGTGTCTTCTGGTGCAGTGGCTTCAGGTTTTAAATTATTAGGGTTTCCATCTCGCCCAAAAGATATTGTAGATAAGCAGGCTTCTGCAGCAGTGGGACAGGCACGTCTTATATGGACTTATGAACAGGCATTTGCTCAGTATAATATTAATGTTGCACAAGTTCTTTTAACTAAAGATGATTTATCTAATAGGAAAAGATTTCTACATGCAAGACAGGCTTTGAAAAGACTTTTAGAACTTAATGTTATACCTATCATCAATGAAAATGATACTATTATTGTTGATGAATTAAAGTATATAGAATCATTTGGTGATAATGATAATCTTGGAGCTTTAGTTGCAGGTATTGTTGATGGTGATTTACTTCTTATTTTATCTGATGTTGATGGACTTTATACATCTGATCCATCGAAAGATAAGAATGCATCAATTATTCACAAAGTAGAATATATTAATGATGATATTATGGATAGTGCAGGTGGAAGTATTTCTTCTGTTGGAACAGGTGGTATGAAATCAAAATTACAGGCTGCTAAAAAAGCACTAGAAGCAGGGTGTGAAGTTGCAATAATACGTGGAATGGAACCAGAAAATATAGAAAGATTTTTTAAAGAAGATAATGTGGGAACATATTTTTATCAAAGTATAACATCGATAAAAAAACGTAAATTTTGGATAGGATATGCAGCTATTCCAAAAGGTGCTATTATTATTGATAATGGTGCATGTAGTGCATTATTAAATAATAAATCGCTACTTGCTAAAGGGGTTATAGGAGTTAATGGCAAATTTCAAGCAGGAGATGTGGTTTCTATTATTAATAATAATAAGGAAATAGCAAAAGGTAAAATCAGATACTCTGTAGGGGATATTAATAAAATTATGGGTGCAGCATCCAGTGAGATTTATAATATTTTAGGTTATAAAGTATCTGATGAGATTATTCATAAAGATGATTTGTTAATAATATAGGGGGTTTTATGGAACTTAATGACATATTATTAAATGTAAAAAGTGCATCAAAAAAAATGGCTGTATCAAGTGAAATTGAGAGAAAGAAAATATTAGAGAATATAGCAAAATTTCTTGATGAAAAACGTGATAGTATAAAAAATGCTAATAAAATTGATGTAGATAATGCAAAAGAAGCAGAGTTAAGTTCAGCTTTAATAGACAGGCTCGTTATTACAGATAAAGAAATAGATGGTATGATAAAAGCAGTTATGGAAATATCCATGCAAAAAGAAGTAGTTGGGGAAGTAGTTTCTGGTTCTACTCGTCCTAATGGGTTAAAAATCAGAAAAGTGAGAGTTCCTTTAGGTATTGTTGGGATAATTTATGAATCTCGCCCTAATGTAACTATTGATAGTGCTGCTTTGTGTATCAAATCTGGTAATTGTGCTATTTTAAGAGGTGGAAAAGAAGCAATAAATACGAATAAAGTTTTATCTGAAGTTGTATCTGAGGCTCTTACAGTATCAGGATTTTCTAAAGAATCTATATTTTTAATTCAGGATACCAATAGAGATATTATTAAAGATATGGTCCAAGCAAAAGGGCTTATTGATGTGGTTATTCCACGCGGTGGTGAAAATCTTATTAATTTTGTTACAGATAATGCAAAAATTCCTGTTATTATGCATAATAAAGGAGTATGCCATGTATTTATTGATGAAAGTGCTGATTATCAAGATGCATTATCAATAACTTTTAATGCAAAAGTTCAACGTCCAAGTGCATGTAATGCATTAGAAACACTTTTAATCCATAAGAATGCAGTAGATAATGTATTAACAGAAATTGCCAATATGCTTCAGGAAGTTGATGTGGATTTAAGAGGCTGTCCCGAAACATTAAAATATGTAGATTGCAGACCTGCCATAGAAGAAGACTACTATGCAGAATATAACGATTTAATACTTGCTATTAAAGTAGTAGAGAATATTGATGAAGCTATAAGTCATATTAATAAATATGGTTCAGGACACAGCGAATCTATTGTTACTAAAAACTATTACATGGCAGAAAAATTCTTAAATGAAGTTGATGCAGCAGCAGTTTATGTTAATGCTTCAACAAGGTTTACTGATGGTGGTGAATTTGGACTTGGTGCAGAAATAGGTATAAGTACACAGAAACTCCATGTTAGAGGTCCTATGGGAGCAGAAGATTTAACAACCACTAAATACATGATATATGGTAGTGGACAGTTGAGAGCATAATGAAGATATGTATATTTGGTGGTGCTTTTGACCCAATTCATAATGGTCATATAAAAATAGCTCAAACAGCCATAGAATATTATAAGTTTGATAAACTCATTTTTATGGTATCAAAAAAACCACCTCATAAAAGTAAGCATGTGGCAGATTTTAATCATAGATATAATATGGTTAACATTATCACAGATAAATATGATTTTTTTGATGTTACAGATATAGAAAATAAAAGTGATAATTTGTCATATACATATAATTCATTAATAGAAATAAAAAAAATATATGAAAATGATGAAATTTATTTTTTAGTAGGAAGTGATATCTTTGCCACTATTGAAACATGGTATAAGCATAATGAACTTTTTAATTATGCAAATTTTATAGTAGGGTATAGACCTGGTTTACCACTTAAAAACATGATGGATAAAATACCTGATAATATAAAACAGCGTATTTTAGATAGTAATAATATAGAGTTGCTTCAGTTAGACTCTATTGATATATCAAGTAGTTTTGTTAGGAATAATATTAAAAAGGCAAAAGAATTTATACCTGATGATGTATATAAATATATAGAATTAAATAACTTATATAATATAAATGAGGAATAATGAAAACAGAAACATTAGCATTAAAAATTAAAGGTTTACTTGATGATAAAAAAGGGGAAGATATTGTTTGTTTTAGTATAGGTGAAAAATCTACAATTGCAGATTATATGATAATTTCAACAGGTAATGTTGATACTCATGTTAAAGCACTGGCAGAATACGTAATAGTTGAACTGAAAAAAGAAGATATACAACCAATTTATCATGAAGGTATCCATAATGGAATATGGGCATGTATAGATTATGGTGATATTATTGTTCATATTATGAGAAAAAATGAAAGAGATTTTTATAATCTAGAATCTATATGGGGTGGCTGCCCTAAAATATAAATAAGGGTTAAATAATGTTTAGAATAGTGTTAATAGAACCAGAAATACCACAAAATACTGGAAATATTGCAAGATTATGTGCTGCAACAGGAATTCATTTAGTGCTTGTTGGTAAACTTGGTTTTTCTATTGATGATAAATATGTAAAACGTGCAGCAATGGATTACTGGCAGTATGTTAATGTATGCCACATAAAAACAATAGATGAATATATAAGTAATGTTACTAATGAAATATGTGCAATAAGTACTAAAGGCAGGAAAATATACACAGATATTAATATTATTGAAAATAAAGATATTGATATTATTTTTGGTAGTGAAGGTGCAGGGCTTCCAAAATTTATGTATGAAAAATATAGTGATAATTTATATAGAATTCCAATGAAAGAAGGGTTAAGAAGTCTAAATCTTTCCTCATCAGTTGCTGTAGTAGCATACCATATGCTGTATAAATTAAATTTTCCAAATTTATTATAGGTTATATTAATAATAAATTTATAAGAAAATAATAATGATAATCTGAAGCAGGGCAGGTAATAATTATTTATTTTGCTAGTTTTAAGCAATATGATACATTTTCGTATTACAGTTATAAGGTATCTGTTACAAAAAATGGGTTAATCAAAAAGTTAGAAATATAGATGAAATATTTTTTATATAAAAAATAATTAAAAGAAAATTATGACTTAAAAATGAAAGAAACTCTTAAATTAGTAATATATACAATATAATAAATGTTTCTAACATATTATTAAATATTAAACATATGCAAATAAGGTAATACATATAGAAGGTAATATTGTATATATACATTATTTCTATATGTATTTATATATCACTTATCACCTTTAAATATTATGGTTCTAGCAATTATAAATGTTACTACAAATGTTACAAGTTCTGTAATAAGTTTAGTGATTTCAATAAACTGTTCTGAAACACCTATAACATCACGAAAAGTAATACTGTTTAATAGAAAATAAAATATAATATTATTAACTACAAACACACAAACAACCAATATGAAATATTTTTTATATTCATTTAGTATATTAGCTTTAGATTTGAAAACAAATTTTCTATTAAGTATGAAATTAAATGTAGAAGATACTAATCTTGCTAATATATTGGCTATTACTACTGTTTTACTTACCTGTACAATCTTATTAGGAACCTCTGGAACTTTTAGAAGCCACAAGAAAACTTCTAACATTAAAAAGTCAATGCAAAATGATAATAAACCTACCCATAAGTATCTAAAAAATACGAAATAAATTCTTAAAGAATCTAAAACTGGATTAAAGTGGGAAGAAGAATTACCATTTTCATACACGGTAGTGATAGAAACTTCCATGATAGCATAATGGTGCTCTTTTGCCTGTATAAGCATATCTAGTTCAAAATCATATCCAGATGTTTTTAATTTAAGCAGATTAGGTAAAAAACTACTTGGAATACCTCTTAAACCTGTTTGTGTATCATTTATCTTAACACCAGAAAATAGCCTGAATATTACTTTAGTTAATTTGTTTCCAAACCTGCTTCTAAAAGGTATATCTTTATTATCAAATACTCTACCACCCATAACAAGAGTATTACTATTATTTACTAATTCTGTAGCAATATTAATAACATCTTTTACTAGATGCTGCCCATCAGCATCTAATGTAACAACACCACAGCTTTCTGGAAATAAATTCAGTGCAGCGTTAAAACCGGTTTTTAATGCACTGCCTTTACCTAAATTTACTGCATGTTTTTCCACTTTAACACCAGCATTAATCAAATCACCAAAGATTTTATCATATTCCTTTCCACTGCCGTCATTAATACATATAACACCTTGGAAAATATTTGAATTTATTAGTTCTTTTGCAATATCCACTACAACTTCCAGTGGTTTATAAGCTGGTATTATTGCTACAGGTTTGTTACTCAAAATTTAATCTCCACTTAAATATTTTTTCAATATCCATATAGTATAAAACAATAAAAAAAATGTTACATATACTATATAAGTAAGTATAAATTTATTTCTATCTTTAAATAATATTTATTCATGTAAAATATATAATTACATATTATTTTATTAATTATCAGCCAATAATATTAATGATATAACAGCATTGTCAACATTTATTATGCCAGTTTTAATATCTTTATCTAGTTCAGATATTCTATCTATAATTTTTACTATTTCTTTCTGATTCCATTTCTTTTGTTGTTCTTTTATTTTTACTGCTTGAAAATCTGGAACACGCTTTAAAAACTCTATATCTATATACAACAAATATAGATAGAAAACTCTTCTTGTTAAAGCAAAAAAAATTCTAAAATTATTATCGCTGCTGTTATCCATAGTTTTATAAATTTTCAATGTTCCCGCAACATTTCTCATGCCAAAAGTATCAGTTAAAGCATAAATCGTTTCTTCTTTTTCACCAGAAATTTCTTCTAAAAGTATATTTACAGGAACATTTTCTTTTCTGCTTAAAAGAAAAAGTTCCATTTTATCTGCCTCATGCTCAACCATACTTAAGTTATTAAAGCATTTATTAAATATTAGTTCTGCCTGATTATAATTAAACACTATATTTTTTGTTTTAAAAATATGTATAACATCATCAATAGTAGCACGAGTTTTTTTCTGTTCTTCAGCAATAACAGTAAACCCATTGTTTTTAAAAAGCTTAATAATTTTCTGGTCAATTTTTTCTTTTGCAACATCAGAAAGTATTAAATTACACTCTGTAGTTTTTGACATTGCAGCAACTAATACTTCTAAATCTCTTATTTTGCATACATTTCTTAATACAGCAAACTTCTCACTTCCAAATAAGTCAATAGAGTTTATATAACTAAAAAATTCTGTTTTATCAAGCTCATCACCAAAATATATTTCAAGGCTAATATCATCAGTATCTGGCAGACATTCTTTAATATGTTTATCAACAAAATAACTAGAGCCTGTAATAAATATTCTTTCCATTATTTATTTGCAAACCACCTTAATATACCTTTGGACCAATACTTATTCTAAAAGTAGTAAATATATCTTTTAAACCTGATTTAATGGCCTGTTCTCTATTTTGTAATGCTGTGGCAACACTGTTTGATATGGTATATGATTTGGAAATATTAGTATTAAATGAATAAATTTCATTTCCTTCAACATCTGTTACAATAATAGTAATTTCATAATAAATATTAGTGGAAGAAGCTTCGTCTGTGGCACTTAAAACTGGATTTATATATTTTAAATTTTCGATATTTATATCCATAAAATAAGTAGCATTTTTGTATGACGAAAGCTCATTGTAAGATAGAAAAAAACGTTCTGCTTCTAGCTGAATTATATCTCCTATATTTGTATCTATAGTATCATTATTAATAGTATTAATATAATATTTAACAGGAATCTTATTTTTCCCATCAAAGCCTACCATAGTATAACCACAAGAAGATACTAAGATTGATAATACAAAGCAAAGCAGAACTTTTTTCATTATTTAACCACTAAACTAACAAGTTTATTTTTTACAAATATTTTTTTAACAAGTTCTTTCCCGTCAATATAAGAAAGTATTTTACCATCTTTTAATACAGTATCAAATACCTTATCCTCATCAATATCCCTAGGGAAAGAAAAATTTGCTCTTACTTTACCATTAATCTGCACAACTATAACTATTTCATCAGAAATGGTATATTTTTCTTCATATTCTGGCCATGTTTTATTTGCCATAAACTCACTACAGCCAGCCATTTCATTTAATTCTTCAGATACGTGTGGAATAAATGGAGCAATAATAGTTATTAATGTATTTAAACTGTATGCAAATGCAGCTTTATCATTTTCTGTTTGAATTTTTTCTGCTTCAATATAAAGGGTATTTACCATTTCCATTATGGCAGAAACAGCAGTATTTAATTGAAACCTATTAATGTCGTTTGTAACTTTTTTTATTGCAATATGTGTTGCACTAATAATATTTTTAGCAGAATCACCTTCATATTGATAGGATTTATCCTTATAATTTTTTAATAATTCAATTTTATTGTCAATAAGTCTAAAAACTCTGTTAATAAATCTATAACAACCTTCCACTCCATTTTCAGACCATTCTATTTCATTTTCTGGTGGTGCTGCAAATACAGAAAATAATCTAATAGTATCTGCCCCATACTGTTCATTTAATACACCAGGGTCAACAACATTCTTTTTAGATTTAGACATTTTTTCAACTCTGCCTTTTACTGCCTCACTACCACATTTAATACATTTTCCATCTTTTACTTCAGTAGGGAACAGCCAGCCATGGTTTTCACATTTCCAAGTTTCTTTACATACCATACCTTGAGTTAAAAGGTTGGTAAATGGTTCATCAAAGGATAAATAACCCATATCTCTTAATACTTTTGTAAAAAACCTTGCATATAAAAGGTGCATAACAGCATGTTCTATACCACCAATATATTGGTCAACAGGCATCCAGTAATCAACCTCATTTTTATCAAAAATATTTGTATCACATTTTGGAGAACAATAACGCAGGAAATACCATGATGATTCCATAAAAGTATCCATTGTATCAGTTTCTCTTTTAGCAGGACCACCACAAACAGGGCAGGTGGTATTCACAAAATCTTCTACACCATCAAGTGGGTTGCCTTGCCCTTGAAAATCTACATTTTTAGGAAGTTCAACAGGCAGGTTTTTTTCATCAACTGGCTGCATACCACATTTTTCACAGTATACAAAAGGTATTGGAGCACCCCAATACCTTTGACGAGAAATACCCCAGTCTCTTAATCTAAAATTAACTGATGGTTTTGCAGTATTATCTTTCGATAACTTTTCTATTATTTTCTTTTTAGCTTCATCATAATCAAGCCCGTTTAATTCACCTGAATTAACAAGTTTTCCAGCCCCAGTATATGCTTCTGTCATATTATCTGGGTTAAGTTCTTCCCCCTCTGGCTGAATAACAATATTAATAGGTAGGTTATACTCTTTTGCAAATTCAAAGTCTCTAGTATCATGGGCAGGAACAGCCATTACAGCACCTGTTCCATAATCCATTAATACATAATTTGCAATGTAAACCGGTATTTCTGTGTTATTTACAGGATTAATAACATATCTGCCTGTAAAAAAACCTTTTTTCTGTTTATTATCTGTTCTGTCTGCTTTATCTTGCTTTGCAATTTCAGAAATAAATTCTAAACCAGCTTTTTCATATTCTGTATCTTTTATTAAAGTTTTAACAAGTGGGTGTTCCGGAGCTAAAAGCATAAATGTTGCACCATATAAAGTATCTGGGCGAGTAGTAAACACTGTTACAGTTTCATTATTATGGCTAAATTTAAATATAATTTCTGCACCAATAGATTTACCAATCCAGTTTCTTTGCATTGTAAGCACTTTTTCTGGCCAGCCTTTTAATTTATACGTATCTTGAAGTAATTCATCAGCATATTCTGTAATTTTCAAAAACCACTGCTCAAGCTCTTTTTGTTCAACACTAGAAGAACATCTCCAGCAGAAACCATCTTCTACCTGCTCATTAGCTAAAACAGTTTCACATTCAGGGCACCAGTTAACAAGAGATTTTTTCTTATAAGCAAGTCCTTTTTTCCAAAGCTCTATAAATATTTTTTGTTCCCATTTATAATATTCTGGTGCACAAGTAGCTATTTCCCTTTTCCAGTCATACGAAAAGCCAAGTTTTTTAAGTTGTTCTTTCATATTTTCTATATTAGAGTATGTCCAGTCAGCAGGGTGTCTGTTATTTTGTTTGGCAGCATTTTCAGCAGGTAAACCAAAAGCGTCCCACCCCATAGGGTGTATAACATTAAACCCTTTCATAAATTTAAATCTTGAAACAACATCACCAATAGAATAATTTCTAACATGCCCCATGTGTATGTTACCTGAAGGATATGGAAGCATTTCTAAACAGTAATATTTTTCTTTAGATGTATCAACATCTCTCTTAAAAACATTATTTTCTTCCCAGCGTTTTTGCCATTTTGATTCAAATGCAGATGGATTATACTTCATATATCACCATAAAAATTTATTATAAAAGTTACTTGCATTATATAACATATAATATATAAAATTAGCAAGAATAATATAATAAAATTTTACATATAAATAATTTAATTATATATCTCTTAGTATTATAATAAATATAACTTGTTATAATTTAATAAATATGGTAAACATATTTGTTTTTATGATGAAATGGTGCCACGATATTATGTTTGAAAAAGAATTATATTTTAAATACCTTAATACTTTAAGTTTTGGCAAAAATATCTATATTTATGATGAAGTTACATCAACAAATGATATTTTACTTAACAATGAATTCCCTAAAAATTCTGTAGTTGTTACATCATTACAAACAAAAGGAAGAGGTAGGAGTGGAAGAGTATGGATTGATGAAGGTAAATCATTAATTTTTTCTATTTTACTTCCTGAACTTACAACTAATATGTTAATGCCCTTAAATATAATAGCAGGGTATTCGGTTTGTGATGGTATTTCTATTTATGCACCTGCTAAATTAAAGTGGCCTAATGATTGTGTTATTAATAACAAAAAGACAAGTGGTATGCTTTTAGAAGCTTCTTTTACAGGCAATGATACATCAAAAATAGTATTTGGAGCAGGAATAAACGTGTATAATGAAGTATTTCCTGATGATATATTATATAAAGCAACATCTGTTTGTCTTAATACAGATAGTAAAGTTTATAAAGAAATAATACTCGCAAAAATATTATCTTCAATGGAGAAAATGATTAATAATTATGTGGATAACAAGCTGCATATAGAAAATTTATGGCATACTTATTCAGCACATTTAAATAAAGAGATTTCTATTCACATAAATGGTAGTAAAACAAATGTTATAGAACGTGGTATTTTACCTACTGGAGAATTAATAGTTGAAGATATAAATACTAAAGAAATAAAAAATATTAATTTAGGGGAAATAGGTTATGATTTTAACAGTTGATATAGGAAATACAAATACCGTTTTTGGTATATACGATAATGATAAGTTAATGTATAAATTTCGTATTCAGTCAATACATGAAAAAACAACAGATGAATATGCAAGTTTATTATTAACGTTATTGGAAAGAAATAATATTTCTCCAAATATAATCAAAGGTGCTATTATTGCCAGCGTTGTGCCACAATTACTATATACCTTTAATAGAATGATAAAAAAATATTTGAAAGTTACACCTATAATTGTAAATAACAAAATAAACACAGGTATATCAATGAAGGTAGACAATCCAAATGAAGTTGGGGCAGATAGAATTGCTAATGTTGTAGCAGGAGTTTATAAATATGGTAAACCATGTATAGTTATAGATTTTGGGACAGCTACAACATTTGATATTGTAAACTTAAATGGTGAATATATTGGTGGGATAATTTGCCCTGGTATAATGCTTGCATCAAAAATGCTTAGGTCAAATACTGCACAGCTTCCAGAAGTTAGCATTAAAAAACCACTATCAGTTATTGGGAAAAATACTATTCATCACATTCAGTCTGGAATATATTTTGGTTATCTTGAAATGATAAATGGACTGTTGCGAAGGGTTTTAATGGAAGAATTTAATAATGATGGAAGCAATGTCCACATAATTATTACAGGTGGGCTAGGTAATGATATATCCCATGATATGGAAGAAAAATGTATATATGAACCTAATCTTACTTTAGATGGTCTTATAGTATTGTATAATAAAAATTTGTAACTTATTTATAAATAAGGTTTATTTTTATAAAATAAAACAATTTTGTATTTTTTTTAAAAAATTAATAAAAAAATAGTTGAAAAAATATAGAAAAATAGTAGACTAATCATTGCAACGGTAGTTGTCTACTTATGGAGAGTATTAATGAGTGAATTAGGAAATTTACTAAAAAGAACGAGAGAAGAACAAAAAAAGACTATTAAAGATGTTGTAGATGATACGAGAATCAGGGAACCATTTATAAATACTATAGAAGATGGTAGATTTAAAGATTTACCATCTTATCTACATGCATATGGTTTTGTAAAAAAATATGCAGAATTTTTAGGTCTTGATTATGAAAATGTAGTATGGCCTCTTTTTGCTCAAGAGTGTCCTAAAGATGGTGCTATTAGTAAAAGTACAACGCAGGAAGAGATTAGTCCTGAGGATTATACTCCACAGACTACAGAAACAAGTTTTCTTGAAAATGGTGAAAAAACCAGCAAAAAATCAATGTATGCATTTTTTGTTATAATAGTTCTTGCAGCTGTTGGTTATGCTGGATATTATTTATATTCTAGTAATTATTTTTCATCTTCATTATCTAGTGCTGATAATAAAGCGCCACAGCAGGCTGCTGTTGTAACTAATAATGAGCCTACAATTACATTTGAAGATGATAATCAAAGCGATAATACTTCATATTTTAACTACTATGGTTCATCTATTTATGCTGATAATAATACAGATAATAATTCACTAGTACTTAATGGTGCTGAACCAGCATTTGTGGACCCTTTGTTTGCTCAAAATATTCCAACACCAGTTATAATAGAACCTGAAAAGATTACAGTTCGTTTTTCCGAAGACTGCTGGTTTAAATATAGAACGGATAAGGGTGAGGAAAATACTATTGATGCAACAAGGGGAACAATATTAAATATTGAATTTGATAAAACTTTTAGAGTTGAAATAGGTAATGCTGTTGCTGTTAGTATAGACTATGCTGGGCAAACATATAATAATTTTGGTAGAAGAAATATGGTTCGTATTTTAAACTATGAAGCAGTTGATGGTAAGTTGGAACTTGTTAGATAATTTCATGTTTATTTTTATTTAAGGTAGTATATTATAATGTTAAAAACAGCTATTTTTGTTGATGATTACTTATTGTTACTTGATTTTTTATCTCGAGTGGAAAATGAAATACCACTTTTAGAATATACAATATATGGGGATAGCGAGTTTGCTGAGTCTTTAGAAAGTACAGCAGAGGGGTATGTTGAAACAGATTTATCTTCCATAAAAGAAGCAGAGCTTTTAGTGCTTCTTGCTAAACCCTCAAATGATAGTGAAAATATTATAAAAAATTTTGATGGAACTATAATAGATATTACAGGTTACGAATTTGCTTCAGGCAGTGAAGTTTTTAAAATCGATGAACCAGTTAGAAAAGTATTAAAAAATATTGCAGTTCCTATTGCTGATGTTTCTGTTACAGTTTCGCTTCCTGTATGTATATATGGTAAGCATGGTGTAGAAGACTTAATGCAACAGACTAGAAATATTTTTTCATTTGAAGATGGAGAAAGCTTAATTTTTCATAACAGGATAGCTTTTAATAAGCACTTTAATCCACTGATAGCAGGGCTGCCTGTTGGTAAAACAGTTGATGATTTTGTAGAGGCAGGAGGAGATGTATCTGTTAGAATATCACCACTTTCTACAGTGTTTGAAATAGATGTGTTTGCAAAAGATGTGTTTGGGCTGAAAGAAGATGAAGGATATTTTCCTGTAGAAGGTTTTTTTACAGCATCAGATATTTCTGAACGCAATGATATTGCGGTAATACCGCGAAGGAACTCATATACTTTTGTGGGAGATTATGTAAGAGTTCTTATTGAAGATGTAATGAAAAAAATGAGAGAGGTTGTAGGATAATGGAACCAATTTATTTGGATAACATTGCAGGAACAAAGCCAGATAAAAGGGTAGTTGATGAAGTTATTCCATATTTAACTGAAAAATATGGTAACCCAGCAGCACATTTTTACCCTTTAGGCAGGCAAAGTTATAACGCAATAAGTAATGCAAGAAAACAGGTTGCAGATTTAATTTGTGCCAAAAATCCTGAAAATATAATTTTTACTTCAAATGGCACAGAATCAAATAATATAGCAGTAAAAGGTGTAATGGCATTAAGCTCTAAAAAACATATAATTATTAGTGAGATAGAGCATTATTCCATACAGAACCCAGTATTAAAAATGCTAAATGATGGATATACTTTTACTAAACTAAAAGTTGATAAAAATGGAAGAATTTCTCCAGAAAGTGTTGCAAGTGCAATAAAAGAAGATACAGCACTGGTGGCTATTGCTCATGCAAACCCAGAAATTGGTGTCATACAAGATATTGAATCCATAGGCAAAATTTGTAAAGACAAAGGTGTCCATTTTCATGTTGATGCTGTTGCATCATGTGGATATATTGATATTGATGTTGAGAGATTTAATGTTTCAACTCTTTCTATTGCAGCTCAAAACTTTTATGGTATCAGGGGAGCAGCTGCATTATATATTGCACCTAATGTAAAATTAAAACCATTGTTTGATGGTGGCTTCCAAGAATTAGGAATACGAAGTGGCAGTGAAAATGTTCCTGCAATTATTGGGCTTGGTAAAGCTTGTGAAATAGCTAAAAATGAGATGGGGCAGTATGTACCAGAAATGAAAAGGTTACGTGATAAACTAATTAAAGGGCTCACTGATCAGTATGATTTTTTACATATTACTGGTGATATTGAGAATAGGTTGCCATATCATGTAAGTTTTTGGGTTGAATATATTGAGGGCGAATCTCTTTTAATGTGGTATGCTCAAAAAAATGTTTATTGTGCAAGCGGTTCAGCTTGTTCATCAAATATATTAGCTGAAGATGAAGAGGATTTACAAGCATCTCATGTGCTTACAGCTGTTGGTGTTCCGACAGATATATGTGCAGGCTCTATTACAATGAGTCTTTCAAAATATAATACAGAAGAAGATATTGACTATGTGTTGAAAGTTAGTCCGGAAATCATTGATAAGTTGTGTGCAATGAGCCCAGCTTTTGACCCGTCAAAAATAAAAAAATAAATATATAAAGGAGAGTTAACATGGCAGCAGGACCATACAGTGATACAGTAATGGATCATTTTACAAACCCAAGAAATATGGGAGAAATTGAAGATGCAAACGGCGTAGGTGAGGTTGGTAACCCATCATGCGGTGATGTAATGAAATTATACCTTAAAGTAAATAATGATGGTGTAATTGAAAATTCAACATTTAAAACATTTGGTTGTGGTGCAGCTATTGCTTCAAGCTCTATGACTACAGAAATGTTAAAAGGTGCTAAAGTAGAAGATGCTTTAAAACTTACTAACCAAGCAATTGTTGATGCTTTAGGTGGTTTGCCACCTGCAAAAATTCACTGTTCTGTTATGGCAGAAGAAGCAGTGGAAGCAGCTTTAAAAGATTATTATACTAAACAAGGCAAAGATGCTTCAATAGTTGATAATATGAAAGCTGAAATAAAAAAAGATGCAGAATAATAATAAAAAAAGGAGATAAATAATGGAATTAAGAGAGAGAGTTCAAGAAGTTTTAGATAAAGTTCGCCCAGGTCTTCAGGCAGATGGTGGTGATGTTGAACTTCTTAATATTGAAGATGGTATTGTTACGGTGGCATTAAGGGGTGCTTGTGGCAGCTGTCCATTTAGCTTAATGACTCTTAAACAAGGTATAGAAGCAAGAATTAAAGAAGAAATACCTGAAATTAAAGAAGTTGTTTCTGCTTAATAACAAGTAAGTGTGATAAAATATTAAGAGCATATATTTCATATGGAATATATGCTCTTTTCATTAAAGTTTTATTTAATTTTTGAAGGCATAACAGGGGGTTTTGGTATGGGAATAAGTATACTTAGGTTTAAATTTAATAACTTTTTATGGATTATAGTAACATGTATGGTTTTAATGATTGTATCATTTATTACCTTCATGTTTATGATATATGAATCTACTAAACGTAATGAGATATTAACATTCAATAGTTTAGATATAATAACATATAGTGCTAGTGTGGCAACTGCATCTGACTACCTAACAACTCAGGCAAGGCTTTATGCTATGACTGGTAAAAAAGAATATTATGATAATTATTGGAATGAAGTTAATAATGTAAAAAGGCGAGATAATGCTGTTATTGAACTTAAAAAATTAGGGGTTTCAGATAACATATTAGCATATGTAGAACAGGCTAAAAAAGATTCGGATAATTTAATAAAACTTGAAGAGGCATCATTTAAGGCTGTTAGTAATGGAAACTTATCAGAAGCATCTCGTTTAATGAGCAGCCAGGAATATGAAGATGGTAAAAATAAGATTGCTCAATCATTAAATGTATTTGAATCACAGATTAAAACTTTTTCGAAAAATGAGGCTGAAACATCTACATCAAAAACTATTTTTATAATAATCATTGCTTCTGTATGTATATCTATAGCTGCAATTATATTTCTTGTTTTTCTTTTTATTTTTATAAAAAGTTTACAAAATGCATTAAATATACTTGATAAACTTTTTTTAAGTATTGCAGATGGTGATGTTACAGTCCAAGCACCATTACTACAGGGTAATTCAGAAATTTCTGAAACTTTTACAAATATTAATTTATCTTTACTAAGTATCAAAGAAATTTTGAAAAATGTATATGAAGCAACTGAAGAAGTGGCATCAAGTAATAATCAATTAGCTTCTACTATGGAAGAATTATCTTCTACATTTTCAGAACAGGCTCATCAAGTAAATGATACTGCTATAAGCTTAGATACTATTACTTCTAATGTTAAAGATAATGTTGAATCATTAAAAACTAACCAAGAAATTGTTCGTAATACAGTCCAATCTGCTAATGATGGTAAAAAACAACTTGGTGATTTAAAATCAAGTATGGAAAAAATTCACTCAGATGCAGATGCATTATCTGAAACAATTAATAACCTTGCTAATTCATCAAGTCAAATTGGTAATATTGTAACAGTTATTAATGATATTGCAGACCAAACAAACTTACTTGCATTAAATGCAGCTATTGAGGCCGCTCGTGCGGGTGAAGCTGGTCGTGGTTTTGCTGTGGTTGCAGATGAGGTAAGAAAACTTGCCGAAAGAACCCAATCTGCTACAAGCGAAGTAACAAATATTGTTTCCACACTTCAAAATGAAGCTGTAACTGCATCTTCTGCAATGGCAAAAGAAGCAGATAAAGTAAAAGAAGGTGTTATAAATATCGAGCAGACTGAAGATGTTTTTTATAAAATTTTCTCAGGTATTGATAGTATTAAAACTGTAATGAACTCGATTGAGCAGGGAATGGATAGTGAGTATGCAACAGTGCAGTCAGTCCATGAAACATCTACATCAATTGCTGCAGGTATTGAAGAATCAAGTAATGCTGTTAATGAAGTTACTAAAACCATAGAATACTTACAAGAAAGGGTTGAATGCTTAAAAGTAATGATGGCAAGATTTAAAATACGTTAAATTTAAATATATCATATAAGTGGTTTTACCACTTATATGTATTAATATATTAACATATCTCAGGGCGGAGTGAAATTCTCCACTGGTGGTAAAGTCATATAAGTTTAAAATAGTATCTTTTATAGAGATTAAAAGTAGACTTCTAGCCTAGATTAAATAGAGTATATTACATTATATTTTACATCTTTATTTATATTATCAAAACCTTATAATGTAAATTATGTCATAAAATTATGAATCCAACATTCAAAATGCAGTTAAGTCTTAAAAAAATGGTCAAGGTATTATTATGTTAGATGATGAGGACAGGGAAAATGAAGGCGATTTAATTTTTGCATGTTTTTCATTACAGGATTATCAAGTGGCACAAATGATAAAATAATGTAGTGGAATAATTTGCCTTGTCCTTGATGAAGAAAGGGCAAATTATTTAAATCTGCCATTTATGACAGATAATAATCAGTGATAGGCTTACAACAATAAAAGCAGCAGTCATCAGCCATGCATTACCACAGGATATTGTTAGTCCAGATCATGTTTTTCCATTAATATCAAAGCAAAATGGGGTATTAGAAAGAAAAGGGCATACTGAAGCAACATATGATATGATGCGTATAGCAGAAACTGGAAAATATGGGGTATTATGCGAACTTACAAACCGATGGCACAATGATGAAGGGCAGTCAAATAGAAAATTACAGTAAAACCCATAATATCCCTATTGTTACAGTTGAAAATATTATAAAATATAGACAAAAATACAGCATATAAAATTTATAATATGGCGAAATTATATTTCGCCATATTATTTTATGCTTGATATACAAGGTTTCCTTTTTTAAATGTATAAACTGCTCTACCTTTTAATGTTTTATTTAAAAATGGAGTATTAATTGATTTAGAATAATTGATTTCTTTTGTATATACATATTCAACAGCATCATCAATTACAACAATATCTGCCTGTTTTCCTTTAGCAATAACACCAAGATTATCCTTCTTAAGTATTTTAGAAGGATTATATGACATAAGGCGTGCAAAATCTGTCCATGAAAGAATACCTTCATGTATTCTCTTAATTGTAAGAGGAATTGCTGTTTGATACCCAATAATACCAACAGGAGCAAGCCCAAATTCAACAAACTTTTCATCATCTTGGTGTGGGGCATGGTCTGTAGAAATACAGTCAATAGTCCCATCTTTAAAGCCTTCTAATATAGCCTGAATATCTTTTTCTTCTCTTAATGGTGGGCTCATTTTAAAATTTGTATTATAAGTTAAGCAGTTTTCATCAGTTAATGTGTAATGATGTGGAGTTGCTTCTGCTGTAACATTTACACCTTCATTTTTACCCCATCTAATAATATCAACAGCTGCCTTTGAGCTGACATGGCTAATATGAACTCTTGATTTAGTAAGACGGGCAAGCATAATATCTCTTGCAATAATAACAGATTCTGCTTCTGACGGTATACCATTTAACCCATTTATTGCAGATACTTTTCCTTCATTCATATACCCATTACCTTGTAAGTTATTATCTATGGCATGAACAGAGATAAAAGAATCAAAATATTTCACATATTCTAATGCTCTACGCATTACTTCAGCATTCATAATTGTATTGCCATCATCAGAAAAACCACAAACACCATTTTCGTATAAATCTCCCATTTCTGTAAGCTCTTCGCCCTTAAGTCCCTTTGTAACAGCACCATAAGGCATGGCATCAAATAAACCATCGTTTTTTGATTTATTTATAATAAAAGCAGCAATTGAAGCATTATCAATAACTGGTTTAGTATTTGCCATACAACATGCTGAAGTTATACCACCAGCAACAGCAGCTCTGCCAGCACTAGTTATATCTTCTTTATATTCAAATCCAGGTTCTCTCATATGTGAATGCATATCAATAAGACCAGGTAAAACATATTTGCCAGAACAGTCATATTCTTTATCTGCACTAATATTTTCTATAGTTATATCTTCAATAATACCATCATTTATTAAAATATTACCATCAACTATTTTATCATAATTTACTATTTTACAATTTTTAAGTAATGTTTTCATATGCTCTCACCATTATTTTTTGACATAGCTAAAAAACTAAGCACTGCCATTCTAATTGCAACTCCATTTTCTACCTGATTTAATATTGCAGAATTCTGACTGTCTGCCACAACAGAAGATAATTCAACACCTCTATTAATAGGTCCTGGGTGCATAACCATAACATCTGGTTTTGCTTTCTCCATAACAGAAGGGGTTAATCCAAAAAGTTTTGAATACTCCCGTTCAGAAGGAATAAGTAATTTAGCCATACGTTCCCTTTGAATTCTAAGCATTATAATAACATCAGCATCTTTAACTGCTTCTTCCATATTTTTTGCAATATCAACACTAAAAGCTTCTACTCCAACAGGAATCATAGTAGGTGGTCCAAATAACTTAACATTCATGCCGCAAGTTTTCATTGCCCATATATTACTTCTTGCCACACGGGAGTGGGCTATATCACCAATAATTGTAACATTTAACCCTTCTAATCTGCCTTTTTGCAGTTTAATAGTTAGAAGGTCAAGCATACTTTGTGTTGGGTGTTCATTTAAACCATCACCAGCATTAACAATATGAGTTTCTACATTATCAGCTACAAATTTAACAGAACCAGAAAAACTATGCCTTATAACAATAATATCAGATGCCATTGCCTGAATATTTCTAACAGTATCCATCAATGTTTCACCTTTTTGCGTGCTTGATGTTGAAGAACTAATATTTATAACATCAGCTCCCAGTCTTTTACCAGCAATTTCAAAAGAAGTTCTAGTTCTTGTAGATGGTTCAAAAAAAAGATTAATTATTGTTCTACCTTTTAAAGTAGGTATTTTTTTGACTTCACGTTGATTAATTTCTCTAAAAGTCATAGCCTGAGTAAGAATATAATCAATTTGCTCAATGGTTAATTCTTTAGTAGATATAAAATCTTTTTTGTCATATACCATTTTAGGCCTCTCTATCGCTTATTGTTACACAATCTGCATCTACATTATCTATTTCTGTTACTTTAACATGTATTACTTCACTTTTTCTAGTAGGAATTACTTTTCCTGTAAAATCTGCATGGATTGGTAATTCTTTATGACCTCTATCAACTATAACAGCAAGCATTATTTTTGCTGGCCTGCCATAGTCTAAAAGTGCATCTATTGCTGAACGAATTGTTCGCCCAGTAAAAAGCACATCGTCAACTAAAATAATTGTTTTACCATTAACATCAAAACCTATATTTGATGTTTTAACTTCAGGAAGGTTAGCAATTTCTGATAAATCATCTCTATACAGGGTAATATCTAATACACCAGATTTTAAAGGCTGCTTATTATGACGTTTAAAACTGTCTATTATTCTATTTGCAATATACTCTCCACGCCTGCGAATACCTACAATGTATGTATTTTCATAATCTATTGTTTTTTCAATAATTTGAAATGTTATCCTTTCAATAATAGCTTGCATTTCATCACTATTTATAAGCATTTTTTCTTTAGACATATAATACCTCCAGATTAATCTTGCATAAATACTAAAGATTATATTATTATAAGTCAACATATTTATATGAATTATAAATATAAAATGCAAATATGTAATATTTAAGTTGATTATTATGATGAAATTTTATAATATGCAAAATGATTAATTTTAATATTAATAATAGAATAGTGAAAATTATATTTTTAATAGCTTTGCCTGTAATATTATTAAACGGTTGTGCCTGGATTGCTGCTACTGCTGTTGCTGGTGCTGCATCGACTGTAATTTTCACATCAGGCTCTGTTTCAGATATTGATAAAACAGAGAAAGCACTAGCAGTTGAAAAATTAATATATGCCTTTGAAGCAAATAAAGGTGAAATAAATGATTTAAGCTTTGTTGATGGGTATGTTAAAGGAAAGGTTGATAATCATACTGTTACAGCACATATTTATACAAGGCGTGATGGTGTATTAGATATAAATGTTAGGGCTACAAAGTATTTAATCTCAAACTCTAAAGTAGCTCAAAAAGTTATTGATAAATATAGGAATTATGTAAGATGATAAGACATGCAAAAATATATGATGCTTCTACAATACAGCAAATTGTTAATAAATATGCAAAAAATGGTGAGATGCTTCAAGTTAGTTTAAATGATATATATGAGAAAATCTTTGAATTTATACTGTTTGAAGAAAATGGAATAATTAAAGGTGTATGTGCATTACACCCTACATGGAGTGATACAGCCGAAATTCGCTCACTTGCTGTTATAGAAGAATATAAAAGGCAAAAAATTGGTTATTCTTTAGTTAATTATAGTCTTAAATGGGCAAAGGAAATAGGTTTTACAAAAATATTTGCTCTTACATACAGGCAGGATTTTTTTGAAAGCTGTGGTTTTATTAAAACAGAAATTGACAGCCTTCCAAAAAAAATATGGACCGACTGTTTAAAATGCCCAAAATATCCAGACTGTGATGAAACTGCTGTTATAATAAATATATAAAATTACAGAAAGGACAATATGTTAGAAGAAATATTTAAAGAAATAGATGAATTAAATAAAAAAATTACAAGTTTTATTCCTGCAGTAAAGGAAGATATATTACAAAAAAAGATAGACAGTATTGAACAGCAGTCTATAAATGATAAAGATTTTTGGTCAAAAAAAGAGTCTAGACACCTTTTAAAAGAACAGTCTTCTATAAAAAAGTTTTTAGATTCTTATAGAGAATTACTGCAAATACAGGAAGATATCCATGTTTTAAATGAACTTTATAAGGAAGGGGAAACTTCTGTAGAGCAGGATATTATTGATACATGTAAAACTTTAAGTAGTAAAGTTGCTGAGTTTGAATTAAAATTGATTTTAAATGACCAGCACGATATTAATAATGCAATAGTAACAATACATTCAGGAGCAGGTGGCACAGAAGCTGATGACTGGGCATCTATGCTTTATAGAATGTATAACAGGTGGGCAGAAAAAAATAATTTTAAATTAGAAATACTAGACCAGTTAGACGGTGATGAAGCAGGTATTAAATCTATTACTTTTAATATAATAGGTGAGTATGGATTTGGATATTTAAAAAGTGAAAGTGGAATTCACAGGTTAGTGAGAATATCGCCTTTTGATTCTCAAAATAGAAGGCATACATCTTTTGCTTCTGTTTTTGTATTACCTGAAATAGATGATGATTTTGAAATAGAAATTAATGAAGCTGATTTAAGAATAGATACATACAGGGCAGGTGGTGCTGGTGGGCAGCATGTAAATACTACAGATTCTGCTGTTAGAATAACACATATTCCATCAGGCATTGTGGTAGCTTGCCAAAATGAAAGAAGTCAGCATAAAAATAAAGCTTCTGCAATGAAGATTTTAAAATCAAAACTTTATGAATATGAAATGAATAAACGTAATGAAGCAAAAGAAAAAATGGAAGACAGTAAAACAGATATAGGGTGGGGTAACCAAATCCGTTCTTATGTTATGCACCCTTATAAAATGGTAAAAGATTTAAGAACTAGATATGAAACAGGTAATATTGATGCTGTAATGGACGGGGATTTAAATGCTTTTATACGGCATTACTTACTTTTTGCTGCAGGTATAGAAAATGAGAGTAAATAGTATAGATAATATTAATATGATTCCAAGACCAACTTATGCTGTCATTGATTTAGAACGGTTTTTATCAAATATTGAATTAGCAAGAAATCTTTCTAAGTCTGATATTATTGCAGTAGTTAAAGCAGATGCTTATGGTCATGGTGCAAAAGTTTTAGCACAATATGCTTATAATGAACTTAATGTTACACATTTTGCTGTTGCAACTATGATTGAAGGTATTGAATTAAGAAAAACTCTGCCAGATACAAATGTTAAAATTATAGTATTAGGTTACGTTAGTGATTCTTTTGTAAAAGAAGCTTTAGAAGCATCATTAACGTTACCAGTATTTGATGAAAGATATGCAGGGGTTATTTCTCATATTGCTCATGAATTAGGTATTACAGCTCATGTTGCATTTGAAGTTGATACAGGAATGAGTAGGTTAGGTTTTTCTCATGAGTTTGAATTATCAAACATTTTGAATAAGTATAGTAATTTACATGTGGACTATGCTATTAGTCACCTTGCTACATCTGATAGTGACAACAGTTATGCACATATTCAAACAGAAAGATTTGATAAGTTTTTAGAAATTAATAAAAATTATGTTTTTGCTACAAGTTTTTTAAATTCATCAGGTATAGCAAATTTTGAAAACAGATGGACTTACACTAGACCAGGATTATTTTTATATGGATATGAATCTACAAATGTGTTAAAAGATTTAAAACCAGTAATGAGCCTATGGAGCGAAATAGCCCATGTAAAATTTTTAAGAAAAGGGCAGTCTGTTGGGTATGGTAGAACATTTATTGCACCAAAGGATATGATAATTGGTGTAATACCAATAGGATATGCTGATGGATATGTTCGCTCTTTATCTAATAAAGGTTATGTGTTTATTGACAGTGTTAAATGTAGCGTTGTTGGTAATATTTGTATGGATATGACAATGGTTGATATTACATCAATTGGTGAAAACTGTATTGGTAAAAAAGTTGAAATAATTGGTGATAATATACCTGCTAATGTATTAGGTAGTTTAGCAGGAACAATTGATTATGAAATATTATGTGGTGTATCTGACAGAGTGCCACGATTATATAAGCATAGAGAAGGTTACTTTGAAATTTTTTGAGTTTATAGGTAAAATAGTTTTAGAAATAGTTCATATGGCTGGTAAAATGAGCATTTTATTCTATGAAACTACAAAAGGTATTTTTAAGCCGCCTTTTAGGTTTAGACTTTTTGTAAAACAAATAGAGTTTATTGGCTATAAATCTATACCTATTATTATTTTAACGGGAATTTTTACAGGAATGGTTTTTAGCCTGCAGTCATATAAAGGTCTGAATAATTTTGGTTCAGGTGAAATGACAAGTGGTCTTATTGCTATGGCTATGATATTAGAACTTGGTCCAGTTCTTACTGGTATTATGGTAGCTGCTCGTGCTGGTTCTGCTATGACAGCTGAACTTGGGACGATGAAAGTTACTGAACAAATTGACGCTCTTGATGCTATGGCTGTAGATCCGGTTCATTATTTAGCTGTTCCAAGAATGCTTGCAGGAATGTTTTCTATGCCTTTATTAAATGCTATATGTATTATATTTGGTATAATAGGTGGTTATGTAGTCGTTGTTACAATGATGGGAGTTAGTAGTAGCATTTATTTTGAAAATATGGTATTGTATACAAATTTTGAAGATATAGTTGATAGCTTAATTAAATCATTCGTCTTTGGTATTATAGTTGTAATTGTTAGCTGTTATAATGGATTTAATACATCAAATGGTGCTGAAGGCGTTGGTAAAGCAACAAATGTTTCTGTTGTTGAATCAGCAGTGCTTGTATGTATGTTTGATTATATTTTAACATCGGTATTAATATTATGATTAAAGTTGAAAATTTATATAAAAAATTTGGCAGCAATTATGTTCATAATGGCATAAATTTAGAGATTAAAAAAGGTGCTATTACATATATTATAGGACCTTCAGGAACAGGTAAAAGTGTATTACTAAAGCAGCTAATGGGATTGATTAAGCCTGATAAAGGTCATATATATGTAGATGGAGCAGATATTACAAAAGCTAATAAAAAACAAATGTTAAAAATTAGATATAAATTTGGTATGCTCTTTCAAAATGCTGCTTTATTTGATTCTTTAACAGTATATGAAAATGTTGCTTTTCCACTTAGGGAACATAGAAAACTAAGTGAGGAAGAAACAATGGAAATTGTTATTGAAAAATTAAAATTAGTAGGTTTATCTGGTGTTAATAACAGATATCCATCAGAGTTATCTGGTGGTATGCGTAAAAGAGTAGGGCTTGCAAGGGCCATAGCTTTATCACCAGATATTATGATGTATGATGAGCCTACTACAGGTTTAGACCCAATAATGACAGATGTAGTAGATGATTTAATATATACTACACAAAAAGAATTAAACATTACTTCAGTTGTTATATCACATGATATACCAAGTGTTTTAAAAAATGCTGATTATATTGGTATGCTATATAATGGGCGTATTATACAGTATGGAACACCAGATTATTTTAAAGAAACAGATAATCCATATGTTAAGCAGTTTTTTTCAGGTTCAAAAGATGGACCTATAAAGGTTTTTTAATTTATATATATAGGAAGATTTAATGAATGTAGAGACTAAAGTTGGTATTTTTGTTATTCTAGGTTTTTTTATGGTGGCATTGACCACTACTATTTTTGGTAATTTAGATTTTAATAAAAAAGAAGGTAAAACAGTATATTTTCGTCTTAATGATGCGACTGGTATTCGAGCAGGAACACCTATAATGTATAAAGGAATAAAAGTAGGTGAAGTTCAAGATGTAGCAATGAAAGATAATGAGATAGTTACACGAGTTGTTGTTTATCATGAGTTTGATATTCCAGATAATATTAGATTTAATGTAAAACAATCAGGTTTTGTTGGGCAAAGGTATGTTGAATTTGATGTTGACCCCACAGTTCAACCAAAATCAACACTACAAGAAAATTATGAATATGATGGAAAGCAGAATGCTGCAAATATGGACGCAGTAATGGCAAAGCTAAATGATGTTGCAGCAGAAATGACTACACTTTTAAAATCTTTCAATGAAGTAATTACTACAGACCAATCTAAAAATGCATTACAAGATAGTATATCAAATTTAAAAGATATTACAGACAGTGTTAAAAAAATTGTAGTTACAAATGATAAAAATATCCAAGAAGTTATTGATAATGCTAAAAATATGACTGATATGCTTGAACGAGTTATTACCCAAAATGAACAAAAAATCAATACTTCTATTAATAATATTGCAGAAATTAGCCAAACATTAAAGGCTTTTACTGCTTCAGTAGATAAGCTTATTGCTAACAATCAAGGTAATATTGATGAAAGCCTTCAAAATCTTAAAGATATTACAACGAAAGTAAATGCTGCAATGGACGATATTGAAAATATTACTAGGGATATTAATGATGGTAAAGGAACTTTAGGGCTTTTAATTAATGATGAAGAAACAAAAAATGATGTAAAAAATGTAGTAAAAAAAGTATCATCATTTTTAGGTGATGATACTAATCCAGATAACGAAAATAGAATGACACTTTATGCAACAGTAGGTGCAGATTATTTGTTTGATGCAAAATCTGTAAATACTGGTAGAGGATATGTTCAAGCACATTTTTACACCGATCCCAAGAATTTTTACATGATAGGTTTATCTAATGTTCCTCCAATTGCACCAAACAGCCCTGAATATGATATGTATGGAAATAAAATAAAATATTCTGACCTTGCAATTTCCCTGCAATATAGTCATATTTTTTATAATGTTTTTGGCTTAAGATTTGGTGTTTTTGATAACACTTTAGGTCTTGCAGCAGATGTTTATCCACTAAAAAATAATAATTTAGCCATATCTTTAGAGGCTTATGATTTTAATACTTATCGCAACAGCTTAGATGTATACACAAAAGCATATATAAGATGGCATTTTTATAAAGGAATGTTTGTGCAGGCTGGTGTAGAAGATATAATAGGTAATATTAATAGAATGTATATGGTTGGTGCTGGAATCAGATTTAAACCATCAGAACTGGGTAAAGTTGCAAACAGAACAGAACAAAAAGCAGTTAAAGAAGAAAGTGTATATAAAGAATATGAAGAAAATAAAAATTCTAATGAAGAAAGTATGAAACAAAATAATAATCAAATAGATAATAGTAAAAACACAGATACTAATACGAAAAACAAACCTATAGAACAAAAGAAAGAAGAAAAGAAAAATAAAGATTTTTATGACAGTTTAGTTTATTAAAAGGTATAGTATGGAAAAAATAAAATTAGCAATTTCACCTTGTCCTAATGATACTTTTATTTTTGGTGCTTTAATAAGAAAAGATATTAATGTTCCATTTGAGTTTGATGTTGTAATGGAAGATATACAATTATGTAATAATATGGCACTTTCAGAAGAACAAGATGTAGTCAAAGTTTCTTTTGGGGTATTTCCTTTAATAAAAAATAATTATAAAATATTAAAGTGTGGTGGAGCATTAGGTTTTGGCTGTGGGCCACTAGTTTTATCTAAAAAATATGATAAAATTGAGGGTATAACAGGTAAAAAAGTTGCAATACCTGGTGAAAATACAACTGCTTTTGCTGTTTTTAAAAAATTTTATCCAGAATGTGCTGATAATATTGAAATTATGAGATTTGATAAAATAATGCCAGCAATTAAAGATGGAAGAGTTGACGCAGGACTTGTTATCCATGAAGGTAGATTTACATATGAAAATTACGGGCTTACAAAAATAACAGATTTAGGTGTTGAGTGGGAAAGTAAATATAATTTACCTATCCCTTTAGGATTTATAGCAATACATAAAAAATATTTGCATATGGCAGATATAATTAATGATACAATTAAAAATAGTATTAATTTTGCATATGCAAATAAAGAAAAAGCCTTGCAATATTGTAAAAAATATGCACAGGATATGGATAATGCTGTAATGAGTTCTCATATTGATTTATATGTAAATAAATATTCTTTAGATTTAACACCTGCAGTAGACGCTATATCTACATTACTAAATGTAGATTCAAGTGTATTTGTATAAGTGTGAGGGATTATGTGTTCTATTTTATTAATAGCTAACCCTGCTAGTGGAAAATACAAAAAAGATAAGATAGATAAGATTTTGCTGTTATTAAAACAAAAAGCTGATAAAGTGGAGCTTGCCTTAACAGAATATAGAGGTCATGCAGAAATCTTAGCAAGAGAATCAGATGCTGATTTAATAATTGCTGCTGGTGGAGATGGAATAATTAATGAAACTGCACGTGGGGTTGTAGGAACAGATAAATTTTTTTATGCATTACCTTTAGGAACAATAAATGTGTTTTGTAAAGAATATGGTATTGGTAGAAACCCATATAAAGCTGTGGAAAAATTAAATCTTTCTAATATAAAAAAAATACCTGTTGGGTATGTGGGTGATAAACTATTTTTACTGATGGCAGGGTTTGGTTTTGATGCTCATGTTGTTAAAAAGGTGGAAAATAAAGGTGTAAAATATAAAATTTTAAAAACTGCAATGCATTTTATGTATGGTTTTCCTGCTTTTTTTTCAGATAAATATAATAAAATAACTATGTATAAACAAGGTAAAAAATATATTTTTTATCATGGCGTATTTGCTGTTGCAGCATCTTATGCTGGAACATATAAATTAGGAGTTATTGATAAAAATCTTATTAATGCATTTCTTGTTCAACAAAAGGGTAGGTTAGCATTATTTAGGGCATTTGCACTATTATTTTTTCGTTTTGGTTTTAATGGTATACATGTTTCATCTGATTATTTTAAAATAGATGGAGTTGATTTTTGCCAATTAGATGGAGAATACGTTAATTTAGAAAAACAGTCTAATTATATTTTACTTAAAAAAGATGCTATTAATTTTTTATCACCACACTCATAAATTAGTTGAAATATTTAAAAATATGTTATAGACTACAATATTAATATTTAAGAGAATGAGGATTATATGGCAGAATTAAGGCAGTTTGTAGGTTTTATGCTTGCTCAGGAGCACTATGGTATAGACATCATGGCTGTTGAAGAAATAATTCGTATGGTGGAGATTACACCTGTTCCACGTGCCCCTGTTTTTGTTGATGGTATAATTAATATGCGTGGAAGAGTTATTCCTATAGTTGATTTACGTAAGAAATTAAATGTTAAAGTAAGTGTAAGTAATGAATCTACACGTATTATTGTTGTATGTATCCAAAACAGAAGAATTGGTTTGATTGTAGATAAAGTTGAAGAAGTTATAAGAATTGAAGTTGATAATATAGATAAAGCACCTGGAACATCACCTGCGATTGATAATTATATTGGTGGTGTAGCAAGAACATCTAAATGTATGGTTATTATATTAGATATTTTAAAAGTATTTTCAATACAAGAACAATTAGCTTTAGACAGCTTAACTTAATATACTGGATATAATTTTTGAATACTTATAATAATGGGCTGTCTAATGGTAACAAAGACCATCAGGCAGCTGTTTCATTTCTTACACAGCCTGTTACTGCTTTAGTTGGTATTGGCAGTAAATCAAGTGAGGGTTTATCAAGATTAAAAATAAATACAGTTAAGGATATTATTTTCTCTTTCCCATACAGATATGAAGTTATTTCATTAGATACTTATGATAATGAAAGAAAAATATTAGCAGGTTCTTATGAAGGTAGTTCTTTAATTAAAACACGAAAGGGAAAATCTATATTTAAAGCGGTATTTAAAGGTAATAATGGATACTTTTTTTGTTTATGGTTAAACTATAACCATACTTATCCATCATCGATTCTTCACCAAGGTTCTTATTACTATATGTATGGTTCAGTAACCCAATACGATGGTGTAATGGCCATATTTCACCCTGAAATAATTAATAAAAATGATTTAGGTTCTGTAAGACCAATATATTCACTTCCATCAGGACTTTCTATGTCAGTATATAGAAAAGCATTAAAAATTGCCATTAATAAAGGCTTAAAGCAGATTCGAGAAACATTGCCTAACTACTTGTTAGATAAATATAAATATCCAAATATTCAAGATGCTGTTTACACACTTCACTACCCTGAAACAATACAAAATGTTACCAGTATTATGAATAGAACTCATACTGCATATGAAAGATTTATCTATGAAGAACTTTTTTATATGCAGATTGTTATACAGTTAAATCGTAAGACTTATAATAATATTAAAGGTATCAAATATGATATAGATAAAGATTATTTATTACAAATAAATGAAGTTATGCCTTTTAAATTGACTGCTGCTCAGAGAAAGTCATTAATTGAAATATTTAATGATATGGCAAATGTAAAACAAATGAATAGATTAGTGCAGGGTGATGTGGGTAGTGGTAAAACAATTATTGCATTTATTGCTGCAGCAGTTGCAGCCCATAATGGTTATCAAGTGATAATAATTGCACCAACAGAAGTTTTGGCAGAGCAGCATTATATAAATGCAGAAAAGTTTTTTAGAAACTTAAATATTAAGGTAGATTTGTTAACAGGTTCTGTTACAAAGAAAAATAAAGAAATTATTAAGGAAAAGTTATCATCAGGACTAATAAATATTATTATAGGAACACACGCTTTAATAGAAGATAATGTAGAGTTTCAAAAACTTGGACTTATTATAACTGATGAACAGCACAGGTTTGGGGTTCACCAAAGAAAAAGCTTGATTGATAAAGGCCATACTCCAGATATTCTTTTAATGACAGCAACACCAATTCCAAGAACTTTAGCTATGACACTTTATGGTGATTTAGATGTAAGTATTATAGATGAACTTCCACCCGGGCGTATACCTTGTATAACAAAAGCATATAAATCTAAAAATATTAATAAAGCTTATGAAATAGTAAATGATGAATTGAATAAAAAAAGAAAAGCTTATTTTATATACCCTTTAATAGATGAAAGTGATAAACTTGAGTTAAAAGCTGCTACTCAAAGTTATGAGGAAGTAAAAAAATATTTTCATAATAAAAATGTTGGTTTACTACATGGAAAAATGAAAGCTGAAGAAAAAAGACAGCTGCTTAATGATTTTAAAAATGGAAATATGGATATTCTTGTTTCTACAACCGTTGTAGAAGTAGGTGTTGATGTTCCTGAAGCAACAGTAATACTTATTGAGAATGCAGAAAGATTTGGTTTATCACAACTGCATCAATTACGCGGCAGAGTTGGCAGAAATAATATGCAGTCATATTGCTTACTTATTACATCTGATAATATAAGCAGTTACAGCAAGGAACGAATTCAAGCTATGCTTGATTATACAGATGGTTTTAAATTAGCAGAAGCTGATTTAAAATTAAGAGGACAGGGTGATTTTTTTGGAACAAAACAATCTGGTGTTCCTAATTTATATTTTGCTGATATTATAAGAGATATTAAAATAATCAAAAATGTTAAATATGATGTTGAAAATATAATTGTAGAAGATGAAGAACTAATACTTGAAAAAAACATGGTTATAAAAGAAAGACTAATGTCAATGTATAATAATTCAACATCTTATTTTGGAATAGGATAAAATAATTTTACTAGAAAAACAGTTAAATTTATGCTACTATTATGAAAACATGAAAAGGAATGACTATGAAAGCAACAGTTGTTAAAAATACCAGGATAAGTGATAAATTTGGTTATTTAGAACTTAAATGTCCTGAAATAGCAAAAGAAAAAAATGCAGGACGTTTTTTTATGATATCACCGCATAGTGATAGTGTTTATATTACTGATACGCTGTTAAAAAGACCTTTTGCTATTTGTGATATAACCTCAGAAGAAACATTTACATGTCTTTATATGATTACAGGTAGAGGAACAAAAATATTATCTGAAGCACTTCCGGGAAATAATTTTTTAGTCACTGGTCCTATTGGTAATTTCTTTAGATTTGAAAAGGATACTTCAGTTGCTTTAATAGCTGGTGGAATAGGGCTTGCACCAATGATTAATTCTGCTAGAAAATTAAGAGAAATGGGTATAAAAGTAACATTATACTATGGTGGCAGAAGTAAAAGTGATATTTTAATGTATGATTTTTTACAAACAATATGTGATGAGTTATTCATTACAACAGATGATGGTTCATTAGGTATTCATGGTAATGTTTTGGTTCCTTTAAAAGAAAATATTCAAAACTACAAAAAAATATATGCATGTGGTCCAAATAGAATGTTGCAGGCTGTCACTGATTTATGCAGTCAAAATAATATTCCTATAGATGTTTCACTTGATGAGCAAATGGGTTGTGGAGTGGGTGCTTGTCTTGGCTGTATTATTACAATTAATGAGAATAATGAAAAAGTTAAAAAAAGATGTTGTGTTGAAGGTCCTATTTTTGATGGAACTAAAGTTGATTGGGATAGTTTAATAAGGTGATAATATGGATAGATTAAAAACTAGTTTATGTGGAATAGAATTTAAAAACCCAATTATTGCAGCCAGTGGCACATTTGGATATGGGCTTGAATTTAAAAGATTTACAGATTTAAATAAAATAGGTGGTATTTCTGTTAAGGGTATTTCGTTACATGAAACAGAAGGTAATCCTATGCCACGTATAACTGAAACATATTCTGGAATGTTAAATGCAATAGGTCTGCAAAATGTTGGTGTAGAAAAATTTATAAAGGAAAAACTTCCTGCTTTAAAAAGTATAGATACTCGCATTATTGTTAATTTTTGGGGAAAGACTATTGATGAATACATAGAAGTTGCTAAAATTTTAGATTATGTAGAAAGAGTAGATATGCTTGAAATGAATATATCATGCCCAAATATTAAAGAGGGTGGTATTTCTTTCTCATCAAGCCCTGAAGCTTTAAGCCAAGTTGTATCAGCATGCAGAAAAGTAATTAAAAATAAACCATTAATTGTAAAACTTTCTCCAAATGTTCAGGATATTAAACCTTTTGCAAAAGCTTGTGAGGATAATGGGGCTGATGCAGTATCTGCTATAAATACGCTTATTGGAATGGCTGTAGATGTGGAAAGAATGAAACCAGTTCTTGCAAATATTACAGGTGGCCTAAGTGGACCAGCTATTAAACCTATTGCATTAAGAATGGTAAAAGAAGTGTATGAAACAGTTAAAATTCCAGTAATTGGAGTTGGTGGAATAGGTTCATGGAAAGATGCAGCAGAATTCATATTATCTGGTGCTAGTGCCGTTCAAATAGGAACAGCAAATTTTATTAACGCTAATATATGTAATGAAACATCAGATGGTTTAAATGAATATTTAGAAAGAAAAAATATAAATCATTTTTCTGAAATTATAGGGAAGGCGGTTAAATAGTTTGGAATCACAACTTATTATTTCTGATAAATGGAAAGACTTCCAGTTAATTGATTCAGGTAATGGAATGAGGCTGGAAAAATGGGATAAATATATTTTAGTTCGACCTGATCCGCAAGCTGTATGGGCAAAAAGTGATGATAAACTTTGGAGCAGAGCTGATGCTGTTTATTCAAGAAGCTCTAAAGGTGGTGGAAGCTGGGAATTTAAAAAAAATAATATTCCAGAGTCATGGAATATTACTTATAATAATATGATATTAAAAGTAAAACCTACTGGCTTTAAGCATACTGGTTTATTTCCAGAACAGGCTGCAAACTGGGAATGGATTGATAATACTGTAAGAGAAAAACAAGTTAATAATGTAATAAATCTTTTTGGTTATACAGGTGCTGCCACTGTTGCTGCAGCATTAGCTGGTGCCAATGTATGCCATGTAGATGCATCAAAAGGAACGGTTAACTGGTGTAGTGAAAATCTAAAATTATCAAATGTTGATAAAAATAAAGTTCGCCTTATTGTAGATGACTGCATGAAATTTATACAGCGAGAACATCGTAGAGGTAAAAAATACGATGGTATAATTATGGATCCACCTTCATTTGGCAGAGGAGCTGCAGGTGAAGTTTGGAAATTGGAAAAAGATTTATGGGAATTATTAGTATCTTGTAAAAATATACTATCAGAAAACCCTAAGTTCTTATTAATAAATTCATATACATCAGGACTTTCACCACTTGCTGTATATAATATTACAATGGATTGTTTTGGAAATATGCTGCAAAAAGATGGTAAATTATCTTGTGGTGAAATAGGGTTACCATTTAGAAAAAGAAGGAGAGTTATGCCATGCGGAACTTACTGCAGAATATTATTTTAATTTGTTTTCTTCTTATTATTACTTCAGGTTGTGCAACAACTATTAATGCATCTAGAATAATTCCTGCTGCTAATTCAGAAGTAACAAAATATAAAACTGTTGCATTTGTAGATTTTACAGGTAATCAAGGAATTGATGCATCATCAAAATTAGAGTCTACTGTTATTAAAGCAGAGGTTAATGGAAAAAAACAATATGAAGTAGTAGATAGAAAAAATATTGATAAAATATTACAGGAACAACAATTTCAAATGACTATTGCTAATCAAGATAAAATAGTGGATTTTGGTCAGTTAGTAGGGGCAGAAGCAATTTGGTATGGAAATGCCCAGTCAACTTTTGATATTACAAGAACTTATGAAACAAGAAGTGAATGTGCTAGATATGTTGATGGAAGATGCACAGTATATAGGGAATATACAGTTCCATGTGAAAAGAGAAATATTATAGTTACTGTAAGTCCAAAATTATCATCAGTATCTACTGGTAGAGTAGTTTATTCCAAAGATTTTCAAGAAAGAGAAAGTTCTTATTCATGTTCTGACTCATTATTTTCTGGTAGAACAGAAAATGAATTATATGTAGATGCTCTCAATGAGATATTATATAAATATAGAATTGATATTGCTCCATATGTTGAAAATATAAAAATAGAACTAATGACAAAAAAAGATGGAACTAATAAAAAATCACTAGAACTGTTAAAAAGTGGGGTAGAATTTGCAAAAGTAAACCGTATGGAAAAAGCATGTGAAATATGGAATTCTGGTCTAAAGGAAACCCCAGCATCTGTCAGTCTAAATTATAACATGGGAGTTTGTAATGAATTATCAAGTAAATATGAAAAGGCTTTAAATTATTACTTAAAAGCTGAAGATAACTCGTTAAAACCAATTAAGACTATTTCTAAAGCAATTGACAGAGCAAAAGAAAATATTGAAAATCAAAAAACTTTAAAAAAACAAATGTAGTAAAATAACTATAACAAAAAAGGTTTGTTACTTATTTGTAACAAACCTTTTTTTGTTATATAAAATAATTAAAATAAATTTAACTTTTTTATATAACATATTTATAATAAAGATAAAAGTTATTATACTATTTAATTTAAATTAAACATTTACAATGCCTTCAAATGATTTATCACCCTTATATTTTTCAATTAATGGGTCTATTTCTGCAGTAATAAATTCAACTGTTTGTTCTGGGGCTCTACCTATAAATTCTTTAGGATTTAAAATGCGTTCAATATCTTTTTCATCTAAAGGTATTTTATCATCTGCTATAACACGTTTTAAAAGATCATTATCTAAACCATATTGTTTAACGCGTTTTCCAGCCTCCATAGAATGAACTCGTATTTGTTCATGCATTTCCTGCCTGTCTGCACCACGTTGAACAGATTCCATAATAATATTTTCAGTAGCCATAAATGGAAGTTCTTCTGAAATACGTTTTGCAATTACTTTTTCATACACAACTAAACCACTTGTAATATTTAAAAGTAACTCTAAAACAGCATCAGTTGCTAAAAATGTTTCAGATATAGATAAACGCCTGTTTGCAGAATCATCTAATGTTCTTTCAAACCATTGAACCGAATGAGTATAGTATGTATTTGAAGTTGCTGCAATTATAAAACGGGATAGGGCACATACTCTTTCACTTCTCATAGGATTTCTTTTGTATGCCATTGCACTTGAACCAATCTGATTTTTTTCAAATGGTTCTTCAATTTCTTTCAAGTTTGCTAAAAGCCTAATATCTGTTGCAAATTTATGAGCAGATTCTGCTAACCCAGCTAAAACAGCAAGTATTCTAGAATCTTGTTTTCTAGTATATGTTTGACCACTTACACCAAAAACTTTATCAAAACCCATTTTAGAAGATACAAGTTTATCAAGCTGTTTAACTTTTTCATGATTATTATCAAATAAATGTAAAAATGAGGCTTGTGTTCCAGTTGTACCTTTTACACCTCTAAAACGGATATTCTCATGTTCAAATACAAGATTTTCTAAATCCATCATAAAATCCTGCATCCAAAGGGTAGCACGTTTACCTACAGTAGTTAATTGTGCTGGTTGGAAATGCGTAAAACCTAATGTTGGCAAATCTTTATATTTTAAAGCAAAAGTTTTTAAATTATTTAATACAGCTACAAGTTTATTGCGAACAAGCTCTAATGCTTCCTTCATAATAATAATATCTGTATTATCACCAACAAAGGCGCTTGTTGCTCCAAGGTGAATTATTGGCATAGCAGAAGGGCATACTTTACCAAAAGTATGAACATGAGCCATAACATCGTGTCTAAACTTTTTCTCCATTTCTTTAGCATATACAAAATCAATATCACCAATATGATTTTTCATTTCATTAATCTGCTCTTGAGTAATATTTAGACCTAACTCTTTTTCTGATTCTGCAAGAGCAATCCATAATTTTCTCCATGTAGAGAATTTTTTATTGGGAGAAAATAAGTAAAGCATTTCTTTAGAAGAGTATCTTTCTTCAAAAGGAGTTTTAAATCTGTCAAATTCATTCATAATTTTTACCCTTGTATTAAAAATTTTGCCTTTTCTCTGGCATAATATTTTATTTCTTCCACATCTATGTGGACTAGCTTTTTATTTTGCATTATAGGTGAGCCGTTAACATAAACATCTGTTATATCACTATCTTTTGCTGTATATATAAGGTGAGATATTGGATTATAAACTGGAGTTAAATGAATACTATTAAATGATATAACAAAAAAATCAGCTTTTTTACCTTCAGATAATTCGCCTATATCATTACGATTTAAAGCTTTTGCAGCATTTTTTGTAGCCATTTTTAGCACCGTTTCTGCATTTAATGCTGTTGCATCATTATTAAATGCTTTATGAAAAAGTGATACTGTTCTCATTTCACCAATCATGGATAAATCATTATTACTGCAAACTCCGTCTGTTCCAATTGATATATTAATATTAGCATCTAACATTTTCTTTACAGGTGAAAAACCACTAGCAAGTTTTAAATTACTTTCGATACAGTGGGATACATTAACATTTTTCTTTTTCATTATTTTCATATCAGTATTATTTATATGGACACAGTGAGCAAAAACAGAAGGGCAGTCAAAAGCACCAGTTTCATTCATTAATTCAACAGGTCTTTTATTATATTTTGATTTAATAATATTTTCTTCATCTTTAGTTTCTGCTAAATGAGTATGTAGTAAAATATTTCTTTTAGAAGCATAATTAACACACTTTTTCATAATATCAAAAGGAACTGTGTATAAAGCATGAGGGCAAATTGAAAGAGAAACTAAATCTGATTCTTCAAATTTATCAGCTGATTTTAACGCTTTATCAAAATTATCAAGAACTCCAAAACCAACATAACCTCTTATTCCTGCTTTTTCAATAGCATCTTTTGCATTATGGGCAAAGAAATACATATCATTTACACAAGTTACACCAGACATAATGGATTCTGCTAAAGATAAAAGGGTAGAGTAATAAACAAATTCTGGAGAAAGAAGCTTTCTTTCTGTTGGCCATATATAATCATTTAACCAGGTCATTAAGGGTAAATCATCAGCAAATCCACGCATTATTCCCATACCTAAATGATTATGAGTATTAATTAATCCTGGAAATATAGCAGAGTTGCTAAACTGATGAATAGAATAGTCTGATAATTCTTCAATATTGCTGCTTATACCTTTAATAATATTATCAATTACAAGTAAATATGAATTTTTATGAATCATATTATCATAGTAAATATAATCAGCATAATAAGCATTTTTAGTCATATTAATATCCTTTATATTATATCTAATAATTCAATAGGAGAATCTACAGTATAATCAGCCTGTGATTTTTTTAGTTCAGAATAACCAAAAGAACAAAAACATGTTTTAATACCAGCATTTTGACCAGCCAAAATATCATTATCACTATCACCAACCATTAACGTATTATCTTTATCAGCAGATAAATTATTAATAATAAAATTTAAAGGCATTGGATTTGGTTTTTTATATTCAAATGAATCGCCACCAAACATATATTTAAAATAATAAGATAATGATAATTCTTCTAGAATTATTTTGACTAAATGTTCAGCTTTATTTGAAACTACAGCCATATTTATATTATTTTTTTTAAATTCATTTAATACTATTTCCATACCAGAAAAAAGTAAAGTAGAATCAGAACAGTGAATTTTATAATACTGTAAAAAATACTGCATTATATCTTCTTTTAAATGAAGTTGATTTGTATAATTTAGTGTTCTTTCAACGAGCATAGCAAGACCATCACCAATAAATGATTTAACTTCGTTTTGAGATGGAACAGAAATATCAAATAATTCTAATGTATATTTTAATGATAAATATATATCATCAAAGGTATCGCATAAAGTGCCGTCTAAATCAAAAATTATAAGTTCCTTTTTTATATTAATATCCCTCAAAATAATTTTATGTTATGATATCTTAAAGCTTATCTTTTATCAACAAATAAATTTTATATTGTAGTAAAATTTAATATCTTTATAAAATGAGTTTGTATTTTGACTTGTAAGAAGACTTTTTATTTTTTCCATATATTTATACATCTAAAATTGATTTAAGCCAAAATTTTAAACATTTTACCATTTCTATACTATTATCTCTTATTTATTTTTACATAATATATCTTATCGGACGTTTTATATTTTAATTAGGATAATGTTTAAATTACTTAAATTATATATAAAATTAAATGATAAACTTTTGGATTAAATTTTATAGATTAAATTTTTTATGTGCTTAAATAAAATATTAGAAATAATTAAATAAATTATAAATTATATATAAGTTTTAAATCACTAAAGTTTGCTAATTATTTTAAATTGAAAAATGTTATATATTAAGAAGTTATAAGTGTTATTTAAAATAATTATAGTACATACATATTTAAGTTTTTTAAAAATGTAAATATAATAAATTAGTTATATATGGTATATAATAATATTATAACCCCCACCCAGTTTTATTAATATTTCTTTTAATTTATTATTTTATTTTATTCCTTTATTTAAGCGATTTTATATGATTTATAATTATGTATCAAATACCCCCCCCCAGTTAATTTATGCTTGATTTATATATGTTTATATGTTACTACTGGCTTATAAAATATTATATGGGAGAATGATTTATGAAAAAAATTATAATGTTAGTTTTGATATGTTTACTTGTGCCATTTATTGCTTTTGCTGCTTTTCCAGTAAAATATCAAGATAATCTTGATGTTACTTCTCAGGATAAAACTTTTACATTAAAATCTAATACTGTAAAAGTATCTGCAACTCGTCCTATGAAACCTATGAAAGAATTTACACTAACTTATTCCTTTGATAAACCAAATATTAAATCTATTAAATTTACTTCTAATATGGAAATGAATATGGGTAAATATGAATATGAAGGTAAAAAACTTTCTGATACAAAATTTTCTGTTACTCAAATATTAGTAAAATGTATGTCTGGTAAAACTAAATGGTATACTAAAGCAGATATTACTTATAACGATGGTAAAACTGATACAATGTATGTATTTTTTGATGTAAAATAATCAGAAGGTTTACTATATGACTGATTTAGATGCTTTTTTTAAATTAATAATTGGTCATTTTTTAATTGGATTTACAGGGGGATATGGCCATTGTATTTTAATGTGCCACCCTTTTGTTCTTCATATTTCTAGTGCATTTTCTACAAACAATGCTGGCTATAAAATTTTAATCCCTAACTTATTTTATAATATTGGTAGAACTTTTACATACTCTATTATGGGCGCTATTATTGGTGGTCTTGGTTCATTAGCTCTAACTTATATGAGTGAGGATAAGTTTGTAACTGTTCAAAAATCAATTGCTTACTTTGGTGGTTCTGTTTTAATATTATTTGCTGTAATGTATTTTCTAAACATAAGTTCTTTTAATTTTCTTACAAAACTACCTGTTGTTAATACTCTAAAAAAATACACTCCAAAAAATCCATTTATATATGGTGTTATATTAGGTTTTTTACCATGCGGTTTAACTGTTGGTGCATTATTTGGCGCTATGTCTTCAAGCTCATGGTATACTGGAGCTTCAATGATGGCTGCATTTGGTATTGGAACTACTTTTGCCATGATGACATTGGCTATTTTAGGCTCATATATTATGAGATATGTTAAATATTTTAAACATATAACTTCCCTATTGCTATTTTTTATGGGTATATATATTATATATTTAGGGTATAACTTTAGCTACTAAATATATTATATGGAGGCTTGTAATATGACATTAAAAGAATTATATGATAAAAAAATAAATATAATGGAATATCTTAGGGATAATCATAATATTGATTTTAATGATAAAGATATTATTAAATGTTCATATGATATGCAGGCTGGCAGTTATATTAAAGGTTATAAAAACCTTTCTCATGTTCCTGTTTTAGTAAGAAGGAAAACAAATGATTATGCTCTTGAAGAAATTGATAAGGTAGAATACCGCAATTTATGGTATGAAGCAGCAGCAAATATTTTTGATTTGTTAGATTATAATTCTATACTTGATGCTGGTACTGGGGAATCTACGACGCTTCATGGCATAATGAAAAATTCAAAGAAAATACCACAACGAATTTATGGGGTTGATATATCACTTTCTAGAGTGTTATATGCTTCAAATTTTTATTCAAAAGAATTCTCACAACATAACAGTAGCTTTGTAACTGGTAATATATTTGATTTACCATTTGCAGATTCATCCATAGATTTGGTGTTTACTTGCCATGCTATAGAACCTAATACTAATAAAGAAAAAGATATATTGCAAGAATTATACAGAGTTGCAAAAAAATATTTATTAATGATAGAGCCTTCTTACAATCTTGGTAGTGATGCTACAAAAGAAAATATTTTAAAACATAAATATATCACAAAATTACATAGTACAGCTATAGAATTAGGGTATAAAGTTATTAGGTATGAACTGTTTGATATATCTATGGATAAAAATATGAGTGAAATAATAATTATTGAGAAAAACACAGAAACAACAGAAAATCATTCTGTTTACGCCTGCCCTATTTGTAAAAAGTCCCTTAAACATCATAATAACCAGCTTTATTGTGAAAATTGCCTGCTTATTTACCCTGTTATTAATTATATTCCAGTATTAAATAAAGAATACGGTATATTATGTTCGAAGTTTCTTGAGTTTTAATTATTTATTTACGAATTCGCATTGAATTAGTTACAACAAATAAAGAACTAAAACTCATAAATGCAGCACTCATTACAGGATGAATAAATCCAGTAACAGCAAGAGGTATTGCAACCACATTATAAGAGAATGCCCAGAATAAATTTTCTTTTATTATTCTTAATGTTTTCTTACAAATTTTATGGGATTTCTCTATTACTGTCAAGTTATTACGAAGTAAAACTGCAGAAGAACTTTCCATAGAAATATCTGTTGAATTTCGCATAGATATACCAACACTTGCCGATGTTAAAGCAATGGCATCATTAATACCATCACCTATCATTACAGTTTTTGATATATCTCTAGCATTCTGTAAAATATTTCCTTTATCAAATGGTGATACATTAGCAATTACTTTAGCATTTATTCCTGCATTATTAAGTATAATTGTAGCAGATTTCTCATTATCACCAGTAATTATAGATACATTATTACCTTCATTTTGTAACAATGAAATAGTTGAAGCAGCCTCCTGCCTAATTGTATCTGATATACCAAATATTCCCATAAATCTATTATTAACTGAAACAAAAACTAAAGTTAAACCTTTACTTAAATATTCATCAATAATCTTTTCATAATCTTTAGATATTTCAATATTATTTTTTGTTAATAAGTTTTTAGAACCAATATAAACTTTATGCCCTTCAATTTCTGAATACACACCCTCACCTGCTATTTCTTCAAAAGCCTGATATTTATATAATTCCTTGTTTAACATAGATATAGCTTTTGATGCAGGGTGTTTTGAATAAAATGCTGCAGATGATATTAAATTTAATATTAATGGAGAATCATCTATCAGTTGATATGTATTAACACTCATATCTCCTTTTGTAATAGTTCCTGTTTTATCAAAATAAAAGTCATTTACTCGAGCATAACGCTCAATAGCTTCACCATTTTTAAAGATAATACCAGTTTCAGATAACTTAGTAGATGATGATATTATTGCCAGTGGCGTAGCAAGCCCCATAGCACATGGGCATGCAATTACAAGAACAGAAACAGCACGCATAATAGAGGTTTCAACTTCTAATGAAGCAAAGAAATACCAGTATAAAAATGTTGCAAGTGCAACAATAAGAACAAAAGGTACAAATTTACCAATAAAGTTATCTGCAATATCTTGTATTGGAGCTTTTGAGCTTTGAGCATCATCAACAGATGCTGCAATTTTTGAAAGAAAGCTTTCATGCCCTACTCTTTCAGCCATTACAATACAAGAGCCTGTAATAACTTTTGTTCCAGCATATACTTCTTTGCCTTCCTCTTTTTTTACAGGCATTGGCTCTCCAGTAAGCATAGATTCATCAATTTCACAAATACCAGATATAATTCTGCCATCAGCTGCTATGTTATTTCCTGCACTTATTTCAAATAATTCATTTTTTTCAAGCTGTTCAATTGGAATTACAATATATGAATAACTACCATCTTCATTTTTTACAGCTTTTTTTACATTTTTTGGTTTTAATGATAATAGTTTTGCAACAGCATTACTACCCTTTTGTTTTGCCCCGGCTTCTATAAACCTGCCTAAAAGTATTAAAGTAATTATCATAACAGAAGTATCAAAATATGCTTCATAACCTAAAAAGATAGCTGCAACACTATATATATAGGCCGTTCCAGAACCTAGTGCAACTAATGTATCCATAGTAAAATGCATATGTTTAAGTGCAGCATAACTTTTTTTGAAAAATGGTGCTGCAGAATATAAAAGCACTGGTGTGGCTAATGCCCATGATAAAAGTTGAAAAAGAAAGTATAAATTTTCTTCCATTCCTTTAAAATAGCCTGTATAGTTTGCTATTGAATACATCATTACCTGCATTGTAAAAAATACTGCTACACCAAACCTGTAAAAATAATCTTTACGCTCTTTATCATGGATAGTTTCAATATTGTTTGATGGTAATGGACAGTATCCAAGACGAGTAATTTTTTGTAATACTTCTTTTATGGATATATCTTGTGGGTTGAAAATAATTTTTGCTTTATGATTTGCATAATTAACACGAAACATTTTTATTCGTTCATCTTTTTGAGCAGATGATTCTATTAACCAAATACAAGCAGCACAACGTATCCCTGAAATCATAATAGATAATTCTAAATCACCATTTTTTAGTGGTTTTACAGATGTTAGAAAATATTCTTCATCAGCTTCCACCTGCTCTGCTGGTGGAGCATCGTCCCAGTCTGTTCTTTTTGTATAAAATGAGCCAAAGCCTTCATCATTAATTAAATGATAAACAGACCTGCACCCTTCACAGCAAAAAAACTTATCATCTCCCTTTATTGCATGTTTTGGATTAACTTCAGAAGAACAATGTGCACATATAGATTTATTTGTTTGAGATGTATCTTTTAATTCCATTTTATGCTACCAATCATAATTAAAGTAAATTCAAATTTAAACATATAATATATACTTTTAAAAATAAATATTAAAGAATACCCTATACCATCTATAATAAATTTAATGATATGCCATATAACTTTTATAAAAAATATAAAAACATATAATATTTCTGTAAAAATAAATAATATATTTTCTTTAGAATTTGATACTTTACTATTATCTTTATTCTTGTTAGATTTTTTAATATTTACACTCAAAGAAACCCCTGCCACTAAAAGTATAAAAATAATTTATTTATTAGGTTTTTGCATTATATCTTCATCATCGTCATCATCAAGCATTCTATATTTTGGACCTTCAATATCATCAAACTGCTCTCTTTTACTGGAAAAAATAAACCAAAAAAATGCACTTATACCTACTACCAAACTTAATAGAATTAACACAAACAAAGATTTCATTGTCTTCTACTCAGCATAAACAGATTTCATAACTTTTAACGTTCCAATTTGCGAATTCAAATGAATATTAAATATAACATTATATAAACCAGCAGGTAATTTCCCTTCTATTTCATAAGATACGGACGGCTCATCTTTATATAGACCGACTTCGATAATATCTGGTTTATTAGGATATGTAATATAAACACCATAAAACAAGGAATCTGGATATTTAATCTTAATTTCATCTCTATTAAAATTGACTTTTGTTCTTTTTACAGTTTCATCATATTCAAAAGACACATCAGTAATCATGCTTTCAAGTTCTTTAATAATAGGGGCAGTTTTATCATATTTTACTGAATTTTGGTATACATTTGTTTCAAATGTTCCTTCAAAACTAGTATTGCCAAAATATAACATAATAAGTAATAATATAACGCCAGTTGCTATTAATGCTATCATTGGTTTCATGATAATAATCCTCTTTTATTTTAGTTTTATTTCCAGTTGAATAGGTGGTTTAGCTCTGTCATAAACAGCATTCAAGTAAATAGTATTATTTGGTATCTCTTTTAAAACTTTAATATTTATTGTTTTATCAACAGATGCTTTTATAAAAACTCTTATTCCCTTTGGGCTAACTTCTGCTACATTATCTGGATTTGTAAGGTGAACTCTAACTGCTTTTTCTAAATTACTTTTTAACTTAATATTAACAGCATATTCTCCATTTCCAATATTTTTTGCTACACCATCAACAGATATTCTAAATGGTTCACTACTTGAAATAATATTGAAAATTAAAAGAATAAATAAAATGACAGATAAACCAAAAGTAATTATTAATTGTGGTCTTTTTATGTTTAACTTATTACTCTTTCCCCATACATATCCTAAAATGCCTTCATGGTGTTCTTTCTTTTGAAATACATGGTTACATGCAGTAACGCAGGTTTCACAATAAATACAATCTGCATCTGGATTCTTTCTAGGGTCAATATGTGTTGGACAAACTCTGATACATGCATGACAATCTATACACTCTTTCTCTTTACCCGGTATCATACCTACATAAAGCGTATCATCATCAGTCATTACCACTTGGAATTTTGAGTAAGGACATACATATTTACACCATTTAAACCTTACAAGTAAAAAATCTACAAAAATAAATAAAAATAATACTACACCAATAGTAACCATTGTGCTACTGCTTTTGAGTGATGATATAAAATCATATGGAGATACAAAATACATCATCCAGTTTAAAGTTAAAACCAAAGCAAATAGAAAAGCAAGTATAATAGCTACTATTCTTCTCATAGTCTTATTTTTAATTTTTTTTGAATATGATTCAATTCTTATAGAGAAAAATGATTGTGGACAAAGCCAGCCACACCACACCCTTCCAAGAAGTTGTGTAGTAAATACAAATAAAAAAGTAAACAATAAAATTGCAATAAATGCAGAAAAGAAACTAGCAAAACTAACTACAGTATTAAATGCATGAAGCTGTAAAGTAGATACATCAAACCTAAAAAGACTGTTTCCATTTGATGTTTTTATAAAAGGAATTATTAAAGCACAAGCTGCAACAATAAATTGCAGCAGCCTGTATATTTTTCCACGGATAACACTATTTGCTATCATCGTCATCATCCTCCATCATAGAATATTTTGGAGATTCAACTGTTGCTTTTCTCTTTGAAGAAAAAAAGTAAACAGCTATTCCAATAAGAATGATGACTAAAAGAAATTCAAACCCCAGCACAATATAACCTGCAGAAGCAGATTGTAATTGTTCGCTTTCTTGAGCTAATGTTTCTGTAGCAATAGTGCTTCCGTTATCTTGCATATTTTTCTCCCTAAATTATGGTTTTATTGGTTCTATTACAGGGTTTTCTTCTTCATATGCACTATTTTGTGTCCACTTAGAAAACTTTGGAGTGTATGCATAAATATAAAAAATACCCCATACTATTAATGCTAGAAAAAAGATTACCCAGCCTAAAGGAAGATTATTTTCTGTATCCTTGCGGTTTAGGCTAGGGATATCATCTTGTTCATCAAAATTAGACATATTAATTCCTCCTTTATATTATTTTGCCAATGTTCTAACATAAGCAGCAACTGACCAAATGTCATCTTTAGTCATGATTTTTAAGTGGCCAGGCATTGCACCTTCAAGACCATTTGCAATAGTAGTAAACATCATACCATCAGTATAGTCTGGTAATGCTTCTGCAAATGTAATATTTGTTAAATCATAGCCCTCTGCAGAGCCTTTACCATTTTCAGCATGACAGCCTACGCATAATAAGTTATAAATTTCTTCGCCTCTTGCAATTTTTTCAGGATTATTTAAATTTGGATTTACCGCATCAGCAAATGCATTTTCATCTGCTATAATTGCATGAGTATTTTCTACATAACTTCCTAATTGTTGAAGATAAGCAACTAATGCATCAAGCTCTGTTGCCTCTGCAAGAGCATCAATATCTTCTTGAGTATATTTTAAACCATACACTTTTGCATGTTTTTCAACTTTTGCAGGGTCCAACTTTTTCTCAGCAAGCCATGGATATTTAGGCATATTTGAGCTTGGGAAAAAGTGTTGTGGATTAATCATATGTGCTTTATGCCATTCATCAGAATAAACACCACCTACTCTAGCTAAATCAGGACCAGTTCTTTTAGAACCCCATAAGAATGGACGTTCAAAAGCACTTTCACCAGGTTGTGATATTTCGCCATATCTTAATACGTCTGCTTTTAATGGACGAACAGTTTGAGAATGGCAGTTAATACAACCTTCTTTTTGATATACATCACGTCCAGCAAGCTGTAGTGGAGTATAAGGGTTTTCCTGCATGTTAGAAAGTTTTGGGTGCATAGAAGATGTCATCATTGGAACAAATACAGTAGCAATTGTACCAATAAGAATAACAACTAAAGCAACAACCGTAAAAAGAAGCCCTTTGCTGTAAATACTGTTATTATTTTCGCTCATATTTCATACTCCTATTGATTAGATAAGTTTTGTTTGCCTTTTACAATTGTCATAATGAAATTGTAGAGGAAAAACAGCATACCAACAATAAATATTACACCAAATACAGATCTTAAAATCCAGTATGGATAGTTACCAACAACTGTTTCAATAAATGAATAAGCTAATGTTCCATCAGTATTAGTTGTTTTCCACATTATACCTTGACGAATACCTGTAATCCACATTGTAATAGAGAAACCTATCTGACCTATAAGCACAAGCCAGAAATGAATATTAGCAATGCTTTCACTGTATATTTCTGTTTTATAAACTTTTGCAGTAATATAGTAGATTGCAGCTGTAACAGTTAATACAACCCAGCCCATTGTTCCCATGTGCACGTGTCCTGGAACCCAGTCTGTATAGTGGATAAGAGAGCTTACCGCACGAAGACCTTGTGTTGGACCTTGTAATGTTTGTAAACCATAGAATGTAATACCAGCAATAAAGAATTTTGCTAAGTATGCTGTTCTAAGTTTAGACCAGTCTGGTGCAAGTGTTAAATAACCGTTTACTACAGAACCCCAAGATGGTGCAATTAAAAGGATTGTGAAAACAATACCTAATGTCTGTAACCAGTCTGGAAGTGGTGTGTAAACAAGGTGGTGAGCACCTGTCCATAAATACATGAAAATCAACGACCAGAAAGAAAGTATAGATAATCTGTGGCTGTATATTGGCATACCTGTTGATTTTGGTAAGAAATAGTAAAATACAGCTAATATTGGTGTAGTGAATAAGAAACCAACTGCATTGTGACCATACCACCATTCAACATTGGCACTGTTTAAACCTGTAAATAAGTGGTAAGATTTATCTAAACCTGCAACTAAATGTAAGTTGTTAACAATGTATAATACAGCAACAGCTACAATAGTTGCTATAATATACCATAATGAAACATACATATGTTTTTCTTTTCTAGTAAGAATAGTTCCTACAACGTTAATTGCAAACAATACCCATGCTACAACAACGCCAAGGTCAAAATACCATTCACCTTCTGCATACTCAAGCGATTGAGTATAACCCATGAAAAGAGAAATCATACCAACAAGTACAACTATGTTGTAAAATACAAGTTGAAATTTAGCAAGCCCTGGGAAAATAAGATTACGTTTAGTGAGGCGTCCTATAATATAATAGAATGCACCCATTTCTGCTGTAATACCAAGCCCGTAAGCAAGCATATTTGTGTGAACCGTTCTAAGACGGCCGAATGAAAAATACTCTCCAAAATTAAAGCTAACACTCCACATTTGTGCAGAGATGAGAAGACCTAATACAAGACCTATAACACCCCAGAATAATGCAGAATAGATATAGCCCATGACAATTTTAGAATCGTCTGAGATTTCTTTCATTGCATATCCCCCATAAAAGATTTATTAAACTGCTATAACGTTATATTATCAGAAAAAATAATATAAATCAAGATATATAATATCTTTTTAGGATTATTTTATATTTATATAAAATATTATATATAAATGAGATACAAATAATTATTAATAAGCAACTTAAATATAAGTTATAATCTTTTATTACTCACATACATAGTTATCAATAAGTCTTGTTTTTCCTACATATACAGCTAACAAAACAGCATACTTCTCATTTTCAATATAATCTATATCATTAAGTGTAGTTGTGTTAACAATTTTTATATAGTCGATTTTTGTATATGGATAATTATTAATAATTTGTTTCATTTCTGAAATAATCTTACTGCTGTTATATTCTCTATTTGATATTAATGATTTTGCAGTTTTTAAAGCAATACTTAAAGAAAGAGCAGATTTTCTTTCATCATAAGTAAGATATACATTTCTTGAGCTCATAGCTAAACCACTTTCTTCCCTTACAATTTCTACAGGATTAATTTTTACAGGAAAGTTTAAATCATCTACCATCGTTTTAATAATTACATACTGTTGAAAATCTTTTAAACCAAAATAAGCATTATCTGGAGTAACTATATTAAATAGTTTTGATACAACTTGACATACGCCTGCAAAGTGGGTCGGACGTGTAATACCACACAACTTTTCAGAAAGCCCTTCTACTTTAATTGTTGTAAACCCAGCACTGCTATACATTTCAGAAGCTTCTGGATTAAATATTATATCTCCACCTATACGTTCTACAAGTTTACTGTCTCTTTCTATATCCCTTGGATATTTTTCTAAATCTTCATTTGGACCAAACTGTGTAGGGTTTACAAATACACTTACCACTGTTTTATCATTATTTTTAACAGACTGCTCTATTAATGAACCATGACCTTCATGTAGATAACCCATTGTAGGCACAAGACCAACACTATACCCTTCTTTTCTCCATTCTTTAATTATATTTCGTATTTCATCTATTGTTTTTACTATCTTCATTATATTATCCTTTATTTAAATGAATGGTTTTCATCAGGAAAAGCACCTGATTTAACATCATTAATATATTCTTTAGCTGCTGTATTAATTATTTCAGCTACATTTGCATAGTGTTTTACAAATTTTGGCTTAAAATCAGTAAACAACCCGAATATATCATGGAAAACAAGTATTTGACCGTCACAGCCATTACCAGCACCAATCCCTATTGTTGGAATAGATATATTTTTAGTGATTTCAGCAGCACTTTTACTGGATATTCCTTCTAATACTATTGAAAACGCACCTGCTGCCTGGATTGCTTTAGCATCTTCAATTAAGCTTTCTGCCCCATCTTTACCAAATATTTTATAGCCACCCATTGTATTTATCATTTGTGGTTTTAAGCCAATATGTCCCATAACCCCAATACCAATACTTACCAATTTTTCAACAAGTGGAGCAGCTTCTTTTCCACCTTCTATTTTTACAGCAGCAACTTCAGTTTCTTTAACTAATCTTACTGCATTATTTACTGCTTCATCTATATTCGTTTGATATGTTCCAAAAGGCATATCTGCTACAACGAACGCTCTTTCAACAGCTCTTTTAACTGATTTTGTATGGTATATTACTTCATCAAGTGTTACCGGTAGTGTGGAAGTATAACCATTTACCACCATACCTAAAGAATCACCTACTAATATTAAGTCAATTCCAGCATTATCTATGATTTTAGCAGATGTATAATCATATGCTGTAAGACATGTTATTTTATCATTATTATCTTTCATTTTTTGGAAAGAATTAATATTTAATGATTGTTTTAATTCTCTTTGAACACTCAATTTTATACCTCTGTATATTAATTTAACTTCTATATAGCACTGAATAAGTGAAAATGCAAACCATAATATTATGTAGATTTTAAATTTTATCATAGATTTTTTTATAAATTTATATATATTATAGTATGATAAAATAAGATAAATTTTATCTTGTAAATAAAAATTTAAGGATAATCATATGAGTATAGTTGAAGAAAATCTTAGAAAAGGCGTAACTAAAGGTAAAAATACTTTTATAGCAGATAACGCAAAAGTGTTAGGTAATGTTACTCTTGGTGATAATGTTGGCATATGGTATAATGTTACTATCAGAGGTGACATTAATTATATTGAAATTGGCGATAATTCAAATGTTCAAGATGGTTCTGTTGTTCATATTGGTTATAAAGAGCCTGTTATAGTTGGAAAAAATGTAACTATCGGACATAATGTAATACTTCATGGCTGCACAGTGCAGGATAACTGCCTTATAGGCATGGGAGCTATTTTATTGAACGGCTCTGTTGTTGAAGAAAATGCAATTGTTGCAGCAGGCAGTATTGTTCCACAAGGAAAAGTTGTAAAATCTGGCGCATTATTTATGGGCTCACCTGCAAAATATATAAGAGATTTAACAGAAGATGATTTAAAACATATACAAAAAAATGCTGAAGAATATGTAAACCTAATTAATACATATAATAAACTTGGAATTAAATAATATCTTTTTCGGGGAGTATTATTACTCCCTGATTTCATCCATCTCTATTTTAAAGAAATGAAACATCATGTTTTAAAGTATATTTTTTTATTTCATCATAATAATTATAATCACCCCAAGAAACATAGTAAATACGGCTTTTATATGTAATATGGCGTATTTGTTCAATTATTTTATTTAAAACATCAGATTCACTAAACCCTATCATTATAAAATCATAATCTTTATAATTTTTTAAAAGTAAGCTTAAAAAGTGTAATCCTATATTATAATCATTATTTTTTACTAATATAGAAGATGATAAGTATTTTGCACATTCTTTTTCTTTTGGAAACTTAGGATAATTTAATAAATATAAAGGAAGTTTTGATATTAATTTATATATACCAGAATAATTTTCTACTTTATATTGCTTATAGCTGCTTTGATTTGTTACATACCCTGCCCCAATAAGGTTTGTATTATCATAGAGCCCGTAAAAATCACCATGATTTATATAATTATCTATATTATGTAATAAAAATGAGTATTTTGAACTTTCATTTTTGTAAAAATCTAATATATCTTGAGATAACCCCTGTTTTATAACATACTTGTTTGAATAATACATATTTTTTCTAATAAAATATGTGTTATAGTTTTCTAAAAATATGTATTCAGGCATATTTTTTCTTTTCTTTTCAAACATTTTTACAACATACTGGTTATCTGTTAATATTGATGTGTAATAAAAATCTACATATGGTCTGCTCTGTTCGTATAAATACTTGTAAATATCAGGAATACATAATACTTTATTTCTATATTCTGGTATAATTTTTAATCCAGATAAATAGCCAGCTTTAAGAATTTTATTTCCTATTACCACATCTCTAATAATACATCCGCCCATACCAACTGCCATGTTACTGCCTGTATCTTTTAATACATACATAAGCGGTGTACCTTCTTTTTTAAAAGATAGTAACGGATTATCACCACGAAGATATGATACACTGATACCGCCAGAAAATGCATTTTTTTCAAGTATATATTTTATACTGTCACTATCTGCAATTTCTAGTTTATATTTGTTATTTTGGAAGTTCATCTAAATTTTTTCCAATTGGCACATTCATTTTTTTATCAACTTCACTGCCTATATTTAAGTTCATTACCCAAAACAGCATCCATAATGCAGGGCTTGTTTGCCTCATTGCCTGCCACCCTCTTTTTAATACAGTTTTAAAGGATGAAAACTCTTTTCTGGCATCTCTACAGGCTTTGCTTAGTTTTTCTGGGCTTATTTTTTTTGGTTTAAATGAAAGCTCTCCATAGTGATAGTTTTCATCAAGCCACCATTTATCATAAAGCAGCCTGTTTTCTTTTTGGAGCTGTTCATATAATTTTGTGCCAGGAAACGGTAGTAAATGGTTAAAAGCAGCCGTATAGAAATTATGTTTTTTAGCAAATTCTAGTGCTTCTTTTACAGTATTTTCATCATCATTATCATAGCCGAAAATAAATGTAGCATATATTCCAATACCTGCTTTATGGATTCTTCTAACAAGTTCATCCCTTTCCTGCTCTAAAATATTTATATGCTTATTCATTTGTTTTAAGTTATCATTATTTAAGCTTTCAAACCCTATTAATATAATTTCACAGCCACTTTTTTTCATGGCTTTTAAAAGTTCTTCATCATAAGCCATATTTAATGTGCCCTGCCCAGCCCATTTTATTTTAAGTGGCTCTATTTTTTTAAAAAGTGCTAAGGCGTTTTCTTTATCTGCCACTAAATTATCATCAACCATGAAAAAGTATTTGTGTTTATTCATCTTTATATCTTTTATTATATCATCATGGTTTCTAATATAATATTTATGTTTATAGTAACCTGCAATAGCACAAAAATTGCAGGTATTAAAACAACCTCTGCCTGTTTCTACAAGTGATACTGGTAAATATTTTTTACCTTGAAATATTGATTTATCAGGCAGTTTATGAGTATATACTATACCACCTTCATATATTTTTTGTAATTTATTTTCTGCATAATCTTTTAATACCTGTTCCCACACATTTTCTGCATTACCTGTAATAATGCTGTCTGCATACTGGCTTACTTCTTCAGGAATAAGTGTTGTATGGTATCCACCCATTATAATAACAGAGCCATTTTGTCTAAATTTTTCTGCTATATTGTAGCTTCTTAATGCTGTATATGTTTCTACAGTAATAAAAACTATATCTGCCTTTTGGTTATAATCAATTAATTCAATTCTATCATCATACAAAACTGTTTCAATATTATCTGGAGTAAGTGATTTTAATACTGCAATAGTTAAAGGCTCCATTTTCCAAGTGCCAATATATTTTTCTCCAGATTTTTTACCAATAGCAGGAAGAATAAAGATTATTTTCATTTAGTTTGCTCCTTATTTTCTGGCACTGGAATATCTGAATTATCACACATTACTTCTTTTGTAAAAAGCTCATACTTATCTGCATAATGGCGGTAACCAAAATTTAAAGGAATAGAAAGCCAAGGGCTGTGACGAAATGGCGAAAGTCGTTTAAAAATATTACCAACTTTATATGTTTCTTTCCAAGCCCAAGTAATACCTTCTTCTAACTGTTCTACTGTCATTTGTTTTGGCACAAATACACAGTGTTCTACATCATACATAGCCCAGTTATGCTCAAAAATTCTTCCTTGACTTTCAAGCTCTCTATATAATGCAGTATTTGGGAATGGTGTTAATATACTATAGCGTGGCAGGTCTATTTTTGCATCAATTATTACTTCTACAGTTCTTTCAAAAACAGATGTATCCTCTTCATCCCCACCAAAAGCAAAACAACCTTGAACTAATATACCATTATCATGAAGTTTTTTCATTAGCTCTTTATAGCCTGCAACTTGATTTACACCTTTATTTATATACTGCTGTGACTGCTGACTAATAGATTCAAACCCAATTAATAACCCTTTACAGCCACTTTTTCTAAAAATATTTATCAGTTCATCATCAAGCCCAATTGCTGATGTTACAAGCCCAAGCCAGTATTTTTTTAGTGGTATCATAGCTGTAAAAAGCTCTATGGCATACTCTCTACTGGCTGTTAAATTAACGTCTGGAAATAATACTACTTTTGAGTTAAAAGTTTCTATTTCTTTAATTACTTCATTAACAGGACGCTTATATAATTTTCTTCCAAAAGCAGCAGGATAAGCACAAAAACTGCATGGAAAAGAACAGCCTCGCACAGCTTCCACCGTATTTTTTGTTATATATCCTTTGGGTTTTAATAAATCTCTGCGTGGCATAGGTCTGCCTGTAATGGTATAATCATCATTTTGGTTATATACTTTTTTTAAGGTATTATTTACAAAGTCATATATCATTTGCGGAAATGTTTGTTCTGCAAAACCTGTCATAATAAAATCAGCGTGCTGTAATGCTTCCTGCGGCATTAATGATGGGTGGACACCACCAAGCCCAACAGTTATACCCTTGCTTCTAAAATAATCAGCATATGCATAGCAGCGTTGGGCGGTTCCTGTAATACAAGTCATAATTATTAAATCAGCCTGTAAATCAAGCGGAATAATATCAACTGTTTCATCATATATCTGCATATCAGCATTCAATTCTTCCGGCACTAATGCTGCAAGCGTTGTTAATGTTAATGGAGCATAGTGAAGTACTTTACCAAAGTTTCCATTAAATCTGTGCATAGCACCAGCTGGTGCTAAAAATGCTATTTTCATACTCTCCCTCTCATAAAAAATAACCTGTAAAAATATTATACCAGTTTTCTTCAAGCGACAATACTTTTAATTTAATATATCCAAGCCTGATACCTTTTTTTACATAGTATTCATTATATTCTTTCTCTGGGTTTCCAGTTAATATATATACTTCTGTTTCTTTTAACTGCCCTAGTTTTCTTGCATAATCAAAATGAAAATTTTGACGTAATAATCTATCAGCATCTATTTTGTTTAACGCATAATCTTTTATATATATTACATACCTGTCATTTAAAGGGGCTGCCATAAAAAATGATGATTGATGTATAATATCTTTAAAAATATTTTCCACAAAATCAATACTTAGTTTTTCCCCTGTAATATCAGAAAATATCCCCTTTCTTCCTACAAAACGAATAACTACTTGATTTTGTTTTATACAAACCACTTCAATAATATCATTTGTTCTATATCTATATAACCCACCGCTTGTGGTAACAATAACCTCATATTTATTATTTTCTAATAAATTATCAGCATAATATATTTTATTATCATCAATATTTAAAAATTCATAAAAATGCGATAAATAGCTTATCCTGCTGCCTTCAATATCTCCAAATGGTAATGATATAAAAGCTTCTGTGGAAAGCACCCCTTTAGCCTCTATATACGTATCTGGGAATAGATTTTGTATATTATTTTTATATCTTGATGAAATACCATCAAGCCAGCAGCTTATAACTTCCAGATTAGGCCATATATTATTATATTCTTTGTTTTTAATATAATTATAAATCTTAGTTCTTCTTTTTTTATTAATAAACTGCATTAATCTATCACTATTTTGTTCTATATAGCCAATTAGCTCAAGCAAAAAAGTAGGACTCCATACAGATATTAATGTTAGATTTTTACAATTTAATAAATCTACTGCAGTTTTTAAATAAAAATTATCAATACTCTTTTCTTTTTTAATACTATTTTTTACTGCAAAAAGCTTATCTATAATATGTTTTTCAATTATGCCAAAATAACTGCTGTCCTCTTCAAATCCAACAGGTATACCACCTTTTGTATATTCAATATTATCTATTAATGGTGTAATACTCCAGTAACTTTTACCTTTTTTTACTTTTGGATATTTATTATATAAGCTATAAATCCATACTTTTATGCCTTTTAAAAATTCATCCTTTAAACCTTTTGTATATGGTATAAATTTTTTACCACCACTTGTGCCACTTGTAAGTTCAAATAATAATATATCATCACTTGTTAATATGTTTTTAGTGCCATTTTTCATCTCTTCTATATATGGAAGATAATCATCATATTCTGATAGTGGCACAGATAAAGAATACTCTTCCCGTGATGAGATATTTGCAAAATTATGTTCTATGCCATATTTACATAATTTATTTTTATTAAGTATATTTAAAAGAATTCCCTGTTGTACATTGTATATGTTACTGCCAGCACTTAAATATTTATAGTAATCTTTTTTATAAAGCAGCATTAGGATATTATTTAATAATAAATTAATCATTTTTTACCAAACAATATAGGCTTTGCTTTTTCTTTTAAGTTTTCAAGCCGCAGTTCTGTAATACATACCATATCGTTACCATTAATATAATCAGGGTTTGACTGGCTGAAAAATTTAATATCTAAATCCTGCAACTTATCATCAGTTATATCTGCAACTCCCTTTTTTAATTTATCTTTTATGCTTTTATATTCAATAATACCATTTGTTTTATTATATTCATCTTTATAAAAAACTTCCCCAAATCTATCTGCAATTTGTTTTATTTCTGGTGGCATATCATACCTGTATGTTGGATAAAAACTATTAAAAAACGCAGGAAGTATTTTATATGTTTTGTAACCTTTTACTATTAAAAACCAGTAAAAATTATCATACTGCATACCTAAATCAAAAAAGAATTTTGCAAAAATTTGAAAAAGTTCTAAACTGCCCCAGTTTTCTTTATGAATAATAGTATCACCAGAAAAAATACCGTATATTACTTTATCGTTCAATGTAAAATTTATAACTTTTTGGGTGGAAAACCCTCTTATAGTATCATTTTCTTTTAATATTATACAGTAATCTTTGTTATATAAATCTTTTAAAAAAACATTATAATCTACATTATCATAGAAATTTGCCATTAATTGATACATTTCATTAATGCTTTCTTCATTTATATCTTTTATTTCTATAATACTGCCTTTAAGACTCATACTTTTCTCCTTTTTTAAGCCCAAACTCCATACCCTGCTTTTTATATACTTCTTTTCTAAATAAAGGGTTATACATAAGGTATGTAATAAACCTGTATAACGAACGCATATTTGTTTTAAAATCAAAAGCTCTTTTAAAAATAGATAATGGTTTATTAAACTCTTTTCTGCACCAAAAAGATACTTCTGTAAGCTCATCTGCTGTCATATTTTTTGGAGTAATTGCAGAATAATTAAACCTGTAATCATCATTTAACCACCATACACCATTATACAACAGTCTGTTTTCATTTTTTAATTTTGTATATAATGGTGTTGCAGGATATGGCATTAATATATTAAATGCAGCAAAGCAAAACTTATTATCTATTGCAAATTTACAGGTTTCTTGGATACTTTCTATTGTATCGCTGTCATGACCCACAGTAAATGCTGCCCAAGTTTGAAGCCCCCATTTTCTAAGCAGCTGTATTTCATTTTGATACTTGGTAAATTTTTGTTTTCTATTAGAGCCTTTATTCATTTCTTTTAAGTTTGCTTCACATATGGATTCAAAGCCTATTACAAGCCCTAGACAGCCACTTTTTACCATTAAATCCATAAGTTCATCATCATATAACATATCCATTGAGCCTTGACTTACCCACCTTATTTTCAATGGAATTAATGCTCTAAAAAGCTCTTTTGCTTTATCAAAATCAGATACAATATTATCATCTACAAAAAATATAAGTTTACGCTTCTGGCTTTTTATTTCTAAAACTACATCTTCTACATTTCTGCAAAAATGGCGGCTTTTAAAATATGCACTTGATGCACAAAAGTTACAATGGTATTTACATCCCCTTGAAAACTGCATTAGAGTTATTGGCAGGTAACCTTTTCCTTCAAAAATATCGCGTCTTGTAATAACATTTTTTTGTGGAATATCAGGCTGCTCGCCTTGATAACGCTTTTGAAGATTATTGTTTTTCAAATCTTTAACCATTATATGCCACACAGGTTCTGCATCACCTATTATTATGCTGTCACAGTATTTTTCAACTTCCTCAGGTATAAGTGTAACATGAATACCACCCATTAATACTTTTACACCCTGTGACCTGTATTCTTTTGCTATTTCATATGCTCGTTTTGCTGTAAAAGTTTCCACTGTTATTGCAACTAAATCTGTTGGCTCATCATATGGTATTATTTCCATTCTGTCATCATACATTACTACATCTATATCTGACGGAGTAAGCCCTGCAATAATCCCAAGCTGTAAAGGTTCCATTCTGCCTTCATCAACATATAAATTATCACCTTTTTTGCCGATATTTGGTTTAATTAAAGTTATTTTCATATTTAACGACCAAACTCCCTGTTTTGTTTTTTATGTATTTCTATTCTTGAAACAATATTTGCTGCCAAATAAACAAATGCATTTTTTATAGAATGATTAGAAGCATTGAATATAAACCTTTTCAATATATTTTTTATACTGTAAAAACTATAACGTGCTTTTTTGCAGGCCTGCTCCAGCTCTTTTGGTGTCATCATACTTGGTTTAAAAACAGTTTCTCCATAACACAGCCCTTCTTGAAGCCACCATTTATCATAAAGAAGCCTGCCTTGGCTTTCAAGCCGTTTGTATAATTTTGTATTAGGCATAGGGATTAATGGGTTAAAATTTGCAACTGCAAAATTATGTTTAATAGCAAATTCTACTAATGTATCAATATCATCAAATTTATCATAATCATAACCAAAAATAAATGTAGCATATATCATAAGTTTATGTTTATAGATATTTTTCACTGCTTTATGATAATTTTCTATATTAATATTTGCTTTTTTATTCATTTCCTTTAGATTATCAATATTTAACGATTCAAACCCTATTAATACTAAAAAGCATCCACTTTCTTTCATAATTGAAAGTAAATCATCCTGCATAGCAATATCAATGCTGATTTGGCAGGCCCACCGTTTATTAAGAGGCTTTATAATATCTAAAAACTCCATAAGAGAGTTTTTATCACTAAATATATTATCATCTATAAAAAATATAACTTTTTCTTTTATTTCTTTTAATTCTTGCTGAATAATATATTTATCTTTTTGTAGTATTTTATTTGGATATACAGCTTTAATAGAACAAAAATCACAGTTAAATTTACATCCACGAGAAAAAAATACTGTACCTATTGGCAGATATTTTTTATTACTAAAACATATATGATTATAGTTTAAATATTGTAGAACAAAATTGGAGTTGGATATATATCTTTTTTTAAGCGAGTTATTTTTATAGTCATTAATAAAGCTGCCCCAAGTATCTTCGGCATCACCAATAATAACAACATCGCAATATTTTTCTGCTTCATCTGGAACGCAGGTAGGGTGAAAACCACCTATAACAGTAATATTATTTTCATTTTTATACTTACTGCATAATTCATATGCTCTTTTTGCTGCAAAAGTTTCTGTGGAAAAAGCAATTATATCAGCATCAATATTTGCAGGCAGTGGCTCTATTCTGTCATCATAAAATTCAATATTAATATCATCTGGAGTGGCTGTAGCAATTATGGGAAAAATTAATGGCTTCATTGCATCTTTCCCATAAGAAGCAAACATATTTACTCTAATAAATACAACTTTGATAGCTCACCTCTATAAAGTTATATAATATATATCAATGATTTATTATATACAATTATGTATTAAAAGTAAATACTTTCTCAAGGCAGCTGCTGAAGTTGTCCTTTATGAATATAGCCTACTATAAAATTTGCTTCATCTTCTTTATCTGGAAAATAAACAACCTGCACCCATTCAGTAATATATAATTCTCCAGAAATGTAGCTACGTATTTTATCTAAATCAATAAGCACTATATTATCTGCATTAGATTTATATATTTTAGATATTATTTTGCCATTTGGTGTTGCTCTAAGATTTATATAATCATTTGATGTATGTAATGTATAAAAATTTTCAATATCACCGTCTTTGTATGATGAAAGCCCAGTTTTATGTTCATGATTCTTACTTATAAATTTAACAGATTTAGGAAAAATCTCTACTGTGACTTCATCTTTAATTGTGGGATTATGTTGGATAAAACCTGTTTCCATATAACCAGATATAGGATTATCTTTCTGACCAATTCCTTTATTTTCAAGAGTTATTTCCACATTAAAAGAAACGCTGCCTGCAAGCATGGTATCTTTAAACCATTTTGGAAGCATATTTTCAACATCTTTAAAGGATTTTCTAAAATATGCTCCATCGTAATCTTTACCTATTAAAAAACTAAATTCTGCATCATGTGGTTTAAATATTTGATACCTTTCTCCTTGTGTATAATATTTTGAACTATAATCTATTATATAAGTTAATGTGCCTGTCAATGTTAAAGGCTCTTTTAATTTAAAATAGCAAGGTCCTGTATTTGTATAAATACAACTTCTACTAATAATATTAAAATATTTATAAAAATTATCCACACATTTGTTGCTGCCATTACAAGATTTTTTTAGATTATCATTAAAAACAGTATCAACATCTGCAAATGCATATAGTGGTATTATAAAAATAAATAAGCTAACTATTAATTTTTTCATAAACTCCCCACTAATGTATAATATTAACTAATCTTTTGAGTATTCAGCAGCAGAAGTATCTGTCTCCCATACGATTACTTTATCTACTTTTTCGCCATAATGAACTGCAAGCCTATCAAAAATATATTTTGCCATATTTTCGCTTGTTGGGTTTACTGTTTTAAAGTATTCAAGCTCATTAATGTATTCATGGTCTAATTCATCCATTATAACATTTAAATGTTTTTTAAACATTTTAAAATCTTCCACCATACCTAGTTTATCTAAGGTTTCTGATTTTAAATATGCTTCTACTTTCCAGTTGTGACCATGAAGCCTTTCACATGCTCCCTGATATTCTCTTAAATTATGTGCTGAAGAAAAATGACTTTTTATTCTTACTCTATACATTTTTTACCTCTTTTTATTTTATATTATAATTTAAACCTGTGGCTTTATATAGTTTTTTTATTTCATCACGGGAAAGCATTTCATATTCTCCCGGTTTTAACTGCCCTATGGTAATAGGTCCTATTCTTACCCTTTCAAGTCTTTTTACTTTACTGCCAAAATAACCGAACATATTTCTTATTTGGTGTTTTTTACCTTCTTTGATTATTACTTTATAATTATACTTACCTGCAAATTTTATACTGCATGGCTGGTATTTTCCTTTTGGAGTATTTAGTCCTGATGCAAATTCTTCCATTTCTACGCTGGATAAAAGCCTGTCTACTGTTACAAGATATTCTTTCTCCATCTTATATTCTGGTTTTTGCATTCTTTGGATAAGCTCACCATCGTTTGAAAATATTAAAAGCCCTTCGCTTTCATAATCAAGCCTTCCAGAATAAGGAAATTTTCTTCCTGCAAAAAGTGGGAATTTTTCTAATGTATCTTTCCCTCTGCCTTCCCCATATGCAGTTAAAACTCTGCGTGGCTTATAAAATTTAAAAACATCTGGTTTACTTTCATAAATAGGCTCATTATTAATAAAAACTACATCTTCATTTTCATTAATTTTTATACCCTGCTCTTTAACACGTTTACCGTTAACCGATACTTTACCTTCTTCAATTAATTTATCTGCTTCACGTCTTGAATAGCCAGTCATAGATGCAATATATTTATTTAATCTAACTAATTCGCTCATTGGTTTTGTTTTAGCTCCTGCCATTCTCTAAAAGTTGGTAATTCTGATAAATCATTAAGCCCAAAATATTCTAAAAAATACTTTGTGGTGGCATATAATAATGGTTTTCCCGGTACCTGTTTTCTGCCTACTACTTTTATTAAATTTTTATCAAGCAAATATTTCATAGTGCCTGATGAGTTTACTTCTCTCATTTCTTCTACTTCTGCTTTTGTTACAGGCTGGCGGTATGCAATAATAGCAGCAGTTTCTAAAGATGCACGAGATAATGATTCTGTTTTTTCACCAAAATATTTTTCTAAAAATATAGTTACTTCAGAATCTGCCACTATTTGATAACCACCAGAAACCATGCGAATTCGCACACCTATATTCATATGATTAAATTCTTCTGCATACGTAAGAAGTCTATTTTCTAGATTAATTGGGTTTAGCATTTTACTAAAAGTTGATATTTCCACAGGCTTACCAGATAAGTATAATGCAGCATAGAATATGCGTTTTTCTCTATTTTCTGAAAGATCTTCATAATCATCAGTATGTATTTGTTCTATTTTTTCTTTATCTTGACTTTCAAAATATCCATCGTCATATTTTTGTGATAGATCGTCCTCATCTAAAATACCATCTTCAGCCATATTATCAGCATTATATGGAGAAGTTAAATCAGGAAGTATATCTTTTAATGGGCTTTCTGCTGTCATTTTATTTATTTCTGATTTTTTTTCTTCATCAATTATATTATCCATATAATCTTCAAAAGCATCACTAAGTTCTTTAATATCTCTGTCTAATAAAGATGGGTCTATATATTCTACATCTTTATTTTCTTGTTTATCTTGTGATTTATCTAAAACGTCTTCATTATTATTGTTATCTTCATTATTGTTCATGGTCATAAGTTTCATTTTCCTTAATAAGTGTTAGTAATATTTCTTCAAAATTAGCTTCCTGAAATGCTGATATTTTTTTTATTTTCATTAACTCTAATATTGAACCAAATGATACACATTTTTCTATTTTTTCATTACAGGTTTTTTCTATTTCACTCCATAGCGTTTTTTCTCTTGATAAAATAAATTCTTTAACTCTTTTTGCTACCTGTTCAGTTGCAATTTTAGAGTTTTTTACAACCATTTTCTTTTCTTTTTTACCTGTAGACATATTAAAAAAAGCAGAAGCAAGTTTATAAGCATCTTCAGTAAATAGTTCTTCCCTTAATATAACAATGGAATGAGTTCTTGCTAAAAATTTCCCAGAATTTATCTCAAAACCTTTTAATTTTTGTGCCATATCTTTATAAAAAGAATATTCAATTAAAAGCTGGTTAAAACGAAACTTTGCTTCTTCTGGATCTATATCGTCTTCATTACTGCCATCTCGTGGAAGCAGCATTCTTGATTTTAAATATACTAAATATGAAGCCATGTTAATAAATTCTGCAGCAACTTCTATATCCATTTCTTTCATTTTCCTTATTTCATCAATAAATTGGCTGGTAATGTCTGAAATGGACACATTAAAAATATTCATCTCATTTTTATAAACAAGATGTATTAATAAATCTAATGGACCTTCATAATCTAGTATTTTAATATCAAGTAATTCACTCATATTTTAATAGCTGTTCTTACTTTCTCCATAAGATTTGCTGCAATTTCATTTGCCTTTTTCTGAGATAATGCTAAAAACTCATCTATATCTTTAATATCACTTTCTAACTTTTGTTTATTTTCTCTTATTGGGCATATAAAATTTTCTACATTATTAATTAATATTTTTTTGCACTCTATACAGCCAATAGTTGCTTTAGTGCAGCCTTCTACTACACTTGCCCTTTCTTCATCATTAGAAAATACTTTATGATAATCAAATACTGGGCAAACATTAGGATCGCCTGCATCTGTTTTTCTTTGTCTTTTAGTATCTGTTATCATGGTTTTTATTTTTTTATCTATTACATCAGTTTCTTCTGTTAATAATATTGTATTATTAAGGCTTTTGCTCATTTTTCTGCCATCAAGTCCTGGAAGTTTTGGCACATTTGTAAGCATTGCTTCAGGCTCAACAAATATTTCACCATAAAAATTATTAAACCTTCTAACAATTTCTCTGGCAAGCTCCACATGTGGCACTTGGTCTACCCCAACTGGAACAAGGTTTGCAAGATACATTATAATATCTGCTGTCATTAATACAGGATATCCTAAAAATCCATAGTTTGATAAATCTTTATGGCTTAAAGCATTTATCATATCTTTATAACTTGGGCACCTTTCAAGCCATGCAACAGGTGTAACCATACCTAAAAGAAGATATAATTCTACTGTATATAAGTTATGGGATTGTATAAATATAGGTGCTTTTTCCACATCAAGCCCTGCTGCAAGCCAAGTTAATACCATTTGGCGTCGCATTTCTTTAATATTTTCTGGATTATCATAATTTGTAGTCAAAGCATGCCAGTCAGCAACAGCAAAAAAACAATCATACTCACTTTGCATTTTAACCCAGTTTTTAATTGCTCCAAAATAATGACCAATGTGAAGTTCTCCTGTTGGTCTCATTGCACTATAAACTCGTTTTTTCATCTAATATACCCTGATATATCAAAATTTAATATCATACCAAATACACCAGCCACAAAACTTATTATTGGACTTATAATATAGTGTAATACTGATGTAAATATTAGTATTAAAATAATTATAAAATAGTATTTTTCTGTTTCTTCATATTTAATAGCCTGCTCTCTTGGCAGGAAGTTCCAAATTATCCTTGCTCCGTCCATAGGCATTATTGGCAGTAAATTAAATATACACAATGCAAGGTTTATTGTAATAGAATACAATGTCATTAAAAATAAGGGCTCAACAATAGCACTAGGAATATAATAAAATGTCATAGTTAATAGTTTTAAAATTACTGCTGATAGGAAGGCTGTTACAAAATTTGCCAAAGGCCCTGCAACAGAAACTATTGCTACACCATATTTATGCCTTAAATTATTGTAATTTACAGGCACAGGTTTTGCCCAACCTATCATACGCGTAAGAACAAGCACTAAAAGCCCCACAGGGTCAATATGTGCTATAGGATTTAATGTAAGCCTGCCTGCATTTTTTGCTGTATTATCGCCAAGTTTATAAGCTGCATAACCATGCATTACTTCATGGATAGTTACTGCAAACATAAATGGAACAATAGATAATGCAAGCTTTACCATAAATTCATTAAAATTAAAATCTGCAAACATTTATACTCCAAAAAATTCATTTTTAAATAAATTAATTAATTCTATATCTTCAGCATAAGTGACTTTTACATTTTCATAATTAGATAGCACCATATTTACAGGTATACCCATATATTCACAGGCTGAAGCTTCATCTGTAACTAAAACTTTATCATCAATTGCTTTTTTTAAAGCATTATATATAACATCTTTTTTAAATACCTGTGGTGTATGAGCTAAAAACATATTATCTCTTGGGATAGTAGATAATATTTTATTATTATCACATTTTTTAACTGTATCACGAACCGGTATCCCACATATTGAAGCATTGTTAGTAAAAGCGCTTTCAATAACATTACTAATAGTGCTGTCATTTACAAAAGGACGAACACTATCATGAACTGCAACAAAATCACTAGCTGCAATTTCAATACAATTTAACACTGTATTTGCCCTTTCCTCACCACCATTTCCATATTTTACTGGTATATTAAGCTTAAATTCACTTACTATGTTTTCCATATAGTTTATATCTTCTTTATTTAACCCTATAACAAGCTCATGGAACTTATAAGCATCAAACAATCTTTTTATGGTCCAGTATATTAATGGTTTACCATCAAATTCTACAAACTGCTTTTTATTATCATTAGAAAATCTTTTTCCAATACCAGCAGCAGGGATAATTAGTGTAATTGTTTTCACGCTTTAACCTTTGTAAATATTATTCTACCAGATTCTGTTTGTAAAAGTGATGTTGCTTCTACTTTTACAGTTTCACCTATACGTTTTTTACCATTTTCTACAACAACCATTGTGCCATCATCTAAATAACCAACACCTTGGGAAGGATCTTTGCCTTCTTTGGCAATAGTTATGACTAAATCTTCACCCGGTAATATAGTTTGCCTTAAAGCTATGGCTAAATTATTAAGATTTAATACTTTTATATTTTGGATTTCAGCAACCTTCATAAGATTAAAATCTGTAGTAATAATTGCTGCATGTAGTTTCATACTTAATGCCAGTAATTTCTCATCAACTGTTCCTATTTCATCAAATGAAGTATTATCAATTTCTACCTTTACATTTGATTGTTCCTGTAATCTTTTTAATACATTTAAACCCCTTCTTCCCTTTTGCCTGCGAAGGTGGTCATGAGAATCTGCTATATTTTGTAATTCTTTTAATACAAATGCAGGAATAACAAGACTTCCCTCAATAAAACCACAGTCAACAATATTGGCAATTCTGCCATCTATTAATGTAGAAGTATCTAAAACTTTAGCCTGACCACCTATTTTTACTTTTGTAGAGTTATGTTTTAATGTGACATTTGTAATGAGAGATTCAAAAAACTTATGGTTTTTGTTACCAATAATAATGCCTGCATATAAAAACATGAATAAAACAATTAAATTTATCTCTTTTTGCTGAAAAACTGATTGAAATGATTGAATTAATAAATAACCAAGAACTAAAAATGCAATACCAACTAAAAAAGACGTAACTATACGGTAGCTTTTTATACCACCTAAAACAACATCTAACAATAAAATACATAATATAGTAACACATGCATATAAAAGTGCCATATAAACACTTAAATCCATGCTTTGCCTAAAAATAGTAAAAATTGCAAAAACAACTATTACATAAACTATACGAAATAATATCATAAAAACCTCTTATAAAATATATAAATTACACAAATGGAGTCACTAATCCTTTTAATATAATTGAAGAAAAATAAAAACCTAAAATGGCAATTAAAGCAGAAAAATCAATAAACCCAACAGGTGGAATAAGTTTTCTTAATGGCTCTAACACTGGTTCTGTAATTACATAAATGAACTGAACAAGCATATTTCTAGGGTCTGGGCTTACCCATGAAATCAATGCCCTAATACCTAGTATTACACTCATATAAAAAAGTAAATTAAATAAATTATATGCACCTGATGCCATAATTGAAACTAAAATTTCTACTGTATTACCAATAGTTTTTAAAACTAATAAAGACACTAATGTATTGACTAAAAGCAGTAGAAAAGATGATAAAATGTATACAGTAATAATGGCTGGTATAACTATCTTACCACTGCTTATTGGTATAAACATTCTTGTAATTTTTACCCATGGGAGCCCAAGACGAAAACAGAGAGAAGTAATCCCACCACCAATAGGTCTATTACCAAGACTACCAATAATCATAAAAGCAACATAAGAAACCATAAAAAAATATACATAATTTGTAAATGACGCTAAAAACTTACTACTAAATTCAGTAATATTTGTGGATACAGCAGAGATTAATGATGTTATAATAACAATACCAAATATCCATAAAGCTATAAATTTATTTGAATTTTTAGCAGGTAATATTGGATTTGTTAATTTTGCTAATACCTTACCTAAAGGATTAAAAACTAATTCCTGTTTACTACATACAGACCTTAAAAGTAAAATAATAATATATACCTTTGCTAAAAAAATTACAAACGACATAATAACTCCTAAATATCAAATATAACTTTCTATATTGAACTAAATTTAAAAAAATATCAATAAAATATCAATAAAATTAAATTCTTTCTCCAAAAATATACGTGCCAACTCTTACTAATGTTGCACCATATTCAATAGCAAGCATAAAATCATGGCTCATACCCATCGATAATGTATTAAAAGTGTCATCTTTGTATTTATTAAAAAGACTATTTGCAACTTCAAAATATTTTATATTTTTTGTAATATCTTCTTCATAAGGTGGCATAAACATCAAACCCTTTACAGCAATATTTTTAAAATTAACAGCTTTATTTAGTAATCTTTCAAGTTCGTCAACTGCAATACCATTTTTTTGCTGTTCATGAGCAATATTTAACTGTATTAAAATATCCTGTGTTTTATTTAATTCATTTGCATAGTCATTGATTAATTTTAAAACATCTTCTCTGTCAACAGAATGAATTAAATCAAAATATTCTACAATTTTTTTTAATTTATTTGTTTGAACCTTTCCTATAAAGTGAAAAGATAACTTATTGTATTTATTAGATAAATACTCTATTTTTGGAAGTGCTTCCTGAACTTTGCTTTCACCAAATAATAGCACATTATTTTTTGCCAGCTCTTCCATTTTTTCTAAACTTTGGTTTTTAGAAACAGCTAATAACTCAACCTTATGCCCTGCTTTTTTACTGCTCAGCTCCACTTCATTATATATTTTATTATAATTATCTAAAATACTCATATTTACCTATTTCTAATAATCGTTGTAACCATTCTACCTGTTTTACCACTTTCTAATCGATAAGAATAAAACATTCCAGAACAACATGAAGAATATTCAGTTATTTCAATATTATCAACACTTAAACCATTATAAATTAAAGCATTACTTGCAAGTTTTTTCATATCTAATAAATAATGTTCACTATCTTTTTTAACTAATGCTTCACTAGGTTTATATTTTTCTGTAAGCTGTGATACTAAATCATCTTTAACTTCATAGCATTTATTACATATTCCTGTGCCAATATATGCATAAATTACTTTATCATTATATTTTTTAAACAGCTCAAACGACTTATCTATTATTCCACTATTCAAACTTCTCCAGCCACAATGTAGTGATGAAATACACTTCTCCCCTGCAAGCATAACAGGAAGACAGTCCGCAGTAATGACACCTAAAGGAAGATTATAATCAGAAGTAAATAGTCCATCTGCTTTAGAAAAAAGAATTTCATGAGCATTATTTTTACTAACTTCCAGAACTTCATTACCATGAACTTGATTTAACGTAACAATATTATAAGTATTAGATACATTTTCATATAAATAATAGTTTTTAATAACAGATGTAATATCATCACCAGTAAAATAACCCATATTTAAGCTGTCAAATGGGCTGCATGAATATCCACCAAAACGTGTTGACGTTTTAATGTTTATGTCTATTGGTGCTTTTAATGCTTCTACAAACATTGGTTCATTATGCATATATATTCCTTAGTTAATACATTTTTTTAACTTTTTGTATTTTTCCTCACTTGTCTCAAATACTGAATTACCATATATAATTATTGATGAAATACCCGGTGGTGAATACTTTGCATCATTATTATAAATTTTATACGTATTATCTCCCTGTAAAACTATTCCCATAATTCTAATATTCATCTGCATACCTTCTGTATGAAAATTATGACTTTTGACTCTTGAGTTATCACCTACAAATATTATTCCATCTTTTAAAAAAGTATCATCTGTAAAATTGAGCATACCACAAACTTTTTGCTCATAGTTTTCTGCTTTATATACATTTAATTTGCAGTTTCCTATTGTAATATTATCTTCACCAAACTTAACTTTTGAACAATCTGGCATAGAAAAAAACTGACCATGTGATATATTAGAATGTAATAAAAACAGTGAGAGAAGTAAAATAATTTTTTTCATAAATCCACCATTATATCATAATGCATATAACATAAATATTAATAAAACCACTTTACTATACAAATATACATAGTTTAATATAAGTTAATCAATTTTAATTTCACCTTTTTGAATCTGCTCTTTTAATTTACGTTTTAAAACTTTTCCTGTTGCTGTTAAAGGCAAATCATCAACTATAAAAATATGTTTTGGAGTTTTAAAGCTTGCTAAATTAGTTTTTAAATGTGATTTAATTTTTTGAATACTTATATCTGCGTTATCACTTTTCATAACGTAAGCTACAATCATTTCATCTTTATCTTTGTCAGGCACGCCTATTACTGCTACTGCTTCAACACCTTCTACCTGTTTTATAACATCTTCCACTTCTCTAGGATATACATTTATCCCTTTAGATATGATTAAATCTTTTTTCCTGTCAACAATATAAATATATCCATCTTCATCAAGCTTTGCAAAGTCACCAGTAAAAAGCCAGCCATTACGGATAGCATCATCTGTAGCTTTTGGCATATGGTAATAACCTTTCATAACATTACCACCTTTTACTATTAATTCACCAACTTCTCCAACAGGGACTTCGTTTTCATCATCATCTACAATTTTTACTTCTATACCAGGCATTGGTTTGCCAACAGTATTAGCTCTATGTTCTTTGAAAGTGTTAAAAGAAACAACAGGTGACGCTTCAGATAACCCATACCCTTCTAATATAGGCACTCCAAATTTTTTTTCAAAAGCTTCCAAAGTATCTGAAGATATTGCTGCCCCACCTGAAATATGCAGCTCAATTGGATAAAATAACTTAATAAACCATTTTGGCATAGGCGCTTTAATTAGAGCTTGGTAGACTTGTGGAACGCCCACCATTACTCTAGGACGCTTAAATATTAAAGTTTTTCTAAAATTTTTAGTTTTAAGTTCCATTACAGAGCCAAACATTATAATACTGCAACCTAAATAAATAGGATAAAAAACAGATGTCATTAAAGTATATGAATGAAATATAGGTAAAAATAATAAAAACTTTTTAGATGGGTGCCATTTTAATGTATTATCTATAGATTTTGCATCACTTAACATGTTTCCATGAGTTAGCATAGCACCTTTTGGGTGACCTGTTGTGCCTGATGTATAAACAAAAAACACCAAATCATCATAACCAAAATTATATTCTAATGGTTCATCAGAAAATGGTGCAGAAGCTTCAGTCATATTAATGCTGTTACAGTTTATTTTCTCCCAGCTTAATATGTCTTGAATAGATGGAACATTTTCTGATAAATATGCTCCAAACTCTGCATATTTATCAGATAAAAATAAGAATTTTGCTGTACTATCATTTAAAATATATGCAAATTCCCCCTCTCGTAACATATTATTTACAGGAATTGCAACAGCACCAGCTTTAAAAATAGTGACTAAAGAGATTATATAATGTGCAGAATTTTCCATTATAATAGCAACCCTATCGCCTTTTTTAAGCCCACGTTCTTTAAGCATTCTAGCTGCTTTATTTGCTATTTTTTCAACCTGCATATATGTATAAACTTGATTATTAAAATAAACTAAAGGTTTATTTGTCCAGCGTTTAGCTTGTATAGTCATCATTTCGCCTAAATTAGCATACTTCATTTCATACCTCAATTACATAAACTTATTAAAAATAAATATTATTTTATATTATTACAACACCATGTTTTTCCAATACACAAGACTCTGCATATATAGGCACATTCATTTTAAGACCGATTGCTATAGCATCAGATGGTCTACAATCAATAATTTTTTCCTCACCATTTACATTAAAAAACATTTTCGCATAAAATATATCTTGGTTACAACCATCTATTAGTATTTTTTCCAGCACTATATTATCAGATAGATTTAGTATTTCAGTTATTAAATCATAAGTCATAGGTCTTGGTGGAACAATATTTCTCTCCCAAGATGCAACCATCTCACCTTCTCTATCACCAATATAAATTTGCAAATATCTTTCTTTTTCCATATTATCCTGTAAAAGCATTAAATATCTAGAAGCTATAGGCTCTTTAATAATACGTTTAAAAAATAGACGAATCAACATTTTATACCTCTATCCCATACATACAGTTTCTTTTTGCATTCTTAATTAATACACTGGCAGTATCACCAAAAGTTAAATTTTTATTTGAAGAAAATGCAACTTTTCTATTATACATATTTAATCCATAGTATGGATATTCTTTATCATTATTAATGCTTGTAACTAATACTTCTGTTTTTATTCCTTCCATACCTGGTAATCTTTTATCATATAGACTGTCCTGCAGTGCAAAAAGAGAATTTAACCTTTCGGACTTTACATTTGCAGGCACATTATCTTCCATATCAAACGCTTTTGTGCCTGGTCGTTTAGAATAATTAAATGCAAAAATTCTATCATATCCTATTTCTTGAACTGCATTTAAAGTATCATTAAAATCATCATCTGTTTCGTTTGGAAAACCAACTATAAAATCAGAAGAAAACTCAATATCTGGCATAACTTCTCTTGCTTTTATAATTTTTTCTCTATACTCTTCATATGTATATTTCCTATTCATCGCTTTTAATACAGCATTAGAACCAGATTGTAATGGCAAGTGAAGGTATCTGCACACTTTTTCATTTTCGGCCATTGCATATATCATTTTTTCAGAAAAATCTTTTGGGTGCGATGTTACAAATCTAATACGCTCAAGCCCATTAACTTTATTTACTAATGATAATAAATCTGGAAAATCTATTTTTTCAGATAAATTTCTCCCATATGAATTTACATTCTGCCCTAAAAGGCAAACTTCTTTAACCCCATTATCTACCAATGATTTTATTTCATTAATAATCTCTTCAGGAGTTCTTGATACTTCACGCCCCCTAACATATGGAACAATACAATAGCTGCAATAATTATTACAACCTTTCATAATAGTAACATTTGCGGCTATTTTTTCTTTTCTACTAAAAGAAGATATAGAAAAAGATGAGCTGTCTGTTTGTGTATCAGCAAACCTTTCACCATTTATTGCCTTTTCTATAATATCATCTATATGAGTAACAGCATCTGTTCCCATGACAAAATTAACTACCTTATTATTTTTTAAAAATTTCTCACCTTCCTGCTGAGCAACACAGCCAGTTATTCCAACTATCATATTGGGACGTTTTTCTTTTAATAATTTAATCTGTCCAAGATAACTTAATATTTTTACCTGTGGTTTTTCTCTAACACTACAGGTGTTTAAAATAATAAAATCAGAATCATCAACCTTATCTGAAGGTATATATCCTTTTGCTTCTAAAGCAGCTGCAATACGTTCAGTATCGTATTCATTCATTGCACAACCAAATGTGTATATAAAATAATGTTTTGACTGCATAAATATCCTTATATGTTTATTCCTAGTATGCACCTTTTTTTTGTAAAACTGCACCCGGTGTTTTAAATAATATTACAATATCAAGCCATACAGACCAGTTTAATACATACCAAGAGTCTTTTGCAACCCTTGTGTCATAATCTATATCATTTCTACCGCTTATCTGCCATAAACCCGTTATACCAGGGCGAACCATGTAGTAATAAGAAGCAAGTTCTTTATAATATTTATCTATTTCATCTTGAATTACTGGCCTTGGTCCTACAAAACTCATATCCCCTTTAATAACATTAAATATTTGTGGTAATTCATCTAAAGATGTTTTACGTAAAAATTTACCGATAGGCGTTACCCTAGGGTCATCTTTAAGTTTGTAATATGTTTCCCACTCTTTTTTAGCTTCTATATTATTTTCTAGTATTTCTTTAAGCCTAACATCTGCATCTTGGTACATAGAACGAAATTTTAATACTTTAATTGTTTTACCATACCTTCCAACACGGTTATGACCATAAAATACAGGTCCTTTAGATGTTAATTTTATAAACAATGCTATAATAAAAAAAATAATGAGCAATAATGGAAGCAGTATTATAGATAATATAATATCATAAAATCTTTTTACAATATTATTTAATAAATATTTAAAATTATTATTAACTTGTATGTAATTTAAATTTGATTTTAATAATTGTACCGCCTCTGTATTAGAAAAACCAACTCCCTGAGAATCATATTTTATTAAAAGCTTGTTCACGTTAAGCTGTATTTTATTAAGCATACTATCTATTTGCCTGTTTGTATCATCTATTATAATAAAAGCAGAAGCAATTCGATTTTTTATAATTATATCTTCCAAATCATCAAAATACCCAAGCATTTTATACTTACCAGTATATTCTTCTCTATTGGTTAATACAATCCCTTTTATATAGAAACATAAACCATTTTCCATATATAAATTATTACAAATTTTATCTATATGATTTGCAGCACCAACAACAACAAGGCTTTCTGCAAAAGCTCTCTTATTTAATATTTTTGATTTTAAAGTAAATCTTATAATAATAAGATATAATAATGTATAGCTAAATAAAAGAATAAGAAATAACCTGGATATATACTCGCTTAATTTTCCAAGAGAAACAATAGTAAAAACAAATAAAAATGTAATGAATACAGCAAATAAAATCCTTCTCACTTCATGCCAGAAAGGTTTTCTTAATGAGTATAAGCCTTTAGATGTTATCACTATAACTAAAATAGCTGGTATCCAAAAATATTCAGTTACTAAATAAAATAAAGAAAAATGGAAAGGGATATGGACAAACACATCTAAAAAGTCACGAGTGAAATATGCTGAAAATAATGCTAGATAATATGATAAAATATCACCAATAAATAAAATCAACATGGTAAAATAAGTTTTTAATTTAATAGTATAACTAATTTTTTTCAATATTTGCTCCCAATACCAAGTCAATCTTATCTATCACTGATTGTGGTTGTATACTTTCCATACAATCAGGATTATCCATACTGCATTTTTCATCACCATATAATGACTGGCAGCTATTGCATGTTAAAGATGATAAAATATATGCATTATCACCCTTTGGACCATATCTTTTACTATTTGTTGGTCCGTATAATGCAATAACAGGCACATTATAATATACAGCAGTATGCAGTGATGAATTATCACAAGCAATAACAAGTGCTGATTGTTTAAACAACTTAACTTTATCTGCAAAATCAAGCCTACCCACTAAAAAATCAACATCTGCTTTACCACCTAAAAGTTCATTAAATATTTCTGCTTCTTCAACATCTTTTTTATTACCTATTAATGCAACACGGTATTTTAACTTATTTAAATATTCTACTACTACTTTCCAATTATTATGACTCCATTTTCTACAGTTCTGCTCTAATGTATCAGCGAAAATATCTATTACAACTTGATTTGTAACATTTTCACTATTTCTAACATCATCAGTTTTTTCTTCTGCAACATTAACACCAATTGATGATAATAAAAAACGAATATTATCTTTATAATGGCTTTCAAATATATATTCTACAACTTTATCATACGCAAAATGTCTGTGTTCACCATCAGTTTTAAAACCTATTTTATACGATGCTTTTGCAGTTTGTGTCATAATTGCTTCAAACCTAGACCATACACCAAAATCAATCCATAAATCAAAATGGCCAGCATTTTTAACTATTTTCATACTTTTACTTAAATCATTACCAAAAATACGAACTGTATTAGATATACCTTCTAAAGCAGAAGACATATTAAAATTATCTTCCCCTGCAAAATATGTAATTGTAGCATTTGGGTAAGCTTTTTTTAATGCTTTTATTCCATCAGCAGTAAAAACTACATCTCTAACGGAGTTAAGCTTTATAACTGCAATCTTATTGATAATCTCAGGTTTAAATGCATTGCGTATATTAGAAAATCCAGAAAGTGCAAATAAAACTGGTAAACCTATTAAAGAATCTTTCTTCTTTAATACTGAATTATCAACTAATTTTTTAAATTTATTTTTACCAAAAGAAAACTTCATTATAGAATATAACCACCAGTTTTTTCTAAAATATCAGCATATTTTAATGTTCCTTCTTTTAAGGCTGTAAAAGGTTTACTATACCCTGCGTTACGTAATGATGTAATATCACTTTGTGTAAATGTTTGATATTTACCAACTAGACTATCAGGAAAAGGAATATATTCTATTTGTGCATTATTATACTTCTCTTTTAAAGCATTAGCTATTTCACAAAAACTTTCAGCATGACCAGTGCCACAATTAAAAATACCTGTTTTATCAGGATTTTCATAGAAGAACATATTAACAGATACTACATCATCAACATAAATAAAATCCCTTTTAAAATTTTCGCTACCTTCAAACAGTTTCATTGGTTCATTATTTTTTATCTGATTAAACATATGAAATGCAACTGATGCCATTCTACCTTTATGGTTTTCCTGTGGACCATATACATTAAAATATCTTAAACCTACAACTTGTGCATTTATATTTTTTCTATTAATATTTAAAAATCTATCAAATTGATACTTACTAAAAGCATACACATTTAAAGGATATTCACATGTTTCTTTTTCTATAAAACCATTGTCCCCATTACCATAAACGGAAGCACTTGATGCATAAAATAACCTTACATTATGTTTTTGACATGCTAAAAATATATTTTTAGTATATTCATAATTATTTTTCATCATATATTTGCCATCTGTTTCCATAGTATTAGATGAAGCACCTTGATGAAAAATTGCTTCTACTTTATTTTTTGATATAAAATCATCTATATTAAATTCTGTCTTATCTATATAATCATAAAATTTTATTTTATTTAAATTTTTATGCTTAACTGCATTTGTAAGATTATCCACAATTAATATATTATCTACACCTTTATCATTAAGTCCTTTAACAATATTTGAACCTATAAACCCTGCTCCACCAGTAACAACAACCATACTATTTTCCTCCATTTAATTTTTTAATAGTTGAAGTAGTAGAATATCCATTAACAAAATCTATAATCTCTACTTTACCAGCATACTCTTTACCAACAACATCAGAAGCCTTATAATCACCACCTTTAACTAATACATCAGGCATAACACTTTTTATTAAATTTAATGGGGTATCTTCTGTAAAAATAACAATATAATCAATGCATTCTAAAGCTTCTAATACTGCTGCCCTATCATTTTCATTATTTACAGGACGGCTTTCTCCTTTTAAGCGCCTAACAGAATCATCACTATTTAAACCTAGTATTAAAATATCACCAAGTGATTTTGCTTTTTTAAGATAAGTAACATGTCCTTTATGTAATATATCAAAACAACCATTTGTAAAAACAATCTTTTTATCAAATGATTTTTCTCTTTTAATAATATCTGCAATACTATTAATCGATACGACTTTTGAAGAATGTATACCATTAAGGGAATATGAAAATTCAGATAACGTAATAGGAGCAGTTCCTAATTTACCAACAACTACACCTGCTGCCATATTTGCAAAATATACAGCTTCATTAATATCTAAACCAAGCCCTAGAAAAACAGAAATACATGCTACAACAGTATCTCCTGCACCTGATACATCAAATACTTCCATTGCCTGCGTAGGTATAGTTTTATTATAGTTTTTACCAATAATTGTAATACCTTTTTCACTTCTTGTAACAATAAGATAAGTAAGATTATATTTTTCTCTTATTTGAATACCACACTTAATTACGTTTTCATCTTCATTTGGTATATCTTTTCCATACACCTCACTTAATTCTTTAACATTTGGAGTAACAATATAGGCATTTTTATATTTATCCCAGTTACTACCCTTTGGGTCAATAATAACTTTTTTATTTTGTTCATTTGCTTTATTTATTATAAAAGGACAAATTTCATCAGAACATATACCTTTACCATAATCAGATATTATAACAACATCATGTTCTTTTAACTGATTTTCATAGATAGACTTTACTTGATTAGTAAGTTTTTCATTTAATGGCTTTATATCTTCAAAATCAAGTCGTGCAATTTGCTGTTTACCACCTATTACTCTCAATTTTGAAATTGTAGGCATATCTGCATCAATAAAGTGGGTTTTAACATCTATATTATTAAACATTTGCTGCAAAAGTTTTCCTGCTTCATCTTCCTTTGCTATACCAATAATAGAGCAATTAGATGTTAGCCCTCTAATATTATTTGCAACATTACCTGCTCCACCCATTGTGTATACTTCTGATTTTACATTTATTACAGGAACAGGTGCTTCTGGAGATATTCTAGATACACTTCCATAGTAATATCTATCAAGCATAATATCGCCAATAATTAAAATATTTATTTTTGCAAAATTATAATCTAATAATATATTACTCATGTTTTTTACTTATGCCCTCTAATTTCTTATTTAAATTTGATATTTTAATTTTTGCATCAACTTGATTTGGTGAATCACTGCTTACCTGATTATACCAGCTAATAGCATCACGTATTAAAAACGCTGTAGGATTATTATCTTTTTGAATTTGTTCATACTTATCATTACCTATGGTATAAGCAAGCTGGTCCATCAACTCAATAATTTTTGCACTAGGTTGTTTAATATAAAGTAAAGCATTATAAGCTCTTTCATATTCTCCGTTATTTGCCAACTCTTTTGCTCTATTGTAATATCGTTCAGGTAACTCTCTTTTGAGACGTTCTGTATCTTTTACAATTTGAGCCTGCAATTCGCCTGCTTTTTCATAAGCTGGCGATGATGGAAATATTTCTCCAACTAATGTATTTGCCTTATCTAATTTTTCAGCAGCATCTACATAATCACCTCTATCCATTGCTCTAACAGCATCATCTCTAAAAGCTACTGCATTTTTAAGCTTATTATCTCCATCTACAACAGAAAAAAGCTGTGATTTATAAGCCAGTACCTTTCTATTTGTTGGGTTTAATTCTAAAGCTTTTAATATTACCTCATGAGCTTCTTTAACTTTTCCTTCTGCTTCAAGCTGTTTTGCCTGTTCATAAAGCTCATTTTCTTCTCCAGTAAAATATTTATAACCACTGAAAGCAATCCCTAAAACTATTATTAATGTTCCTATAATGATTTTCCACATTATAAACCACCTCTACTAATGGTTCTTTTTACCATTCCTGATAAATCAATATCTTTTACTTTAGAAAGATAATTATTATATTGGTTTGTATTGCCTTTATAATAATATGCAATTGCCATATATGCTGCATCTTCATCTGTAGCAGCACCACCACCTAATTTAATCATTGAATCATAGTCTTTAAATTTCAATAACGACTTATACATTGAGGCTTTATCTTGACAGCCTGCAAATTTATGAACAAACTTAGAATCGTATAATCTTTTACCAATAATATACTTACCATATTCACAAAGCTTAATAGTTTCCTGATTTGTCAATGTTCCTATAAACCATGAAATATTTTCTTTATCTTCTTTTTTCATATAACATGCTAATTTATTTTTATTATAATCAGGGCTGTTTACACCAATACATTTATCAACTAGATTGCAATCAAAATTAAAAGCCTCTTTATTTGATGCTTCTATCATTCTACAATATACAACTTTCTGCATATTATAATCACTTTTTACTTCCTTATTAAACGTATTAATGTATTTTTTATAATCTTTTTGGTTCCAAATATCATCTAAAACCAGTGCAGTTAATTCACTATCTTTATAACTATTATATAAAGCCATAAATTCTGTTTTCATATTATTAGTATAAAAATATTTACCATAAAAATTCATTAATTTTGGAGTTCGTTTATCAGCTCTTAAATTATCATATGTAGAAAATACCAAATCTTTATTATCCTGCACTCTTTCCAAAACAGCATATAATGCATTTGTAGATACATCTATCTTATTAATTAAGCTTATAACATCTTTATCCATAGGGCATGAACTTTTTGCATAAACTTCTAAATATTCATTTCTTCTAGCAGACATTAAAAGGTTTTTTGCACCAATACAATCTAATTTCGTTTCAATAAACATTTGGTCTTTTAACATTTGCTGTTTATTAAACCTGCTGTCATTAAAATTGGCAAGCTGTGAAAGGCTGAACTGTGCCGATTTATAATCAGATTCTGCCATATAAAGTTGGTATAATAAGTATAAAGCAAAACCAGCTTTTCGTGATTTATTTTCGTGAGCTAAATAATTATTAAAACTAGCAATTGCTACATCATTTAATTTATCTTCAAATGCTTTCAAACCAACAATATAGTCATCATTAAATGATGCATCAGGCACTTTTTGTATATTTTTAGTATTTCCATTATTACTTTTATTGTCAGCTGCATAACATATAATACTAAACAATAAAGTAAAACATATGAATACAATTAGTCTATACATTTATCTACTACCTCTACTGGGTGTATTATTTTTTTCTTTCCAAGATGTTCAAGCTGCATAGTGCATGTAGGACATTCTGTAACACCAATGGAAGCCTTACTTTCATTTAATTTATCTACCATTGGTGAGCCTATTTTAACTGACAAATCATAATTTTTTGCAGACATTCCCCAACTGCCAGCCATTCCACAGCAGCCTGTATTAAGTTTATCAGTTTCTACTCCTGGTAATTTTTTTAAAACATTAATAGAACTATTTGCATTTTTTAAAAGTTTTTTATGGCAAGGCATATGATATGCCAAAGACATATTATTTTCTTTCAAGTCTATCTCATTAATATGGTTTTCTATTAAATCCATAACAAATATTGTTTTATCTTTTATTTTTTGAGTTACTTCATCATTTTGATAATAAAGCCATTCTTTTGTTAGAGATAATGTGCAGCTAGAGCATGCCGATACTATATAATCAACTTGGTCTATTAAATTACCCCATTCTTTTAAGTTTTTCTTAATTTGGTTTCTGGCATCTTTTGCTAAGCCTTTTGAAAGATGAGGTATACCACAACAATGTTGTTTAGGGGTTACAACCTTATAGCCAAGTTTATTTAAAACTCTAATAGTGCTCTCACCTATTTCAGGCTTAATGTATGATGCATAACAGCCAGCAAAATACATCACAACTTTCTCACCACCGCCTTCTGTTTGTGTTACTCTTTCATTTAATGATTTTGTTGCAAATCTAACAAACTTTCTTTCACTTGTTAAACCAGTGGTAAATTTTAAAATTTTTCTCATTAATTTAGGAGCCATAACAGATGAAACTAATGGGCTTAATTTATGAGTTAATCTGCCTGCTGTTTCAAAATTTGTAGCAAGTTTCGCATCTATAGATACACCAAATTTTTCAGCATATCTTGATTTTGCTTCTAAAGCGAGTTTTGGAATATTTACTTTTGATGGACATTCAATAGAACAGCTTCCACAATTTATACAGTGGTTTATTACATGTTGAAACCCTTCTTGAAACATAGCTTCAGAATCTATTACATTACTAAGAAGACCACGTAAAATATTAGCTTTTGCTTTAGGAGCAGCTGCTTCATCTTTTAATACTTTATATACTGGGCACATTCTAGTGGCTGTTGTAACAGTTGTACATTTTGAGCAGCCATGACATTTTTCAGCTTCTAAAATAAAATCTTCTTCCCAAACAAGCTGTTTATTAAGTGCTTTATCATTAGCCCCATAATCAGCCCCATATCTTAAATGCTTAGTCATTTGCATTTCATCACTTGTTGTTTTAATTTCAGGGTTAAAAAGATTATCAGGGTCTAAAATATTCTTAACTCTTAAAAATAGAGAATAAAGCTCTGTGATGTACTGTTTATTTATATAGCAGGAACGAAGTCTGCCATCACCATGTTCACCAGAAATTGTTCCATCAAGCCTGTGAACAAGTTCAAAAACTTCATCTGCAATAGTTTTTAATAACCCTATATCGTGTGGATCTTTTAAATCAAGTAATGGTCTGTTATGTAAAAGCCCTTTTGCAATATGACCATAACTTACAAAATTAACTTTATATTTTTCAAAAATTTCATATAGTCCATCAAAGTATTCAACTAACTTTTCAGTAGGCACTGCAGCATCTTCCACTAACGCTAATATTTTCTTTTTTCCTTTTAATAAGTAAAGTATAGGAACAGCAGCTTTTCTCACTGCCCAAAATTGAGCCATTTCTTCTTCACTGATTGCAATGAAAGCTTGGTCAGTATAACCTTCTGCTTTGATTTTGTTAACTGTTTCTTCAGAGTATTTTCTAACTTCTTCTTCTGTTTCCCCTTCAAATTCAAACATTAAAACGTTATCTATATCAGTAGGAATTTTTCCTTCTAAACTAGGTTCATGAGTAACAGCTAGTGATAATAAAGATTTATCCATTATCTCAATGCCTGCAGGGTCATATTTTAAACCAACCTGAGCAGCTTTAGAACTGCTTGTTTTATCATTAAAATATGCAATAACTAATGCACTGGCAGGTTTTTTTCTAATAACTCTAAATGTTAGTTTAGTAACAATGCCTAATGTGCCTTCAGAACCACCAAATATTTTATGTAAATAGAGAAAACCATTCTGTATAGATTGTCTTAATTCATATCCACATACATTACACGCAATAGGTGGATAACCGTTTGATATAACATTTTGATTACTGTTTAAAATATTATATAACTCTCTTAATTCAATGGATAAGTCATCAATATTAGTTTTTGCTATATTGTTAAGGGTATTAATAGAACCATCATGGAAAACTACTTCAGCATCTACAATATAATCAGCAACATTACCATATTTTACAGAATAACCACCACCAGCATTAGTTCCATACATACCACCAAAAGTAGCATATTCACCACTTGATGGTGCTGCAGGAAACCACATTGAACTTCCCTTAAGATAAGCTTCTAACTCTCCATATTTATAACCAGGTTCACATGTAAATACTGCTTCAGTATCATTAATTTTTTCATAACTTATAAATTTATTCATATATTTTGCAAAATCAATTATAATACCTCTACCAATAGCGGCTCCACAAAGCCCAGAACCAGCCCCACGACTATGCATAGATAATTGGTATTTATTTGCAAATTTAACTATTTCTATAACATCATTAGAAGATTTTGGATAAACAATACACGCAGGCTCTACTCTAAATATACTACCATCTGTGGAATGCATATAGCGTCTAATTTTATCTGTATATATATCTCCAGTAATTTTCTTTTTTAACTCATCAAAAATGTTCTCATTTGAATTACTCATTTTAGCCTCATTTTGTATAAATATATATCCATTCCTATTATATCAAATTTTTTTATAAATATATAGTATAAATTTATGAAATTGTAAAATATATTTTTTAAATAATTAATACTTGATTTATATAGAATTTTTGTAATATATAATAGTTAAAATATTTGAGATGGGGAAAATGAAGAAATATTCTTTAGTAATAACGGCGGGAGACCCTGCTGGTATTGGATACGAGACAGCTTGTAAATTTTTTCTTCAAGAAGAAAGTAAAAAGTATGACACAGCCCTTATAGGTCACAAATGGATAGTGGAAAAAACTTATAATGATATACTAAAAACTAGTATACCAACCCATTTAAATATATTAGAGCCAGATAATAATATATTTGATTATGAGTATGGTAAAATTAGTGCAAAATGTGGTGCAGCAGCTATAAGTTATATTGATTATGCAGTTAAGGGGGCATTAGATGGTAAGTTTGATGCAGTTATTACCTGCCCTATTAATAAAAAATCTATTAAAGATGCAGGTTATAATTTTCCAGGTCATACAGAATATTTAGCTTATTTATCAAAAGTTGGAAATGTATCTATGATGCTTGCTGGAAGCCATGTTAAAACTATCCTTGCAACAACACATTATCCAGTAAAAGATATTGCTTCCCATATTACTGAAGAAATAGTTTTTACTGCCATAGAAAATGCTTATAATGCAGGAAGATATTTTGGAACATTAAACCCAAAAATTGCAGTGTGTGGGTTAAACCCTCATGCTGGAGATAATGGTGCATTAGGATATGAAGAATTAAACATAATCAACCCCACAATTGAAAAAGCAAGATTAAAAGGCATTAATGTGCATGGAGCTTACCCTGCTGATACAATATATACCAAAGCACAAGAGTGGGATTTTATTATTGCCATGTATCATGACCAGGGAATGATTGCTGTAAAAATGGATTCTTTTGGTGAAGCAGTTAATATAACACTAAATCTGCCTTTTATTAGAACATCTGTCGACCATGGAACTGCTTTTGATATTGCAGGTAAAGGTATATGCTCTTGTTCTAGTTTAAATAAAGCTGTTAAAATGGCACAAATGATGGTAAATTATGATAAATCTATTAGAAGCCTTTAAAAATGAAGCAGGCTTAACGAAAAAAAAGTTTGGCCAACATTTTCTTACAAATAAAGCTTTGCTTCAGAAAATAATTGAAGAAGCAGAAATAAATGAAAATGATAATGTAATAGAAATTGGACCTGGTTGTGGTGTGTTAACACAATTAATAGCTGAAACTAAAGCAAATACAATTGCTCTTGAAATAGATACGGAACTCATTGAGTTTTTACATAGATATCTATTTTTTTATAAAAATGTGCAAGTTATTAATCAAGATGCTTCTGATATTGATTATAATAAGTTATTTGAAAATGAGCCTGTAATTATAATTGGTAACCTGCCTTATAATTTATCAGTAAAAATATTGGAAAAAGCAGCGATGCGCAGCAATATAAAAAATATGGTATTTATGTTTCAGAAAGAAGTTGCAGATAGAATTATAGCAAAACCAAGTTCAAAAGCATACACTTCTCTTTCTGTATTTATAAGGTATTTGTTTAATACCACTAAAATTAAAGATATTAGTGGAGCAAATTTCTGGCCTAATGCTAATGTTATGAGCACAGTTTTAAAGTTTAGCCCTAACAATGAAAAATGTTATACTGGAGAAAAAGAGCAAGCATTTTTTAAATTTTTAAGAATGGCCTTTAAACAGAAGCGTAAAACATTGAAAAATAATTTACAGGAAATAGATAATATAAGTCATCTATTAGCGCAGGCTGGGCTTACAAACACTTCAAGAGCTGAAGAATTAAGTTTAGAAAAATTTAAGGAGTTATTTAGTATAATATATGATACACAAACATTTTAAGGAACTTACTTATACTGTTGTGGATACTGAAACAACAGGTTATACACCAAAATATGCAAAAATGGTGGAAATTGCCGCAGTCAAAATATATCCTGATTTTACAATTGATTACAAAAACACTTTTTCTGAATTAATTAATCCAGAAATAAGTATTCCATATAATGCTTATAAAGTTCATAATATATCTAATGATATGGTAAAAGATAAACCAGTAATAGAGGAAATTATGCCTTCATTTTTATCATTTGCAGAAAACAGTGTAATTGTAGGGCATAATGTTAATTTTGATATGCGTTTTATTAAGCATGAAGCAGAACTTTGTAATCTGCCTTTACCTTTTAACCATGTGCTTGATACTTTATCATTATCAAAAAAAGCTGTTCCAAATTTAGAAGCATATAAATTAGATAATTTAATTGATTACTTTAATATTAAGTTAGATATTAAAGATAGTGATAGACATAGAGCATTATTTGATGCAGTAAATACAGCAATAATAATGATTAAATGTATGGAAATATTAGCAAATAAAGGGATTTGTTGTATTTCTCATTTATAAGCTTGCAAAAAAATATTAATATCTATATAATCAAGGGTTAATTTTTTATATTGGTGGATAATAAATTTTGAATAAGTTTGAAAGTTATTATGCTGAAAAGTATGAGTTTAAAAATTTAGAGTTAACACTTTCTCGAATAAATGATGCTTTAAATGAAGTTAAGTTTACTCAGTCAACTTTAGGTGGAGTTATACATATAGCAGGAACTAATGGAAAAGGTTCTACTTCTTATTTTATCTATCAAATGCTTCAAAATGCAGGATTTAAAACAGCCCTTTTTACTTCACCCCATATTTTAAAAATTAATGAACGAATAGTATATAATGGTAATGAAATATCAAATGATGAGTTAAATAATATTTTTATTAAATATGAAAATATTATTATAAAACATAATCTATCATATTTTGAGGCTATTTTTTTTATTGCTATTTTGTTTTTTTCTATAAATCAACCTGATTATACAATTTTAGAAACTGGTATGGGCGGCAGGTATGATGCTACAAATACTTCATTAATTAATAATAAACTATGTGTTATTACATCTATGGGGTATGACCATGCAGCATATTTAGGTAACAATATATACAGTATTATTAATGAAAAATTAGGTATTATAAGAGAAACTTCTAACGTTATTTTAGCTTATAATTCTATATCTATTACCAACTATATATCTAAACAGCTTTCAAATTCTATTAATATAATATCAAAAGATATGATTAAAGAAAATGAAAATTACCCCTACCCTTATAATGAAAATTATATAACAGCTAAGACAATATATAATACTTTGTTAAATAAAGATTTTTCAGATAAAATAAAATTAAAATTGCCACCTTGTAGAATGGAAAAAATAGGTAGAATTATATTAGATGGCTCTCATAATATGCATGGTATTATTAAAATAAAAAACAGTTGGAAGAAACATAATATTGAGTGTATACTATTTACTGTTACAAATGATAGAGATATTTATGACACTTTAAACATCTTACAAACTGTATGCAGTAATATAATAGTAACAACATTACCAAATAATGTTAGAAGTATTGAAAACTTTACTTCAGATAATACAAAATTTATTCAAATGCCTGATGATGCATTTAATTATGCAGTGGAGTATTATAAAGGAAATATACTTGTTACTGGTTCCTTTTATTTATGTGCGTATATAAAAGAATATATGAAAAGGTGCAGCAATGTATAGACTTTTATTGATTGCTGCGTATGTAATGTTTGTTTTTAACATAGGTTATGCACAGACTGATGATAGTGAATATATTTTAGAAGCAGATAAGGTTGTAAGGCTTGGAAGTAATGTATATGAAGCAGAAGGTAATGTATTATTAAAGTCAAAAAATATAACGATAACATCTAACAAAATGATATATAATGCAGAAACAACTCAAATCCAAGCAGAAGGTAATGTTATAATAGAAAGTCCAGAACAAAAGTTAGAAGCTGAAAAAATAGACTATAATATGAATAAAGAGATAGGAACTGCAGAAAATATTCAAGGTTTTATTGCCCCATTTAACTATTTATGTGCTAAAACAATGAATAAAACAGGACCTACTACATTTACAATTAAAGATGCTAAAATTTCCGCCTGTTCTGGTAGTGTACCTGAATGGTCATTATCTATGTATGAAGGAAAGCTTGATTTAGATGGATATATGCAAATGAATCATACTACTGTTAATGTGCTGGACAGTCCTTTTATTTATGTTCCAAAATTTTTCTACCCTATTTCATCAAATAGAAAGACAGGTTTTTTAATGCCACTGATTGGTTATTCTGAAACAATGGGAGCAATAGGTAATATTAAATATTTTATTGCACCAGACATAAATTATGACTTTACAATAGGACTTGGTTTATATTCAGAAAGAGGTGTACAGGAACAATTTGAAGCAAGATATGCCCATGATGAAAAAAGTTCCTTTTATATTTCTGCAGAACATATAAAAGATTATGATTCTGAAGCAGATACTAAATCAAGGTGGCGAGCAACAACGAAAAACCAATATGTTCCAATAAAAAATTTGTATTTAAATTTAAATGGTGATTATGTATCTGATTATCTATATATAAGAAATTTTGATGAATATTCAATATCAACTTATGATAAAGAAAACTACCAAAATATGTTTTTTGCTGAGTTAAGACTTAAATATATTAATGATTATATTGATTCACAGGTTCATTATAGGCGTGATATGTTATATAGAGATACTAATACTGGTTATATACAAAATCACCTTGTTCGTATGCCATCTGTTAGGTTAAATAAAATAGTGAAAGATATACCTTATGTATTTTTTGAATACGATTTAAATTATGATTATCTTACATACAGGGAAACAAATTATTATAATTTAACTCAAAATAGACCAGATGAATCAAATGACTGGGTAATGAACAGGTTTAGTTCATATGGAAGACTTTATACTCCTATTGATTTAAAAGTATTAACATTAACTCCATCAGCTTATATTGGTTATATTAGATGGCAAGACAGCACAAAACCATTTAACTTTACAGATTCAATAAGCCCAGATTTCGGTGGTATATATAAAATAGATGATAAAACGGCACAAAAATATTGGGGCGGTGCTGATTTAACCCTTGCTGTGAAGGAAATATATAAAGATTATGGGCTTTTCCGTCATTCTATACAAAATAATATAATAATGGGGTATTCTCCAAAACTGCTTCACCCTGAATCTAATGAAACTACTTTTTATCCTAATTTATTAACCAACGATATTACATCATACCAAAGCACACTTTCTTATGAATTTATTACTGCTTTAATAGGCAGTGGCTGGTATATGAAACTAACCTTAAATCAAGGTGTTGATTTTATGGATACAATAAATCCTTTAACACCACTTGATGCAATATTTACACTTAATGCACTAGGTTTTGTGAGTAATACTACAGAGCTCTTGTATAATCATTCTGGTAAAGTCAAAGAGGGTGAGCCTAGAGTGCAGTATTTTAATAATACTTTAACATTACGATTTTTAAGATACTTTTTTCTAACCAATACATATACTTATAATGGTCAAATATATGGTATACAGGATATTAATAGTGTATCTAATACTACTTTAGGTGTATCTGCTGGTGTAAATATATGGAGATTAGCTGCTCAAGGTTATATTAACTGGAGCGGATACAATGAAAATATGGGTTTTGACAATTTAAATCCAAAAAGTTTTGGTGCATCTTTGCTTTATAATGCTGAATGTTGGAGTTTAGGGTTGAGGGCAGATATTATTCAATCTACAATCAATGCTATTAATGGACAATATAGAAAAAATGAAATAAAATTTTATGTTTTATTTAGTTTGAGAGGTCTTGGGGATACTAATATAAATGCTTATTCAATTATTCAAGAAAATCCTCTCTAAGAAATATTGCAAAAATAAAAAAAATATATTATAATCACTACTGATGATATAAAAGGAGCTTTATGTTTAGTAAATTATTTAAGATTATTATATGTTTAATATTTATTATTACATCATATGAAAGTTATGCTTCTACTGTTACAATAACGGGGAAAGCAACTGTTTCGAAAAACAGATTACGTGATGCATATTATGCTGCATTAAATAGTGCTTTGTATGGTTCTATTAGATGGTATTACAAAGAAAATAACCAAGATGTAAAAGTAACAAGTGAATATTTAAAATTTATAAAAAGTTATACTATTGTAGAACAAACATTAGTTGATAAAACGATTACTGTTAAAGTTAGAGTAGATTTAGATGATACTGCACTGCAAGATGCACAATTATTATTAAATCAATATACGGATTCAGCAGTATTTGTATATAGAGGGATTAATGCTAATACCCTTCCAGATAATCAATTAAGATCAGCGATTACTTCTGCCCTTTTATCTATGCAGTTTTCAACATCTAATGAAGGTAATTTTCTTGGTAAAATTAAAGATATTAAAGATAATACTCAAATTGAGAAAGCATTTAAAAATGTTGATAGTAATGTGTTAATTATATTTGATTTTGAACCTGTATTATCAAAAGATGATTTTAAAGATGGTGGGAATGAATGTGAGATAATCACCACAGTATCTATTCATGATAAGAAAGGTGAAAATAAAACAATTCAAATTACTACAGGTTCAGATAATGCTAACCAATCATACTGTTATAATACTGCAGTAAAACAAGCAGCAACAGATACCATAGCTTATGTTCGTGAAAACATTGTTAAATTACCAGAAACTGCTGCACGACTTCAAAAATATGAAATAAAAGTTGTTAATGCTAATAATTTCGTATTAACAAAAAATATTATGGATACATTATTGAAACGTGGTTTAGTTAAATCATCTAAAACTATATCTTATAACCAAAAGAGTGTTGTTTTTGAAGTAGAATCATACTTTTCACCTGAGGAATTAAGTAGTAAAGTATCTAATTCTCAGTTACCAAAACAGCCAACACGAATGGATTTTGGGAAAAAAGAATTAGTGTTGGATTTTGCAGCAGAATAAAAAGGTTGTTATATGATTGAAAAATTATTAGAAGCAGTTAAATCAAAAAGAAAAGTTTTGATACAAACGCACAATAACCCTGATCCTGATACTATTGCTGCAGCATTTGCATTAAAAAACTTACTTGCATTAAAACTAAAAAAACGTGTCACAATAGCATATATGGGTGTTATTGGTAGAGCAGAAAATAAAGAATTCGTAAAGCTTTGTAAAATAGATATGCATTATGTTACAAAGTTAAATATGTCAAGATATGATTATTTTATATTGGTAGATACACAGCCAGGAGCTGGCAATATTTATGAAACTGGGCAGCGTTTACCAGATGCAGTTATTGACCATCATAATTTAAGAGCTTTATCTACAACAATACCTTTTAATGATATTAGAACACATTATGGTTCTACATCTACTATTATTGCAGAATACTATAAAAAACTAGGTATTGTTCCAGATACAAATACAGCTACAGCACTTTATTATGGTATAAAAACAGATACATTTGGTGCTGGCAGAGGAAATACTCAAGCTGATATGGATATGATAAGTTATGTATTTCCTAACGCATCGTTTACTAAGCTCAATAAAATAGAAACTCCAGAATTACCAAGATATTATTTTAAAACTATTAAAAAGGCTGTTGATCAGGCAATTATTTATGATAATTTAATTTTTTGTGACTTAGAAGAAGTTCGTAATGCTGATTTAATTGCTGAAATATCAGATTATTTACTACGTATGCGTGAAGTGAAGTCATCATTTGTAGTAGGCAAAATTGACCAGGTATGCTATTTTTCTATTAGAAATAAAACAAGTAAAAAGGCAGTTGGTTCTATAGCTTTATCTATTGTAAGAGGTATTGGTTATGGTGGTGGACACATGAAATCTGCTGGTGGGCAGATACCATTAAAATCAAAAACATATGAGCAAATAGTGGAGCTTTTAAAATCACGCCTTTTGAAAAAATTAGGCATAAAAAATGTTGAGGAAAAACAAATATAAGGAGGATACTATGAAAAAATATGTTTGTAACGTTTGTGGTTGGATATACGATCCTGCAATAGGTATTCCTGAAGATGGTATTCCAGCGGGAACAGCATTTGAAGATTTACCAGATGATTGGGTTTGCCCTCAGTGCCTTGTGGGAAAAGATGATTTTAGTCCTCTTGATGACTAAGTTAAATAAATATATGAAACTTAATATGTAAGGCTTAGACTGTCAAATAATATATTTTGGCAGTCTTTTTTTTATTAATATTATTAAAGAATTTTTTTAATATAAATCAAATCAATTATAAATTTTTATATATAAATTAATTTTATATCTATGGATATTTTATATTTTTTGTAAATAATATTTACACATTACAATTAGAGCTTTATTATTCAAAACATTAAATCACATAATATATATATTTTAGCTATTTTATATATTTTATAATAAATTATGGTAAATATATTTGGTATAATGTTAATAAGATAATATGTTATAAGCATGATAAAGATAACTATATAAACAAATACTATTAATTTTTTATTATAAGGCAATTATATATGATTAGCTTTATATTAATATAAATCCAAATTCTAGTAATTAAGATTAATATTATAATATTAAATAGTTACTATTTAGTCATATAAATCTCAAACTTTATTTTTATTAATATGAAAATATCCCCTGCCCTTTTTTAGAAGTTTACATATATGTCAAATAGTTATGTAATATTTGATACTCTATAAAATACTATAAAGCAAAACCCCCATTATAATAAAATGGGGGTTTATATATTTACTTTAATTCAATATTTTTATTTCGTTTTTTAATACTTTTAACTGTCGATGGTTTTGTTTTTTCAACTGTTATAAGTTCACTTGGATCAAGTAAACGTCCCCCTTTAATTAAATCATCGCCTTCTACTTTATCTATATTAGTAGCTTCTATTGGTAACTTACCACGTATTCTTGATTCTTTAATTTGCTGATTTGCTGCATAATCAATCTGTCTGCCACCAATATATGAATTTCCTGGCCCACTTGTTTTAAATGAATATGTTTTATACCCATAAATCCAGTCATTTGAATTAATATTAATTAATATATCATTAGCAGTTTTATTTGTTGCTGTAGATGTAAGGTAGGCAAAATCAGCATTAATTAAAAGTGGAGTAATAGCACCTATAGTATTTGCTGTCAAATTAACCTTGTATGCAGAAATTTTACCAACCCCACTAATATCATTAGTTGTGGTAATATTAATGTTAGAACCATCAATAATACCTAAATTACTACCAAAATTAAAACCTAATGCATTAAGATTTAAATTAGACACGTTCATTTTACCATCTAAAGATATATTTTTATCTGTTGACACATTTAATGTTCCATAGATATTTCCTGAACTTTTATCTAAATTTATATCTTTAAAAATAGTATCTTTTAATAAGCTGACAGATAAGTTATTACCATTCAAATCAACTGCTGATGAATCAATGGTATATGACTGACTTCCCTGCCTTAAATTAATATAAACACCATCTACCGCTGTTAAAGTCATATCAACATTATTGTTAATATTATTACCAGTTAATGATATAGTTTTATCTGCTGTAATTGTATTATTTGCAACAGGAAATGATAAATTACCACCACTTGATAAATCCAATTCTGTAAATGTGTTAGTAGTAGTATTAATTGTTAAATCTTTACTATTGCTTGCATCTAATTTATATTTTGCATTACCATTTGTTATGTCTACATTTAATGCAGTATCACCAGAACCAGCAATGGAAACTGTAGATGCATTATTTACATTTAATTTTACTGGATTATTAGAAGCCATACTTGAAATAAAAAGATTACCTGCATTAGTAAGACTAACATTAATATTACCGTTTATTGCTTTAAGACCACGGATACTTATAGGACCACCATTGTGTGTATAGTTAATATTTCCTTGATAGCTTTCAAAACTTGCACCGCCTAATAACATTGATGTAACATTTATATCTCCTGAAGCAATAGCAGAAAAATACATAGCATTAATAGGTGAAGTAGCATTAACTGTGCCTGTTCTAGATATAACTTCAAGACCTGAATTTTGTAAGCTAGTAGGGGTAATACTACCTATTTCTATATTTCCTACATTATCAAATATATATTTTGTTGCTGTTCCTTTAATTGCTGTATCATCGATAGTCAAAGCAGTATTGCCTGTTTCTACAAAGTGAATAATATTTGCATTCATTGATAAATTAGTATAGCCTTTTATTGCATCTAGCCTGTTTTGAGCAAATATGGTCCCATATGTGCTGTTAATCGTTAAACCACTAGTATTTATTGCATCTTGTGGAATATTACTTAAATTAATAATTCCATTATTTTGGGTATATGTGGAAGCATCTGCACCAAAATATTTTAGTAAAATCGTTTCATCTGTATTTTTATTTTCAATAGTAATAGCACCACTAGTATTTTCTGCTGATAATTGTTTTGTATCAACAGTAGTATTGATTGCACCACCTGCTTTTAATGTAACATCATCACCTTCTATTACAGCTCTATTAGTAACGGTGGTATCTCCTGTAATTGTTCCTGTTCCAGTGGCTTCCACACCAACACTTAAGCCTGATATATGGTTAATAGTGCCTAAACTGTCACCAACTAAAAATACATTACCTTTTTCTGCTAAAAAGGTTGATTTACCAGTTATATTTAATTTTGTAAGCTGTATATTTCCATTATATGATGTAACATTAATATCACCAGTAGTAGCAATAGCATTATTCCCTGTAATATCACCATTAGCAAGTAATGATAATTTACCTACATTAATATTTCCTAATAAATTAATACTATTAGAAGCATTTAAAGTTAATCCATTTACTCCATTAATGGATACGCCAGAGTTAAGTGTAATATTACCACTGCCATTACCCGGTAAAGATTTAAGTTCAACATCAGTTGAAGCAAGCTGATTATTTAACCATGTAATATCAATATATGTATTTCCGTCATTCGATACTACATTATTTTCATTATCTGTTAAATTAGCATAATATCCTATAAACATATCAGATGGGTCAAGAACAAATCTTCCATAAGCTCCAAATAATGATTTAGTATAAAAATCACTAAATGCATATACAGATTTATGACCACTTAATTCAATAAAACCACCTTTACCATACACTGAATTAGCTTCAATTACAGCACCTTTATAAGATTCTGCACGGTTTGGAGATATAAGATAAATATTGCCACCATTACCATAGCCAAATGCATTTGCTTGAATTAAGCTATTACCATTAATTTGTAATAGATTATTAGCATATAAATCAATTTTTCCACCATTTAAACCATTAGCCTTTAATGTGCCGTTATTTATTATATTATCTGATTTTATTTCAATAGAACCTGCACTATCTGTTTGTGATGAAACATTAATTTCACCATTATTAACTATTTCTCCATTTGCAGCACCAAGAATTACTTTACCACCTTGATATGAAATAGAGGAAGCATCAATAACACCAGTATTATTGACAGCCTGACGTATTACATCAGATGCATTTTTTGCTGTCATTACAATAGTGCCACCTTCTGCATGAAGCTTACCTGTATTACTAGTAGATGCATTACTAGCTGCTTTTTCTATATATACACCTATTAAATCATTACCACTCATATCTAATCTAAAAGCTTCACCAGAAGAAAGGTATATTTTTCCTAGTTTCGCAGCAATAAGCCCATTATTTTCCACATTTTTACCTAACAAAACAGCATAGCCGCCATTTTGAACTTTTATAGAGCCATTATTTATTACACTTCCTTTAGCATCATAAAAATTATATTTACCAGCAATAAAATCATTATCTGTAATATTAGCAGCACCTGCAAGAAACCCATGAGTATTTATTACAGCACCATTGCCCACTAATACTCCAGCTTGGTTTACTACAAATACATTACCATTGGCTGTTAAGTTACCAAAAATACTTGTTGGAAGCCCATTAGTAACTCTATTTAGCACAATACTAGATGATGAGTTTTGGTTAAAGTGAACACTTTCACCACTACCAATATTAAAAGAATCCCAGTTAATAATAGCACTATTACTATTCTGATTAATTATTGTATTAGAACCATTTTGAGTAATATTTGCATTCCCATGAACAACATTACCACCTACTGGAGCTGCATATAATTGGGAATTAAATATAAGTATAATAAATACTGCAATAAATGATTTAATTTTAGAAATCATAACTTATCCTCCCATATATTGCACCCCAGCCTGCATTATGTTTTCTTGAAGACATTATTGGGTATCCGTAATCAATTTTAATGGCAAGCCCTTTCCAAGGGTAAAACCTAAGGCCTGCACCAATGGAATCAAGCGATGCATCTGCATAAGAATGATAATCTGTATTATAATTAAAAACTTGGCCTCTATCATAAAACACTAATGCTTTTATATGTGGTATACCTAAATCAAACTCTGCTTCTACACTAAGTCTGTATCCATTATCACCAGATTCCAAACCACTTGTAAAACCACGAACACTATATATTCCACCAATATAAAAACGTTCACTAGAGAATGTAGTATCTGAAACAAATTGACCAGATAAAAATAATCTCATTCTAAAAAACCATGTAATAAACTGATGGTATTCATAATCAAAATAAAGTTTTTCATAATAACCAGTAGCAAAAGGATTTGATGAATTAGGGCTGTAATGAGAAGCTGATAAGAAACCATTTAAACCTTGAGAAAATGCGAGGGAGTAATACATATTGGCACCTATCCAAGGATATGCTTCACCAAAAAGGCTAAGCCCTACTGTTGCAAGAACATCATGGCTGCCCATATTTGTTCCAAAAAGTTTCATTTTATCTGCTGTATCTTTTACATATATACCTGCACCTAAATTTAAAGTGCCTTGATTTCTTAAAATAATAGGATATTCTGTATAAATAGAATAATCATTTGAATAACCTTCAAGCCCGAGCATATCAAAAGTATTAGTAACAATATAGTTACTTCTTGCATAAGAAAAACCCAATTTAAAACCTTCACTGCCAAGGGCAAGTCTGTAATCTATTCTACCGAAAAAAAGCTGCCAAGGGTTAAAGTTATCAAGCCCAAGGGATAAATTCAGTGCAAGCCTGTCACCACTTTTAATAACATTTCCTATCATAGCTGCCCCATTGAGCCTGTATTCATTTGTAAGCTTATTACCATAGTTATCAACACTAAAGCTTGCTCTATATGGATTTGTATCTTGAGCATAAATGATAATATCAGAAGTTCCTTTTCTTTTGCCTGGTTTTAATGTAGCATTTACTTTCAAATCCATATAACTGTTAAGAATAAGTAATCGCCTTTCTAAAGTTTTAGTATCTAAAATAAGACCTTTTTGAAGTGGAGCAAGATGTTTTAAAACAAATTCTTTTTTATAATCTGAAAGCCCTTCTACATATATATCCCCTATTTCACCTTCAACAACTGCAATAACAATAGTGCTGTTATTTACAACTTGAGGTGGTATATATGCATAGCTTATAATATACCCTTTATTTCTATAATATTTTGTAATAACATTTGCAGCATCATTTAACTGCTGTAAAGTAAGGTTTCTCTCAATATAATCACCTAAAAGAAGTTGTAATTCTTTTTTATTAATTACCCTGTTACCAGTAATATCAAAAGTGGAAACATATACAGTCTCAGCTGAAGTTTCTTTAGGAAGCTTTTCTAATAATTCTTCTTCAGTAATTATTTTTGCATTTCTATCTCTAGGAAATGGTGTATTTCTGAAATCTTTTTCAAAACTATCATCTATAATACCACTAATACCAATTTGAGATTGTGCATAACAAAACTGAGTAATTAAAAAAAACACTAAAATAGGCAATAAAAACCGCTTTATCATTAAATTCGCTCCAAGTATTGAGTAGTTCACTACGTATAATGCGAAATAGTATCAAAAAATATGCCAAAAAATATCAATACAGTAACATAATTACTTTAAAATAATAAATTTTTATAAATTTATCAATAAAAAAATTGTATAACTAGAAAATAAATTAAGTATTTAATGTGCTAGAAATTGCAATTATAAGTTTAATCATACAGTCTTTTAGTTTATGGTTTCTAAAAAGACTGTATAAATATACAATTTTACCAGCTAAAACCAGCCTCAATAACTGCATTAAATTGTGACATATTTCTTGATGCAGGTAAATTATTATGGTGATATACATATTCAATACCGGCTCCAAACATTAAGGCATCAATAATCCTTACTCTTAAACCACCTTTTGCAGCTACTCCCACATCAAACCCTGCTATATCTTCTTTATTTTTATAATCAATACCTGCAATAGAAAAGACAGGTGCTATACCCACATATGGAATTAATGCATTACTTCTATTACCCAAAGTAGATTGTATTAAAACATATGGTTTTAAATCAAGCGTCCATGAAGTATTGTTACCACCTATATCGTCCCAGCTGGTATCTGCTCCAAGCTCCATACCTACATAATTCCATAAAAGACCACCGATAGTGAACTTTAAAGGACCATATGAAGACCAGCTTCCACCAACACTTTGAGAGTATCCATATCCAACAGTAAGCCATGAATAATGAGTGCCCCTTGCAGCATGTGCAGAATATGAATGAAAAACTACTAAAATAAATACAGATAAAATTAAAACTTTTTTCATTTTTCCTCCTTAAGGTTATAAAAAAATATTATTAAACCAGTATAATTACCATAATATCCTGTATAAATCAATTATAAATTATATTTTAAAATGACTTGTTATTAACTCTATTGCAATAAATACAATTTTTAAAAAAATGTCATATATTTAAGGCATAATTTACTTTACAAGTGGTAGAATATAATATATAATTTGCATGCAGTTTTTTATATATAAAAAAGTATATATGAGGTTTTATTTATCATGAAAAAATTTAATGTTTTACTTTTTACTTTACTTGTATTTATAGCAAGTAATAGTGTAGCATTTGCTCAAGATAATGCCACAAAAAAACGCCCTGCTCCTATCCCTAGGACGCATGTTGTGGAAGATTACCTGCCAATCTTAGGTAAACAAATGAGAGCCCAAGGTATGAGGCCAGCAAAACCATTCTTTGTATCTGCCATTTATTACCATATGCAGATACCACAAAATATTACTAACGCTAGAGGCTGGGGTTTCCACCCTGCTTTTAATACAGAAGCAACAGCTATACCTGTAAATATGTATAATGCAAAAGTAGAAACAAACTCTGTAGGTTTTAGGGCTGGTATTAACCTGCTTCCATTTATGTCTATATTTGGTGTATATATGCATACAGAAGGTAAGTCAAAATTTACAGCAGTAGCAGATGGTAATGCAGCTATGCCAAATGGTTATAAGCTAGACCAGGTAAACCCATTTAAAGCTGATACTGGTGCAATAGGTGCTGCCCTTTCTTATGGTTTTAGATTAGGCAGGGTTGTGCCATTTGCAGTTATAAATGGTAACTACGCTTGGACATCAACAGATAGAACAGATAACATTATTCAAACATTAATTGTAGGTGCAAGGGTTGGTGTGAATGTGCCACTTCCAAAAGATATGAAAGTAGCATTTATGCTTGGTACACAATACACATATATGCCAATGGGTAACCAAGTTTCAGGCTCATACACTGTTACACTTCCGGCAGGCACTATTATAGGTCAAAATGAGCCATTACAAATCACATCTAAATATAAAGCAGATGCAGAGTATGCTTCCCCTTGGACATTTAATGCAGGCGTTATGTACTCTGTAAACAGGTATTTTGATATATTAGCTGAAGTTGGCTTTTTAACTCGTCTTACTGCTATGGTAACATTACAGGCTAATTTCTAGTATTATGTGAGGTATATAATTATGAATAAATCATTTTTAAAAATCTTAACTTTTTCATTACTATCATTTATAGTGTTTATGGGCTGTGCAGCTTTAGAAGATAAACCAGTGCCAGACCCAAAACCGTATGTAACAGAAAAAAATACTCCATTAGATATAAATAATTTAGACTCTTTTATAGGAAACTATAAACCAAGTATAATAGTAACAGAACCATTAAAAACAGAAATAGATATAGATTATTTAAATGGAATAATAAATATTTTCCCTAATAAAACAACAAATACACTAGAATATAACTATGCTGTATATAACCAAGGCTATAAAGATAACGGTTCACTTACTATTCAACCTACTCTTACACCTTTAGGTGAAGTAAAAATTGATGAAACTACTGAATATGATAGAAGTCATATTACTTTAACAAATCCAATAACTATTACTACAAATGGTAATACCTATAAAATTTCAGCACTTAGAAAAATTGCAGATAGTATGACAAATGTTACAGACAGCACAACAGAAGAAGAAGTTACAAAATATTATACTATTTGCGACCCATTAGAAACTGGTACAAATAATGATAATAGTTGCACTTCGCCAAATGGTGCTATGAAATATATAGGCTATTATAGAATTGAAAATATAAATTGTGCTAATACTACATACTATGGTGGAACAGACTTTGCAGGTGAAATGGTAGTAAACCCTAGTTTAGCACAAAATTTAGATGTTACAATACCAATAACTTATAAAATACAAGTAACTAACCCTACTTTAAAATCATGTTTAATAAAAACAGATAGCGGTATGGATAATTTATATTATTCCACAAAAAGCTACACATTAAAAGAAACTGACTATTCTGGTGGTTTAAATACTGCCTTTGAAAAAGTTGGTTTAATTGGTTTAAAAGAAGATGATGTTACAATAAGGACAACACAAATTGACTATAGCCCAAAAGATACTAATTACAGTGATATGACTTTTGGAGATAGTAACAATAAAGTAACTATGCGTTTAAAATATATTCAAAACAGCTCATTAAATCTACTTCCAGTAGTTCAAATACAAAATACTAAATACTATCAATAAAAGATTAAATTAAATTTAAAAACTACCTGCTATATTGTGGGTAGTTTTTTATATTCCATATAAAATAAACATCATATAACATATGATAATATATATAATATATTTATATATAATCTAATATAATCTAATACAGTTAAATAATAATATAAAAGGATAATAGTATGGTTATAGTTAAATGATAAATGAAATAAATATATGTATGTATTTAAAAAATAAAATAGTGATAAAAATTATATCAAAAAAAAATGGCGATAAACTATCGCCATTTTCGTATATATAGAGTTTAATATATTATTCCGCAGTTGCAGCTGCTGGATTATCAACAAAACCTTCTATAACAGGTTCTGGAAATTTAATATCTTTATCTAATGTATAACCGCTAGGAAAAGTATCAATTTTTTTCATAATTACTGTAACATTAGCTGGTAATATACTACGGTCTACCATTGTATTTCTAATAGAACCATCAGATAATAATTCAAACTTATATGTTGAACCTGTTGTATTAACATTTGCTTTAAGATGTCTACCTTTAACACCTGTTACAGCACTTGTACCATTATTTACTGCACCATCTACAATTGCATCCATTGGTATTGGTGTAAATACATTATAATTATACTGATTATTTTGAGCTTGGCTCCAATAATTGATTGGTCCTAATGCATCATTTGCACATGCACCAACAGTAGGATTTTTTAAACATTCATTTGTCATTTGCATTTTAGTTGTAATATTAATAGTTGTTGGACTGGCTGGATTATCTACTCCTACTCTTCCATAACCTCTAAAATCAACATTATTTGTGCCTTGAACACATTTTGCATCTGCTTTTCCAGTATAATATTCTACTTTAGAACAATCACTAGCAATTGATAGTTGACCACTTCCATCAGTATAGAAAAACACTATTTCATAATTCCCTAATAAGTCAGTTAATGATGATGGATTAGATGGATCAATAGGAACTACACTAGGTGGTGTAGTAGTTGAACCACCATTATTTTTGTTTTCTTCAGCACAACCTGTTACTAAAAAAACAGCTATAATGCTTGAAAGAAATAATAAAAAAGACTTTTTCATTTTCTTCTCCTTTTATAAATTTTGTATGTTGGTATTATACCCTAATGGCATTATTTGTCAACAAATAAAAAGATAAAATAAGCCTTTTTATATGAAAAAATATATTACTTTTAAAGAAAGATTAATATTAGAAATTACAATTTGAACCAGTGCTATCAAACTTTACTTTGCCAAATACTGCACCAAATGTTTCTTCATTACTTGTAGAATTGTGATTACCACTATATTCTCTTGCTGTTATATAAAATTCTACTGTATGTTCTCCTTGATTTATAAACTGTTCTATACCACGAATATCCACAACACCTACCATATCATCAATAGTTGTGTTATACATTAATACTCTTTCATCAACTAAATTAACATTCATAGCCAAACCATCTACAAAAAACCTGCCATTAATAACTTTTAAATAGCTGTTTTTTATATCAGATGATGGATCATCACCATATCTACCTTTTGATTCCATTCTATATTTTAAATCAAGAACATGTTTGTTATTTACATCTATACAAACAGCATTATTACCATCTGCAGAAATAGAATTAATACTATTTAAATAACCAGATGCCGTTGCAAAGTGATACGTATGTTTTGTAACATCATCAGCACAAGATGAAATAAAAAAAATAAGTAATATAATCAAAATAACTTTGATTTTCACATCAAAACCCCGTTATGCAATCCGATATGTTAGTATAAGCATAAATTGTGCCATAATACAATATTATAATATGAAAGATTTATATAGAATCTAAACAAATAATGCAATATATTTTAAGTTAAGTTATAATAATATTTATAATTAAAATATTTTTGTTATACAAAAAAGGGTTATCCTTATAGATAACCCTTCTTATATTACTATATCTGCTTTCTCATTATAGCTAAATTTTTCTGTGCTACACTCATTAAAAGCTTAATACGGTTAAGCTGGTTAACTTCACTTGCACCTGGATCATAATCCACTGCTGCTATATTTACATTATCATAAGCAACGCGAAGTGCTTTCATTACACCTTTACCAGTTACGTGGTTTGGAAGACATGCAAATGGCTGCACACATAATATGTTACCAACACCACCTTCAATTAATTCCACCATTTCAGCAGTTAAAAGCCAGCCTTCACCTGACTGATTACCAAGAGATACTATTTTTTCTGCTAAATTTGCAAGCTCAAAAATATTTGGCATAGCTTCAAAATGCTTACTTTTTCTTAACGCTTTTCTCATTATGTTACGTTTATGTTCTATCATCCAAATAATATATCTTGCAACATAACGTCTGATTTTTGAACCTGCCATATATTTGCTTCTATAAATATCATCATATGCACTATATAATATAAAGTCCATAAAATCTGGCACTACTGCTTCCCCACCTTCACGCTCAATTACTTCCACTGCCTTATTGTTAGCATCTGGGTGAAATTTAATTAATATCTCACCTACTACACCAACACGTGGTTTGCGAGTTTCGTCCATCTCTATATTATCAAATTCTTCCACAATATCATAAACATCACGTTTAAACTGACGCCAGTTATAGTTATATACGTTTCTAGCACAAATATCTGACCATTTATTATATAAAGCTTCTGTTTCGCCTTTCACTTTTTCATAAGGACGGCATCTATATAACATTCTCATTAATAAATCACCATATAAGATACCCATAATCATTCTTCTAATCATAGGCATTGTAATTCTAAATCCCTCATGGGCTTCTAAACCATGCAGGTTAAATGAAAGAACTGGTATATGACTAAGCCCTGCTCTATTTAATGCATTTTTAAGCCAGCCTATATAATTTGTAGCCCTACAGCCACCTGCTGTCTGCGATATTAATACTGCAACCCTTTCAGTGTCACAGTTTGGACTCATTACATAATTTAATAACTGACCAACTGCAACAATAGCAGGAAAACATGCATCATTATTAATATGTTTTAAGCCACATTCTATATCACTTCTATCTGTAGTTTCTAAAACTTTTACTTTATAACCCTCTGCTGTTAAAGCCTCTTTCATCATATGGATATGGATTGGTGAAAGCTGTGGTATAACAATTGTATGAGTTTCTTTCATTTCCTTAGTAAATTCTGCACCTTTTGTAGCAGGTGTAAAGTTTCTATCAATTCCACGTTTTTTCCTGTCCTGAATAGCTGCCATTAATGAACGGATACGTATACGAACAGCACCTAAATTACTACCTTCATCTATTTTAATTACAGTATATAATTTTTCATGCCTATTTAATATATCATAAACCTGTTCAGTTGTTACAGCATCAAGACCACATCCAAATGAGTTTAACTGAATAAGCTCTATATTATCTCTTTCTGCTACAAAGCTGGCAGCTTTATATAACCTTGAATGGTATGTCCACTGGTCAACAGCATTCATTGGTCGCTCAACTGTTGCAAGGTGAGCAATAGAATCCTCTGTTAAAACTGCTAACCCATTTGATGTAATAAGCTCTGGTATACCATGATTTATTTCATTATCAATATGGTATGGTCTGCCTGAAAGAACTATACCTTGAATATTGTGTTTTTCAATATATGCAAGAGTTTCTTCCCCTTTATCTCTTATATCCTGCCTAAAGTTTGCCATCTCTATTTCGGCTTTTCTTGCTGCAATTCTTACTTCCTGCTCAGGAATATCAAACTGCTTAAACATATTTACCAATGTATTTTCTAATACTTTAGAATCATTTAATGGTAAAAATGGTCCCATAAATTCTACTTTTTCATTAGCAAGAGCATCAACATTTAATCTAATAACTTCTGGATAGCTACATACTACTGGACAGTTATAGTTATTATCTGCCCCCTCTTCATGAACTTCTTTTTGAATACATGGGTAGAATATACGTTTAATACCTTTTGAAATTAAGTTCATTATATGACCATGCACAAGTTTTGCTGGGTAACATACTGTTTGTGATGGTATAGTCTCAAGACCTGTATTAAATAATTCTTTTGATGATTTATCAGATATTTCAACCCTAAAACCAAGTTCTGTAAATAATGTAAACCAAAATGGATAGTTTTCATATATATTTAATACTCGTGGTATACCAACAACACCTCTTGGTGCATTTTCAACCTTTAATGGTAAATAATATTCAAATAAACGCATATTTTTATATGCATAAAGGTTTGGAAGGTTATTTGCTTCCTCCACTTCTTGAACACCTTTTTCACATCTATTACCAGTAATATAACGTTTTTTATTGCCACCAAATTTATTTACAGTTAATAAGCAGTGATTAGAGCATCTTTTACAACGAACGTTAATAGATTCCATGTCAAATGAACTAATTGCTTCTGCTGCTATTAATGTAGATTTTTCACCAGTATATCTATCTTTTGCAATTAAAGCAGAACCAAATGCACCCATATGGCCAGATATAGCAAAACGAGTTACTTTTGCACCAACTGAAAGTTCAAAAGCTCTTAAAACAGCATCATTAAAAAATGCACCACCTTGAACCACTACATGTTCGCCTAAATCTTCCACACTGCTCATTTTGATAACTTTATATAAAGCATTTCTTACAACAGAATAAGAAAGACCTGCTGATATATCACTAACTGATGCACCCTCTTTCTGTGCCTGTTTTACTTTTGAGTTCATAAAAACTGTGCAGCGGGAACCTAAATCGACAGGGTGTTCTGCTTTTAAAGCTGCTGAAGCAAAATCCTGCACTGTAGATTGAACTGATTTTGCAAAGTTTTCTATAAATGAACCACAACCTGATGAACATGCTTCGTTTAGGACAATTTTATCTATTGCTCCTTTACGAACATACATACATTTCATATCCTGCCCACCAATATCTAATATGAAAGATACATTAGGAACAAAATATCTTGCTGCTGTAAAATGGGCAACTGTTTCTACTTCACCTTCATCAACACCTAAAGCAGCCTTAATAAGCCCCTCCCCATAACCTGTAATACAAGAATTTGCAATATATGCTGATGATGGAAGCTCTGCATATATTTTTTCAAGAACTAATAAGACAGATTTAACTGGGTTACCAAGGTTTGATGAATATGACTCAAAAAGTAAATTATCATTTTCATCAATTAATATTGCTTTTGTTGTAGTAGAGCCCACATCAAGCCCTAAAAATAATTTACCTTCTGCTTGAGATAATTCTTTTTTATTTAAAACGCCCTCTTTTGAGTGACGTTCTTTAAATTCTTTATATTCTTCCTCACTTTCAAAAAGACGTGGTAACTGCTCTATTTCGCTTTCAACTTTTGTAGTTAAAAGAGCATCAACTTTTTCTATAATAGATTTAAATGATACAGGCTCTGAATTTTTAGAAACTAATGCCGCACCCATAGCAACAAAAAGTTGCGGGTGTTCTGGGAATATTATTTCATCTGGTTTTAATGAAAGTGTTTCAATAAATCTTTTACGAAGTTCTGATAAGAAAAATAAAGGACCACCTAAAAATGCAACATTACCAGAAATAGTTCTGCCACATGCAAGCCCACCGATAGTCTGGTCAACAACTGCTTGGAAAATAGATACTGCAATATCTTCTTTTGCTGCCCCCTCGTTTAATAATGGCAGCACATCTGTTTTTGCAAAAACACCACAACGAGCAGCAATCGGATATATAGTTTTATAATTTTTTGCCATCTCATTAAGGCCTGCTGCATCAGTTTGGAGAACAACTGCCATCTGGTCAATAAATGCACCAGTGCCACCAGCACAAGTTTCATTCATACGCTGGTCTATACCATTATCAAAAAATGTAAGCTTAGCATCTTCACCACCAAGCTCAATAGCAACATTTGTTTCAGGGATTTTTGTTTTAATACACTCTGTTGAAGCAATAACTTCTTGAATAAAGCCAACACCAAGCCATTGAGATACCGAGATACCACCAGAACCTGTTACATTGATTGTAACAAAAGCATCTTTAAATTCTTCGTATGCTTCCTTAATTAAGGTAGTAAGTGTATTACGCATATCAGATAAATGTCTTCTATACTGATGATAAAGCATGTTATTATGCTCATCAGTAATAACTATTTTAATTGTAGTAGAACCAATATCAAGGCCCATATGATAAATCTTTTTACTCATATTCCACCTCTTTTTTAAAAAAATTTAAAAAAAATAAAAAAATACCAAAATAGTATTTTTATAAATATATGATTTTGGTTAAATTGTCAAATAAAAAAAACTTTTATAGATATACCTGCAATATTTGCCTATTCATTACGAAAAGCCTTTAAATCCAATATGTTAGCCTTATTCTCTTTTGATGACCATTCAAAAATTTCTATATTTGCATTATATTTTTTTTCATGGATTGATTCCTGTTTTTTACCATCAATAATTAACACTGCTAACCTGTTTTTTTTACTGTTAACAGCAAAACATTCATAAGCAACAAAAGGTAATTCTTGAATAATACGACAGGATAAATCTGTTATGAATAATTTACTTTCTGTAGATATTAATCCTTTTCCATCACGTAATTCTTCTATTGATAATGCCTGATAAAATAATGGTGATGGATTATACAATCTAGCATTATTTTCCTTTTCATCTTTAATATGTGCATATTTGAGAAAAGCCTTTTTATCATAAACCATAATGCCACCAATATCAGTTTGAGAACTTACTATTGATGTATATACTCTATTATTAATTATACCTACACTAAAATAACCATGTCTTTGTATATGAGTGCTAATCTCATCGTTTACAACATCATAAACACAAAGCATACCTTTATCTTTATCTGAACTATCACAAGCTATTGCTATAATAGAACCATCATTACTTAAAGAAATACCAAGCCAGTCTATAATACTGTTATCAAAATTAAATGATTTTATTAATTTTAAATCAGTATTATAAAGCTCCCATACACCTTCTTTTATATTTATTGCATATCCATTATTAATTATCCACCTATACCCTTCTAAATATGCAAGCTCTATAAACTGCTCATAACCATCAGTTAACCCCTGCTCTATAAAAGGATTATTTTCATCTATCGTATATAAATACAGCCTTGTATGGCGAATAACAAGCATTCTTAGCTGATTATTTTTATTAAACATATAAAAATAATCCATATCATGTAAGTATGATGCACGAGGAAAAGATGCAATAAAGTCAAAAGAATTACCATATGATTTATATAAAACTACCTGCTCTTCGTAAGATGAAAATTGAATATACATAGCAATATAAAGTGTATCATTAATATATACATAATCAAGCAGCACATCTTCTTCTGAATTATATTCCCATTTATATAAAATCTCCCCATTAATAGATATTTTATAAAAGTAATATGTATCACTCGTATTTTCTACTGCAAGAATTGTATTATCATCAAGAAATTTAACTAATTTTAATGAAGAAGAATAACCATCAGAAAAAGAAGATATATTCCCAATATTAAAAGAACTTTTAAGTTCAAACATTACACCACTCTCATAATAACTTTAAGATGGTGACTTTTAACACTATTTCACGGTTAAGTCAAGAAAAGTTAATTGGGTAATAAAAAATGAATTTACCCAACAACATCGATTATACGGCCTACACCCTTAGCTACTGCCACATTTGCACCTGCTAAACTAGCCTGTTTAGATGCTGCATCAGTATTTGTAAGCTCTGTAATACCATGCTGATGAGATAAACCTTTCGCTTTATTTGCTGTTGCAATAGAATACTCCATGCCCAACATTTGCGACTTCTCAAAAGATGGAAGACCTGATACATATGCCATTTATTCGCTCCTATTAGTTCACCACTAATAATACTAATCTATTTTATGAAATAAAATTTGTCAATAATAAATTACTGGCTTACATTATCTGCAGCCCCTCCTAATGAAACATTATCTGTAACAGTGCTGTCAGTATAATTATCTAATATACCACTACCTAAAGAGTTGTTTATAGAATATATCACAATATCTTTTGGAGAAATATAAGATTCTGGAGGAATTACACCACAATAATTAATATCTAAAAAATCATAAAATTCTTTTTCAGATATATTGCCTGTTTCTATCATTAATGATATTTGAACAATATTTGTATATATATCCTGAGATATTTTGCGTAACACTAAACTTGCAGCATCATGATTATCACTATATTTTTCACGAACAACATCAACTAAATCATTACTAAATTTATCTACAAGCTGCATATCCGGTGTTGATACAGCATATTGTTGAATATTTTCAGCTGTAATATTATCATCTTCAGATAAATTCCTGTTTATTTTTACAAATAACGTACCTAATTGCTTTGCATCATTACAAGCAATAGTATTATTATTATTTTTTATATTTTCAAAAGTTTCATACCCTAATTTATCTGGTTCAATTTTAACCTTTTTAACAAATTCATTGTGATTTTTTTCCACCTTTATATTGCTGGATATAATTATAATTACTACTATAACAGCAATTAATGCAATAAAGCCTGCTGATTTATATAAAATATTAGATTTTTTCTTCTTATGCATTTTTACCCCCATAACGAATATATATGTATATATTTTTTTTACTATTAATGCAATAGAGTTAATAGTGTTCTTAACAATTTTTACTGTAAACTTTATATGTAGTAAAAATTTTAGTTGCAACTAATTTTTTTTGAGTGTATAAATATATATATTATATTTTGTTTAAGGAGTGTTATTTATGGATAATATTGGTGGAAACAAACTTTTATATTTTTTAGCAGGTGTTGCTGTTGGTGGTATTATTGTATATTCTGCTCGTTCTCCTCAAATGAGAGGTTTACTTGCAAAAGCTGCTGGTAAAGGACTTAAATTAAAAGAAGATGCAGCTGCATTAATAGAATCTATTAAAGAAGATGCAGAAGATTTTGCAGCAGAAGCAAAACATTACAGCAAAAAAAATCGTGGAAAATAATTATTAAGGGGCGTAGATGGAAGTTAAAATTATTCACAAACTACCCGGTAGAATACGCCTTCAATACAGAAAAAATGCTTTAACCAGTAAACAAATTGTGCTGGTTAAAGTACTTTTATCTACTCAAGAAGGTATTACTAGCATATCAATTAATCCCGTTACATGCTCTATACTTGTGTATTACAAAGATATTACAGAACAACATGTACTAGCACTATTTCATTCTTTAAATGATAAATATTTAAATGACGAAGATATGTTATCTTCAATTAATGAACAAACAACAGAACATAGTATTTCTTCTACTATTTTCTTTATGATATTAAAACATTTTGGAAAAATGATATTACCTTTATATGCAAGAAAGTTAATTACAATTTTTAACACTCTGCCACGAATAAAACAAGGTATACAAACATTACTTTTCCATAAAAAACTTATATCTGAAACTTTAGATGCTGCAGCTATTAGCTTATCTATTGCAAATAATGATTATAAAACAGCAGGTTCAATTAATTTCCTATTAGATATGGGTGAAACCTTAGAAGATTATGCAAAACGTAAGTCATATGATAATCTTGCTGAGTCACTGCTTAATATGCAGGAACAAGTAAGAGTTATAAAGGATAATGAAGAATATTTAATACCGGCTAAAGCACTTAAAAATGGCGATATTTTTATAGTTAGAAGTGGGCAAACAATACATGCTGATGGTGTAATAATTGATGGTGAATCAATGATTAACCAAGCAAGTATTACTGGTGAACCACTGCCTGTTAAAAAAGAGATTAATGATATTGTATATGCTGGAACATATATTGAAGAAGGCGAAGCAGTTATTAAAGTAACAGCAGCTGGTAATGATACAAAAGTAAGTAAAATTGTAAAATTAATTGATGAAGCTAATAATCAAAAATCTCAAGCACAAGAAAAAGCAGAACAATTGGCAGATAAACTTGTTCCTTATAATTTTCTACTTGCAGGAACAACATATTTACTTACTAAAGATATTGCAAAAACTTCATCTACATTGATGGTAGACTATTCTTGTGCTATGAAACTTGCAGCACCTATTGCAAGCCTTTCTGCAATGAAAGAAGCTGCTAATAATGGCATAATTATAAAAGGAAGTAAATTTCTTGAAGAAACAGCTAATGCTGATACTATTATTTTTGATAAAACAGGAACTTTAACACATGCTACACCAAAAGTGATTGATGTTATTGGATTTAATAATTACTCTAAAGATGAAGTGCTAAAAACTGCTGCATGTTTAGAAGAACATTTTCCACATCCACTTTCACGTGCTGTTGTGCAGGAAGCATTAGATAAAGGTATTGACCACAAAGAAGAACATGCAAAAGTTGAATATATTGTTGCACATGGCATAGCATCTACACTACATGGAAAAAAAGTAGCTATTGGTAGCTATCATTTTATATTTGATGATGAAAAAACAAATATTTCTGATGAAGAATTAAAAGAAATTGAAAAAGTTTCTCAAAACTGTAGTTCCATTTTATACCTTGCAATTGATGGAAAATTAATGGGTATCATATTAATTGATGATCCAGTTATTCCAAATGCAAAAAATATTGTTGATAATCTAAGAGAAACAGGTATTAACAATATTGTTATGATTACAGGTGATGGAGAAAAGGCAGCATCTAAAGCAGCTAAAATTATTGATGCTGATGAATATATTTCTCAGGCTTTACCAGAAGATAAAACATCATATGTAAAAAAAATGCGAAGCAATGGTCACAAGGTAATTATGACTGGTGATGGAATTAACGATTCCCCTGCCCTTGCTGCTGCTAATGCAGGTATTGCTATGAAAGGAAGTTCTGATATTGCAGGAGAAACAGCTGATATTATTCTAAATGATAAAGGTATAGAAAGCCTGTTAGATACAAGAATATTAGGGCAAAATTTATTAGAAAGAATATCTTTTAATAATAAAGTAATCATTGCTGGCAACTCACTTTTAATACTGCTTGGACTTTTAGGGAAAATAAAACCTGCTACTGCTGCACTAATACATAATACATTAACAGTAGCTATTAGTGTAAATGCTATGCAGCCTATGTTAAAGGATAAAGAATGATAATAACAAGCTTTTTTGAAGGCAGAGTTAGGCTAAAAGCTTCAATATTTAAAAATAATGATATTAGCAGCCAGCTTACAAATGTTTTACTATTAAATAAAGCTGTTGAAAATGTCTCTGTAAATACTATAACTGGAAGTATGCTTATTGAATATAACCCTGTTAAAATATCTCTTGTAAAAATTAAAAAAGCAATGCCATATTTTGAGAAAATAAAAGAACTTTATGAAATATATGGCGAAGAATCTGTGGAAGATATACTAAAAATTATTAAAGAAATGGAAAAGTTATTAAAATAATATGGCAGTTATTTTGCCATATTATTTTAAAACTGTATCTATTAATGAAGTTAATTCTTTAAATTTTTCCTCATCACCATTGGCAGAAGCATGCCTAACACAAGATAAAATATGTGCCTTAAGAACATTTTTATTCGTTTTACGAATAATTGCTTCCACAGCAAAAAGCTGGTTGGAAATATCTATACAATATCTATTATCTTCCATCATACGAATAATACCTTCTATATGACCTTTTGCAGTCTTTAATAAAGGTATTACTGTATCTTTATCTGCCATCATTATGCTTTCTCCACAGATACGGCCTGAAACCCTGCCTCATTTACTACATTTAAAAGAGTATTATCATCAACTTCTTTAGATAATACAACTGTTGCATTTTTTGCAGCTAAATCAACTTCTGCTGAGACAACTCCGTCAACAGAATTTAAAGCTTTCTCAACTGACATTTTACAGTGGTTGCAGTTCATACCATTAACATTTACAATTACATTCATCTTCTTTTCCCCTTTTATATTATTATTTTCTACCTTAAAGTTTTTTAACCTTAAAGCATTAGTTACTACAAAAATTGAACTAAAACTCATGGCAGCTGCTGCTATCATTGGGTTTAGTGTAAGCCCATATGATATATAAAAAACACCAGCTGCAACAGGTATACCAATTATATTATATATAAATGCCCAAAATAAATTCATCTTAATATTTTTTAATGTTGCCCTGCTCAACTTAATAGCAGTTACAGCATCAAGTAAATTGTTCTTTATTAAAACAATATCTGAAGACTGAATAGCAATATCTGTCCCTGCTCCAATTGCTATACCTAGATCAGAACGCATTAATGCTGGTGCATCATTTATACCATCTCCCACCATAGCCACTTTTAAACCATTTGCCTGAAGCTGCTTGATTACTTTCTCTTTATCCTGTGGCATAAGTTCTGCATATACATTATCTATCCCTGCTTGATTAGCTATATGCTCCGCCACTCTCTTATTATCTCCTGTAAGCATATATACTTTTATATTTTCTTCTTTAAATCTTTTTACTGCTTCTATGCTTGATTCCTTTATGGTATCAGACACATATATTATCCCTATAAGCTCGTTATCTTCAGAAATATAAACAGGTGTAGCAATTATATTATTTTGTGCACAACTATTATCTTCTGTAATCATAACACCTAACTCGTTCATAAAACCCATATTGCCACAACTATATAACTTATTATCTATAATACAGCTTACCCCTTTACCTGTGTAAGATTTAAAGTCTGCTGCAAAAATAGTATCCATATTCAAATTATGAAATTTATTTACGATAGCTTTTGCAACAGGGTGTTCTGAGTTTTTTTCCATAGCATATGCAATTTGAAGAATTTTATTTTCATCATATTTATATACTTTTACTGAATCTACAGACATTTTACCTTCTGTAATTGTCCCTGTTTTATCAATTGCTATTGCATTAATCATATGTGCAGTTTCTAAACTTTCAGCAGATTTGATTAAAATACCATTTTCTGCTCCCTTGCCTGTTCCAACCATTATAGCTACTGGAGTAGCAAGCCCTAAAGCACACGGGCAGGATATTACAAGCACAGATATGGCAATAGATAATGCAAATTCAAAGGACATACCCATATAAATCCAAAACAAAAATGATATTATTGATATTGCAATAACTATAGGAACAAATATACCACTTATTTTATCTGCCAGCTTTGAAATAGGTGCTTTTGAATTGGCAGCATCTTCTACTAAAGAAATAATTTGCGAAATTGTAGTATCTTTACCTACTTTCAAGGCTTTAAATTTAATATAACCTGTCTTATTAACTGTAGCACTAATTACCTTATCACCAACAGTTTTTTCCACAGGCATACTTTCACCTGTAATGGCAGACTGGTCTACTGATGTGCTGCCTTCTATAATTTCACCATCAACTGCAATCAAACCACCAGGTTTTAAAATTAAAATATCCCCTGCCTTAACTTCTTCAATTAATACACTAATTTCTTTTCCATCTCGTTCAATTATGGCAGTTTTTGGTGCTAAATCCATTAATTTTTCTAATGCTTTACTTGTTTTTTTCTTTGATTTTGCTTCTAAATATTTACCTAAAGTAATCAATGTTAAAATAGTAACAGCTGATTCAAAATATAAAGAATGTGCATATTTTAAAACTAAATCATTATTAGATACTGCAAGCCCATAACCTATTCTATAAATTGCAAAAACACTATATATTATAGCTGAAGATGAACCAAGTGCTACTAATGTATCCATATTAGGAGCACCACTTATTAAGGATTTAAAACCCCTTGTAAAAAATATTCTGTTTATAAAAATAACAGGTATGGAAAGTAAAAATATAGTAAATACTAAACTAAAGCTGTTTTCATATCCTTTAAAAAATGAAAATATTGGTAAACCAACCATAGACCCCATAGATAAATACAATACAGGAATAAAAAATATTAAAGAATATTTTAATCTGTTAAATATTTCATCAACTTCATCAACATGTTTAGTATTACTATTTATATTATCATGCTCACTAGAAGCAATTTGAGCACCATAGCCAGCATTTAAAACTGCACCTATAATATCTTCCTGACGAACATTATCATCATATTCTACAACCATATTATTAGACAGCAGGTTAACATTTACATCTTTAACACCATCAACTTTAGATACTGCCCTATATACATGAGCAGAACATGCAGAACATGTCATACCTGTAATATTAAACTTCTCTTTCATTAAACAACCTTTATACTTTACACACTTATTACCCTACCCCATAGGTATAGGGGTAATATATAATAATATTTAAAAAAAAATTATATGTCAAGGCAATTAATTTAATAAAAAACTATATTTTTATTTAAATTTTGAGATTTACATTAATAAATTTACTTAATTTTTTTAATTTTTAATTATTTTATAATAAATTTTAGTGTTTTTTATAAAAAAATTACTGTTTTTATATTTTATATTATTATTAATAATAACAATAATTTATACTATATATTAATCTAACATTTATATAATTTTTGTTGTATTTATAAATAAATATATTATTTTATAAAAATTATCTTGACAATTTTTACAAGGAAGTATAATACATTCCTTACTATTTTTAAATAAGGTGATGAATGGAAAAACAAGAGGTTTTAGTTGAACTTAGACAGGTAAATAAAAGTTTTGATGGTAAATCTGTCCTTAATAATCTTGATTTAAAAATATATAATGGTGAATTTCTTACCATATTAGGTCCATCTGGTTGTGGAAAAACAACTACATTAAGGTTAATTGCAGGGTTTGAGCATGCTGATAGTGGTGATATTATTTTAAATGGCAAAAGAATAAATAATATTCCTGCAAATAATAGAGAAGTTCATACAGTTTTTCAAAATTATGCTCTTTTTCCACATATGACCGTGTTTGATAATATTGCTTTTGGACTTAAAATGCATAAAGTTCCAAAAACTGAAATAAAAGATAAAGTAATGGAAGTGCTGCGTATTGTTAAATTAGAAGAATTTATTGATAGAAAGCCACACCAGCTTTCAGGTGGTCAGCAGCAGCGTGTTGCACTAGCCCGTGCTTTAGTAAACAAACCATTAGTGCTTTTACTTGATGAACCACTTAGTGCTTTAGATGCATCATTAAGAATTAATATGCAAAAAGAATTAAAGCAGCTGCAAAGAAAACTTGGCATTACATTTGTTCTAGTTACTCATGATAGAGAAGAAGCACTTTCTATGTCTGATAGAGTTATTGTTATGAATCAGGGCATTATAGAACAGTGTGGAACACCTAAAAATCTATATGAAGAGCCAAATTCTATATTTGTTGCGAGCTTTATTGGTGATGTTAATGTATTAAAAGGTGAAGTATTAGGTTTTGAAGATAATCTTGTAAAAGCAAAAGTAGAAGGTAGAATCTGCAACATTAAAACTAAAAAACAACTTAATATTGGTGATAAATTTACTCTTCTTTTACGCCCAGAAGATATGAGAATAGAAAAGCTTAGTGAACACCCAGATACTGAAGGGTTAATGGTTGGAAATATTGAAACAAAAATATATAAAGGTGCTACACTTGATACTACAATCAAATTAAATAACGGCACTATTATTAAAGCTAGCGAATTTTTTGACGAAGAATATGAAGATTTTGACTATAATATGAATGAACAAGTATCTGTTGGCTGGGTTTCTGGCTGGGAGGTTATCTTAAAAGATGAAAGAGCATAGCCTTTTTCATAAAGTTACAATAGGTATCATTGTTTTATGGTTACTACTTTTTGCTTTAATACCTAATATTATTATGTTTGTTGTTAGTTTTATGGAGTATGACAGCTCATCATTTGTTAAAGCTGTATTTACTCTTGATAACTATAAACAATTTTTTTCTGATAATTATTTTAAAATATTTATTAATTCCTTTAAAATAGCAGCTATTGCAACAGCATTATGCTTAATTATCGGCTATCCTTTTGCTTATATTTTGGCACGTTCAAAATCAAAATATAAAGGACTTCTTGCCCTTTTGGTAGTTATTCCATACTGGACAAGTGCTTTAATAAGAACTTATGCAATATCATATATGCTTGCTGCTAATGGGCTTATTAATACTATTCTTATAAAAATAGGGATAATAGATGCTCCATTAAAACTATTATACACTGAAGGTGCTGTAATTTTTGGGTTTGTATATACCCTGCTGCCATTTATGATACTTCCATTATATGCTACTATTGAAAAATTTGATTTCAAATATGTTGAAGCTGCTCAAGATTTAGGGGCAAGTAAACTAAAAACTTTTTACCATATAATTCTACCACTTACATCGCCGGGGATTATTGCAGGTGTAGTCCTTGTATTTTTACCTGCATTAGGGCTTTTCTATATTCCAAGCCTGCTGGGGGGTGGTAAAACAATGATGGTAAGTAATATTATACAAGAACAGTTTACTACATCTGTTATACAAAACTGGCCGCTTGGTTCTGCTGCAAGTGTTTTAATTACTGTTGTTATGGGTTTAATGATATGGGCATATTATAAAAGCTCTAAATCATTTCAAACAAAGGTGCTGTAATGAAAACATCAAAATTACAATGGTCTTACATTTTTTTCGTATACGTATTTTTATACCTGCCGTTAATAGTTTTAATAGTATTTTCTTTTAATGATGCCCCTACTGGTGCCGTATGGAAAGGTTTTTCTTTAAGATGGTACGAAAAACTGTTTCATTCAAGCACATTAATTTCAGGGCTTATAAATTCACTTATTATTGGTATATCATCTGCTACATTAGTAACAATAATAGGCACTCTTTCTGCTGTTACTTTATTTAGATTTAAGTTTTTTGGTAAAAACTTTATTATATCCTTACTTTATATCTTAATAATGTCACCAGAAATCATTATGGGTATATCTCTACTTTTATTATTCAAATTTCTAAGCCTTAGTTTAGGGTTTCAGACTTTACTTATTACACATATTACCCTGTGCCTGCCTTTTGTAATGGCTGTGCTTTTTACAAGGCTTTCAAATTTTGATATACATATTATAGAAGCAGCAAAAGATTTAGGTGCAAATGAATTACAGACTTTCTTTCATATTATTCTGCCATCTATTTTCCCTGCTGTTGTTGTTGCGTGGATATTAAGCTTTACTATTTCTATGGATGATAGTATATGTGCATTTTTCACATCTGGTCCAAGATTTGAAATATTACCACAAAAAATATATGCAATGGTTAGAACTGGGGTAAAACCAGAAGTAAATGCGTTAAGTACTATTATATTTGGTGTATCAATGCTTATTGTTATTGTTACACAAATAATGTTAAAAGAGAGGAAAAGATGAAAAAAATTCTTGTTGTGCTTATGGCAGCTTTTACACTTTTTGCCTGCACTAAAAAAAACGAAAACGAATTATTTGTTTATAACTGGTCTGAATACATTCCTGATGATGTTATCAAACAGTTTGAAGCAGAAACTGGCATCAAAGTTCATTATACTACATATGACAGTAATGAAGCAATGTATTCAAAAATCAAACTTACAGGTGGTGCTGATTATGATATTGCTGTGCCATCAACTTACTATATTGAAAAAATGCAAAAAGAAGGTTTAATTCAAGCTATTGATAAATCAAAACTATCAAACTTCAATAACCTTAACCCAAAGCTTGTAAACCAGCCTTATGACCCTGAAAATAAATACAGTGTTCCTTTTATGTGGGGAACTACAGCTATTGGAGTAAATGCTAAATATATTGACCCCGCAACAATTACTTCATGGGATGATTTATGGAGAGAAGAATTTAAAGGCAAATTAATGCTGCAAAATGATGTTAGGGAAGTATTCCATACTGCATTACGCTCCCTTGGTTATTCTGGTAATAGTAAAAATAAAGCTGAAATAGAAGAAGCATATAATAAATTAGTTAAATTAATGCCTTCTGTTACTTTATTTAACTCTGATTCTCCAAGAACTCCATTTTTAAATGAAGAAGTATATATTGGTATTATGTGGAGCGGTGAAGCATATATGGCATCTTTAGAAAATAAAGATATTAAATATATATACCCAAAAGATGGTGCAGCAGTTTGGGTGGACAGCCTTGTTATTCCTAGCAAAGCAAGAAATGTAGAAAACGCATATAAATTTATTGATTTTATAATACGCCCAGAAATTTCTGCAAAAATATCTAACTATGTAGGTTATGCGTCACCTTTAAAACAAGAAGTAGTTGGAAAATATTTAGATGAAAATGCTAAAAACAGCAGAATAATATTCCCTACTGATGAAGATTTACAAAATTCTGAATTCCAGCTTAATATTGAAGAAGCTCTACCAATATACAGCCAGTACTGGAATAAGTTAAAAGTTAATCAATAAGTTATAATAATTTAAGCCCATTTGATAACCAAATGGGCTTTTTTAATACAATATTCAGGCGATCAATAAAATATAACTAACATATAAGTATAAGTTTACTAAATTTACTAAAAAATCAATAATACAAAAACTCATATATAAAATATCAAACATAATAGCAATGTAACATTTTAATAAATGTATTGCTTATATTCATAAAAACTATGTAGTGTATGATTATGATTATCTTAATAAATCAATAAGAGTATTTTTTAAAAACCATTATATATTTTATTATTTGGAAAAACAATTAAGTCTGGATATTTTAAAAGGTTTTTCTAAAGTTACAAAAGTTATAATGGGTAATATAGAACTTGACATTCCCCCCCCCGTGATATAATGATAAAAATTTTATCAAAAGGAGTATTGTATGCAAAAGAAAAAACTTATAATAACACTAATTTATGCAGTTTTATCAATTTTTATGATAACTGCTTGTAGTGACAGCAATAATGGAAGTAATAACAGTGGAAATAATGGAGGTGATGGTTCAGTTTTACCAGAACCAAAGCCTGATCCAAATGCTGTAAAAGAGTTTTATCACTTTACTACATGGAATAATACCTTAAGATTATGGCAAGACTCCCTATATGCAATTTTAGATAATGGTTCACTTTATGCCTGGGGCAATAATAAAGATGGTCAGTTAGGATTAGGACTTACTGATGAATATGTAGCCTATAATAAAAAAGTTGATATTCCAGGTAAAGTAAAATTGATTAAATGTGCAGGTGATAACCCTACTGAATCAGCGTGTTATGTTATAACAGAAGATGGTGCACTTTATGTATGGGGTAAGAATAGTTATGGTCAGCTGGGAGTTGGTGATGAAGTAAATAAAAACACACCTACTAAGGTTAATTTACCTAGCAAAATTAAAGAACTAATAACTACTGGTTCGTCAGTTTATGCATTAATGGAAGATAGTTCTCTTTATGCATGGGGTTATAATGAAAGTGGTCGGCTAGGAGTTGGTGATGAAGTAAATAAAAACACACCTACTAAGGTTAATTTACCTAGCAAAATTAAAGAACTAATAACTACTGGTTCGTCAGTTTATGCATTAATGGAAGATAGTTCTCTTTATGCATGGGGTTATAATGAAAGTGGTCGGCTAGGAGTTGGTGATGAAGTAAATAAAAACACACCTACTAAGGTTAATTTACCTAGCAAAATTAAAGAACTAATAACTACTGGTTCATCAGTTTATGCTATACTGGAAGATGGTGCACTTTATGTATGGGGTAAGAATAGTTATGGTCAGCTAGGGGTTGGTGATGAAGTAAATAAAAACACACCTACTAAGGTTAATTTACCTAGCAAAATTAAAGAACTAATAACTACTAATGGTTCATCAGTTTATGCATTAATGGAAGATAGTTCTCTTTATTCATGGGGTGAGAATTATAGTGGTGAGCTAGGAGTTGGTGATGAAGTAAATAAAAACACACCTACTAAGGTTAATTTACCTAGCAAAATTAAAGAACTAATAACTAATGGTTCATCAGTTTATGCATTAATGGAAGATAGTTCTCTTTATTCATGGGGTGAGAATTATAGTGGTCAGCTAGGGGTTGGCGATAAAATAAATAAGAATACTCCTACCATAGTAAATTTACCTGGCAAAATTAAAAAGCTGATAACTAGTTCTTCAGCATCTCATGCTATACTGGAAGATGGCTCTCTTTATGCATGGGGTAAGAATTATTATGGTGAACTGGGAATTGGAAGTAATGAAGATAAAAACACACCTACAAAAGTAACAGCTATTAATGGCAAGATTATGGATTTAATAATTAATAGTGATAAAAATTATACTACCTATAAATCAATTTTTGCTATACTGGAAGATGGCTCTCTTTATGCATGGGGTAATAACAAAGGTGGTCAGCTTGGGATTGGAAGGGAAGACAACATTAACTCACCTACAAAAGTAACTGATATTAACGGTAAGGTTACAAAAGTAATGACATTTATATATGTATATGAACAAATATTTAGCACATATGTAGATGCAAGCACATATATTTTAACTGAAAGTAGCTCACTTTATACAACTTATGGTTGGTACACTTTTGAAAAAATAATATTTAATTAGAATTAGGAGAATTAATATGAATAAACCAAATTTATTTGAAATAGGCACAAATGAACTTGCTCAAGATGCATTTTTAACGTGGCTTATTTCTTATGCTGATAATCAATATATAGAACATAAAGAATTAAATACTTTGGCAAAAGATTTTATTAAAATGATTATTGGTAATGAAAACCTAAATATAGAACAAGTATATTGTTGGAGGCAGTGGGAAAAAATAGATATATCTGTTACAGTTAATAAAAAATATTTTATAATTATTGAAGATAAAACTGGAACAAACCAGCATGGAAACCAGTTAGCAAATTATAAAGAAAAAGCACAAAACCATTGCAATGAAAATAATTTAGAACTTGTATGTGTATTTCTTAAAACAAGAGATGACAGCACATATATTGTTAATTCTATAGAAAGAGAAAACTACAAATATATATCAAGAAATGATTTACTATCACTTTTTGAAAAACACAGCCATATAAAAAATGATATATTTATAGATTATTTTGAACGTCTTAAAAATATCGAAGCAAAAACAAATTCATATAAAACTGATTTGTCATCTATTAAGAAAAGTTATGATGCATGCTGTGGATTTTATAAAGAACTAGAAAAACGGATATATACTCGCTTAAAAGAAAAATCTATGGATAATGTGGTTTGTAATTGGGAACAGGTAAATAATCCTGGTGGAATGTTTCTCGGTTTTTGGTTTTATCCTGCAAATTATCATAAATCTAACATGTATTTTCAAATAGAAAATTATTTTGATAAAAAAGATAAGATTTTATTGATTATTAAAACAGAATCAAAAGATAGAAATGAAATAAATAAAATGCTTGATATTGCATACAAAACTTGTGAAAAGTATAATATTAATATTGAAAGAGTAAGCAGGTTAAAAATATATACATGGACACCTATTGCTTATATTAAAAATGATATATTTACTGGAACATATGAAGAATGTTTCAATAAAATAGAGCATATTTTGGATATGTTTGATAATTGGTGCATGTAAAAAAAGAAATGTTGGAAAATATTTAGATGAAAATGCTAAAAACAGCAGAATTATCTTCCCTACTAATGAAGATTTACAAAATTCTGAATTCCAGCTTAATATTGAAGATGCCCTACCAATATACAGTGAATACTGGAATAAATTAAAAGTTAATCAATAAGTTATAATAATTTAAGCCCATTTGGTTATCAAATGGGCTTTTTATTTGTTTAATTTTAAAGTAACTAATGAAAACCAATATTCACTATAAGTTTTATCAATTATTTAAAAAATAAGAATACCAACATTCATATATAAACTGTGAAACATAATAAAAACCTTGAGCCTGTGAAAAAAAGTCTGTAAATTCAGTTTTCTATGATTATATTTTTACATATCCTGCTCTATGAATACCAA
>CALUZC010000002.1 GCA_944325215.1 uncultured Mucispirillum sp. | reverse complement strand
AGCTTGACGGAAACGAAACGAAATCAGGTAAAGAGCAACTTATATATTTACATCAAGATTTGATGAATGAATTAAATAAGCATATGCAGGTAAACAGTATTAATGATTGCCTTTTTAAAACAAAAAGGGTAAAGCGGTCATTTAAAACTGCTTTACTTAAAGCAGGTATAGAAAATTTTAGATTCCACGATTTAAGACGAACATTTGCAACTTTTTTACTGTATAATAATACTAATATTAAGACTATTCAAAATATGTTAGGTCATAGCTCACTTATGATGACAGAGAGATATTTAGCAAATGATGCGAAAAAAGAACTTGACGCAATTAATAAACTATGCTTTATTTAATTTGCGTATAAATTAAAGGAAGTGTACAATGATTTTTCCATAACATATTACCCAAATATAATATATAATAATCAAGGTATAAAACAAGTAATAGGCACATTGCCTGTTAATCACTGGGTCGGCGGTTCGAGCCCGTCTCGGGGAGCTTTAAGTAAACAAAACCCTGCTTTTAGCAGGGTTTTTTCATAATATTAATAAATACATATTTCTTATAAATGTTGATTTCTAAAAATAACTCTTTACAATATTTTTTCTTTTTTGTAGTTTATTTTGAATTTGATTAAATCATATTATTTTAGAAGGTGATAATATGAAGAAAGACTTAACTGTTGGCAGCCCTTTAAAATTAATTATATATTTTACAATACCACTATTAATAGGTAATTTATTTCAGCAGCTTTATAATACAGCAGATACTATGATAGTAGGCAGAACAATTAGTTTAGATGCATTAGCAGCTGTTGGTGTAACAGGTGCTTTAGTATTTTTTGTAATAGGTTTTGCTCAAGGGCTTACAGGTGGTTTTTCTATTATAACAGCACAAAAGTATGGCAATAAAGATTTTACTGGAGTGAAAAGAAGTGTTGCTGCATCATTTATACTATCATTTATAATCACTGTAATTTTAACAATAATAAGTGTATTACTGGCTGGTTTCTTGTTAAGAGAGATAGAAACACCAGTAGAACTTTATGATATGGCGTATGCTTATATAATTATTATTTTTTGGGGAACAGGGGCTGCCATATTTTTTAATCTTTTTTCAAATATATTAAGAGCCATAGGCAACAGCAAATATCCTTTATATTTTTTACTTGTGGCAAGTATAGTAAATATTGCTCTCGATTATGTTTTCATACTTTATTTTAAAATGGGCGTATCTGGTGCTGCACTGGCAACGGTAATTTCCCAAATAGTTGCAAGTTTATTATGTTTTGAATATATAAGGCGTTTTGTTCCAGAACTGCAGGCAAGAGGCAGCGACTGGAAAATAACAAAACAGGATATGTGGGAGCATATAAGAGTTGGCATACCAATGGCCATACAGGTTGCCATAATAGCAATAGGTATTGTAGTGCTGCAGCGGGCGTTAAACACACTTGGAACTTTAGCAATAGGTGCTTTTACAGTTGCTCAGCGAATAGATGTGCTTGCTGTTCAGTGCCTTTTATCATTTGGTATTACAATGGCTACATATACAGCACAAAATTATGGAGCAGGCAATATTCCACGAATTAGAAAGGGTGTTCTGCATGGAAGTATTGTATCAATTGTGTTTGCCATAAGTAGTGCTGTAATAATCTTGCTGCTGGCAGATTTTTCTGTTAGAATTTTTTTAGGTCAAAACATGACAGACAAAGTTTTAGTAGAAGAAACTGTCCGTCTTGCTAAAATATATTTAGTTATAAACTGCTCTATGTACATCTTTTTAGCACTGCTGCTTGTATTTAGAAGCACTTTGCAGGGGCTTGGTAACAGCATAATACCAACTATTGCAGGTATTATGGAACTAATAATGAGAGTTGCTGCAGCTGTTGGCTTATCTGCATATTTTGGTTTTACTGGTATTTCATGGGCAAGCCCTATTGCATGGGTTGGTGCATTAATACCTGTTGTTTTAGCATATATATTTATTATTAAACGGTTAAGCAGAAAATATTTTTTTAAAAAAATAAGAATGGAAAAATCAAACAAATTAAAGGAGAGTAATGTATGAAAGCAAAACAATTATTAATTTTATTTAGTGTTTTAGGGTTATTTGCACAGCTATATTATTTATATAATTCAATATTTTTTGCATCTTTTAATGAAAACACATTTATAAATATGGTAGATTTAATATTTGAACTTGAAAATATTATTACATTTGGTGGTTTTGTAATGGCACTAGTTACATCTATTATGAACCAAAAGCAGGTAGCAGCAGTTGGAGGCATAATATCTCTTGTAATGCCTTTATATATAAGCATAGATTCAGACTATTTTGAAATAAACAATGTAATTATGATAGTATGCTCTGTATTAATAATTATAGTAGGCTTATTTCATAAAAATTTAAAATTAAAATAATTTATTTAATCAGGGCAGCCAAGCACAGGATATTTTTTATTGATTAAAGATTCAATGCTTATGCCCTTAAGATAATCTTCCATATGCTCTTTCATTTCTATCCAAAGTCCATTAATAGTGCATTCGGAACAAACAGTGCATTCTTTATTATTAATACAGTGGATAGGTATAATCCCACCGTCCATAACAGTAATAACATCAAGTATTGATATTTCAGAAGCAGGTCTTGACAAGTGATAGCCACCTAATTTACCTGCGGTTGCAATAACAAGCTTATTTTTTTTCAATGCAGAGAAAATTTGTTCAAGGTATTTATTTGAAAGTCCTAATTTATCAGACAAAACAGCGATGCCTACAGGTTTATTATCTTTTGACAGGATATTTAAAGTATGAAGTGAACGAATTGCATAGATTGATTTTGTAGTAATTTTCATAATTCCCTCATAATCATAATTTAGGTTATTGGCTGTAATTTTCCCTTAATAGCTTAATTTCTTCAGCATAACCATCTATTTCATTTGGTGTTTCCAGATAGTAAGGCAGGTGAGCAAGTTTTGGGTGATTAATAAACTTAATAATTGCATCAAGCCCTATTGTGCCTTTACCTATTTTTTCATGCCTGTCTTTTCTGCTGTTAAAAGGCATCATAGAATCATTTAAATGAACAGCTTTAAGCCTATCTAGCCCAATAATTTTATCAAACTGTTCAAGAACCCCATCTAAATCTTCTACAATATTATACCCTGCTGAATATATATGGCATGTATCAAGGCATACACCAAGTTTATGGTTTAACTCAACCTTATCAATGATTCTTCTAATTTCTTCAAAAGATGCTCCCACTTCACTTCCTTTACCAGACATAGTTTCAAGCAGGATAGTAGTTTTATATTCTTCTTTTAATATTTCATTTAACATACTAGAAATATATTCAATAGCTATATCCACACCTTGACCAACATGGCTTCCTGGGTGAAAATTATAAAGGTTATTTGGTATATATTCCATTATTTCTAAATCTGATGCCATAGTGTTTTTGGCAAATTCACGTAAGCCTGCATCACTAGAGCATGCATTTAATGTGTATGGTGCATGAGCTAAAATCGGTGCAAAATGATTACTAGATGTAATTTCATTAAGACCATCAGCATCTTTTTTATCAACTGCTTTTGCTTTTGAACCCCTAGGGTTTCGGCTAAAAAATTGAAATGTATTTGCTTCTATACTTAATGCTTCTTTCCCCATATGTTTAAAACCCTTTGATGAAGAAAGATGACAACCTATATTTAACATTTATATACTCCATATTATATTATATTAAATAATATATAGTAAAATCATACAAAATCAATCCTAAATTGGAAAATACTACAAAAATTGTGTAAATTTTATAATAACTTATACATATGACAAGTTTTTTTCTTGTAATCATAAATATTTTTTATTAAAATAAACCCGTATATAGTGTAAGAGGTGTATTTATGCATAAATTAACAAGTATATTAAGTGCAGAGCAGGTTTCATTTTTATCTTCTATTGGTATATCTGTTGCTGATAAGGAATATTCTACAGATGAAGTAAGCGATTTATATTTTGCAGTAATGGATAAATTAGGTGATAATTTAGGTGATGAAATAAAATCACCAGATGCTTTTAGTAAAAGTTGTTCAGAAATATTAAGTGAACTTTCAAAAATTACCAATGGTTAATTAATAATTTCTTATAATAGTTGAACTTATCATAATATTGCTTTGTCATAAAATATGGGATTAATTGTAACTATTTATGTAATAACATAAACTAGATAGTATATTAGTCTTAAATTTTTTACGAGGTGATGTGTGAGCAGGGTTACAAAATGGAGTATTAGTGGATTTCTTTTAGGCTGTTTTATATTTATTACTTCCCCTAGTTTTAAAGAACTTTTTACAAATATTAATTTTTGGCATTACAAAGAATTATCATTATATTTAACTGGCTCAATAGCTATTGTGTATATGGTTATGAGTATGGTTCTTTCTGTTCGATTTAGTGTTGTTAATAATTATGCTGGTGGGTTAGATAAGGCGTATCTTATTCATAAATGGGTTGGTATCTGGGCATTTGTTGCTTCTATTATCCACTGGTTTACTGAAACATGGTTTATTAATATTGCAAAGGCATTATTCAGCCTGCCACCAAAAGTAAAAGGCACCTCAAATATAAGCGAATTTGCAAAGAACATATACCATATAGGTAACGATATGGTAGAATACGCTTTTTATGTATTTGTCATAGTGCTTGTAATAGCTTTATTAAAAAGAATACCTTATCATATATTTAGGTATGTTCATAAATTAATCCCAGTTTTATTTTTATTTGCAGCATACCATGCATTTACAATCCAAATTAAGGGACAGTGGTTTGGCTCACTGGGAAGTTATATTTTATCTATTGTTATATTAATAGGTGTAGTATGTGCCATAATAGATTTATTACAGCTTGTAGGTTATAAACACAAAGTATATGGAACAGTAGAAAAGATAGAATATAATCAGCAAAATAATACAATTTCTATTAATATTAAAACACAGGAACCTTTTAAATTTAGTGCTGGTCAGTATGTATTTTTACGATTTGGAAGTTTAAAAGAACCACACCCGTTTAGTATAGCAGGTTATGATAAAGATAGTAATATAACTAAATTTATAGTTAAAGAGCTGGGTGATTATACAGCATCACTAAAAAATAATGTAAAAGTAGAAGATGTAGTAATAATGGAAGGACCATATGGTACATTTACATTTAATAGTGATAACCAGCAGGTTTGGGTTGCAGGCGGCATAGGGATAACACCTTTTATTGCCCGTTTAGAATATTTAGTTTCAAGTGGTCAAAAGGTAGATAATGTAGACTTTTTTTACAGTGCACGTGGAGAAAACCCTTTTGTAGAAGTTGAAAAATTAAGCAAACGAGCAGGAGTTCGTTTTCATTATACAAATACATTAAAAGAAGGCAGGCTTTCTTTTGATAAAATAAAACAATTTATAAAAGATGCAGCCAGTGTTTCTATATGGTATTGTGGACCAGAAAAATTTGGTAAAGCCATACAAGATAATGCAAAAAATGCAGGAATAAAAAATAATAATATACATTATGACAGCTTTGACATGAGATAGAAAATAGAACAAACGTATGTTAAAAAAAATAAACAAAATAGGCTGGTTGTATTCTAAAAGATACACTAGCCTATATTTTTATTTATATTTATCAATAGTTTACATATGGCATAAATTTTGCTTGTATTGAAAATAGTTATTAATAAAGAAGTTCATTTTAGGAGTAACATATATGCAAAAAACAATAGCTAAACCGTTTACTATTAAGGGGATAGGTCTTCACAGTGGCAGGGATTTTCAAGCTGTTATTAGTCCTGCTCCGTGTAATACAGGCATTCAGTTTAGGCGTGATGATGTTCGTCATTGTGATTATACGAGAATAACTCCATATAATGTATCTTCTACACAGCTTGCAACAACAATTGACTGTGGCGGGTTGCCTATTAGCACTATTGAGCATTTTTCAGCTGCTTTTTATGGCTTAGGTATTGATAATGCTTTTATATCAGTATCTGGAACTGAAGTGCCTATACTTGATGGTTCGGCAAAAGAAATTATAGAGTGTATTGAAAATGCAGGTTACAAAGAACAAAATGAAAGCAGGAAAGTATTGAAAGTAACAAGCCCTGTATCTATTGAATATGAAGGTAAAACTGTAGAAATTGAACCTAGTAATAACTTTGAGATTACTTTTGAGCTTGATTATCCTCACCCTGTTATTGGCAAGCAGGTATTTACATATGTTTATAATGAAAATACATTTCATAGAGAAATAGGTATTGCTAGAACTTTTGGTTTTAAAAGGGAAGTTGAAGCATTATGGTCTATGGGGCTTGCTAAAGGTGGTTCTTTAGATAATGCTATTGTTATAGATGATGAAAAAGGCGTTTTAAATGAGGAAGGTTTAAGGTTTAGCAATGAATTTGTTCGCCATAAAATACTTGATATGTTTGGTGATTTAGCATTAATAGGATACAGGCTGCAAGGCAAAATTAAAGCTAGTAAATCAGGCCACCATGTAAATAATGTTTTTGCAAGAGCCTTATTAGAAGCTACTAACAGCTATGTTATAGAAGAAGAAAAAGAAAGTAAAAAAATAAAAAACGAAAAGAAAGAAAGCCCAGCATATAATTCATTTAATGGAAATATAGCAGTAAGTGCAGTTTAATAAATATTTCTATTGATAAATTTTTCAGTGTGTAATATATTGCAGACTAAAATTTATATGCAGGTTTAATTATGAGACAAAGCAGATACTTTATACAAACATTAAGAGAAATACCATCAGAGGCTGAAGTTGTAAGCCATCAATTAATGCTTAGGGCTTCCATGATAAAGAAAGTGGCAGCAGGCATATATGATTACCTACCATTAGGTTTAAAAGTCATTCGTAAAGTAGAAAATATAATTAGAGAAAATATGAATAAGGCAGGGGCTGTTGAACTTTTAATGAGTGTAGTGCAGCCTGCAGAATTATGGCAGTCATCAGGCAGATGGAACCATTTTGGGAAAGAGCTTTTAAGGTTTAAGGATAGAGGTAATAGAGATTTTTGTCTTGGTCCTACTCATGAAGAAGTAATAACTGATATTGTAAAATCTCAAGTTAATTCATATAAGCAAATGCCAATAACACTATATCAAATACAAACAAAATTTCGTGATGAAGTTCGCCCTAGGTTTGGGCTTATGAGAGGCAGAGAATTTATTATGAAAGATGCCTACTCTTTCGATATTGATGATGCTGGTGCAGATATAAGCTACCAAAAAATGTATGATGCATATAAAGCTATCTTTACAGCATGCGGGCTTGCTCATAAAGTTGTTGATGCTGATACTGGCTCAATTGGTGGTTCTTTTTCCCATGAATTTATGGTGCTTGCTAATACTGGTGAAGACACTATTATATCATGCACAAAATGCGATTACAGTGCAAATATTGAAAAGGCAGTAGTTGTTGATAGTGGCGAAAAAGAAAACACTCCATTAAAGAATATGGAAGAAGTAGCAACCCCAGATAAACATACAGCAAAAGAAGTGGCAGAGTTTTTACAGGTTGATTTGCAGCATGTTCCTAAAACAATGATTGTTAGATGTGAAGGTGTTTTAGTAGATGGCAGTGAAGAAACTGTTTATGTTGCCTGTATGGTTAGAGGCGACCATGAGGTTAACCTTTCTAAAGTAAAAAATGTGGTGAAAGCAAAATCAGCAGAATTTGCAGAACATTATGAAGTGCTGGATAAAACAGGCTGTTCTGTTGGTTCATTAGGACCATGTAATATGCCGTTAAAAGTATATGTGGATAATGCATTAAAATATTTATGCAATATTGTTGTTGGTGCAAATAAGGAAGGCTACCACATAAAAAATGTTAATCTTGAAAGAGATGCTAAAATTGAAGGATATTTTGATATTAGAAATGCAATGCCTAAAGATAAATGCCCGCACTGTAATGGAGAGTATGAAGAAACAAAAGGTATAGAAGTAGGTCACATATTTAAGCTTGGAACAAAATATTCTGAAAGTATGGGAGCAAAAGCATTAGATAAAAATGGCAAAAATATACCAATAGTTATGGGCTGTTATGGAATTGGTGTTGGCAGAACTGCAGCCAGTGCCATTGAGCAGCATTATGATGAAAAGGGTATTGTGTGGCCAAAGGCTATTGCACCTTTTGAAGTAGTTGTTATACCACTTAATACAAATGATGATGAAGTTATTGCAAAAGCAGATGAAATATATAATGGTCTTTTATCTCTTGGAGTTGATGTCATACTTGATGATAGAAATGAAAGAGCAGGTGTTAAATTTAATGATGCTGAATTAATTGGCTATCCACTGCGAGTAAGTGTAGGTAAAAAATCACTTTCAGAAGGCAGGATAGAAGTTGTTATAAGAAGAACTGGAGAAGTAATTTTTATTGATTTATCAGATAGTTTGGCTGATAAAGTGAAAGAAATACTAGATACTAAAGTTATATAGTATTGAAAAATAATGATAAATTAAATAGGCATATAAAAAAATATTTGTAATTTTTTTCATTTTTTACTTGATTATTCTATTGAATTCTGTCATATATGAAAGTGAATAATATATTTTAAGATTTTGATGATAATGACGATTATAATATATACAAGTAAAACGCACAGGAGTGGAGAATGGCTAAAAAATACACAGTTATGATATTTGATCCAGAAATACATGGCAAGAATAGAACTATATTTTTATCCACTCGTCCCTTTTGGGTTGCAGGTTTTGTTCTTCTTTTCTTTGTATTAACAACTGGTATTGCATCATTTTTAGCATATTCTTTTTATCAAGATTCACGTCTTCAGCAGGCAGCCGTTGGTGGTGATATCAATGGTAATGCTGTTTTTAAAGCTCAGTTTGCAAATTATCTGCAGCAGTTAGATGAGTTAAATAGTAAACTGGCAGAACTTGATGAACTGGAATTTAAAGTTAGAGAGCTTGTATCATACCAAGACGGCAGCAGGGTAGTTAAGCAGGTTGCAGTTGGTGGTAAAGAAGTTGATATTTTAAGAGAATATTATGCTTTTTCAGATAGAAGAGAGCAGGAATTTTTTGACAGCTTAAATGAAACTCTTGATGTAATGCGTGTTGAGATGAATAAAAGAGAAGTTAGCCTTGCTAAGCTTGTTGATTTCTTAGAAGAAAAACGCCTTGTTATGCTTTCAACACCTACTATTTGGCCTACAAGGGGTTGGGTATCTTCTAAATTTGGGTTTAGAGAATCACCATTTACAGGAAGAAGAGTTTTCCATGAAGGGCTTGATATTGCAGCTAAATCAGGCTTACCTGTAAGAGCTACAGCAAAAGGTATTGTTGTATTTGCAGGCGAAAAAGCTGGCTATGGTAAAATAGTTACAATAGACCATGGTTATGGTTATATGACACGATATGGTCATAACAGCTCACTTACAGTAAAAGTAGGTGATAAAGTGGAGAAAGGTGATGTAATAGCTAAAGTAGGTTCTACAGGTAGAAGCACAGGACCACACGTTCACTATGAAGTTTTAGTTAATGGCATTCCAGTTAACCCACAAAAATTTATTATTGATGAAAATGAAACAGCTTTAAGGTAGTTTTGAAATAAGCAGGTTTAATATTAATATATTTATATGGCAGGAAATAAATTTTATTTCCTGCTTTTTTTATGCAGTAAGTAGTTTTATTTTTATATAAATCGTTATTATCCACATAATAACAATATATGTTACAGATATAATGTTTGACTTTGGCTAAATTAAGCATTTAATAAGTAAAAAGCATGAAAGAGATAGTTTTATTAATAAAAATATAAATATTTTAAGTGAAGTATTAATCTTTAAAATATAAATAAAGGAATATTTAAGAAAGATAAATTTATTAATAACATAAAAATTCATTATCAGGTATTAAATAAAACTATTATAGATAATAAATGATATAATATATGCTATGAAATAATATACTATAAAATTTATATATATAATTTATTAAAATATATTATGCCACTTAAAAATATTTTTTCTTTTTAAAAAATATAGCAAGCACCAATGATATACCAAACATGCCAGCAATACTTATGGCAAAACCATGTGGATTAGAAGAAAATGGTATAATTTCAAAATTCATTCCAAATATACCACCAACTACCATAGGGGGAAGCATTAATGTAGAAAGCATAGTAAGTATATTTATAAATTTATTTGATTTCATTTGAAGCCTTGTCATATTTTCATCATATACACTGCGTATAGAATCTTTACAATACTGCATTGCTTCATTTAAATATAGAGAATGTTCATATAAATCTTCATAATAAGGAACAATGCTTGTTTCATCATGCAGATTATTATTTTCCATAGAAAGCCTTAAAAGCTGGCTTACAACATCATAAGAAGCACGAGTATGGCGTGATAAAAAGTTTACTTTACGTTTTAGGTGAAAAAGTTCAGAAGTATCACAAGGGTGGGTAATATCTTCTGCCATAGTATCTTCAAGGTTATCGACTGCCAAATTAATATTATTTAATATAGTAATATAGTTATCAATAACAGCATCAATCAATGCATATACTAAATAATTAATACCTCTTTTAAAAAAATTATTAACGTGCTTAAATAATCTTTGAAGCACTATATTAAACTCTTCACATTCATATTCTTCAAAAGTAATGAGAGTATTATTTGTTACTATTAAGGATATTTGATTATCCTGCATAATATTTGAAAAATTAATAGAGCGAATTATTATAAAATTATAATCAAAAGTATCATCAAATTTTGGATTATGGTAAGTTTCAAAAATATCTTCTAAAGTAAGGCTGTTTATATTAAAAGGTTTTATAAAATCAAGTATGCGAGTGCTGTCAGAAAGCCCTGATATTCTAATCCATTTTAAATTATTATTATTTAATGTATCAGTCTGGATAACTTTGTTTTCATCAAAATCATAACATGATATATTTGTATCAGCAGGGGGAGTATCACCTTCGTATATAATTGTTCCTGGTGCTGCGCCTTTTGATTTAGAAAAAAATCTTTTATTCATATATCACCTTAAAATTATTTTGCAGGCTTATTTTTAGGTATAAAATGCATACATTGTATGCCTGAATTTTTAAATACTTCTAATGATGGTATCATTCTTGAGCGAAACCCTATTGCCTTGCATGCATACGGTGTAGCAGGCTGCCAAGTAATATGTAAATAAATACAGTCAAAACAGTTGATTCGCTTTTCATTACTTTTTTTCATAAAAAATTTATAATAAATCAAATAAAAAAAATCAAGAATTAATCTAAAATACAACTAAATCTAATCATATTTAAAGATGTATAGATGATTTTTTAATTACAGCTTAAAATAATTTATAAATAATTTGCTGCTGTTTTTGTAATAATATCTGAAAGTATATGTTTGTTTTAAATATATTTATATGTAGTAATTTATAAGTTATAGTAAAACTTATAAATAGGTGCAGTTTTAATAATGCCATCAAATATTTGAAAATAATTGTTTATATTTAAAATAGCAAATATTGATTATAAAAAATTGAAATCTAAAATATAATTGAAAGTGTATCTAATTTATATGATACTACAAATATTAAAAATACAGCACGAAAAATATATTAGGCTATTTTTTAATTACATGATTTGCATCTAGAAATAAATGGAAAACAAACAAGTTAATTTTTACAATTACATAAGTAAGAATAATAAAAGGCAGATTAAAAGAATTATTATGTTAGAAAGATACTTATAAAATATGTATTTTTTGAAAAAACTAAGGGCAGCTTAAATGCTGCCCTATATATATCTAATTTATATTTTTATAATTTAAAGAATGATGCATCATCTTTTAACTGGTTTGAAATAGTTTCAAGTTTTTCAACTTCCTTAACGTTTTCCTGCATCATCATTTGAGTATTAGATGACATATCAGCCATTTCAGCAAGGTATGACTGCACTGTTTGAATACCTGTTTCCTGCTGGCTTGAAGATACACTAACATCTTGAGCCATAGAAAGTGAGTCATTAGCCTGAGCCTGAATCTCATTTAATATTTCACTGGTAATACCTGCAAGTTCGAGACCTTTTTCCACCTGCGGCAGAGTTTGTTCCATAGCTGCAACAGTTACTTCAATTTCTTTTTGAATATCAGAAATCATATTGGTAATTTGTGCAGTAGTCTGCCCTGTTCTTTCAGCAAGTTTTCTAACCTCATCTGCAACTACAGCAAAACCTCTACCATGTTCACCAGCACGTGCTGCCTCAATAGCTGCGTTTAATGCAAGTAAGTTAGTCTGGTCTGCAACTTCAGCAATAAGCCCTGCACTACCACTAATTTCATTAGATTTATCTTTAAGGTTTCTAATTTTTTCAGCCGTTTCAAGCACTGTAGCACTTACTTTATTAATAGCTTCAGTAGTGTTATTCATGGCTTCGTTACCTTTTTTAGAAAGCTCTAGAGTTTTTTCTGAGTTTTGTTCTGTTTGTTTTGCAATTTCAGCAATTTTAGCAGTACCTGCTGCCATATTTTGTATTTGTTCAACACTTCGCATAGATGCAGCGTGCTGGTCTTCAGCAGCTTTTTGTGCATGAACTGATGATTCTGACACAACATTTGTACTTAAGCCAAGCTCTTCAGCAGAACGTTGAATATTTTTTATAACATTTCTTAAATGGCCTTGCATGAATACAATATGGTATAAAAGGCTGTCTGTATTTTTTGTATTAGTTTTCACTTCTTTAGTTAAATCACCTTGAGAGATAGCATTAAAGCTTTTCGATGCATCTTGCGGGTCACCACCTAAAAGTTTTAAAAGATATCTGATAATAAATACTGCAATAGAAGAACCTAATAAAAGAGCTATAATAGAGTTTATAATCATCATAAATTTAAAGTTAGCAGTACCTTTTGTAACAACTGGAGTAATAGCCTGGTTTTTATTTTCCTCTAAATCAATAAATTCATTAATTACTTTAAGCCAGTATACAAATTTAGGACGAACCTCATTTAATGTATTTATCATAGCTTCAGTATTGCCAGCTTGTTTATATTCTATAATCTTCTTTATAAGAGGCATAGTTTCTTCTTCAATTGTATTTATTTTTACTAAAATATCCTGTTCTTCTTTAGTAAGCATATTTTTATCAATAAAATCAGACTGCATTTTGTTTTTTGCTGCTACATAAAAGTCTTCTTCATATTTAATCTCTTTAAGATACGTATCTAAATCAGCCTGATTATTAGCAAAAACAACATCACGTATGGAAATAGACCTGTTGTGAACAGAACCACGATAGTTAATAGCAACCCTTTGCTTTGGTGAATTGACTGCATTTATTTCATGTAGGTTATTTTCAATAAAAGTAATTCTATTAATAGATAGAATAGATATACCTAAAATCATAATTACAAGCACACCATAACCTGCTCCAATAATAGTAAAAATACTTATTTGACGTTTTTCATTATTCATTGCACAACTCCAAAAACAAACACATGTTAAGTTTATAAAGTAAAATAGACTATTGCATTTTATTGTATAAGTCAAGGAATAAAAGAGAAAATATATACAAAAAATTCAATAATCTAGAAAAATGCTTTTCATATACAAAAAAATATAGTATATGATAATATATGTGAAAAAATATAAGGGAAAGTTCATGGAAGGAATAAAAAGAATATCATATGATGAAGCAGTAAGATTATACAAAGAGGCAGATATTTTAGAGCTTGGTGCAATGGCTGATAAAATACGCAAAACTCTTCATTCAGATAATATAGTATCTTTTGTAATAGACAGAAATATAAACTATACTAATATATGCACATGTAAGTGTAAATTTTGTGCTTTTTATAAAAATGAAGGTGAAGAAGGCGGCTATGTTATTTCTAAAGATGAGTTAGCTTCAAAAATACAGGAAACGCTTGATTTAGGCGGTTCGCAGGTTTTACTTCAAGGTGGATTGCACCCAGAATATAAAATTGAATTTTATGAAGATATGTTAAAGTTTATGAAAACATTTCCTATATGGCTGCATGCATTTTCACCACCAGAAATTCACCATATAGCAAAACAAAGTGGGTTAACTATTGCTGAAACAATAGAAAGGTTTGTTAAAGCAGGGCTTGATTCTATTCCCGGAGGCGGTGCAGAAATATTAGATGATGAAGCAAGAAAATCAGTAAGTCCTAATAAGATTAATTCGGCTGCATGGCTTAATGTTATGGAAGAAGCCCATAAACAGGGTTTAAAAACTACTGCTACTATGATGTTTAGAAAAACTGACAGTGCAGAAATAATTGTTAGTCATTTTGATAAAATACGTTCATTACAAGATAAAACAGGTGGTTTTACAGCATTTATCCCTTGGCCTTTTCAGCCAGGAAACAGTGAACTTGATGATGAAGCTGTTACTGCTATAGAATATCTACGTGTGCTTGCACTTGCAAGAATTTACCTTGATAATATACCGAATTTACAGGTATCATGGGTAACTCAAGGGGCAAAGGTTGCACAAATTGGTCTTTTTTATGGTGGTAATGATTTTGGTTCTGTGATGATAGAGGAAAATGTAGTAAAGGCAGCTGGTGCAAATTTTCGTTTGAAAACTGAAGAAATAAAGCATATAATAAAATCAGCAGGTTTTATTCCAAAAATTCGTAATATGCAGTATGATATTATTGGTGAATAAAACTGTAATATAATGGAAGTGACACTTTGAAGGGACAGTTATTAAACGCTCTTATTAAGATTTCTGCTGAAATTAATTCAAATATGGAGCTTGATACTTTATTGCCAGATATTGTAAAAATTACAGGCGACTATTTAAAGGTTCGCAACGCTTCCATTATGCTTATAGACTGGAATACCCTTACAATCAACTGCTACACTGGAGCTGCTCCAAGCCATAATTCATTATCAGTAAAGCAAGGTATTGTTGGTGATGTGGCTGGGACAGGAACAGAGTATATTGTTAATAAAAGTAAAAATTCAGGAAAGGGCAGTAAATCATTTTTAGCACTTCCACTTAAAGCAGGCAGTAAGATTTTAGGTGTTTTTAACTTAACAGATAAAGATGAAGATTTTTTTAATGAAGATGAAGTTTCCATTGCAAGATATATTGCCTCTCAATGTGCATTAGCCATAGAACGCCACAATATATATACGAAAATGCGTGCAAATGAAAACCTGCAGGCAATAGGGCTTTTAAAATCATCTGTTGCTCATGATATATCAAATCTTTTATCAATAGCAGATGTTTATCTTGGGCTTATGGAAGAAGAGATTGATAAAAATTCTAATGTTTATGAATATATTAAAGCTGTTAAAAGTGAAATGAAGAGAATCAGCATACTTGCAACTGATATGCTTGATTTATCAAAGGATAAGCTTGTTATTCATAAAACAAAGTTTGCCATATCAGAATTAATAAATGAATTAAAATTATATAGTGAAGCTTTTAATAAAAGTTCTAATGTTCAGGTAGAATTTATTGTTAAAAGTGATGATGAGATAGTTGCAGATAAAAATAGATTATTTAGAGTTTTCTTTAATCTATTAAATAATGCAGCCGATGCAATAGGTGAGAAAGGCCGAATAATATTATCAGTGAAAAGAACAGGTAAAGATATTAGTTTTTTAGTGGCAGATACAGGCAAAGGCATATCTAAAGATAACTTAGGCAAGTTATTTCAACCATTTTTTACATCAGGTAAAATAAAAGGAACAGGGCTTGGGCTTGCTGTTGTGCAGGATATAATTAAGGCACATTCTGGAAGGATTTCTGTAAGGTCACGCCTTGGAGCTTACACATGTTTTTTAATTAGGATACCAAAAGATGGATAAGATAATAGTTAGAGCAGCAAAACCACAGGAACATGCAAAAGATATATGCAATAAGGTATATAATCTTCGCCCAAACGAATATGAGATTGAAGGTGGCAGTGAAGATAGAGCTACTGTTATCTTTAAATGTGCAGATAAAGTTCAGGATTCTAAAGTATTTTTAACTACTGATGAGGGTGCATTTACTGGTTTTCTATTTATGTATCCAGCTATTAATGAAGGGAAAATGCATACTTTAGAAGAAGTGATGGATTATTTAAAAGGTGAAGAAGTTGAAAATATAGATAATGAGCAGATTAGTAACCTTTTTCATAAATTTGCAGATGGAGAAGTTATTGAAAATGAAGTAATTGCAGAAGGTATCCGTCCTACTGCAGGTAAAGATGCAGAGATTACACTGCATTTTGGAACAGCAGATAAAAAACCTAAAATAAAAGATGGTAAAGTAGACTTTAAGAACCTTGACAATATTGTAATGGTTGAAAAAGGTGATATTTTAATTACTAAAAAACCAGCTATACAGGGAAGCCGTGGTAGAAATATAAAAGGTGGTGAAGTTACTCCAATTCCTGCAAAGGATATTGTTATACTTCCTGGTGATGGTGCCACAGTTAACGAGGCAGGAACAATCTTTACAGCCACAACAGATGGATATGTTGATTTTGGTAATAAAAGACTTGGTGTTTACCAAGTTTATATGGTAAAGGGTAATGTAGATTATTCTACTGGTAATATTCGTTTTAATGGTTCTGTGCATGTAAAGGGAGATGTGCTTTCTGGATTTACCATAGAGGCAGAAAAACATATATTAGTAGATGGTATTTGTCAAGACTGTGAAATAATAGCTAAAGGCAATGTAATATTGCGAACAGGTATGAAATGTTCTGGCTCTGGTTTAATTAGGGCTGGAGGTTCTGCAATTATTGGATATGCAGAAAAAGCGAAAGTGTATGCTAGAGAAAGTATTGAAATTAGAAAGTATGCATTTAACTGTGAGCTTTTTGCAGGTATGAAAATAGATGCTATGAATGGTGATGGTATTATAGCAGGCGGGCTTATTCGTGCATTTCAAGATATTTCTGTAAAACAGCTTGGTACAAATGGTAATTCAAAATTTAATGTAATACTTGGTATGAAATATTACATAGAATTTGAACTGGAAAAATTACGAAGAGAGAAAGCACGTATTCAAGAAACTATTGAAAGAGTAGATACAGCACTGTCTAGATTTAATTTGAAACGTCCAAAAATAGCAAACCACCCAAAAATCATAAAAATGCAGGAAGTAAAAAGTTCTTTAAGTGATTTAATAGTTGAACTTGATACTAGAGAGGCAAAGCTTATTAAAGAAAACAAAGCTAAAAACCCACGTATGAAAGTGAAAAATAAAGTTTTTGAAGGTGTAACTGTCATGTTTTATAACGTGGGAGCAGTAGTAAAAGAGTCTATGGATAATATGGTTTTCTACTATGATGAAAAATATGGCGAAGTTGCTTGGATAAGCCTTAAAAATGCCAATGCATTAGATTAATAATTATATAAACTTTTAGTAAAGGAGTGTATGCAGTTCACTGCATAAAAATATATGAAAAATAATATAATAATTCGTGGGGCAAGGCAGCATAACCTTAAAAATATTGATTTAGATATCCCAAAAAATTCTTTAGTTGTAATAACAGGCGTTAGTGGTTCTGGAAAATCAACATTAGCTTTTGATACACTTTATGCAGAAGGTCAAAGACGGTATGTAGAATCACTTTCATCTTATGCTCGTCAATTTTTAGAACTTATGGAAAAACCAGATGTGGATACCATCGAGTATTTATCCCCTGCCATAAGTATTGAACAGAAATCAATAAGTAAAAACCCACGTTCTACAGTTGGGACAATCACAGAAATATATGATTATATGCGGCTTTTATATGCACGTGTTGGCGATGTATTTTGCCCAAGCTGCAATAAACAGATACAGTCTTTTACTGTCCAAAAAATAGTTGATGCAGTGCTTGCATATCCACAGGGCACAAAGGTGGAAATATTATCACCTGTTATACGTGGTAAAAAAGGTGAATTTAAAAAATATTTTAAAGACATGCTAAAAGAAGGATTTGTGCGTGCTTATGTTGATGGTGCAAATGTAAGATTAGAAGATGATATTGAGCTTGATAAAAATGTTAAGCATGATGTTTCCATATCAGTAGACAGGATAATATTAAAAGATGATATAGCAAGGCGTCTTACAGACTCTATTGAGATAGCTTTAAAACATGCTGCAGGGTTAGTGGAAATTATATGCGATGGGCAAAAAACATTATACAGTGAAAAGTTTGCCTGTATTGACTGTGGTATAAGTATCGCAGAAGTTGAACCAAGAATTTTTTCATTTAATAACCCATTTGGTGCATGCCCTGAATGTGAAGGTATTGGTGAATGTTCTGTTTTTGATGAAAGTGCTATTATTCCAGATACAAAGAAAAGTATAAGAGATGGTGCTGTTAAAGTATGGGAGCAGTATGATAACTTCCATTTTTACAACATATTAAATGCACTTTCTGCCAAATATGGCATTGATTTAAACAGTCCATGGCACAAGCTTTCCCAAAAACATAAAGATATAATCCTTTATGGTGTGGAAGAGCCGCTGGAGCTTTTTACATTTAAAGGTGATAAGAAAGTATTTTACGAAAAGCAGTTTGATGGTGTAATTGGCGAACTGCAGCAAATGTTAAATTCTGGAATTATTAGTGAAATAGAAACTGCAAAAAAATATATGACATTTCGCCCCTGCACTGCCTGTAACGGCTCAAGGCTTAAAAGCGAAAGTTTATCTGTTAAAATAAATGGGCTTAATATTGCAGAAGTATCAAAATTTAATATTACTCAGTGTATAGAATTTTTCTCAAAATTATCATTTGATGGTTTTAAAAAAGAAGTGGCAGAAAAGATAATAAAAGAAATATTAAGACGTCTTTATTTCTTAAACGATGTGGGTATAGATTATATTACAATGGACAGGAAAGCTTCCACATTATCAGGCGGGGAAGCACAGCGTATTCGCCTTGCAACACAAATTGGCTCAGGGTTAACAGGTGTTCTTTATGTATTAGATGAACCTTCCATTGGTTTACACCAAAGAGATAATGATATGCTTATAGCAACATTAAAAAACTTACGGGATATTGGCAACAGTGTAATAGTTGTAGAGCATGATGAAGATACAATTATGCAGTGCGACCAGATTATAGATATGGGAGTAGGTGCAGGCAGAAAAGGTGGTGAAGTTGTATTTCAAGGCACTCCACAGGAACTTATCCACTCAGAAAAATCATTAACTGGTGGCTATCTTTCTGGAAGACTGGCTATTGAAGTACCAAAAAATAGAGTAAAAGTTGATAAAAAGCGAGTTATTTTCATAAAGGGAGCAACAGAGCATAATTTAAAAAACATAAATGTATCTATACCACTTGGTTTAATGACCTGTGTTACAGGGGTAAGTGGTTCTGGTAAATCTACTTTAATCCTTGATATATTATATCCTGAACTTATGAAACAGTTATATGGTTCTGCTTATACTGTTGGTGCTCATAAAGGTGTAACAGGAGTGGAGCAGATAGATAAGGTAATAGATATAGACCAGTCCCCAATTGGCAGAACACCAAGAAGTAACCCTGTTACATATACAGATATTTTTAAGGATATTCGTGAGCTTTTTGCCATTACTCCAGAAGCTAAAAAACGGGCATATAATGCAGGCAGATTTTCCTTTAATAAAAAGGGTGGCAGATGTGAAGTATGCCAGGGTGAAGGCTATATTGAAATAGAAATGCACTTTTTACCAGATATGTATGTAAAATGTGATGCCTGTGACGGTTCACGGTATAACAGAGATACACTGGATATTACATATAAAGGAAAAAATATTGCTGAAGTATTGGAGATGACAGTTAACCAGGCAGCAGAATTTTTTGATAATATACCAAAACTTAAATCTAAGTTAGATGTCTTAAGAGATGTGGGCTTAGGTTATATTAAGCTTGGGCAGCCTGCTACAACATTATCAGGCGGGGAAGCCCAAAGGGTAAAACTAGCAAAAGAGTTAATGAAACGCTCTACTGGAAAAACATTATATTTATTTGATGAGCCAACAACAGGGCTGCACTTTGATGATATTAATAAATTAATAAAAATATTTATGCGGCTGCGAGATGGTGGCAATACTGTAGTTATTATTGAACATAACCTTGATGTTATAAAATGTGCCGATTATTTAATAGACTTAGGACCAGAAGGTGGCGATGGTGGTGGAAATATAGTTTTTGAAGGCACTGTTGAAGACTGTGTGAAATGTGAAAAGTCATACACTGGTAAATATTTAAAAAGCAAAGTTAAATAATTATACATAATATAAAAAAGTGTAGTTTTTAAATATTTTATAGATAATTAATATTGATATTTTCATTTATCATTGATAAAATAGAATGTTAAAGTATAATAAAGTCAGGTGTAAATGTTTAAGAATATAACAAAAAAACCATCAATTTTTGTAGTGCTGTGGCTGCTTGTGTTACAAGTTTTTGCATATGCATCACAAATAGATGATATGTATAAGGATTTAACACTGCTTGACAGGACAAACCAAATAGGCAGAAAGTCATATACTACAATTGGTGATAAGTTTTATAAAATATATGCAGATAATCCGTCAGGCAGATATGCAGATGATGCATTATTAGGTGCAGCAAGGGCATACAGGCGTTCTTTTGAACGTTTTAATATGCAGACAGATTTAGAAAAATCACTAAATTATTATAGAATGGTTCAAAGTGCCTTTTCATCATCTGCTGCAAGAAATGCATATTTAGAAAGTGCAGATGTATTTATAAGCAGGCGTGATACCACATCGGCTAAGTTTACTTTAAATAAATTAATACAAAAACATCCGCAAAGTTCTGAAGCTAAGGAAGCAGAAAAAAAACTTGCAAATCTTGGCACAAATAATCGTTCTACTATTACACGTCCACAAGTGGCACAAAACCATCCTAATAAACAGGTGGTAAAAGAGCCAGTTGTTGAGCCTGTTAAAAATATTGCAGAAGAAGATGATGAAGATGTAGTTTCCGTATCAGCAGGGAAAAATTCTGGTGCAACAGCATCAGGCAAAACTGTAAATGTGCATGGCATCAGGTATTTTTCTGATAAGGATTATACAAGGATAGTTATAGACTTATCAAACAATGCAGAATATTCAAGTCACTGGTTAAAAGCAGATGCAGCACTTCATAAACCACCAAGATTAACTATTGATATTAATAATTCTATACTTGGTAATAATGTATCAAGAAATTTATCAATAAAAGATGGGCTTTTAAGTGCTGTTCGTCTTGGCTATCACCCACAGGAAAAAAGAACAAGGGTTGTGCTTGATTCTGAAAACGTAAAAGATTTTACAGTATTTCAAATGAGTAATCCAAGCAGAATTGTTGTAGATGTTTTTGATAAAGAACGTAAAGAAGAAGCAAAACGCACTCCATCTATTACTACTGCTCAAAATAATAAAGGCAGTCAAAAACAATCATCTCAAGGTAACATGACAGTAAAAGGTCCTAATGATTTACCAAGTGATATAACGCTAGGTGCAGCTTTAGGGCTTAAAATTAGAACCATAGTCATTGACCCAGGACATGGTGGAAAAGACCCAGGTGCAGTATATAACGGTATGCGTGAAAAAGATATTGTCCTTGAAATCAGTAAATATTTATATGATTATTTAAAAGCAGATCCAGAATTAAATATTCATTTAACACGTGATAGAGATATTTTTATACCTTTAGAAGAAAGGACAGCTATAGCAAATAAATTAAAGGCAGATATATTTGTATCAATACATGCCAATGCTGCAAAAAATAAGGCTGCCTCAGGGCTTGAAACATTTGTGTTTAATGTTACAAACGACAGGGCTGCTTTAGAAGTGGCAGCCTTGGAAAACCAGGCAACTACAAAATCTATCTCAGATTTACAGGGTATATTAAAAGATATTTTAAAATATTCAAAATTAGAAGAATCTGTATCTTTAGCTGGCTCTGTGCAAAGTAATTTAGTAAAGAGTGTTAATGCATCTAAAAAACAAAATCTTGGAGTTAAGCAGGCACCATTTTATGTGCTTGTTGGTGCTACAATGCCAGCAATATTAGTGGAAACAGGTTTTATTTCTAATTCTGAAGATGCAGCAAAACTTAAATCATCAGCTTATAGAAAAAAAGTTGCAAAAGGTATATATGAAGGTTTAAAAGAATATATATCGAAATATAATAACTATTAGGTAGAGCACTATGGGGTTTGAAAATCTTTTTGAGCCATCACGTTTGCTTACTTATTTTTTGATAATAATGCGTATGGGTGGTATATTTTTTACCGCTCCAGTATTTAGTAGTTCATCACTTAATAACCAGGTACGTATGATATTAGTTTTAGTAATATCACTGCTGCTTTTACCTGTAGTTACTCCAGTTACTATAACAGATCCAAACCTTTTGTGGCTTGTAATTTCAGTTACTAAAGAAATATTAATAGGTGTATGTATAGGTGGTATGACAAGCCTGCTTTTTTCAGGTTTGCAACTTGGTGGTTATTTAGTGGACTATCAAATGGGATTTAGCATGGTAAGTATAATAGACCCTACTACAAACTCTAATGTATCATATTCTGGGCAGGTATATAATTTACTTGGAACACTAATATTTTTAGCAATATATGGGCATCATATATTTATGCGTGCTGTAACACAGTCATTTGAGTTTATGCCTGTTGGTGATTTTAATGTTACAAAAGATGCTATGATGTATGTTATATCAACTTTTATAAAAATATTTGTTATTGCCATACAGATTACTGCACCAGTTTTTATTGCATTAATGGTAACAAATGTTATTATGGGTATACTTGCAAGGCTTGTTCCACAGATGAATATTATGGTAATAGGTTTTCCTGTTAAAATAACAATAGGTGCTTTAATGTTAATAGCATCATTACAATTATTTTACATAGCTTATGAAAAAGTTATATTTGAATATTTTAGGCAGATTAAGAAATTTTTTGAAATAAATGGTTTAGCAGGCGGCTAAATATATATAAAGAGTAGACTATGGCAGAAAATCAAGACGGCGCAGAAAAGAGTGAAGAAGCCACTTCCAAGAAAAAAGATGATGCACGGAAAGAAGGTAATGTTGCTAAAAGTATGGACCTTTCTTCTGGTGTTCTTCTTGTTGCAGCAGTGGGTGCAATGTATGTATATGTGCCTTATATGCTTGAAAATTTTGAAGATTTAGTAGAAGAATTTTTTAAATTTAACAATTTTTCTATTACTCAGGATTCTGCTATTGACTTATTTTTATTTATGATACAGTTTTTAGCCAAAGTAACACTTCCTATTTTTGCAGTTCTTTTTGTGCTTGCCATAGGCATTAATGCATATCAGGTAGGTTTTTATATTTCAACTAAAGCAATAGAACCAAAGTTTGAGAAGCTAAATTTCTTTGCAAATTTTATGAAAGCATTTTTTAATAAGCGTAAAGTGGTGGAGCTTATAAAATCACTATTAAAGATATTTGTATTAACGGCTTACGCCTGGTATCTTGTTCATAGCGAGCTTGAAACAATAGTTAGAATGACAGATGCAGATTATAGAGACCAAATGGTATATTTAGGTCATTTAATTTTTGATGTATCTATAAAGATTGCAGTGCTGGTATTAGTTATTGGTATAGCAGATTATGCTTATCAAAAATGGCAGCATAATGAAGATTTGAAAATGACTAAACAGGAAGTGAAAGAAGAATACAAGCAGATGGAAGGGGATCCTATTGTAAAAAACCGTATCAGGCAGGCTCAAAGAGATGCAGCAAGGCAAAGAATGATGGAGGAAGTTCCTAAATCAGATGTGGTTATTACAAACCCAACCCATTATGCTGTTGCAATAAGGTATGATATGGAGGTGGATAGAGCACCAAAAGTTGTTGCCAAGGGGCAGCGTCTTATGGCATTAAAAATAAAAGAGATAGCAAAGCAAAGTGGTGTAAAAATAGTAGAAGACCCACCACTTGCAAGAACACTTTATAATTCCTGCGAAGTAGATGAAGAAATACCAGAAAATTTATATAAGGCACTAGCTCAAATCCTTATGACTTTAGATAAGTTTAGAAGAAGATAATTATTTATATTAAAATATTTTTATTTAACTTATTGACAAATAATAATATATGTTATATAGCAGATTTAATTAAATTAAGTATAGAGGAAGAGGAAGATGAGTTTATCAAAATTATCACTTAGGGCTAAATTATTAATAGCCTCTACCGTAGTATTAGTTATTACAGTTATTGTATTAATACTTTTTAATTATTTTAGTATGTATAGTAATTATATGGAACTTTATAAAGGTTTCCAAAACAGAATTTCAAGAAATATTAGTGAAATTCTTTCAAAAGAGTTGAATAAAGATACATCAAATTTAACTATCTTTGCCAAATCTATTAATGGAGATACTACTGAAGATATTAAAACAAGATTTAGTGGTATTCTTGATGCCATAAAAGATACTGTTGGTGTCTCTAGCGTTGCAATTGCATTTGATGATGGGTTAATATTCCATTCAAGTAACATAAAATATGGTGCAGACTATAACCATAAAAATGAAAACTGGTATCAAGAGGCTGTTAATCATAATGGTATTTATATATCAAAAGCATATAAGGATACAATAAATCCAAGTTTTCCATGTATTACTATGGGTTATCCTGTTACTACAAAAGATGGAGTAAAAGGTGTTGTTGCATTTAATTTATACCTTAATTTCAATAAACTTTTTGAAGAAATAGGTAATGCAAAAGTTGGTGGTAAATTTTACTTAATGGAAAATGATACAAAAATTATAGCTTCTTTAGAGCCAGACATAGCACTAAAAACTGCTGAAGATATTTTTTCTAAAGAATTAAGTGGCCACATTAAAAATATCATTGCAGGCAAGGTAGATGCTAATCAAACTGTGCCATATATAAGCAGGGCAGGAGCAGAAAGGCTTGGTGCTGTTCAGAAAATACCAGGATATGATTTATATATATTATATGCTATAAGTAAAAATTTAGTTGTTAAAGAAATACGCAGTGTTGCATTACAAAGTATTGTGTTTGGTATAATTTTACTTGTAATATCTCTATTCTTCATACAATTTACATTAAGGCGTTCTTTAAGGACATTAACTGATTTCCAAAAACGAATAACATCAGCATCTGAAAGTAATGACTTGACAGTAAGAGTAAATATTCATACAGATGATGAGCTAGGTAAAATTGCAACAGCAGTAAATTCATTTATTGCATCTATGGAACATATAATAAAAGAAGTAAGAGATTCCATAGAAGAAGTAGCATCAAGCAATAACCAGTTAGCAGCCACTATGGAAGAATTATCTACTACATTTGATTCTCAAGCTCAGCAGGTATCTGAGATGGTAGAAGGTATGGGGCAGATAAGTAGTATTTCTAAATCAACAAGCGATGCACTAGACACAAATATGGAGTTTTTAGAAAATACTGCTAATACAACAAGACATGAAGCTAATAACCTTGATGAAGTAAGTAAGGATATGGGTGATATTGAAAAAGATACAGTATCACTGGCTGAAACAATCCACCATCTAAATGAAAGTTCATCGCAGATAGGTAATATTTTAAATGTAATAAACGATATTGCAAACCAAACTAACCTGCTTGCATTAAATGCAGCTATTGAAGCAGCAAGAGCGGGGGAGGCAGGCCGTGGATTTGCTGTTGTTGCAGATGAAGTAAGAAAACTTGCAGAAAGAACACAACATGCCATAGGCGAAGTTGAAAGCATTATTAATGAGTTATTAAAAGACTCTGAAAATGCAGCAACAGCTATGGAGAAATCTGTCGGCAGCGTTCAAGAAGGTGCAACAAACATACAAGATGTTACAGGTGAAATTAAAAAGGCAGTTGAAAGTGTAACAAATCTATATACTGAAATGCAGCCTGTATCTAAATCTGTTTCAGACCAGTATATAACAATTCAAACTGTAGTAGATAATGCACAAGTTGTAGCTGCAGGTATTGAAGAAAGTAATGCTGCTGTTAATGAAGTAAATGAAACTGTAAGCCATATGCAGCAAAGGACTGAAAGATTAAAAAGGCTTATTGAGCAATTTAGAGTATAATTTATAATACAAATAACCCCAAATTATATTAGTTTGGGGTTTATTTTTTGTATAATGTTTGATAGTATTGACAGGCTTTTATAAAATATATATAATTAAATATTGCAGTTGTAAAAAGATAGTATTAAAGTCAGTATAATATAAATATATTAAGGAATTATATGGCAGAAGCAAAAACAAAATTATCCACTATACTTAGGAAGGTAACAAAACAGACAGATATATTGCTGCCTATTAGCTTTATGCTTATATTGGCAGTATTATTCGTTCCTGTGCCTCCTATAGTTTTGGATTTTTTTCTTGCTATTAGTATATCTTTAAGTATTATCATATTACTTGTTTCTATTTTTGCTGAACGACCACTGGATTTTTCATCATTTCCATTTATATTACTTTTTACAACACTTTTTAGGCTTTCATTAAACGTATCTACTACAAGGACAATTTTACTGCATGGTCATGAAGGCCCAGATGCAGCAGGTGAGATTATACGTGCATTTGGTCAATTTGTGGTAGGTGGTAATTATGCAGTTGGTATTATTGTATTTATTATTCTTGTATTAATAAACTTTATGGTTATTACAAAAGGTTCTGGCAGGGTAGCAGAAGTTGCTGCACGTTTTACATTAGATGCTATGCCTGGTAAACAAATGGCGATAGATGCAGACTTAAATGCAGGTATTATTAATGAAGATGAAGCAAGAAAACGTAGAGATGATGTTAGAAGGGAGGCAGATTTCTATGGTAGTATGGACGGTGCTTCAAAGTTTGTTCGTGGTGATGCTGTTGCAGGGCTTATTATTACAGCTATAAATATATTAGGCGGGCTTGCTTTAGGTATATTGCAGCATAATCTTCCTGTTGGTGAGGCTGCTAAAACATATACAATTTTAACAATAGGTGATGGTTTAGTAGGTCAAATTCCTGCACTTATTATATCTACATCAGCAGGTATTATAGTTACTCGTGCTGGTAATGATGCAAGTGACGGCTCTTTCTCCAAACAGCTTGCAAAACAGCTTTTCCCTAATCCAAAGATATTGTTTATTTCTGGTGGTATATTATTATTCTTTGCAATAATTCCGGGTATGCCTAAACTTTCATTTTTTGTGGTTGGTTTATCATTAATAGGTACTGGAGTGTTGTTACATAAAAAGGTAAAAATAGGTGGTATTGATGAAGATGAAGAAGATGCAGAAAATGCAGAAGAGAAACCACCTGCACCTGAAGAAGAGGAAGTTAAAGAACTTTTAGAAATGGATACTATGGAATTAGAAATAGGTTACGCTATTATTCCATTAGTAGATACAGATAAGGGTGGAACACTTTTAAACAGAATCAAATCTATTAGGCGTCAAATAGCTTTAGAAATGGGTTTTATTGTGCCACCTGTGAGAATACGTGATAATTTGCAGCTAGATGCTGATGAATACGTTGTGCTTTTACGTGGTGTTCGAACAGCTAAAGGTTCTGTTATGCCTGACAGGTATATGGTAATGAACCCTGAAGGCCCTATGGACGATATTCAAGGTATTCCAACGAAAGAGCCAGCTTTTGGACTGCCTGCAAAATGGGTAGATGAAGTGGAAAAAGAAAAGGCAGAGCTTTCAGGTTACACAATTGTAGACCCTGCTACAATTATTGCGACTCATTTAACAGAAGTTATTAAGAAAAATTCATATGAACTTTTAGGCAGGCAGGAAACTCAAGATTTACTTGATAAATTAAAAGAAAAACACCCAAAAATTGTGGAAGATGTAGTGCCTGGTATATTAGATTTATCTACATTAAACAGAGTTTTACAGAACTTATTAAAAGAGAGAGTATCTATAAGAAACTTACAGACTATTTTAGAATCACTTGCAACTTACGGCACAATGAATAAGGACATAGAGTATTTAACAGAAAAAGTTCGCTTTGCACTCCGTAAGCAGATTACTGAGAGCCTTCTAGCACAAGATGGTAAGCTTTACGTATTTGCACTACCACAGCAGGCAGAACAGCTTATTATAAAAAGTATGCACCAGACTGATGAAGGTAAAGAAATAGTTATTGACCCTGCAACAGCAAGAAAAATATTAACAGGCTTAATGGAAAAAACTGAGGAAGTTACAGCTAAAGGTATTCCACCTGTTTTATTTGTATCTCAACCAATAAGATATGCTATGAGGCGTTTTGTAGAAAAATATTCTCCAAGTTTAAATATTATAGCACATACTGAAGTGGCTGATAACGTGCAGATAGATTCTTTAGGAACAGTTTTAATTAAAGATGATAAATAGGCAGTTTTATATATATATTCCTGTATTGATTACTTTCTTTTTATTTTCATCATATGATATTTCTTTTTCTCAAAATAGAAAATGTAATTTTGAAATCACAAAGGCAGATATAACTAAGGTTCGCAGGGGTGGAATATTTATATCTAACACATCAAATGGAACAGCATGTTATAAAAATATAGATGGGCGAATTATATATTATCCTATAAAAAATGGTAGAATAGAAGGTAATGCATATTTATACTATTATGAAGATGTAATCGAAACTATTACACCATATAAAAATAATAAAAAACATGGTATAGAAAAAAGATTTTATCCAAGTGGTGCAATATTAACAGAAACACCTTATAAAAATGATAAAATTGATGGACTATTAAAGGAATATTATGAACAGGGTCAGCTTCATTTCTATATACCATATAAAAATGGTAAAGCAGAAGGCGTGCGAAAGGATTATTATGTTGATGGCTCATTAAAGGCTGTATTTAACTATAAGAATGATTTTAAACATGGTAAAGTAATAGAATATTTTAATGACGGAATAGTATCTATGCGTTCTAATTACTATAATGGTGTTAGAGATGGCAATGAAATAGATTATTTTAAAAACGGAAAAGTAGACCTTTTAGTACCATATAAAAAAGGTGCTATTAATGGAACAATGAAAGCATATTATGAAAATGGTAATTTGATGATGACAGTAGATTATCTAAATGATATGCGTCATGGAAAAGTAAACAAGTATAATGAAGATGGTTCATTATATGCCACAATAGACTTTAAAAATGATAATATTATTAAAGGCAAATGTATGAATGGTCATGTAATGACAAATGAGGAGTTACAGACATATTTTTACAGCCTGTATAGAATAAAATGTAATTAAATATATTTGCTGATTTATAAATTTATGATATATAAGCATAAAATAAATATTATAAAGTATTTGTTGCTATAAAATAATAATGGAGAATATTTGCAATGAAAGCAATTACAAAAACAAAATTAATATGCACTATTGGTCCTGCTTCTAATTCTGAAAGTACAATTCGTAAAATGATTGAAAATGGCATGAATGTAGCACGATTGAATTTTTCACATGGAACCCATGAAAGTCACAGGGAAACAATTAGATTAGTTAGAAAAATTGCTAAAGAGATTGGAGTAAAAATAGGATTTTTGCAAGATTTATGCGGTCCTAAAATCCGTTTAGGCAAGCTTCCAGAAGAAGGTGTAAGACTTATTGTTGGTGATTATGTTGCTCTTGCTTCATCTAATGAGAAATGCGAAAATGCACTGCCTGTAGATTATCCTAAACTTCATGATGAAGTGCAGGTTGGAGAAAGGATACTTTTAGCAGATGGTATGATGGAGTTACGTGTTACTGGTATTGATGGTGTAAAAGTAATATGCGAAGTAATTACTGGAGGTGTAGTATATACTAAAAAAGGCGTTAATATGCCACAGTCTGATTTACATGTGCCAGCGTTTAGTGACAAGGACAGGGAAGATTTAAAAATGGGTTTAGAAGAAAAACTTGATTTTGTTGCTCTTTCTTTTGTCCGTTCTGCTAAAGATTTAGAAGAAATAAAAAATATAATAGATAATAGCGAACATAAACCATTGCTTATTGCAAAAATAGAAAAACCACAGGCTGTTACAAATTTAGAAGAGATATTAGATGTGGTAAATGGTGTAATGGTGGCTCGTGGTGATTTAGGTGTGGAAATGCCACTAGAAGAAATACCACATGTTCAAAAACATATAATTGCTCAGGCAAAAAAAGCAGGAAGAATAACAATAACTGCTACTCAAATGCTTGCTAGTATGGTAAAAGCACAGCGTCCTACAAGAGGTGAAACTACTGATGTTGCAAATGCAGTAATAGATGGCACAGATGCATTAATGCTTTCAGATGAAACAGCAAATGGTGATTATCCAGATGTGGCAGTTGCAACACTTGCCCGTATTGCCCGTGCTGCAGAACAGCATAATAAACATACACCAGATTTTGATAGCTCTTTTTTTAGAAACACTCACTCATTTACCTTAGCCATAGGGCGAGCTGCCTGCTGGCTTGCAAAAGATGTTGGAGCAAAAGCAATAGTAAGTTATTCTGCAACTGGGCTTGCCCCATACTGTATATCACGTTTTAGACCAGAATGTGAACTGCTTGTGCTTACTTTTGAAGAAAGAGTATGTTCTATGATGAGTTTAATATGGGGAGCACAAGCTGTATATAGTGAAGTAATGACAGATATGGATTCTGTTGTAGAAACGGCAAAAATTAAAGCCATAGAAACAGGACTTGTTGAACAGGGCGATACAATAATTGTAACTGCTGGTATGCCTTTTGGTAAAACAGGCACAACAAGCCTTTTAAGATTAGTTCAAATCTAAAAATATATGGAATATTAATATATTATTAGTATAAATAGTTATATTTATATAATCACATATACATATATAATTACACTTTCTTTAATACATCTTAAATTGTGCCTTATTTTTTAAGGCACAATTTGTTTTTTAAATTTCCTTGAATTGTCTAGTAAATACTAGGATTATATTTTTTTAAAAAGATAAAAATAGTCTTTTTATGATTAGTAATTAAATTTTATATTTCAATTATAAGTTAAAACATAAAAATTATATAATAAAAATTCTAAATTTTTCAAAAAATATAACCATAAACATAATTTCTAGTAATTTACTATGATAATAACTTCTTATTTATTAATATGTTACAAAATCAGCAAAAAAAATAAATATAATAAATTTTTTTAAGGCAAAACAATTAAATCTATTGTTTTATTTTTAAAAGTATGGTATAAGTATAATATATCAGTGTGTATGTGCCTATACTGATATGGTATTATTTCAGAAAAGTATCAAAGTTTTATGTTTTATATTGCATTATTACATGGTACGCCATGATATAAATATATAATATAAATAAAAATTATGTGCAAACGCACCACTAACGATGTGTGGCACAAGGGGGTTTGTATGATCGAACGTAGTTTTTTATCCGCAGGGATAACTAGGCGTGATTTCATGAAAACAGTTTCAACAGCAACTGCAGTCATGGGATTACCAATTGCAATGGCTGAACAAGTTGTTGCTCAAGCAGACAATCAGGATAATCGTCCACCAGTTATTTGGCTCCATTATCAAGAGTGTACAGGTTGTTCTGAGGCTCTTTTAAGAGCTAACCACCCAAGCATAGCAGAAGTAGTGCTTGATATTATTAATCTTGAATATCAAGAAACATTAATGGCTGGTGCAGGTGACCAGGCTGAGAAAGCACTTCATGAAGCTATTGAAAAGCATGCTGGTAAATACATTTTAGTTATTGAAGGCTCTATTCCTACTGATGATATGGCTGTTTGCTGCCAAATTGGTGGTAAAACTGCATTACAGTCTTTTAAAGAGGCTGCTGAAAAAGCAATGGTAGTTGTATCACTTGGTGCTTGTGCTACAAGTGGTGGTATTGTTGCTATTGAACCAAACCCTACAAAAGCAAAAGGTGTGATAGATATATTAGTTGATGATATGAACTGGAATGAAGAAGCATTACAAGCAAAATATATCTCTATCCCTGGCTGTCCACCTAACCCATATAATATTTTAAGTGTAATATTATACTTTGCTACATTTGGTAAACTTCCAGAAAAAGGACCAAAAATACCACCAAAAGAAAATTTTGATATAAAAGATGAGCTTGCTCACCGTCCAACATTTGCATACGGCAGATTAATCCACGAACATTGCGAACGTAGGCCTCATTTTGATGCAGGCAGGTTTGTAAGAGAGTTTGGTGATGAAGGCCACAGAAATGGCTGGTGTTTATATCACATGGGTTGTAAAGGTCCTGAAACATATGCAAACTGCTCAATCATTCACTTTAATGATGGAGCTGCGTGGCCTATTGGTAATGGCTGCCCATGTATAGGTTGTACAGAAGGAAATGTATTATTCAAAGATAGTTTATTCTCATTAGCAAAAGTGGCTCAACCAAGACCATATGCAAGTGCACCTGAAACATTAGGTAAAGGTAAAGAATCATCAGCAGCTCAAGCTGCAGTTGTTGGTGGACTTGTAGGCGCTGCAATTGGTGCAGGTGTAATGTATGCAGGAAAACTTCCTAAGGAGCCAGAGGATGAAAACAAATAGACGCGATTTTTTAAAAGCGGCTGCAGGAACAGTGGCAGCAGCAGGTGCAATCACATTAACTCCGTCTTATACAATAGCTTCAGAGGACGAAAATGCACCTTTTGCTGAAAATACAATGGTAAAATTTTATGATTCTACTGTATGTATTGGTTGCCAAACTTGCGTTGTAGCTTGCTATGAAACAAACTTTTTACATAGAAAAGATAATTTAGACAAGCCGTTAGAAGAACTTAATTTCATTGAAAGAAATGATATTATTCCTGTTATTGCTAAGGAAGACCAGTTCAGTCCAGATAAACCATGGATAGTTGTTAACGGGCTTGATTACAGAATGAGAACAATCATCAAAAAACATGTTGATGAAGAAGGTAAAGCACACTTTATCAAACAAAACTGTATGCACTGTAAAAAACCGGGCTGTGTATCAGCTTGTCCTGTAAGTGCATTACAAAAAGATAAAGATGATGGTGTTGTTACTTATGACCCTAACAGGTGTATTGGCTGCCGTTATTGTCAAATGGCTTGTCCATTTAATATACCAGCTTTTGATTGGCACAGGGCTAATGCAAAAATCACTAAATGTGATATGTGCCGTTCTACTATCAATCCAAAAACAAATGATTTTGATATTGATGCAAACGGTAACGCCACATATAAAGATAACCCTAATAAAGGCACTGCCTGCACAAAAGTGTGCCCAACAGGTGCAGTTTTATATGGCAGAAGGCAGGATTTATTAGAGCTTGCTAAAAGCCGTATAGCTCAGTCAAAAGAAAAAGGCGAAAATAAATATTATGAAGATACAGCACGTGGTGAATCTGTTCTTGGTGAAAAAATCTATGGTGGAACAGGTGAGCTTATAATCTCTGCTGTTGACTTTAGAAAACTTGATTTTCCTGTTGATAAAATAGGTGATAGAGCTACTGCATATAAATCTGAAGGTATTCAGCATACTATCTATAAATATGGTATAGCACCTATCAGCCTTTTTGCATTGTTAGCATTTGTTGTAAACCGCAACAATAAAAAACACCATGAACAAGAAGAACACCATAATAATAAGGAGGGATAGAATATGAGCAGTCAAAGAGAATATGCAGTTCATAGAGCGCCTATATTAACTCCTGCTTTTTATGGAGTTTTGGCAGTAGTGCTTCTTGGTATGGCTATTGTAGCATATAGATACGTTGCAGGTATAGGAGCTGTTTCAAACCTTTCCAATGGTTATCCTTGGGGTATATGGCTTTCTTATGATGTGGCAACAGGTTCTGCCATTGCCTGCGGTGGCTATGTATTAGCTTTAACAGTATATGTAATGAACAATTTTAAATATCATGCTATGGTTCGCTCTGCAGTGCTTGCAAGTATGTTTGGATACAGCTTAGCAGGTTTATCCGTTATGGTGGATATTGGTAGATATTGGAACTCATACAGCTTTTTTGTTCCTAGCAGAATGAACCCTAATTCAGCACTTTTTGAAGTTGCCCTTTGTATTATGGCATACTGCGTAGTGCTTATACTTGAATATCTTCCAGCTGTATTTGAAAGATTTGCAGATGAAGATGAAAAAAAATCACCAAAATTAGTGCAATTTGGTAAAACATGGGAAAAACGTTTCTCTAAAGCATTATTTGTAATTGTAGCAATTGGTGCAACACTTCCTACAATGCACCAGTCTTCACTTGGAACACTTTATGTTCTTATGGGGTATAAATTAGACCCTATGTGGCAGACAGGATTCTTACCATTATTATTCTTAAGTAATGCAATTTTAATGGGTTTTGCAATTACAGCTTTTGAAACAGTGCTTTCTACTAGGCTTTTAAAACGACCATTTGAAAAAGAGATAGTTGATTTAGCAAAAGTAATACCATATATCGTGTTCTTCTGGTTAATCGTAAGGGTAATTTCTGTAACATTAAATGGTGGCTGGTCAAATGCATTTGCATTTTCTGGTAGAGCAATTTGGTTCTGGCTTGAATTAATATTAGTTATTGTTCCAGCATTAATGGTTCTTGCCTGCAGATATGCAAAAAGTGAAAGTGGTATCTTTTTAATAGGTATGCTTTTATTAATCGGTGGTGGTATGTATAGGATAGGTGTTTACAACGTTGGTTTTAGCCCTGGTCCTGAATACCATGCATATTTCCCAAGTTTATTAGAATTTTTAATAACTGTTGGATTTGTTGCAATTGAAATATTAGGTTATATGGTGCTTGTGAAATTAACTCCAGTTTTACCTAATTTAGAAAAACATGGGCACAAACATTAATCTACTTATGTAGATAAAAGCATACAAAAAATGCTAAATGGGTAATAACCCAAAAAATTGAAAAAGGAGAAATTATATGCCAGTTAATGGAAATAGAATTACAGTTGACCCTATTACAAGGATAGAAGGACACCTCCGTATAGATGTTGAAGTAGCAGGTGGTAAAGTATCAAACTCTTGGTCATCAGCTCAAGCATTTAGAGGAATTGAAACAATAATGAGAGGTAAAGACCCACGTAGTGCATGGGCTATGACACAACGTTTTTGTGGTGTTTGTACTACTACTCACGCATTATGTTCTATTAGAACAGTAGAAGATGCATTAGGTGTGGAAGTTCCATTAAATGCACACTTATTAAGAAACTTAGTTAGCACAATGCAGTGTTTACAAGACTATATAGTGCATTTCTATCATTTAACAGCATTAGACTGGGTTGATATTATTAGTGCAACAGAAGCAGACCCTCAGGCAGCTGCAAAAATAGCAGAATCACTTGCTGATTATTCACCAGTTGGTCAAGCATGGGCAACAAACTCTTTTAATGCATTAAAAAATGCTAAAGAAAGATTAGTATCTTTTAAAACTACTAAAAGTTTAGGTATTTATGGAACAGGTTACTGGGGTCACCCAGCAATGAGATTAACTCCAGAAATAAACTTATTAGGCTTTGCTCACTATTTAGAAGCATTAGAATACCAAAGAAAAATTGCTGAAGCAGTTGCTATTATTGGTAGTAAAAACCCACATATCCAAAACTTAACAGTTGGTGGTGTATCTACTGCAATTAACTTTGACAGTATGGCAGCACTTAATATGGAAAGAATTCAATGGATTAAAAAACTTCTTGGTGAAGTTGCAGCATTTGTAAGGGGTGCATATATTCCTGATGTTATTGCAATAGGTAGTGCGTATAAAGAATATTTTAATTTAGGTAAATGTTCTGAAAACTACATTGCAGTTCCAGAAGTTCCAATGAATTCTGAATTAACAAAATTTGGTTTAAAAGGTGGTGTTATTAACGGAACTCAATTTAGAGAAATAAAAACATGGAAAGATGCATTTTTAAGAGATGGTATTACAGAAAATACTACACACTCTTGGTATAAAAACTCTAAAGATACACTTCACCCATATGATGGTGACCAAGTTCCATCATACACAGACTGGGACGAAAACGGTAAATACTCTTGGGCAAAATCACCAAGGTTTGAAAACCAGGTTACACAAACTGGTCCTATAGCACAAGTATTAGCTGGTTACTATGGTGGCGACCCTGTTGTAAAAAAATATGTGGATTTTGTAGCAGCTAAAGCAGGTATCCAATTAAGTCAATTAAACTCAATTATGGGTAGAAATGCTGCAAGAGCAATAAGAGCATTATTAATGGTTGATCATGCAGAAATATGTCTTGAAACATTACTTGATAACTGCAAAACAGACCAAAAATATGTAAACTATTTAAAAGAAGTTCCACAAGGTGAATTCCAAGGTGCAGGTTTTAACGAAGCTCCACGTGGTATGCTTTCTCACTGGGTAAAAATTAAAAATGGTGTAATAGAAAACTATAGTGCAGTAGTTCCATCAACTTGGACAGCAGGTCCAAGAGATGACCAAGGCAGACAAGGACCTTACGAAGAATCATTAATGAATCTTCCTGTGGCAAGAATGGAAGAACCACTTGAAATTATTCGTTCTATCCACTCTTTTGACCCATGTATTGCTTGTGCCGTTCACACTGTTGACCCAGAAGGTAAAGAGGGCATTAACGTTCGTATCAGATAGTAATGAAAAACTGATAGATTATGTAAAGGGGAAAGTAAAATTTTCCCTTTATTTTTTACAAAAATATATTACAAAATGGAGTGAAATATGAAAAAAATATTTGTTACAATGTTTTTATTAATAAGTATATCAATATGTTATGGTCAAGAAGATGCATTTTTTAAAAATTATCCTGCAGAAAATAAATATAATGGAAAAATAGTGCTGCCAGAAGGTTATAGAAAAGAAGAAGGATTAATATTTAACGATATAAATAAAGCAGTAGAATTAACAATAAATTATAATGGAAAATATGCAATAGTTAGGAATAGCTGTGGAACAGGCTGTATGTATCTTACATTAGTTGATGTATCAAATGGTAAGGTAGATGAGAATATATTTGCAGATTACAATATAAATGAAATAACAGCAATGGAAATAAATGGTGAAAGGTATATATCTATTCCTTTAAGCAAAAAAGAAAGTAGGGGTATTATAATGAAATATATACCAGCAGATTCAGCTGATGAAACATGTTATGAACAAAAATTTATAATAGAAAATAGAAAATTAAAAGCATTAAGTGATATTACAACAGGTAAATGTATATAATAAATAATATTATATATAAATTAATGCATTAAATAAATTATTTATTAAGATAATTAAAGATAATTCACTATATTAGTGATGAAAAATAATATAAAAATAATAATTGAATAAATTAATAAACTCATAAGAAAATATAATAAAGTTTAAAATAATAAAATAATAAAATAATCAAGTAAAAAATTATAACATATAAAAAAATATAAATAATAAAACAATGCATTAACATATTGTAAATTATGTAAAAATAAATGTATAGAAATATAAATAAAGTAATTGAATAATGAAAAACTAAGGAGTATAAACAAGCAATTATATTAATAAAGAACAAAAAGAATAAAGAAAAAGTAAATATACTTTAGTTTGCAGGTAAACTAATGCATATTTGTAATAAATAATATAATTATACTATAAACTATTTATTATTTAAGTAATAAAAGTAAAAAATTATAAAAAATCAAAAAAGTAGTTAAGTAATAAATAGTTATATAATAATGAATTAATAAAATGTAAATTATGTAAAAATAAATACATAGAAATATAAATAAAGTAAATGAATAATAGAAACTAAAAGAGTATACAACAAGAATAAAAGCAATTATATTAATAAATAAAATAAGAAATATAAAAAAAATGCTTTAATCTACAAAAGTAAATTAAAGCATCTATATAAATAACTATATATAATAATTTATTTTATCCGTTAAATTCTTCTTCCATACCTTGAAGCATTTTACCTCTTAAAGTATGCCTTTCTTGAGCAGAAAGAATAGTTTTTCTTATACGTATAGATTGCGGTGTTACTTCCACCATTTCATCATCTGTAATAAAATGAATTGCTTTTTCTAATGTCATAGGAAGAATAGGGCGTAAAGTTAATGCATCATCTTTACCTGAAGCTCTCATATTTGTAAGTTTTTTCTCTTTACATGGGTTTACATTTAAATCGTTATCCTTATTATATTCCCCAATAACCATACCTTCATAAACGGGATCACCCGGCACTACAAAAAGCTGACCACGTGGTTCTAAATGAAATAAACCATAGCCAACAGCAACACCAGCTCTATCTGATACTAAAGAGCCAGTATGACGAACAGGAAATTCTCCCCTGTATTCTTCATAGCCTGCAAAAAGAGTATTCATAATACCAGTTCCTTTTGTATCTGTTAAAAAATCATCTCTATAACCAATTAAACCACGAGAAGGAACAGAAAATTCAGCACGGCATCTGCCTGTTCCTTTATTTACAAGGTTTGTCATTCTACCTTTTCTAATAGATAATTTTTCTGTAATAACACCTAAGAATTGTTCTTCACAGTCTATATAAACATTTTCAATAGGTTCATAGCGAACACCATCTTTTTTCTTAAAAATAACCTGAGGTCTGCCAACATTTAATTCAAAACCTTCTCTTCGCATTTCTTCAATTAAAATAGCAAGCTGTAATTCTCCCCTGCCTTTAACAATAAAGCTGTCTTTTTCTTCAGCATCTTCAACTTTAATAGACACATTTCTTAAAACTTCTTTTGCAAGCCTTTCTTTAATTTTAGCAGCTTGAACGATTTTACCTTCTTTACCAGCCAAAGGTGATTTATTAATAGTAAATCTCATAGCAACAGTAGGTTCATCAACTGAAATTCTAGGAAGTGGCTCTGTATTATCTTTTGCACATATTGTATCACCAATAGTTACTTCGGGCATACCAGCAACAACTAAAATATCTCCCGGTTGTGGATTAGGGTTATCTACTAACTCCATACCAGAATATGACTGTATTTTTGAAACTTTAGCAGGTTTTGTTTCACCTAATTCATTAAAATAAATAAGCCCTTCATTGATTTTTGTAATATTACTTCTAATTTTACCAATAGCCAGCCTGCCAAGATAATCAGAATAGCCCAAATCTGAAACAAGCATTTTAAATGAAGAATTTTCATCGTAAGTTGGGGCTGGGATTTCTTTTAAAATCATATCAAAAAGTGGTTTTAAATCTTTACCTTTTTCTTCTAATGTAAGAGAGGCGATACCGTCCCTTCCAACAGCATAAAGTATAGGGAAATCAAGCTGATCTTCTGTGGCATCTAAATCTATAAATAAATCTAATACTTCATCAATAACTTCGTGAGGGCGGGCATCTTTTCTATCTATTTTATTTATACAAACAATAACTCTTAAGCCTTTTTCTAAAGCTTTTTTTAGAACAAAACGAGTTTGTGGCAGTGGACCTTCTGAAGCATCAACAAGTAAAATAGCACCATCTACCATAGATAAAGCACGTTCAACCTCACCACCAAAATCAGCGTGTCCTGGAGTATCTAAAATATTAATTTTAGTTCCATGCCAGTTAACAGAGCAGTTTTTTGCAGTAATAGTAATACCACGTTCTCTTTCAATATCCATACTATCCATTGCTCTTTCTTCTGCCACTTGGTTTTCTCTATATACACCACTTTGCTTAAACATAGCATCAACAAGTGTAGTTTTACCATGGTCAACATGGGCAATAATTGCAATATTTCTTAAAGCCTCATTAGTAGATAAATTTTTCATAAGCCCTCAAATAAGTTAATAGTAAATTACTCTTTTGCCTTTTTTTTATAAAATAGTCAAGTAAATTTTTAAGAAAATATATAAAATGTAATGAAATAAAAAGATGGGGCAGAGTAACTGCCCCAGTTATGATAAATTATTTAATAACGCCGCAAGCTACTCTTGCTCCGCCGCCACCTAAAGCAGCAGGGTGGTCATGGTGGTTATCCCCACCAATATGAACCATTAAAGACCTGTTTTTTATTTCACTTAATTTTTTAAGTTTTGGTGCAAGAACAGGATTTGGAGTATCACCTTTAGATGATACATAAAGTGCAGGTAAATCACCTTTATGACCTTTATTATCCCATGGGAAAGAGTGTTTACCAGTTTTTGCAGGGTCCCAGTGGCCACCAGCTTTCATACCTAAAACACCTTTTTCATCAGGGCCACAGTCTGGGTTTACATGTATATGAAAACCGTGTAAACCTTCGCTAATTTTACCCTTTAAAAATGGAGTAAAAACTAACCCATAAGGTGATTCTGTAACTACAATATCACCAATATATGTGTTTTTCTTTTTGTCTAAAAGTTCCATTTTAACAATAATTTTATTCTTTTCTTTTCTAGGATCGTAAAGACTTTGAGCATTTACTGAAAAAGAAATAAAAGAAAGAGCACAAACAAGTGCTAATACTGAAATAAATTTAATATGTTTCATATGTCCTCCTATATAAGAAATAATATTGTTAAATATAATAATAGTCAATACTAAAATAAAATATGAAAACAAAAACTACATAATTTAAATGAAACTAAATTTAAGGAAAACTAAAAAAGGAAAAAGAAACCCCACATACTAAATGTGGGGTGAAAGAAAATTAATCTATTTTAAATCTATTTATTGTATCTTTTAGTTGGATTGCTCTAGATTGTAAATGTTCAACTGTGTTTGCAATTTCACTAACTGCCGATGAACTTTCTTCAACACCAGCAACAATAGTTTGAGTATTATCGTTTGTGCTTACTATAGTATCATACTGGTTAGAAACTTGAACTGCAACATTATGCATATCTCTATTAAGCTCTTGAATACCATCAACAACTGAAACGAAGCCACTATTAGTTTCGCCTATGTTATCAACACCAAGCTGAACACTGTCAACAGAACGCTGCATTTCATAAGATACTGATTCAGTTTCTTTTTGCAGAGTATTAATAATATTTTCTATTTCACTTGTAGCATGTTGAGTTCTTTCAGCAAGTTTTCTAACCTCATCTGCAACAACAGCAAAGCCACGTCCTGCTTCCCCAGCACGAGCTGCTTCAATAGCTGCATTTAATGCAAGCAGGTTAGTTTGGTTTGCAATATCATTAATAACGCTTAATATTTCACCAATTTGAGATGAGCTTGTTGCAAGCCTGTCAATAGCATCAGCTAATGATACTGTTTCATCTTTAATATTAATCATATTATTTTGAACACCATTTAACGCTTCTGCACCTTGTTGTGTTTTTATAGCTGTTGATTCTAAAATATTCATATTATTATTCAAAGAAGTAGAAGTATCTTGAGATATTTGCTTAATAGTATCCATACTAATAGCCATATCAGAAAGCTGCCTTGCCTGAGAAGCAAATGTAGTAGATAACTGCTCCATTGTAGCTGATAATTGATCAGCTCCACTTGCAACTTCATCAGTAGATTCTTTTACTTCCCTAATAATATCTTGAACATTAGATATAAAAGTATTTATATAGCCTGCTAATTCCCCTAATTCATCATGTGATTTAATATTAAGCCTTTTAGTTAAATCACCATCGCCATGTGTTAAGCTGCTAATGATTTTTGTAGTAGTTTTTATAGGGATTACAACACTTTTATTCAGAATAAGTATATTGATAATAGCAAAAGTAAAAGATAAAATCACAAATACAATAGAAATAATAAAGGCAGCATTTTGTTCTATAATAGTTTTTTTTGTTTCACTACGCATAATTTCACTTAGCAATGCAGTCATAGTTACAATATCATTAATAATAATCTGGTTTGAATTATCCATATTTGTGTAATGGTTAACATATGTTTGGAAAACAGGACCTGCTTCCGTTGCAATTTTCTGCATTTGAGTAATATAGCCAAGTATTTCACCCATTAATTTCTTATTAGATTCAACACGTGATGCACGCTGGATATATTCTGCTTCTTTTTTTAACTGGGTTAGGTTATCAGAAATTAAGTTAAATAGCTGTCCATTTGTAGATGTTCCTGATAAAATTTCATTTGCATAAATTTGAATAGTCTTAATAAACTCTTTCATACGAGAAAGCCTGTTAAGAAAGTCTGCATAAAAAAGCCTTGTATCCATTTCTTGTTCTAAAAAGAAATTTGCATTACGGTTAGCTGTGTTATGAACTTGATCAACAGTTTTCCTACTAGTTTCTAATATTTTAAGAAAGTCATTACCATTATCAACAAAACCAAGAAATATTTCGCTGGCACTAGATGCATCTTGATAATAGGATTTGTATGATTCTTGAGATTTTGTATAGACATCAATAAGTGGTTTTAAATCTTTTTGATGAGTCGTTATAAAATCAGTATAAATAGTGATAGAATCAGTAGCAAGTGTAGTTTTAAGTCTTTCAAAACTTTCATTAGTTTTATGAGTAACAAAATTTAGAAACTCACTTTTAATAGCGCTTACACTTACATTCATATCTGAAAGAAGAGTATTAGCAGTAATATATTCAGCATCTAAAGCTTCAGCAGAACCACTGGCTGAAAAACTCGAATATACTGCATATATATTACTTATAATACATAAAAAAGCAATGGAAAGTATAAAAATATTAATTTTTTTTCCAATAGACATAAAAACCCCCAAAAAAAGAGAAAAAATAAAAACAAAGTAGCATTTATGAAACATAATTGAATAAAAAAATGAATAGAAAACATAAAAAATTACATAATATATACACAATTAAAAAATAATAAAAAATATAAAAAATAGGAAAAATATAAAAAAATAAAATTAAATGAAAAATATCATAAAAAGTAAGTAATAAATATGGCTAAAAAACATATTTTAAGGTAAATTCAAATAAAATAAATTCATATAAGAAAAGTATGAAAAAAAAGAAAAAATATTATTATTTTTTTAAAAAAATAATAAAAAATAGAAAATGATTATAAATACTTAACATATGTCTATAAATAGTAAATAAATAGTAATATTGACATATAGATATATTCATATTAGAATATGAAGCAAGTTTAAAAATGGAGCATATAAGTGTCTACAAAGAAAGTTTTACTTTTTGGTCTTGGATTTTTTCAACGCAGGCTTTTAAAAATGGTGGCAGAAGAACGCCCATGTGTTGTTGTAGATATCGATAGTGGCCTTGTAGAGCGTGTTGTACAGGAATACAATAATGTCGAGGGTATAGAAGGGGAAGCCTCCAGCATTGTTACATGGAAAAAGATAAATTTTGAAGATATATCACATATTGTTTCATCACTGCAGGATTATGATGTTGTTCTTGAGATATGTAGAATAGCAAGAAATGTATATAACTTACAGATACCAATTATTTTAATGCTTTATAAAAATGACAGGCGGGAAGAATTAGAACAGTATGATGTAAAAATAATCAATCCTATTTTAATAGCTTCAGAATCAGTTTTAAATATTATACAAAAAAATTATGCACGTCCTAATAATATTGGGCTTGGTAATGGTGAGATTGTAGAAGTTATAATTCGCAGGCGTTCTCATATAGTAGATAGGAAAATGCGTTTTTTAGCACCAAGCAGATGGAAGGTAGCAGCCGTATATAGAAATGGTGTATTTATGGTTCCAGATGGTGATTTTAAAATGCAAATAGGTGATAGGGTTGTGCTTGTGGGCGAGCCTAAAGTTGTAGAAAATATTGTAAATATATTAATGATAGGTAAACCTGAGTTTCCATTACAGTATGGACAGACTATGGCTGTTATTGCCAACAACATGGTAGAAAAAGATGCTATGGACATAAACTATTTTTTTATAAATACAAGAGCAAAAAAATATTTATGGTATGATACAGAACGTAAGAAAATAAATAATAAAGAAGACGTTAGGTATTTTGAAGGTGTTGGGTGTGAATTTGGTGGCACGCTGCAAAATTTTAGAAGTGCTGCATATCTGCATGATGTAGGAACTTTAGCCATATCTGGCAGTGCAGGTTTTGGTCTTTTTAATGGCAGGCTTAAATATTATTTTAAAAAAACACGTCACCCATTTTTAATAAGCAGAGGGCAGGCCCCTTATAATGAGGTAGTAGTATCATTAAATGGTCATATACCAGAAAGGCTTATTGAAACAGGTGCAGAGATAGCTGCCCATTTTGGTCTAGGTTGTAAATGTATATATGTTATTCCACCCGGTGCATTAAAAACACAAAAAGACAGCTTAGAACTTGAAAATAGAAAAAAATATGTTAGAGATTATGAAAATTTAACACGAACTAAAATTCCACTGGTTGTATTAGAGGGTAATCCAGTCCATAAAATTTTATCAGAGGTAGATGACAGCCCAAACAGTTTATTAATACTTGCTGCAAACTCTAAAGATAGAATTTCATTTTTAAATCCTCATACTTCTTTTTTAATAGCAGCTAGAACAAATAATAGTGTATTAGTTTTACCTGATGAGGATATCAATGAGTGAGCAGGAAGCTTTATTTCTATTTCTTATGGCACTAGGTGCATTTTTTATGCCTTTTTTAAGTAAAAGGCTTATGCTGCCAGCTGCTGTAGGGGAAATAATATATGGTATTGTTATAGCTTCCCTTATTCCATATGGTGAAAGTCAGCTTGTTATGGTAGAATATTTTTCAACTCTTGGGTTTTTAATATTAATGTATCTTGCTGGTCTTGAAATAGATTTTGAAAGGTTTAAGGCTTTACCAAAAAATGAATTATGGTTATATCTATTAACATTTATTCCTGTTGCTGCAGCGGCATGGTATCTTTCATTTAAATTGGAACTTGCCTGGGCATTTGCTATTATTTTCTTTACATCAGGTATAGGGCTTTTATTCCCTGTATTAAAGGATACAGGTCTATTAAAAACAGATTTTGGGCAGAAGCTTTTAATTATTACTATGATTGGTGAAATATTAACATTAGCAGGACTTACAGTATTAACCATTATATCAAAATACGGCATTACATTAAACAGTGCAAGGCAGATATTATACATTGCAGTATTTTTTCTTGTAATATATTTTATAATGAAAGTTTTAAAAGTCATGCTTTGGTGGCGTCCAGATTTGCAGTCAATATTTTTAGAAGTAGGTAATCCAACAGAAACAGGTATGCGTGCAAATTTTGTAATTCTTTTTGCCTTTGTAGCATTTGCTGCCATATTTGAAATTGAGTTTGTAGTGGGAGCTTTCGTTGGCGGCTTAATGTTTGCCCTTGTTTTTGCAGGCAGAGATGGTGTGCTTGATAAATTAGGTGGTATAGGATATGGTTTTTTTATACCTATATTTTTTATTTCTGTTGGAATGCGTGTAACATTTAATGATTTTGTGCAAAAAGATGTTATTTTTTTAGCTAGTATTATTATAGCATCTTTATTTATTACAAAGGTGGCAGGAACAATCCTTTTACTTTTTTCTTCAATTCAAAAACCAAAGCTTATGCTTGTAACAATAGGTCTTTCTTTTCCACTTACTATGCTTGTGGCAGTTTCAAGGATTTGTTACGATATGGGCTTAATAAATAAAATGGAAACATCTGCTGTTTTACTAGCTTCTATGATTTCTGCTGTAATTTTTCCATGGGTATTTAAGGGTATGATAGCCATTATAATGCCTTCAGAAAATATCAGCAAGTAAGCTTTAAAAAAATATTTACATATTATTTCTTATTATATATTATATGTTTATTAAAATTATCAGGTAAATATGAATAATGTAAAAGTATTAGTTGTAGTTCTTATTGTATTAGAAGCATTAGTATCAGTATCTATTCTACGTGATTTAAGTGGAAGAATAGATACTGAAGTTTATGCTAAAATAAGCACTATATCTTCCCAAAAAGAGATTATCTATAATAGTGTTGTAAATGATGCTTTATCAAAATTTCAAATAATATATAATAACCAGTCGATAATTAATGATATGGAAAAAGTAAACAGCCTTGACGGTGAAAAAAGGCAGGAAGCAATACGCTCGCTGCATCATGATTTTCTTGATATGTATGTTAATTTCATACCCGGCACTATTAACCTAATAAGAATATATGATAAAAATGGCATATTAATTGGCAGATATTTAAACGGTGAGCTGGATCCATCATCAATCAACAGTAGTTTTCATATAATTCACCCAACACAAGACAGCAGGCTTTTTACCATAGATTCAAAAGATATTGCAGTTCTTATTCCATATAAATTACAAAAGAATAATGAGATATATGGATATATTGAGTTTGGAATGTCTGCAGATTCTTTTGTAAACCATATGGAAAGGCTGTATTCAGGGCTTTATCTTTTTGCTATTAAACATTCATATTTAGCAATTAGTGATAAAGGGGTGCTTGAAGGGCAGGATATAAATAAGTATAAAGTTATAACAGGTGCTAATTACTATATTCCAGAAATAATCTTAAAAACTATTATAAATAATATTGATTTTGTAGCTAATACAAATAATCAAGGTAAATATTTTATTAAAGATGTTTATTTGGAGAATAAAAGATACTGGGGTGTATTTATACCAATTTATGATATAAGTAATAATGAACTTGGCTATATTACAGAGCTTATGCCAAATGAATATTTATATCAGATAAAAAATATTGCATTTTTTATTTGGCTTTTAATATCTATAACTTTATGGCTTTTTGCTTTTATTGTTATAATGTTAGAACGTAATAGAAAATCCATGCTTCAATTAAATAATATGCTTGAAGGCTATAAAAGAGCTGTTGATAATTCTTCCCAAATAATAGAATTCAATGAAAAAATGATTATTACTAACGTAAATATTAAATTTTTAGATTTAATGGGTGGTCATATTGATGAGTATATTGGAGAATCCTTATCTCATTTTGCGGCTAAATGCAGCGAACCAAATAAATTTATAAATTCATTTAATATAAATAAAAATGAAACCATATATAATGGAATATATGAATTTAAAACAAAACACAGCAAAAAGGCTGTTTTATCAGTATCAAGTACAGCTATTGCAGATAATAGTGGTAAAATAAAAAATCTGCTTTGTGTTATGAGTGATTTAACACCAGAATATACAGCTATAGATGAATTAAAGGCTGCAGAGGATAAATCAGAAGAATTTATTACAATACTAACAGATTATATTAATGCCACAGGTAATATACTGCTTGTTTATAAAAAAGATTTTACTTTGGAATATTCTAACTTAAGCCATGCAGCAGACCCATTTGACAGGACTGCAAATTGTTACAAGCATCATATGGGCAGGTGTATAAAAACATGTAGTGACTGCCTTGTCCAAAAAGTATTTAAAGAAAAAATAAAAGTATCATATGAAGTTATAGATGAAAAGAATAATATTTATGAATTAATAAGTTTTTTTCCTATATTAGATAAACATGGCGAAGTTCGTCTTGTAGTGTGTGAGCACAGAAATATTTATGATAAGGTAGAATCACAAAAAACGCTTTTAGAAGCCAATGAAAAAGAAAGAGCAATGGTAAAACAGTTGCAGGAAATGGTTCAGGCACGTGATATTGCAAAAGCAGAGGCAGAGTATGCAAGTAAGGCAAAAAGTATGTTTTTAGCTAATATGAGCCATGAAATAAGAACACCTATTAATGGCATATTAGGATTTTTAGAACTTTTAAAAGACTGCCAGATGGACGATACTGCAAAAGAATATTTTAAAATAATATCATCAAGTTCTCAAAGCCTTTTAGGTATTATTAATGATATATTAGATTTTTCTAAAATAGAAAGCGGCAAAATGGATTTAGAAAAGGCATCTTTCAATCTTGTAGATACTGTTGAGTCTGTAATAGATATGTATATGGCACGGGTAGATGAAAAAAATATTGATTTAGCAGTATTTACAGACCCTTATATACCAAAAGTAATTCAAGGTGATTCAGTTAAAGTCCGCCAGATATTAGCAAATCTTTTATCAAATGCTGTCAAATTTACTGCTGATGAAGGCAGAATATTTATTAATATATCATTAGTATATATTGAAAACAATTTTGTGCGTATCCAGTTTTCTGTAACAGACACTGGTATAGGAATAAGTGAGCAAACAAAACAGAAAATATTTTCACCTTTTGCTCAAGGTGATACATCTATTACAAGAAGATTTGGTGGAACAGGACTTGGGCTTTCTATTACAAGAAGTATACTTGAAATGATGAATTCTTCCCTTGAGATTGTTACAGAAGAAAATAAAGGCTCAACATTTACATTTGAAATATCTTTTAAAATTATAGATAAAGCTAACCATATTAATGATATTATGGTAGACAAAAATAAGAAGATAATAGTTTTTAATACAGACAGTGTATGTGGTCAGGTTATAAGTAAATATTTAAAAGCATATAATATGGAAGTAATAAATGCAGAAGGTGATGTATCAGTAATAACAGAGGATACATATGCAGTTTTAATTGATGCAAAAAGGGATATTGATACTTTTTTTAAAATATTTAAAACTATGCCTTATAAGGATAAAATCATATATTCAGCAGTGGTGCATAGTAAATATAAGATATTGGCAGATAAAGAAAAAGATTTAAAATGTGTAGTATTAAAACCAGTAACATTATCACGTTTTAAAAATATGTTTACAGAAATAAATGGTAATGAAACTAAAGTTGAAGGCACATTATCCGATAAAGATAGTAAAGTGGCATTAAATGGTCATGTCTTAGCGGTAGAAGATAATCCGGTAAACCAAAAACTGCTGGTTATCTTTTTAGAAAAAGCAGGCTTTAATGTAACTGTTGCATCAAACGGACAGGAAGCTGTAAATATTATAAAAGACAGCAGTAATTTTAATATTATTTTCATGGATATTAATATGCCTGTTATGGACGGGGTTACTGCAACTTTAAAGATTAGGGAGATGGGTATAAATATACCTATTATTGCCTTAACAGCTAATGTTATAAAGGAAGATGTAGATAAGTTTATTAAAAATGGCATGAATGATTATGTAGCAAAGCCAATTAATTTTGATAAACTTAAAAATATTTTACTGGAGTTTGGTGCAAAAAGTCTGTAAGATGGAGGCATTCAATGATAGTAGATATGGAAGAACTTTCTTCAGCAACAGGTATTAATGATACAGAACTTTTAAAAAGTTTTGTTGGTGATTTTTTTAAAATTTGTTCAAAAGATTTGGAAAGAATTGATATATGTATCCAAAATGGTGACAGTCAGGCAGTAGTTCACCACAGTCATAATATATATGGAGCAGCATACAGGCTTCGTCTTGAAGAAATCAGGCAGGCAGCAGCTACTTTAGGTAAGGCAGCAGCTAATATGGAAACAGAAAAATATAGCAAACTTTATGATGAGCTTCAAACAGTCTTTAATGCAGGTTCAGAAGAATATAAAAAAATAGCTTAGAAGTAGTTGTATGAAAATAAGAGAAGAATTTACCTGCCCATTGGAATTGGTGCAGGATATGATAAAAGGTAAATGGAAACCTATTATTATATGGCTTTTAAGAAAAGGTAGTTATTCTTTAGCTGCATTGGAAAAAGAAATTGACGGCATAAATCAAAAGATGCTTTTAGAGCAGTTAAAAGAATTGCAGGAATTTGGGTTTGTAGATAAAAAAACGTATGACGGCTATCCTTTAAAAGTAGAGTATTTTTTAACAGAAAACCATGGCAGAAGGCTTTTACAGGCATTAGAAGTTATGCAAAAAATAGGCATAGAATATATGATAGAGCATGGTAAGAAATGTGTACTTATTGATAAAGGTATTATTACAGAAGATTACCAAATAGAAAAATAAAATATTATACACACAAAAAAGTGGGTAATGGACAAACATATTTTTTCTCTGTATAAGTAAAATATATTATACGGAGGAATAAAAATATGAAAAAATTGACCTTTTTATTTGCAGCTATTGTTGCAATATTATTTTCTGTAACAACTTATGCCAATGCAGGTATGGTTGTTACAAGTACGGCTATAAATTCTAAAGGTTTCTTATCTGATAAATATGGCTATAACGATAAAACTCAGTTAGACACAAAAGGAATGCCTGTTACATCTTTTCCATTTGAAATCAAAAATGCACCAAAAGGCACAAAATCTTACGCTGTATTTTTAGAAGATAAAGATGCTTTTCCAGTTAGTAAAGGTTTTTCGTGGGTTCACTGGGTGGCAGCAAATATTACTACTACAAAAGTTGCAGAAAATGCCAGTAAAAATAAACCAAACTTTGTGCAGGGAATAAACAGCTGGTGGAGCAGCCTTGGTGGTTCAAGAGATGCTAAAGAAGTTAGCTGTTATGGTGGGCCTGCCCCTTATGATGGTAAAGTGCATACATATGAAATGCATGTTTACGCTCTTGATAAAACATTAAATCTTAAAAACGGTTTTTTAATGAATGAAATGTTTAAACAAATGGAAGGCCATATTTTAGACGAATACACATTAAAGTTCAAATATCAATTGAAAAAATAGATATTTGATTTCTCATACCTTAAGGCCCCTTAAATTAATATTTAAGGGGTTTTTTACATTTATTTTACAAAATTATAAACTTATTTTTAAAATAATATCATATATTATCACATCAAAACTGGAAAGGTAGTATATGAAAGAAAATATTTTAAAATATTCTGCCATAATATCTGCTTTTTTTGTGCTTGTTATAATAGCAGGTATTATTATAAGTCTTTTATTTCAGTCAAAAGATGCAATTGTAAAGTTTGGATTTTTTGATTTTGTTTTTTCAACATCATGGGATTATGGTGAAGAAATCTTTGGTGCAGGTAGAGCATTACTTGGTTCTATTTTAACTGCTGTTATAGCGATAATTATTGCTGCTCCTATGGGAGTGGGTATGGCAGTATTTATTGTAGAAATTTGCCCTAAATTTTTAAAAGGTTTTATAAGCACATCAATTGAACTGCTGGCAGCAATTCCAAGTATAATATATGGCATGTGGGGGCTTTTTATTTTTGCCCCATTTATTGAAAACACTTTACAGAAGTGGGCATCATCTACTTTAGCAGAGCTGCCTGTTATAGGCTCATTTTTTCAAATAAATTATGCTGGTGGTATAGGGCTTTTAACTTCTGGTATAGTGTTAAGTATTATGATAGTTCCTTTTATTGCAAGTATTACAAGGGAAGCATTAATGCGCGTGCCAAAGGAATTAAAAGAATCATGTTATGGTTTAGGAACAGAAAAATGGGAAGCCATAAGAGATGTATCACTTCCTTATTCAAAAACTGCCATATGGGGTGGTATTATTATAGCTTTAGGTAGAGCTTTAGGGGAAACTATGGCAATAGCCTATATTATAGGCAATATGAACCTGCCACTTACTTCCATATTTGATTCGTATATTACAGTCACAAGTGTATTAGTTAATGAATTTAACGAGGCAGGCAGTATGCAGCTTTCTTCACTTTATTATATGGCACTACTGCTTTTTGTTTTAAATTTTTTAACACTTATTGCAGCAAAACTCTATGTTGCAAGGAGCAGATAGTATGGATTTAAGATTGATTAGAAAAATTAAAGGTTATATAATGCTTTTTCTTTCTACATTAGCTGCATTAATTGGTGTAGTCCTGCTTTTTGCCATACTGTATAAAGTTATTATGTCTGGGTTAGATGGATTAAACCTTAACTTATTTATAAAAGATGAAGCACCTGCATTTTTGCAGGCATCAGGTGGGCTTCGTCATGCATTTATAGGCCAGCTTTTAATAACTGTAATTGCTTCATTAATAGGGATACCTATAGGTATATTAGGTGGCATATATTTATCAGAATATGCCCACAACACTAAAACAGGCAGGTTTTTAAGCAGTTTAGCAGATGTAAGTATAAGCATACCTACAATTATAATAGGAACATTTATATATTCTATACTTGTGCGTCCTTTAGGTCATTTTAACGGCTGGGCAGGTGCTGCTGCTTTGGCTGTCATATTAATACCTATTGTTATGAGAACAACAGAAGAATCTTTAAAACTTATTCCATGGCAGTTGCGAGAGGCAGCTTTAGCTTTAGGAACACCAATGTATAAAGTAATAAAAGATATAGTCATAAAAAGTGCATTAACTGGTATATTTACTGGTGTATCTTTAGCTGTTGCAAGAATAGCAGGCGAAACTGCGCCATTATTATTTACATCTTTTAGTAATAACACACTGTCATTTAATATGAATGAGCCGGTAGCATCTCTTACAGTATCAATTTTCACATATGCAAGTTCTGCTTTTGAAAACTGGATATCACTTGCATGGGCTGCTGCTCTTGTAATAACGGTATTTATTTTAATCACCAATATAATATTAAAACAAATAATGAAAAAAAGGAGTTATTAAAATGAGTGAAAATATAGTTGAAAAAGAAATAGAAGTAAAAGATATGTCATTTTTTTACGGAGAAAAAGAAGCTTTGAAAAATGTAACATTAAATGTAGAGAAAAATAAAATAACATCATTAATAGGTCCATCAGGCTGTGGCAAAACTACACTTTTACGGTGTTTTAATAGAATGCATGATTTATACAAGGGTAATAGATATACAGGTGAAATAATTTTTAAAAACCAAAATATACTTGATAAAAATATAGATATTACAAAATTAAGAACGGATATAGGCATGGTTTTCCAAAAACCAACACCATTTCCTATGAGTATTTTTGATAATGTAGCTTACGGATTAAGGCTAAAAGGTATAAAAAATAAAACAGAGCTACATAACAGGGTAGAGCATGTTTTAAAAAAATCTGCCCTTTGGAACGAAGTTGCAGACAGGCTTTCATCATCTGCTATGGGGCTTTCTGGCGGGCAGCAGCAAAGGCTCTGCCTTGCAAGAACTTTAGCACCTGAGCCTGATGTAGTACTTTTTGATGAGCCTACAAGTGCATTAGATCCTATATCTACAAAGAAAATCGAAGAATTAATGCAGGAGTTAAGGGGAAGTATAACTATGCTTATTGTAACACATAATATGCAGCAGGCAGCAAGGATATCTGACAGAACTGCTTTTATGTATATGGGTGAATTAGTGGAAGAAGATGCAACAGATATTATGTTTACATACCCCAAAAAGCAGATGACAGAAGAATATATTACTGGAAAATTCGGTTAGTAAGGAGCAGGAAATGTATTTAAACAGCGCAGAATTTAAAGAGTTAAAATCTATAACAGCTTATGTATGCAGCATAACACAGGAAATGGCAGAAATAAGTTTTCAAGCTTTTATTAATAAAGATATTGGAAAAGCCCAATACGTGCGAGAACGTGATAAAGAACTTGATGATTACAGCATAAAAAGTGATGAACTTTGTGGTAAAATTATTGCATTATACTGGCCTAGAGGAAGTGATATGCGGTATCTTATTTCCACCATAAAAACAGCTTCAGATTTTGAAAGAATAGGCGACCATTGTAAAAAAATAAGCAAGCAGATAATAAAACTGCAAAATACACCAAATGTATTTGAAAGAAAAAGTTTGATAGAACTTTTTGAAAATGTAAAAGATACTGTTGTAAAATCCTGCGTTGCGTTTTATAATCTTGATAAAGAAAAGGCAGAAGAAATTATTAATAATGATGATAAAATAGATGCTTTAAAAAGTGCAGCAGTAAAAGATATATTACAGTTTATGATTAGTAACAACAGTGTTGAAAACAATGTATCTTATTTAAAATCAGGTATTAATTTAATAAATATTGCAAGACGATTAGAGCGTATGGCAGACCACGCATCAAATATTTCTGAAGCCGTTTATTATACAGTAACAGGTATATATAAAAGCAGGGAAAATATAGATGAGAAATATTCTAATAATTGAAGATGATACAGATATTGCAGAGCTTATAACATATAATTTACAAAAAGCAGGTTATAAGACACACCATGCAGTAAATGCAAATGAAGGGCTTATTATTCTTGGTGAAGTTGCATGTGATATTATTTTACTTGATTTAATGCTGCCTGGTCTTAAGGGTATGGAGTTTTTGAAAATTATTAGAAGTAATGATGAATACAGCAATATTCCTGTAATTATTATTTCTGCAAAGACACATGAGCAGGACATTATATCAGGGCTTAATACGGGAGCTGATGATTATCTTCCTAAACCATTTAGCATGGAAATGCTGCTTGCAAAAATCAATACTATCCTGCGACGTGGTGCATCGTGGACTGGCAGGGCAGCAAACATATTAGAGTATCAGGGAATTAAACTTGATGATGCTAACCATAAGGTATATGTAGACGGTAGAGAAATAAAACTTACACATAAGGAATATGAGCTTTTACGACTATTTTTATCAAACCCAGATACTATTTTTTCCCGTGACAGACTGCTTAATTCCATATGGGGATACGACAGTCAGTCGTATACTAGAACAGTAGATGCCCATATAGCATCATTAAGAAAAAAGCTTTTATCATATGGTGATGTTATAATATCAGTTTCTAAAACAGGCTATGGATTAAAATGATTAAATATTTTCTCAAGTTATTTGTTCAAATATTTATACCTTTTTTGCTGGTTTTTACTATTTATACTGCTTTCAGCCATGAAAAGGCAGTAAATAATGCAGAAAAAAGCTATAAGGAAATATTAAAAACTTACTGGCTTTTAGTATCTAATTATAATCTAGAAAATCAAAATCAAGTATCATCAGTATTAAAAGCTATTGATAATAAAAGTGATATTCGTATTACTTTAATAGATAAGCAAGGTAATGTAATACTTGATTCATCAGTTAATGAAAAGGACACATTATCTTTAGAAAACCATTTATCACGGGTTGAAGTTCAGAACGCACTTTTAGGTAGTGAGTATTATGATATTAGAAAAAGTGCTACAACAGGCAGATATTCTATATATTATGCAGCAATGTATAGTAACAAATATGTTTTAAGAATAGTTTCAGATGGTGTTATTTTTCATAACTTATACAGCAAATTAAAATCAGATATTATATTATTTTTTATAATATATGCACTGCTTTCTGCTGTAATGTCCATATATCTTGCTTTCAAACTTACTATACCTGCACTAGAGCTTTCAAAAGTAGCTAAAGCAATTAGCGAAAATAAAAGTGATTTTATTATGCCTAAAATATCTGATAAAGTTATGAATGAGGCTGCATCACTAATATATAATATTAACATGCTTTTATTACATGAAAAACAGGCATTAAATACAGAACGGAGTATATTATCAAATATTATAAACTATATTGATGAAGCAGTTATTTTATTTAGCAGGGATAATAAAGTATTAAAGGCAAACACTCAAGCGTATCAATTTTTTGGAACACTAAAAGAGGGTATAAACCCTTTAGTAGATAATGAAGATTATGAAAGTGCAGTATTTTTTTGTGATATTTTTGAGAAAAAAGGCATATTAAAGCATATATATAAAGACCATGTTTATGAAGTTTATATTAAAGAAATGGAAGAATATAATCTGGCAGTTTTTCGAGATATTACAAATCAAGCAGATTATGATGATTTTAAAGCAGAATTAACAGCAAACATAGCCCATGAAATGAAAACACCTGTTGCAATTATTATGGCAGCATCAGAAACACTGCTTCATGATAAGGATATGGAAAAAGAGTTTGCAGATAAATTTTTAAATAAAATCCATACAGGCTCTAAAAGGCTTAATAATATAATAAACCAAACATTAGAACTTTATAAAATAGAAAATACTGGGCTTAATATTGAAGAAACTACTAATATTGAAAATATATTATCAAATATAATGGTAAAAGATAACATCAAGAAGATAATTTATAATAATATGGTAAAAAAAGAGTATAATATTGATAATCTTCATGTGGAGATGATACTAACAAATCTTATAAATAATGCCACTAAATATTCCACAGGCGAAAAAATTTATGTAAAGATATATGATGAAAATAATGCACTAGTTATAGAAGTATCTGATGAAGGGCCTGTAATTTTAGAAAGAGAACGTAAAAGGATATTTGAAAGATTTTATACCGTATCTAAATCACGTAATAATTCAGGCTTTGGACTTGGGTTATCTATTGTAAAACATATTTCACTTTTATATGGTGGAAAAGCATCTGTTTATACAAATGCATATAATGGCAACACGTTTAAAGTAGTGCTTTATGAAAAATCATAAGTTTTACAATTCTTTTACATTTATTTTTACTAAGTAAAAAGGGTAAATGGTATATATTTCTTAACTTAATAAGGTATATAAACCTAATTTATAAGGAGAAATATATGAAAAAAATCTTAATTGCAATATTTTTTGTATGCAGTGCAGGTTATGTAAATGCACAAAGTTTATTAAATGGTGCAGGTGCTTCTTTTCCTTATCCTGTTTATTCTAGCTGGGCATATATGTATAAAAATGAAACAGGTATAAATGTAAATTACCAGTCTATCGGCTCAGGTGGTGGCATTAAGCAGATTATTGCAGGAACTGTAGATTTTGGTGCCAGTGATGATCCACTTCCACAAAGTGAGCTTGATAAATCAAACCTTATACAATTTCCTGCTATTACTGGTGGTATAGTGATTATTGTAAATGTGGACGGTTTAAAAAATAAAAAAATAGTCCTTGATGGTAAAACTGCAGCAGATATTTTTATGGGTAAAATTACCATGTGGAATGATGCTTCAATTGTAAAATTAAACCCGAATTTAAAACTTCCTAACACTAAAATAACAGTTATACGCAGGTCGGATAGCTCTGGAACTACAGCAGTATTTACAAAATATTTATCAGAAACATCACTTGAGTGGGCAAAAGAATTAGGAAGCAGTAAATCTATTAACTGGAAAACAGGTATTGGTGCAAAAGGTAATGACGGCGTATCAAACATGGTGAAAAAAACTAAAAACTCCATAGGATATACTGAATATACCTATGCAGAACAGTTAAAGTTAGATTATACAAACTTAATAAATAAAGCAGGAAAAATAGTAGAAGCAAATATTAATACTTTTACAAAAGCAGTAGAAACAGCAGACTGGCATAAAAATCCATCATATGCCATATCTTTAACAAACAGCAGCGATGCTTCAGCATGGCCAATAGCAGCTGCTTCATTTATATTACTAAGAAAGGACAAGGCAGAGATAAATAAAAAAGTAATGGAATTTTTTAAATATGGCTTTGAAAAAGGTGATATGGCAGCACAGCAGTTAAAGTATGTGCCACTTTCTAAAAACTTAAAAGATGAAATACTTGCAAAAGTAAAATAAAAAAGAATATAAGCAGAATAAAAAAGCCCTTATATAAAAAATATAAGGGCTAGACTTATTGATTAAGCATTAAAATTTATTTTTTAGAGCTAACGCGTTCTATATAGCTTGCGTCTCTTGTATCAATTTTTAACACATCACCTTCATTAATAAATAAAGGCACCTGCACTTTTCCACCAGTTATAACTGTTGCACCTTTAGAACCACCTGTAACAGTATCACCTTTAACGCCTGGCTCACATTCAGTAACTTCTAATTCAACAAAGTTAGGAAGTGTAACACCTATTGGTTTACCATTAAAAAACTGCACTGCCACATCTAAAGATTCAGGCATAAATAAGTATGAATCACCTACACAGTCATCATCTAAATGAACCTGTTCATAACTTTCCTGGTCCATAAAAATATATTCTGTTCCATCATGGTATAAATATTGCATTTTCTTTTCTTCAAAATCAGGCTCTTTTAATTTTTCACCAGAATCATAAGTTCTTTCAAGCACTCTGCCTGATATTAAGTTTTTAATTTTAGTGCGAACTGTGGCTCCACCCCTGCCGCATTTAATATGCTGCCATTCTACAACAGCGTATGGCTCACCATCTACTTCTATTTTAGAGCCTCTTTTAAATTGGTTTGGAGTAATTGGCATATTTTCCTCGTTTTTCTAAAAATTTTTTAAGAATATAGCACATAATTTATAAAAAAGCAAGTAAAAGGGTAATTTAATAAATTTTTGGAAAAAATTCCAAAAAAATAAAAAAATAAAAAGTTTTTGGAAAAATTTCCAAAAATTACTTGAAAAAGAATTAAGTGTAATATAATGTAAATATAATGGGGTATAAATTATGATTGCACGAAGTGATTATATTAATTATTTAAATAAATTTAAGGATATGCCATTAATCAAAGTGATTTGCGGGGTAAGACGGTGTGGTAAATCAACATTATTTTTGCAATATATAGAATATCTCAAAAGTAATGATATAGATGATGACCATATAATATTTATAAATTTTGAAGATTTGGAATATGAAGAATATACTGATTACAAAACATTATATAATTATCTTAATAAGCGTATAATAGATAGTAAAAAATATTATATCTTTCTTGATGAAATTCAAAATGTAGAAAAGTATGAAAAAACAGTTGATAGTTTATTGGTTAAAGGCAACTGTGATATATATATAACAGGCTCTAATACTTATATGTTATCCAGCGAACTGTCCACATTACTAAGTGGCAGATATATTGAAATAAAAATGTTTCCATTATCCTTTAAAGAATATGTTTCTTATTATAAAGATGCAAATAATGATTATGAAGATTTATTTAATAAATATATCAGTTCATCATCATATCCATTTAGTATTAATTTCAAGGAAGAAAATATGCTTAATAAATACCTTGAAGATATATATAATTCTATTATTATAAAAGATATTTCTTTAAGAATAAAAAAATTAGATATTTCATTACTTCATAGAATTGTGAAATTTATGTTTGATAGTATTGGAAGTATATTATCCATCAATAATATAGCCAATAAACTCTCATCTGATGGCTATAAAATAGATAATAAAACAGTTTCAAAGTATATTGAAGTTTTAATAGAGAGTATGCTTTTTTATAAAGTTGAACGTTATGATATTAAAGGGAAAAATATTTTATCTTCTTTAGAAAAATATTATGTAGTAGATATAGGCATAAGGCGTATAAAATTAGGCAGGAATTATTCAGATTTAGGGCATATTATCGAAAATATTGTATATTTAGAGTTAATGCGTAGAAATTACAATGTTTATATAGGCTATTTTACTAATGCAGAAATAGATTTTGTTGCAATAAAAAATGGCGAAATAGAATATTATCAAGTATGTTTATCACTATTAAATGAAGAAGTATTAAAAAGGGAAGTAAAATCATTAAAAATGATTAATGATAATTACTCAAAATATATTATTAGCCTAGATAAAGTGGGTGTGAATTCTAATATTGATGGTATAAAACATATAAACCTAATAGACTGGCTTATAAAAGATAATGGGTAAAGCATAATTAGTATTTTATATACTGCTAATGTAATAAGCCTTATTTTACATTTCTATTTTTTATCTTCTAAAATTATTTATTAAAATAAATAATTTTAGTTTATTTAGTATAAAATTTATAAACTTAATTAAAATTACTTGAAAAAAAACTTACGAGAATATATAAATATATAATAATAATTTAATATAATTTATGAATTTGTAAAACGAGGAATATATATGCCATCATATTTATTAGAAATAGGCTGTGAAGAAATACCAGCAGCATTTATACCATCATCTACTAAATTTTTACTTGATGAGTGGACAAAAAGGTTATCTGCTTTAAACCTGCCATTTTCATCTATTGAAACTGGTGGAACACCACGCAGGCTTTTTGTAAATATTGATGGGCTTGAATTATACCAAGCTGATAAAACGGAAATAATAATGGGGCCGCCTGCTGCTATTGCATTTAATGAAGATGGCTCGTTATCAGAAGCTGCTAAAAAGTTTGCAGTATCAAAAGGGATAGATGAAGCAACACTAAAAAAAGTAACTACTCAAAAAGGTGATTATCTTCAAGGTGAGAAAAAAACAGGTGGGCAGTCTACTGCAGAATTAATTAGCAAAACTGCACCAGAAGTTATTATGAGCATACCTTTTCCAAAAAGTATGAAATGGGGAGATAATGATTTTAGGTTTGTTCGCCCTATCCACTGGTTTTTATCTGTTTTTGATGAAAAAGAATTGCCTTTTAAAACAGACGGTATTAAAGCATCTAATATTACTTACGGTCATAGGTTTTTAAATCCTGATAAAATAGAAGTTGCAAATGTGTCAGAATATAAAGAAAAATTAAGCAAAGCATATGTATTTGTAAGTCCTTCTGAAAGACGTGATATTATTAAAGCACAAATTAAAGATATAGAAAGCAGGGAAAATATAGCTGTTGATATTGATGATGACTTATTAAATATTGTATCAGATTTAGTGGAATACCCATATGCAATACTTGGCAGTTTTGAAGAATCATTTTTACAGCTGCCAGAAGAAGTGCTTATTACTTCTATGAAAGTGCATCAAAAATATTTTCCTGTAAGAAATTCATCTGGTAAGCTTATAAATAAATTTATTGGTATTGCTAATATTAAATCACCTAATGGTGATAGTGTTATTAGGCAGGGTTATGAACGAGTTTTACGTGCAAGGCTAAATGATGGTTTATTTTTCTTTAATAACGATAAAAAAGTGCCATTATCAGAAAGAACTGAAGCATTAAAAAAAGTGGTTTACCAAGAAAAACTTGGCACAAGCTATGAAAAAATGGAGCGTTTTAGAGAGATAGCACTATATTTAGCAGATATTTTATGCCCTGATAAAAAAGAAAATGTAGAGCAGACAGCTTATTTATGTAAAGCAGACCTTTTAAGTGAAATGGTATATGAGTTCCCAGAGCTGCAGGGTGTAATGGGTTACTATTATGCTAAAAATGAAGGGCTTAATGATGATGTAGCACAAGGTATAATGGAACATTATCTTCCTAAATTTGCAGGTGATAAATTACCAGAAACTGATGAAGGAAGGCTTACTTCTATTGCTGATAAAATAGATACTATAACAGGCGTATTTGCTGCAGGAATGAAACCAACAGGTAATTTAGACCCATATGGCTTAAGAAGAAGTGCCATAGGGCTTTTATCTATTATAGAAGATGCAGGCTATAGAATAGAATTAACAAAATTAATAGAAATATCGTTGAATAAATTATCATCTAGATTGTCTTTTAATAAAGATGAAGTTTTAAATGATGTGCTTTCATTTATAAACCAAAGGTATAAACAAATGCTTGTATCAAAAGAAATTGTAGCAGCTGATGTTTTTGATGCAGTATGCAGCAAATCAAGTGATATGATTAAAATCTTTAATTTAGCAAAAGTTTTAACAAATGCTAGAAATACAAATGAATTTCAAATTATTGCTGCAAGCTATAAAAGAATAAACAATATTTTAAAGAAAAACGATTTTAATAATGAATATTTTTCAGATGAGCTTTTAGAATGTGATGAAGAAAGAGCATTAGGTGCATTAATCAGGCAGCAGCAAATGCAGGCTTTACTTGATGAAGAAAAAAACTATGCTGTTTTAGATGAGCTTATGAAATTTGCTCCAGCAGTTGATGCTTTTTTTGAGAAAGTTATGGTTATGGCAGAAGATATAAAAGTGAGAGAAAACAGGCTTGGATTAATAGCAAGCTTACGTAAAGTTTTCCTTATAATAGGTGATTTAGGTGCAATAGCTTCCAAATAATATCACCAAATATCAAGGTGCATTATGAAATTAATTGAGATTATTAACCGTAGATGTGATTGCAGAATAACAAAGATTGTTGTTTATAACAGTATGGGAGAACGCACAGCTTATGCTGATGCACCAATTGATTATTGTGATGAATTTAGCACAGAAATTACTCTTAATAATATTAGAATGCTCATTACCTATTCAGCATATGCACCATTAAATGATGATGCTATAAGCCTTATGACTGACTTAATAGATGTATATGTGGAAAACAGGGCCACTTGGGAAATAGCAGAAAATGTTTCAAAAAGTCCTGATATTTTTGCAGGCAGGGCAACATTAGATGAAATGGTGCGTGTTGCAACAAATGCATTAGTTTATTCTAATCTATTTGATAAAGCAGCTGTTATGTTTTTTAATGAAAAACTAATGGAACTGCGAGGTATATATCTTACAAGTATTCCAGCATATACAGAAAAGCAGGTTGAAGAGTTTAGAAATAAAAGAGTACCTATTTCAAAAGAATTATGTACAAAACTTTTAGAGTACCATGCAGCTGATAATAATTATGATAACCATTTAGAGCTTGAAGATAAAATATTTTACTCTATTGATAAAATAAAACTTGAAAACTCCCTTATTATTGTGCCTATGGTTACAGGTAATAAGCTTTATGGTGTATTGATTACTTATTCTAAAGAAAAGTATACTATTACACACACTTTTACAACCCGTTCTACAGCACGTCTTTTAAATACTATGATGATGGCTGTTATATCCAACCAAAAATATGAATACACTACTGCCTTTTATAAAGAGATAGAAGCAGAAATGCGCAGCAAACAAAGCCTTGTAACACTTGGCAACTATGTGGCAACTATTGCTCATGAAGTTAAAAACCCACTTATTTCCATTGGTGGTTTTGCAAAAAGGCTTATGAAAGCTGTAACAAATGATGATTTAAAGCGTATGGCAGGTATTATTGCTACAGAATCTATTAGGTTAGAGCATTTAACAGAAGATATTTTATCATTTTCTAGAAAACGACCACCACATAAGGAAAAAATTAATTTAACAGAATTATTTGATGATATAACACTGTTATTTGAAACTAGAATGGTGGAAAATAATTTTAATCTGGATATTAAAATCGGTAAAGATGATTATATATATGCAGATAAAGACCAAATAAAACAGGTAGTAGTAAACTTAATAGCCAATGCTATGAATGCTATGGAGCATGATGGCACAGTATCCATTGAATATGAATTAAAAGATGATAAAACAAGTATTATGATTTCAGATACAGGACCGGGTATTCCTTTAGAAGTAATGCCTAATTTATTTAAGCCGTTTTTTACAACATCAAGTTCTGGAACAGGTCTTGGGCTTCCTATATGCAGGAAAATTTTAAATAATCACAACGGTGATTTAACAGTGTATAATAGTAAAAATGGTGCAGTATTTACTATTACTTTACCTGTGGAGAATGAGTAAGTGATATTTAAAATAACAAAAGAAAATATAGAAAGCCTTAAAAACGAAGGTTTGAAAAAAGATGCAGCACCTTATGTTACCCAGTATGAAAACTTTAAAAATTTTATAAAATCAAAAGGCATAAAAATTTCAGAGCAGGAATATAGTGAGCAGGAAAATATATTAATTAATAAACTAAAAGAGAAAGGGGCTCATATATGCCATAATGGTAAAAGCATATATTATAACAGCATTTCTCCATCATGTATTGACTGCCACACAGGCTATGGTTCTGCCACATATATAATCACTTTAAAATGCAACAGGGACTGTTTTTTTTGCACAAATAAAAACCAAGATGATTATGCAGAAGGTATCCATAAAGTATATGACATTTTATCTGAATTTAAAAACCATTTAAAACAGTATAAAAAAATGAAATCTGTTGCTATTACAGGTGGCGAGCCACTTTTATATGCTGAAAAATGTGCAGAATTTATTAGTGAAGTAAAAAAAGCAGATGAAAGTATCCAGACACGAATTTATACAAATGGTGATTTAGTTACAGAAGAAATTATGCAAAATCTCCAAAAAGTTGGGCTTGATGAAATACGCTTTGGTTTAAAACCTGATAGTAATGGTAAAGTATCAGATAATATAATAGAAAACTTAAAAACAGCAAAAAAATATATAAAACGCACAATGGTTGAAATGCCTTTTCCAAAAGGTATGGTTAATGAAATGAAGTCATTAATGGAAGTTCTTGATAATATAGGAATTTACAGTATAAATATATTAGAATTTTTATATCCCTTTGTTCATAGTGATGAATATTTTAAAAAAGGCTTTGAAGTAAAAAACCACCCATATAGTGTGCTTTATCCTTATACTTATGCAGGTGGTGTTCCTGTTGCAGGCAGCAGCGTAGAATGTATTGAAGTAATGCTTTATGCAGTTGAAAAAAATATGAAAATGGGCTTGCATTACTGTAGTTTAGAAAATAAACTTACTGCGCAAGTATATCATGCAAATTGTAATGCAGGCAAAAGCAGTGTGGAATATTTATCAAAAAGTGATTTTTTTATTAAAGTAGCAAAAGGGTATAATCAAGATGTAGATATTATAAAAAATATACTAGATAGTAACGGTATAGATTATATATTATATAATAATGCATCTATTATAGAATTTAGTCCAGAGTATGTTTACCTTTTAAAAGATTATAATATGGAGCTGGGGCTTTCATATTTAGCAGTAGATTATGATAAAACTTTAGGTCAGAAGGTGATGAGGGAATACCAAATAGATAAAATTGAGCCTTCATCATTTAATTTAGCAGAGATATAAGGTGTAATATGATAAATAAAATGGAAATAGCAAATATGGTATTTGAGGGGGTATCTCGTTCTATATCTGTTGCCCCAAAATACTGCTCTAAAATTAAGCATAAAAGTGCACCATGCACTATTTGTTATACTTTATGTCCTGTTCAGGCAATTCATGTTGGTGGTCCTGGTGAAACTATTACAGTAGAGTGGGATAAATGTACAGGCTGTGGTATGTGTGTAAGCCAGTGCCACAGCCAAGTTTATAAACTGCGTCATGGTGGTTATAGTAAGTTTATAGATAAGCTTACATCACATATTAGCCCAAAAGGTGAATTAGTTATATCCTGTAGTGAAAACCATGTATATAATAGGAATGTGGCAGTTGTTGAATGTGCTGGTATATTTAATGTGGTTGATATATTAGTGCTGTATCTACGTGGTGCTTCTAAAATGACTATTAAGTATGGAATATGCAGTGAATGCCAGTCAAAACATGGCAGTAAAGTATTAGAGCAGGAAATAAAGCATTTACAGTTACTAAGCACTATTTTTTCAGATTTAAAAGATATGGAAATTATATTTGAATCTGACAGTGTTCGCCTTATATTTCCAATACAGCATGAAGTGTATGAAATAATAGAGGAAGAAAAACCAAACCCAACAGTAAACAGGCGTGGTATGTTTTCATTTTTCAAAGACACTTTAAGGGAAAGCCTTTTAAAAAGTGCAGATATGGTTACTGTGGAAACATTGGAGCCTAGAACACAGATAGATTTTACTCATGAAGAAACAGCAAGAAGAAAGCAGTTTTTAGAATGCATTATGTCTTTAGGCAATATTATGAAAGAAGAAGTAGAAACAGGTATGCTGTTTAATAATATTGAAATAGACGAAAGCTGTGTATATTGTGGAATGTGTGCCAGGTTTTGCAATACTGGAGCCCTTGCTATAAATGAAGATAGAACAGAGATAACTTTTAACCCGTCAAAATGTATATCATGTGGAATGTGTGAAAAATCATGCTACCACTTTAAGCTGCACTATAAAGAAAGCCTGCCATTAAGAACATTCTTTAAAGATAATATAATTGCTTCAAGGGATAAATCAAGAATTACTATTGCAGATATGAAAGTATTTCATGAATAGTTTATAAATATTTCCCTGCAACCACTATTTCATCAGCACTACCGTTTATGGATATGCCACCATTTGGAGTAACAATATAGCTGTGCTGCATACCTGTAGTGCCATAACCTTCAAGGCATGCAAAAAAGCTTAATGATACAACCATATTTTCTACCAGTGGATTATTATTATTTTTAGAAATTATGGGGTATTCATCAATAGTAAGCCCAACTCCTCTTCCAATATGTTCTATAACTTCTTCCCCAATACCCATAAATGTCCCTTGTATCTCTGGGTGGATATTATCCATAACAAAAGTATATATTTCGCTTGGTTTAACACCAGGCTTCATCATTTCTATGGTAAGGTTTTTAAGATTTACTAAATGGTCCTGCTGCCTGCGAAGGTAGTCTATAAGGCTGTTAAAAGCATAGCAGTGTGTAGAAACAGAGTTATAGCCGTTTATTCCAAAGGTAGAAGAAATAGTAACTAAATCATTTTGTTTTAATGTTATATTTTTATTACCTAAAAATGGGGAAGTTACATACATACCTGTTATGCCAACTGGGCTGTCATATCTATAATTTTTTAATGAACTTTCTCCAAAACTTACATTTATAGTATGCTGTTCTGCACCCTGCCTTTCATTTCTAACAATAGCCTGGTGGTCTTTTTTTATAAATTCATTATAAATAAGCATAGCTGCTTCATGTTCTGATATATCTTCAGATAATATTTCTGGCACAATATTTACCATAATATCTTCATGAATTTCACCTGCTGCTTTTAAAATATCAAGTTCGTATTTACTTTTTACACTTCTACACATTCTTAAAGCTTTATCACATGAATAGATTTTTCCAAACTCAAAACATGAGTTAAATTTTTCAAGCATTTCAATAGTTATAAAGCCTTTATCAATAAAAGCAGGAAAGAAAGTATTAAGAGTTAGATAATTCTTTATATCATCATATGTTTTATAAGGCATAACTTTACAGTATCTAATCTCACGTTCTGCACGGCTGACACTTCGTTTTACAAAATAAATAGGTTCTTCCCCACGCTGTATAAATAACACACCTTCCTGCATAGTGCCTGTAAAATAGTATGCATTAAGTGGGTTAAATATAAAAATATAACGCCAGGTATCATCTGCCATATCCATAAAAGTAGTAAATTTTTTAAGCCTGTTCATAAGCTCAGCACCGGGAACTAATGCATACATAAGGACGCCTCATCATATAATACTAAAATATAATAAAACCATCATATATTATAAATTAAGAAAAATAAATATAAAATAATTTATAGGTATGTGTGTATCTGATAATTTATAGAACTATATAATGATACAGTAAAAAAACAATAAATAATTTAGATAAGTTTATAATATGCTATACCAAGTTTTTAAGGAAAGCATCTAAAAATTTATAATTAATATTTGCAATAAATAAAGATAATACATATAAAAGATATAAATTATTGAACTTATTACTACTAATATCTTTCTATTATATTTTTTTATGTCCATATCATCACGCCGCACATCTCATATATATTGGCATTGTTATATTACCGCCTGCACTACATAATTTCAAATCATTTCGTGTTTTCTACTTCATATGAAATTTGAACTCGTATTCCTAACAATAACCGTTAGTAATACTCAAACATAAATTCCATAACCATTTCGTAGAAACCACTGCATTGAAATTGAGTAGTTTAGCGATAATATAACAGTGGTTAATTAATAATGAATACAATACTATAAATATTTCACTATTAAAGAATAATAAAAACTTTTTTAAAAACATTTATAATTAATAATATTTTCTATACTTTATAATGATACAGTAAAAAAACAATAAATAATTTAGATAAGTTTATAATATGTTATACCAAGCTTTAATGGAAAGTATCTAGCATTTTTATTTACATACATTATAAATAAAAAAACAGTAGGTTGTGCCATCCTACTGTTTTAATTGTGCAAAAAATATGGGAGGATTGTAAGAACGGGAAATCTTACTATCTTGATAATGCTTATCAACGATAAGCTTCGGTTGCTAAAACTATAGCTAAAAAACTCCTTGTCCTTATTTTATTTCGCCAAGTAAAATTTGCTTTTTCTTGCCGATGATTATTAATATCACTATTGATAATAAATGTCAACAAGAAATTTTAAAAAAATATAAAAAATTTTTTATAAATAATATAACTTATTGATATATAAGTAATTTAATCATAAAAATTTTTTTTAGATATAATTTATATATATGTATAATTTGCAGAATAATTTAATAATAGATAAATATTTGTAATATGATGAAATATTTAATAATATATAACATGGTAAAAATATAAAGCAAAAAAGCCCACAAAATAATTGTGGGCTGTGATATAAAATTTATTAATACTTATTTTACAGTAAATGTATACTGTCTTAATGCACCAAGTTTATTTAATTCATCTACTATTGTATTATCAAGAAATTTTGGGTTATATGTCATAGTCTCACCATCAGGCGAAAGAACAATATTATCATTATTTGGTATATATTTATTAGCTTCTTCTTTAGTTAAAAAAGCAATTACAAGTTTTCCTTCGCTAGGTATACTATTCCCACTAGTAATCCAAACATAATATGTGCCTTTTCCATTTTCCTTTAAAGCTGTTTCACCATTTAAATCATACATATCTCTTCCTGCTTCATTGAGAACAAGATTGCTGTTTGAACTACTGCTTCCGAAAAATGTTTCATATGCAATACCTTTAACAATACCAAAGTCAAAATAAGATAAATCAACTTCTCCATTTAAGCCCATAGCTGTGCTTATTAAAATAGGATAGTATTCCCCTTTATCTTTTCTAGGGTTAGTGATTGTTACAGCTTTAGGCTCAGTGCGTTCCATATATTCATCACTACTTTTAGTAAGTTCAATAATTGTTTCATCTACACCTGAGCTAGTTCCACCGCCTGAGCTAGTTCCACCACCTGAGCTAGTTCCACCACCTGAGCTAGTTCCACCGCCTGAGCCAGTATCAGCACAGCCTGAAATTACTGCAAGAAATACTACTAACAAGATTGATATTAAAGATTTATTCATAAAATATCTCCTTTTTTTATAATGGCATGACAAAAGATGGCATACTAGTTAAAAAACTTATTTAATTTTTTTTCACCATTTAAAATGCTTTTTCATTATATCACAGGGGGGGGGGAATATCAAGTGTTTTTTTAAAAAAGAGAAATTTTATTGTTTTATTTATTTTTTTTAGCCATAGGGTGAGTATCATCATAAACTTTTAAAAGTGAGGCTAAATCAGAATGGGTATATTTTTGAGTTGTAGCAAGGGATTCATGGCCTAAAAGCTCCTGTATAGAGCGAAGGTCTGCTCCACCTTCTAATAAATGGGTGGCAAATGTATGCCTAAAAGAGTGGGGTGAATAATCAAGGGGAAGCCCTGCTTTTTTAAGGTATGCTTCTACTACTCGGCGAATAGTCCTGTCTGTCATACGGCTGCCAAGCCTGTTTATTATTAAAGCATCGCTTTCCACCATTCTACCTTCACTTACTATATCATACATTACCTTATAATAATCTTTAATTAATGATACTATTTCAGGGGCAAGTGGCACAATACGTTCTTTTTTACCTTTACCAAGCACTAATATTCTCATGCCCTGTAAATCTACCATGCTTCTATCAAGCCCCACAAGTTCAGATACACGAACACCAGTGCCGTATAATAGCTCCAATATTAAAGCGTCCCGCATACCCATAGGGGTAGATTTATCTGGCAGGTCTAAAAGTGTAAAAATATCATCTACATTAAATACATTTGGCAGATATTTTTCTTTTTTAGGAAATTTTAACATTCTAGCAGGGTTATCTTCAATTATACCACGCCTGTATAGAAACTTGAAAAATGATTTTAAAGTAGATATTTTCCTTTCAATGCTGGATTTGGAAAGTTCTTTATCATATAAAGTAGTAATAAAACCACGCAGCACATAGAAATCTACTGCTTTTATATTATTTTCCAGTTTTTGATTATCAATATAAATAGCAAGTTCGCTTAAATCTTTTGCATAAGCTGTAATAGTTTGTGTGCTATACTGCCTTTCTACCCTTATAAAATTAATAAATTCTTCTACTGCATTATCTATTTCCATACATGCCCTTCATAAAAATCTTTTGCCATATTATATGCAATATCTACCTGCATTTGTTTTTTAAGTTTTTTATCTTTTATCTTTTTTTCAAGTGGGGCAAGCATACCCAAATGAAAATTTGATGGGCTGTATTTTTTACCATTAGAAAATTCTGAAATTCCTGAAATATAATCAGAAAGGCAGCCTAAAGCTGTATTTTTAGGAAGTTCATAAAAGGGTTTATTTTCAATTAATCTTGATATTTGCAGTGCAGCAATTAAGCCACCTGCAATAGATTCCACATACCCTTCAAGCCCTGTAATTTGACCTGCAATAAATAAGTTCTTATTACTTTTAAAATTAAAATACCTTGTAAGATGTTTTGGACCTACAATATATGTATTTCTATGAACTGAGCCAAAGCGTAAAAATTCTGCCGTCCTTAAAGCAGGTATTTTTCTAAATACTTCTTTTTGTGCTCCTATTGTCATTTTAGTTTGGAAGCCCACAATATTAAATGCTGTAGCATCTTTATTTTCTTTTCGTAGCTGTATTACAGCATATGGAGTTTTATTTGTTTTTGGGTCAATTAAACCAACAGGTTTCATAGGTCCAAAAGCTAGAGTATTTCTTCCACGCTCTGCCATTACTTCTATAGGCATACACCCTTCAAAATATGCAATATCTTCAAAATCATGAAATGCTGTTTTTGGTGCATTCATTATATCATCATAAAAAGTATTATATTCTTCTTCTGTTAAAGGGATATTAAAATAATCATCGCCGCCTTTATTATATCTGCCTAAAAAATAGCCCTTATCCATATCAATACTTTCTGCATCTATTATAGGGCTTATGGCATCAGCAAAATATAATGCTCCCCCTAGTTTTTCTTTAATATCTGAAGCTAAATCATCACTTGTTAAAGGACCTGTTGCTATTAAAAAGGGAGTATCAGTATCAAGTGGCATTTCTTTTAATTCTAAGCATTCCACATCTATATTTTTATGGTTTTTTAAAGTATCGGTTATTATATTGGAAAAAGATATCCTATCAACTGCTAACGCATTACCTGCAGGCACACTGCATTTATAAGCAGTATCAATTAAAAATGAGCCATATAAGGAAAGTTCTTTTTTTAAAAGCCCACTGGAAGTTGTGCTATCAATAGACTTTAAACTATTGGAACAAACAAGCTCTCCAAACTTATCACTTTCGTGTGCTGGAGTAGTTTTATCAGGTCTCATTTCTATTAGCTTAACTTTATAACCATGACTTGCAAGCTGATAAGCTGCTTCACTGCCTGCCAAGCCAGCCCCTGCAATTATAACATCATATTCTGCCACAAACTTACCCTAATCTTTCTTCTTTAAAGGTTTTGTATTTTTGCAGTCAGGGTAACCAGAACATGCTAAAAATGCTCCCCTAAAGCCTCTTTTTATAACCATAGGCTTCCCACATTTTTCACAAACTTCATTACTTTCGTTACTTGGTGCTGCCTTTATACCTATTTTGCCATCTTCTTTCATTTCAATATTAGCAGTAAATTTACATTCAGGATATCCAGAGCAGGCTGCAAATATACCATTCTTACCAGATTTTAAAACCATATCTTTAGAACATTCTGGGCATTTTACATCAAGTTTTTCACCCTGTTCTAATATTTTTACAGAACCATCAGGATACCTTAAAAAGTTTTTAATATTTTTACATTCTGGATAATTAGGGCATGCGATTACTTCACCAAACCTGGTTTTTTTATAAACCAGTTCTGCCCCGCATTTTTCACATATTAACCCAGAGCCTTCAAACTGCTTATCTTCTACTAATTCTATTTCCCCTTTTTCATTTCTTTTAAAGTTGGAAGTAAACTTACACTCTGGATATTTAGTGCAGGCAACAAAAGCACCGTTTTTACCCATTTTTATAACTAAATCACTGTTACATATTGGGCATTTTTTATTGGTTTCTAAATTGGCAGATATTTTGCCGTCAGTTGCTGACTTTAACTCTTTATCAAAACTTTTATAAAATGATGATAAAACATTATGCCAGTTTTGGCTGCCGTCTTCTATTTGGTCTAACTCTTTTTCCATATTAGCAGTAAATTTCACTTCAAATATTTTTGGGAAATTTTCTATTAATATTTTATTTACTATCCTTCCAAGCTCAGTTGGGTGAAATTTCTTTTCTATTAATTCTGTATATTTTCTATCTACAATTGTAGAGATAATAGCAGCGTATGTGGAAGGTCTGCCTATTCCCTGCTGTTCTAGTGTTTTTACTAAAGTTGCTTCCGTATATCTTGGTGGGCTTTGGGTAAAATGCTGTTTCTTTTCTGTTTTATCTCTTAAAGCTGGTGTTTCTTTTGCAATTTTGAAAGAGATTGTAGTTTCATCATCTTCATCATTTTTTACATCTTCTTCTTTACTTTCAAGGTAAAGTTTTGTAAAGCCAGCAAAAGCAAGCACTCTGGCAGTTGCTTTAAATTCATATTTATCACCTGTAAGACGCACAACAGTTTGGTTGTATATTGCCTCACTCATTTGGCTTGATACAAATCGCTCCCATATAAGTTTATAAAGCTTATACTGATCAGCAGATAAATATTTTTTTATAGATTCAGGTGTCCTTAATACAGAAGTAGGGCGTATAGCCTCGTGAGCGTCCTGCACATTATTATTTTTTTTGCTTACTTTCTTATTTTTAGAAGTATATTCTTCTCCAAAAGTTTTAGTAATATAGTTTTTAGCCTCATCAACTGCTTCAGGGCTTATTCTTGTAGAGTCTGTTCTCATATATGTAATTAACCCAACAGGGCCTTCAGCAAGCTCCACACCTTCATAAAGGCTTTGGGCAACAGACATTGTTTTTTTAGAAGTAAAGCCAAGCTTTCTAATAGCTTCCTGCTGCATACGTGAAGTAATAAAAGGCTCAGCAGGGGACTGTTTTACTGCCTTTTCTTCCACATCGCTTACTTTAAAATCTTTCGGCATACTTTCTAATATTTTATTTGCTTCAGCTTCTGTTTTAATCTCTGCTTTTTTGCCGCTTATTTTATCAAGCTTAGCTTTTAATGTGCCTTTTTCTTCCTTTTTATCCCCTTGTATTAAAAAGTCTGCATTAATGCTCCAAGACTCCACAGGGACAAATTTTTCAATTTCTTCTTCTCGTTCACATATTAACCTTAGTGCAACAGACTGCACACGCCCGGCAGATAAACCATACCTTAATGGTTTCCATAAAAGCGGGCTTACAAGATAGCCAACAAGCCTATCTAGTATCCTTCTTGACTGTTGAGCATTTACTCTATTTATATTAATATCACCTGGGTTATTAATACCGTCTAATATACCTTTTTTAGTAATCTCATTAAAAAGCACACGTTTTACAGGTTTATTTTTATCTATTTGGCTTGCAATATGCCATGCAATAGCTTCCCCCTCTCTATCAGGGTCAGGGGCAAGGTATACAGCATCTGCTTTTTTAGCATTACTTTTAAGGGAAGAAATAACTTTTTCTTTTCCCTCTATAACAATGTATTTAGGTTCAAAGTTATTATCAACATCTACACCTAATTCATTAGGTGGCAGGTCAATAATATGGCCAACACTGGCTATTACTTTGTAATCTGAACCAAGATACTTTTCAATAGTTTTTGCCTTAGCAGGCGATTCCACAATTACCAAATTCATATGACTACCATCTATAAATTATTTTATTATTACATACTTATCATCAACAGATTTTTCTATTATTCCATCTAACTCTAAAGATGCTAAAGAACTCATTGCAGTAACTACATCAATATTTAGTTTCATACATATTCCATTAAGGGATAATGGCTCAATATTTAATATGTCATATATTTCTTTACACTGTTTATCTTCAATAATAATACTATCATTATTATTTTCATCTTCATTAAGCTCAATTTTTAAGTCATATTGTAATTCGCTTATTATGTCAAGAGATGTTTCTAAAAATTTTGCACCATCTCTTAAAAGTGAGTTTGTGGCACTGTTTTTCCCAGCAGGAAATGCAGGCACTGCAAAAATCTCTCTATTTTGTTCTAGAGCAAAACGGCATGTAATAAGCGAGCCACTTCGTTTACTTGCTTCAATAACTGCTATTACTTTTGAAAGACCAGATATTATCCTATTTCTTCTAGGAAAATTATTAGGCAGTGGCTTTTCATCTGGCATAAATTCACTTATTAAACAGCCACCCATATTAATTATCTTATCTACATATTTTATATGATTTTGGGGATATATCTGAAAAAGACCACTGCCAAGTACGCAGGCTGTAGCACCTTTTTCAATTGCTCCAAGATGAGAAGCTATATCTATACCGTAGGCAAAACCACTTACAATGGTAATACCCACTTCTGCTAATTCTTTTGATAGTTTATATGTAAATTTTTCTGCTTGAGATGAACAGTTTCTAGAACCTACTATACCAACTGATACATTATTTAAGCATTCCACATTGCCTTTTACAAAAAGCAAAGCAGGGGGCGCATATATTTCTTTTAAAAGTGCTGGATATCTTTCATCTTCTAATGTGATAATTTCTATATTTTCTTTTTCAGTGCGAGAAATAATACTTTCTACTGCCTGCTCATTAAAGGCTTTATTATATATCCTTTCAGCAATATTACTTTGGATATTTAAGCCATAGAAAAAATCAGCCCTTTCATTAAATATACCAGAAATAGTGCCACGTTTATCCATAATAGCCTGTATTACCACATCACTTAAACCTTTAATGTGTTTTAAAGCTAAATATTCATATATCGTATTAATAGTAAGCTCCCCTATAATGTATTAAAAAAAGAATATAATAAAAGATTATAAAATGTCAAATAAAATTGAAGGTATTTGAATACAATAATATATGTTTTAAAATAATATTGCAAAAAAGAAAGTTTTGATATAATTTGTATATACATAAAAGAGGCAAATAAATTGAGTAATAAGTTTAGAATATTAGATTTATTTAGTGGTGCTGGTGGTTTTTCCTTAGGATTTGATATGGTTGATGGTTTTTCAACGGTATTAGCTGTGGATTTTGATAGAAGTGCTATTAATACATTTCAAAATAATTTTAAAAAGACTAAGTGTATTTGTGGTAATATATCTGATTATGATACAAAAAAGTTAATAATTCAAGAGGCAATTAACAAAAATGTTAATATGATAATAGGTGGTCCACCATGTCAAGGTTTTAGTCTAAAAGGCAAAAATTTGGGTATGCATGATAAACGAAATTATTTGTTTTTAGAATATATGGCAATAGTTAAAACAGTTCAGCCAAAGATATTTGTAATTGAAAATGTAAAAAATATGATTTCTTCATCTAATGGTTTTTTTATAAAACAGATTTATGAGAATTTTGTATCATTGGGATATAATGTTACATATGGCATATTAAATTCAGTAAATTTTGGAGTTCCACAAAATAGAGAAAGGGCAATAATCATAGGTATAAAAGGTGATTTGTCGCTTAAAATTAATAACATTTCTAAAGATTTAAATACTTTTGTTACAGTAAGAGATGCTATTTTTGATTTATCATACTTAAATTCTGGCGAGGGTGCGGAAGTTATGACATATTTAACTGATACATCAAGTGATTATCAAAGGTTAATGCGAACTCATTCTAGTAATTTATATAATCATAGAGCAACAAATCATTCTAAATTTGCTATAGAAAAAATGAATATGATTCCACCAGAAGGGGATAAGAGCTCATTACCTAAAGAGTTACACGGTAGACAACAGTTTAGTACAACATGGTCTCGTCTAATGTGGGACAAACCTAGCCCTACAATAGATACACGATTTGATACACCGTCAAATGGTAGGAATATACATCCATTTCTTAATAGATCAATTACCCCTCGCGAAGCAGCTAGATTACAAAGTTTTCCTGATAATTTTATATTTTATGGTAATAAAACATCTATATGTAAGCAAATTGGAAATGCTGTTCCACCATTATTAGCAAAAGCAATTGCTGAATATATAAGGAAGGAGATTAATAATGGATAGTATAACTCTTTATAATGCAGATGCTTATGATAAAATATTTGATTTTATAAATAATGGTGTAAAAGTTGATCATATTATTACTGACCCACCATATAATATTTCAAAAAAAAATAATTTTCATACAATGAATAAACCTAGATATGGAATTGATTTTGGTTTGTGGGATAATGGCACATTTGATCTTTTTCAATGGATACCACAATACAGTAAAATATTAAGTAAGAATGGTTCTATGATTATTTTTTGTTCATATAGATTTATTAGTTATATTGTAGATATTCTTGAGATGGATGGAGTAAATATGGAAGTAAAAGATATAATTGTATGGCAAAAAACTAATCCAATGCCTAGAAATATAAATAGAAGATATGTCCAAGATATGGAGTTTGCTATTTGGGCAGTTAAAAAAAATGCAAAATGGGTTTTTAATAAACCATATGGTGTTTCTTATCTACGTTCAAAATTTGAGACTCCACTTGTAAGTGGTAAAGAGAAGCTAGGTCATCCGACTCAAAAAAGTTTAAATTTAATGAAAAAGTTAATTTCAATTCATACAGATGAAAATCAAATAATATTAGATCCTTTCATGGGCAGTGGGAGTACAGGTGATGCAGCACTAACCTTGAATAGGAAATTTATAGGTATAGAAAAGGATGAGAAATATTTTGATATAGCTTATAATAGATTAATTAATTATGATATACCAAATATACTTGGAGCATATGATTATGACAATAGATGATATAGAATTATGTGAAATGGATGAACAACTTGCATATGTTTTAGGATTATGTTACCCACTATATAAAGAGATAGAGTATGATGGTAATAAATACATACTTGGTTCATGTAATCATAATAAAATCTCTGGTGAAGAGTTAGTGGCTCATATAAATGCTGTCCAAAGTTTTTTAAAAAAATCACATTTGACAGAAAATATGCTAATGCTTGATAACAGTATAATTAAAGTTCCCAAAAAGGGTTTTTCTATAATGATAGAAATGAATAAACCATACAGAAATATTTTAAAAAAAACAGTTGAGCAAATTTTAGAAGCTAATGCTAAAATAAGAAAAATGTTTATTAGAGGATGTTTTGATGGTCGTGGATCATGGGATACATCTGCTCATTACATTTCACTAGATATTGATAGCGATAAACATAAACAAAATATTATTGATAAAATATCATCTTCATTAGGAATAGAACTTAATATTAATAATAGGGGAAAGGATGCTAAAAAAAATGATCAAATCAGAGTAATGAAAAAATGTGTAAATAAATTTTTAGATGAAATCGGTTTATTTTCAGAATGTAGAAAAAATATTATAAAAAATAATATTAAATTAAAGGACTCATAAGATGCAAATAAAATATAATGATTCTACAAAACAATATATAATTGGTGAAACGAAATTAACTAATGATGAGTTAATAAATCTGATTCGAATGGGAACATTACCAAATATTCTGTTAAAAGAAGAAAGTTTTATAATAAAACAAAAAAATAATGATTATGAGAATGAGTCAGAAAATATTGTCTATGATCTTATCAGTAATATTGTTGGTAGAAATATAGTTTATTTCGGTGCTCCAGGAACAGGAAAGAGTTTTAAAGTAACACAATTTATTAAAGAAACATATCCAGAATATGATGGAAATAATCATGAAAATATATTTAGGGTTACCATTTATCCAGATTATTCATATTACAATTTTATTGGTAGCATAATGCCTATCATGAAAGATGGAAATATTATTTATGATTTCAAACCAGGCGTTTTCACTTTAGCATTACTGAAAGCATTGGCAAAACCAAATGAGCATATTTTTTTAGTAATAGAGGAAATGTCTAGAGGTAATGTTGCTGCAATTTTTGGAGATATATTCCAACTATTAGATAGAAAAGATAATGGATATAGCGAATATGCAATAGATAATGAGTTACTTGCGACTTATTTATCTAATGAATTATCTAAAACAATAAATAAATTATTTTTACCATCTAATTTAAGTATAATTGGGACTGTTAATACAAATGATCAGAATGTTAATGTTATAGATACTGCATTTAAAAGAAGATTTGAATTTGAATATGTACCAGTTGAACCTATTAAGGACAGTAACAATAAGAGTTTAAATTCATTTGAATTTAAACTAGATAACAATTCATTTGAATGGTGTACACTATACATGGCTTTAAATTTATTTATAACGACTACACTAAATCTTAATGAAGATAAGCAAATAGGTCAATTTTTTATTAAATTTGGAAGTGATGAAAAAAATAATATAGATTTAATCAAAAATAAGTTACTACATTACTTATGGGAAGATATACAAAATAGCGTAATACACAGTAAAAATTCAATTTTCAAGTCATCGATTAGATCGTTTTCTGCATTGTATAAAGAATTTGAATTAAAGAAAAATATTTTTAGTGATGAATTCCTAGAACACTATAAATCTTTTGTTATAGAGAATAGTGAGCTTAATGAAAATTAATATTATTAATGATGGAGAAAACATTACTAATGATTTTATAGATAAATGGAATATCTATGATTTATGTAATTATTATCCAAATAGAAAGACAATAAATTTTGTTGGGATTATTATAAAGCGTAATGATATACTAATGTCGTTTCCTAAAAAATGCTATTTAAATAATGAGACAGAAAATGAAAAAATAGAATTAATCAAAAAAATATTGCATTTATTTAGTAAAGAAAAGCTTAATAATATTGGTGTAAATCAATATGATTATAATAATTTTCCTATCCGTGCATATTACTATATATTAAGTTACTTTAAAAAGTATGGATTATATAAACAAAAAGAAATTAAATATAATAAAGATTTTATTGGGAATATTGACTGGTATAAAACAATAAATGCTTCATTAAAGATATTGCAAACGAATGGAATAATTTTTTATCCGTTTATTGTAAAATCGTCAGAAAATGTAGATGTTTTTATAAGTTATTGCATGGATTTAGTGTTATATGATGCAGTTCAATATTCAACTTTTATTGAAGAAATTTATAGATATAAAAATAAATATAATCATTTACTCAATATTTCATTTGAAATGATTATTAATGAACTAAAAAAGATTAGAAATAATTATTTTAAAGATATCGAAAAAAATTTAATTAATAATTTAATTCAATATTTTGAGTGGAAATCATCTAATTTGGGTATTTTTAGATTTGTTACTACAACTTTTGAGCTTTATTGGGAAAAAATAGTAATGTCTTTTTTAAATAATAATAATATTAATATTATTAATGATAAAATGATTATAAGTAAAAAAATAGGTGCTGATGGTATTTATGATACAGATAGTGATGATATTGAAAGCAAACATACAATAGCACAAAATAATACTAGAAAATTTAAAATTAGGTATGACCATATAAAAATAGATAGTATAGCTAAGGAAATATACTTATTTGATTCAAAATATTATGATAAAATTGATAATCTAAATTATAAACAAATGGTGTATCACTATAATTTATTGTCAAAATACAAAAATTATAAAATCATTAATGGATTGATATTACCAACTTCTGATAAATATAGTTCAAGAATACATGTAGATAGAAGTGATATAGATAATGTAAAAATAGTGGAACACTATCTAAATATAAAAGAATTAATAAATAATTATATATATTAGGCTTCTACTTACTTTTTTCCTTGCATAAATTTTATTAATTTAATATGGTGTATGCTATGGAAAATAACTGGCTGGAACTTTTTAGAAAAGAATATAAACCACTTTTAAAAGATAAGTATGATGAGTTTGAATACGGGCTAAGCTGTCCTAAAGCTCGCCATATACGAATAAGCAAATGCAGAAATATTGATTACATTCAAGAACTTAATGATATATGCAGCCTTGAAAGTGTTGCAAATTATGATAATATGTATAAGGTGGTAGAAAACCCTGAAAGCATATTAGAAAGTATTACTTTTCAAACAGGTGGAGCATATATTATGAACCCTTCATCTTTAGCACCTGCTAAAATATTAATGTCTTTTATGAATGAAAACCCTGTTATTCTTGATGTATCATCTGCCCCTGGTGGTAAAACTTGTGCCATTTCTGATATGACAAATAGAAAAGGCGTGATAGTTGCCAATGAAATATCATCAAGTAGATTAAAATCACTTCATTTTAATTTGGAAAAATATGGGGCATACAATGTAAAAACAGTATCCCTTGATGGCAGGCTTTTGCCAAAATATTTTGAAAATTCTTTTGATGGAATTTTGCTTGATGCACCATGTTCCAATGAAAATAAAATTTTCCGTAATAAAACAGTGCAGGCGCAGTGGAGCAAAGAACTTGTTTTTCGTATGGCAGAACTTCAGTTTCAATTAATAAAATCAGCCTTTTCATGTTTAAAACCAGGCGGTGTGCTAGTTTATTCTACATGCACCTTAAGTTTAGAAGAAAATGAGATGGTTGTAAAAAAACTTCTTGATGAATTTTCTGATGCCTATCTTTTACCATGTGGTAAAGAGTATGGCAAAGGGCTTTTAGGAATAGATAATATAGATGAAAATGTTGCACGCATTATGCCAGATAAAGATAATATTGACGGCTTTTTTGCTGCAGCTATTGCTAAAAAAGGTGATTTAGTTTCATATAATTTTATACATACAAAATTAAGTAAAAAAGAAGATGAATTTTTTAAAAAATATTTTCCAGAATACAGTCATGACCATATAGGCATAAAGGAAGTAGATAGAAAAGGTTATATAGAAACAGCACCAGAAATATTTAAAAACATACGCTTTAAAAGGCGTGGGTTAAATTTATATAAGGATACTGGTAAAACATATGAGCCAACATGTCAAAGTGTGTGGGAACTGGGAAGTTATGTGGAAGATAGTTTAAAATATAATATTTCTGAAGAATTTAGCATAAATTATATGAAAGGGTTTGACATATGCTGCAATGATAATTATAATAACGAACTTTTATATTATAATAGTATTCCAGTAGGTTATGGTAAAAAAATAGGCAACACAATAAAAAATAAGCTAGATAGATACTTTCTATATGGGAAAAATATTGAGTGGTGAAAATATGAGGATATTTACAACTGTACTGTGTTTTATATTATTTACAAGCACAATAAGTTACGGTTATGAGCAAGTGCCAGATGATGCGAAGGTAGAAACAGAAGATATATCTAAGGCATTAATTGCAAAGCAGGCACCAGAGGCTAAAAGCAGGCTTGGGAAAAACACTATTGCTAATTTATCTGGTAATGGTGCAGAAGAAACTAATGTTGTGCTTGTGGATAAATCATTAAAAAGATTGTATATTGCCCGCTTAAAGGGAAATGATATGGAAGTTATTGAAGAATTTCCTATTCTTACAGGCAGGGTAGACGGCAATAAAATAAAAAGGGGTGATGAAAAAACTCCAGAAGGTGTATATTACGTTTTATCATACTCATCAGGTGATGAGCTTGTTAAAAGATACGGAGAATATGCATTAATTTATGGGGCAGGCTCCTTTCCATTAAATTATCCAAATATTGTAGATAGAATTGAGCGAAAAACTGGTGGTGGTATATGGCTGCATGGTGTTAAACCAAATTTAGATAAAACTTATACTCAAGGCTGTGTAGCTATGAATAACACTCATTTTAATACACTTTTTAAAAATATTAAAGTAACGACACCTACAATTATAGCTGAAAAGTTAATGTATACAGATGAATATAATTATAACAGTGTAAAAGGCAAGGTGGAAAAATCCTTTAATGATTTTATTAATGCTTGGGAAAAAAATAATAAGCAGGCATTTAGAGATGCAGTCCATACAAATTTTAAAACTTTTGGTGGAACAACTAAAGGTGCATATACTGGGACAAAAACATCTTTAATGGATATCTACCCGCAAAAAGATATTAGAAATATGAATACTAAATATTTTATTAAAGATGAAAAATATGCAGTAGTGGATACTGAGCAGTTTTACTGTGCTCCAAATTTAACTACATTTACTAATAAAAAATATTATTTTATTGATGAAAATGGTAAATTAAAATTAATAAGCGAAGAAGTGCGTTCAAAATCTGTATCATCTGCTCCATTTTTAGATGGTGAAATAAAATCATTTGTTAATAACTGGGCTTCTTCATGGAAAGCTCAAGATATTAATAAATATATGTCATATTACGATTTATCTTTTAGAGCAGGTAAAGATAATTACCAAAGGTGGAAAGATAAAAAGACAGCGATATTTTCTAAGAAAAATCCTGTGAGTTTAAATATTTCAAATATTAAATGGTATTATTCTAAAGGAATATATACTGTTGAGTTTACACAGGAATATGCATCAGGGCAGGTAAAGGATAAGGGTATAAAAACATTAAGACTTTCAGGCTGCCCGTCATTTTTTAAAATAAAGTCTGAAACATGGAGAGGGATTTGAGAGTATTAGCATTTTTAGTAATAATATTATTATCATCATTTATTGATTACACATATGCAGCCAAAAGACCTTCTACAGAAAGAGAAGTATTTTTTAAAGGCACAAACCACGAGCTTGAAGTTTATAAAATATATGGCAGGCAGGACGGACCTACTATGTTGATTATTGGTGGTATACAAGGGGACGAGCCAGGTGGTTTTTTATCTGCTGATTCTTATGCTGATATAAAGCTTGAAAAAGGTAATTTAATAGTTATACCACGAACAAATTTTTACTCTATTATGCTTTTTAACAGGGAAGTAAAAGGCGTAGATATGAACAGGCTTTTTGAGCAGGCACCTAATGACTGGCAGGGTGATATTGTTAATAAAATAAAAGAATATATGCAGCAGTCTGACATGTTTTTAAACCTTCATGATGGCTGGGGTTATCATTACCCAGAGCATATTAGCTGGCATAAAAGCCCTGACAGGTTTGGTTATTCTGTTATTGTAGATGAAGAAGAATTTACATGTAAAGACGGTAAAGTTTTAAAACTTGGGGAGATGGCAAGAAAAGCAATGGATGCTGCTAATGCGAAAATTCCAGATGATGATCCTAAAAAACATTATTTTAATACAGAAACAAGTAAAAGCACAACACGATTTAAAGGTATGAGAAAATCTGCCACATGGTATGCTGTTGCTGATTTATGTATACCTGCTTTTGGTATAGAAGGCTCTAAAAATATGAAGCTTGATAAAAACGTGCTATACCATAACTATGTTATTAATGAATTTATGAAAAATTTAGGTATTGAAATAGAATATCCTAATACTCATACATATGAGCCTGAATTTATAGGGGCTGTTATAAAAGTAGGGGATAGCGAAAAATTTATTCGCGATGGTAAAGAAATAGCTGTTGAAAAAGGCTCAACTATTAAAGTAACAGAAATATTTGCCAACCATAAACGTGGCTTAACATGTGATATTATAGACTTTGGCAACCTAAATGATATAGATAAAGATTATGAAGTTACTAGTAATAACAAAATTATTTTTAGAAAAGATAATATTGTAATGGGTGAAGTGAAAATCAAAGCTGTTGAAGCAAAAGAAGTAAAACAGGAAAAAACAGCAGAGAAAAAAGAAGTGGCAGAAAAAATAGAAGTAAAAGTAGAGCCACAAAAAATAGATAATATTACTAAAAAAGAAGAACAGCTTACAAAAATAGAGCCAGGAGAAAAATATTTTCATCTGCTTATAAACGGTAAAGATGAATATATTAAACATGGTGATAAGATAAAAATAAATAACGGTTCAAAAGTAGTATTTGTAAAACTTTTTAGTGCACAGGTAAAGGATTACAATATAGCTATTAACTTTAAAGGCTGGTTTCCTGATGATTTAAAATCAAACGATGGAGATGACAGAGGCTATGAAATAATATTTCCACCTAAAAATATGCTGAAAAAATATTCTGTTAGAAAAGATGGCAAATTATATCCTGTTGTGGCAGTTGACAGCAGTAAAAAGAAAGATTTAGCAAAAATATATGTAGAGCTGGAGTAATGGATTTAGCTTCTAAATTAAAATTATATATTGTGCTTGAAACAAGTATGTTAAAACTTCCTTTAGATGAATTTTTAAAGGAAGTTTTAAAAGCAGGTGTATCTACTATCCAGCTTCGTGATAAAAATAGTTCTTTTGAAGAAAAACTAAAAATCGCACAAATTATCCGTTTATTAACTTATGATTATAATGCATTATTTATTATAAATGATAGTGTTGAGCTTGCAGTTAAATCTCATGCTGATGGTCTTCATTTAGGTATTAATGATGGTAATATTAAAGAAATAAAAGAAAATTATCCAAATTTAATAATAGGCTATTCCTGTAATAATTTAGATGATGTTAACATTGCAAACCAATATGCAGATTATGCTGGCATTGGTCCTTATACAAATACTTCTACTAAAAAAGATATAAGGCAGATTTTAGGTTCAAAAGGAATATATAAATTAAATAAAGCTTTAAATATACCTGCTGTTGCCATAGGTGGCATTAATAGTGAAAATGCAAAAGATGTGCTTTTATCAAATGTATCAGGCTTAGCAGTTTCTTCATATTTATGTGCATCAGAAAAACCATATGAAGATGCAGTAAAACTTATGGATATAATTAATGAAAGAGTTTGAATTTATAAAAAAACTTGGTGATACTTTTAATAATGCAGAAAACCTTATAGGCGATGATGCAGCATTAATCAATGATAATATATTAATTTCAAAAGATATTTTAGTGGAAAATGTCCACTTTTTAAAAACAACTCCACTAGAACATGTAATCCATAAGCTTTTTACTGCAAATATAAGCGATATTGCTTCTATGGGTGGCACATCTAAATATGTATTTCTAGGCATTGCAGCAGAACATAAAGAAATTTTAGAAATAATTATACCACTAGTGAAAAAAGAGTGTGAAAAATATAATGTTACTCTTGCAGGTGGTGATACTACTTCATCAAAAAGTGGTCTTTTTTTATCGTTAACAGTAGTTGGCAGCAAAGGTAAAAATATTTTAATGCGAAGTGGTGCCTGTGAAAATGATATAATCTTTTTATCACGCCCTGTGGGAAAATGCAAAATATCACTAGAAAAAGAGTTAGATATAAAAAATCATAATATTAATAAATATGAACATTATAAAGTTTGTGCAGAAGACAAACTAGGCAGCTTTTTATCATCATTAGACTTTATTACTTCAGCTACTGATATAAGTGACGGGCTTTCTACTGATTTATATAATATTGCAGAAAGTTCTCATAAAAAAGCAGTTATTGAATATAATAAACTGCCAGTAGATTATTTAAAAGAATATAATGTTAATTCACTTGACTATATACTCTCATCAGGTGAAGAATATGCATTACTTTTTACTGCTAAAAAAGACAGCAGTCAAATTGTTAAAAATCTAATAAAAGATAAATTAAATATAGATATAATACCCATAGGCAGAATAGAAAAAGGCAGTGGTATTTTTCTTGAAAAAGATGGACATATGCAAAGTATAATATTATCAGGATATGAACATTTTGAATAAATAGTAGAAAAGAGTATATATTTTGCCATAAAATATATAAAAGTATTGCTTTTATTATATAATTTTATTAATATAAATTGTTGAACTATAATATTTTATGGAGCATTGATGACAATTCGGCTTGCTGGAGAACAGGATAAACATAAGCTGGATTTTGCAGCGCGTAATGTTTATACCTTACCAAACGAAGAATACAGAGTCCTTCCTTCCTCTGCAAGAGATGGGGATTATATACTTGAAGTAAAGACTATTCGCAGCATTGATCCTATTGTTAGGGTTGTAGTTGCTGATAATATGTTATTTGCTAGAGTATCATTATATCCTGCTATTAATTCTACTAAAAAAATCTCTGTGCAGCAGATAGTTTTTATGCTTACAGAAAAGCATAAAGTAACACATGGTTGTATTGATGAGGCTGCATTACATGATGCTGTAAACCAGTTAAATGAAGGCTATATTGTTGAAGGTGTTATGGCATGTAAGGGAACGCCGCCTGTTAATGGTAAAAATGCTGTTATAGAATATTTGTTTGAACGACCTAATGTTAAGCCAAAATTACTTCCAAATGGTAAAGTTGATTATAAAGAGTTTACTAAATTTATATTTGTTCAAAAAGACCAGCTTATTATAAAACGCACACCTGCAGATAAAGGAAAAGATGGCAGAGATATTACTGGCAATGTTATAAAGGCTGTTGAAGGTATGGACAGGCAGGTAGAAGTTGTAGATGGAGTTTATGCAAATTTAGAAAAGACAGAGTTTCGCTCCAAATATAATGGACATATTATCGTTTCAGGTGATACTGTTACTGTATTTCCACTTTTACAGGTTGATGGCGATGTGGATATGCGTATAGGTAACATTCGTTTTGAAGGGACTATTCATATAACAGGTAATGTTCAAAGTGGTTTTATTATAGATGCAGATGATATAATTGTTGACGGCATAGTGGAAAATGCAGAGCTTAAAGCCCGTAATACTATTGTTATAAGGCGTGGTATAAAAGGGATAATAAGCAAAGGTTATGTGAAAGCAGGTGGTAATATATCAATAGGTTACTGTGAGAATGCACGTATTTCAACAGGGGGCGAGCTTTCTATTGAAAAATACTGCTTTAATTCTACGGTAGAAGCTCATTCTATTGTGGCAACAGGTAAAGATGCCATAATAAGTGGTGGTGTTATAAAGGCATTTTCTACTATTAGAGTTTCTCAAATAGGTTCTAAAAGTTCTGGTAAAATGGAAGTTTCTCTTGGTTATTCACCACTTTTACAGGCAAAGGCAGAAAAAGTAAAGGTGGAGATTACTCAGCTTAGTGAATCTATTGGAAGAATAAGCGAGTCGCTTTCTAAATTAAATATTGCAGATCCTAAAATACAGAATAACCCTAAAGTAAAAATACTTATAGATAGTGCAGAAAGTTTTAAAAGAAGGCTTCCTTTACTTGAAAAAAAATATAATGATTTAATTGCAAAATCAGTTTGTGATGCACCTAAAATTTCGGTGGAAGATACAATATATCCTGGAGTGGAATTAAAAATTTTAGGTATTGCAAGAAGCATTAAAGCAGAGATGACTAGAGTTGAATTTACATTCAACGAGTATGAAAGAGAAATAGTAAATAAACCTATACAAAATACAGCAAATTAGTATATAGGGTAAAATATAAATTACACATATGAGGCATTAATAAAAATATGAGAACATCTACAGAGTTTTTTGGATTTTATCAGGACCCATTTAAAAGAACACCTGATGTGGATTTTTACTATCCAACAAAAATGCATCTAGAGGCATTAGACACTTTAACATACCTTATTCATTCTGATGAGCCTTTTGCAGTGCTTACAGGTGAGCCGGGAACTGGTAAGACTATAACAATTAAAAAATTTATAAATGAACTGCCAACAAATATAGTTTCAGCCTATATTTTATTTCCTAACCTTACACCAGAAGAACTTTTTATGGCCATATTGGAAGATTTTGATATCCATGTGGATAAAACTCTTACAAAAAATGCTCTTTTTGCACGTTTAAGGGATTTTTTAATAGATATTGGCTCACAAGGTAAGAAAGCAGTAATTATTATTGATGAGGCTCAAAACTTACCAAATGAAACATTGGAAGAACTGCGTTTATTATCCAACTTAGAAACAGAAAAAGATAAGCTTTTAAAAATAATATTATCAGGGCAGCCAGAGCTTGACAGCAAATTAAATGATGAAAGTTTAAGGCAGTTAAAACAGCGTGTAACTTTATATGTTAAGCTTTATAATATTAAAGAGGAAGATATAAAAGATTATATATATTCTCATCTTGATAAGGCAGGCAAAGGTCATATTAAAATCCAAAGAGGAGTTATTAGAAGGATTGCAAAAATTACACGAGGTAACCCACGTTTAATAAATACTTTAATGGATAGAACAATAATTGCTGCCTTTTTAGATGATTCTCATACAATTACAGAGGAACATTTACGCAGCGCTATTGCAAGTATTAACCATGTAATAGAAGCAGGTAGAAAACGCCCTAATATAAAAGCAAAACCAGCGGCAATTATTGCTGTTATTGGTGTTCTTGCTATACTAGTAGGCTATCTTGGTGTTGATAAAATCTTACAGGGAACAAATGAACCAAAACAGGTGTATGTAGTAGAAAATACTGCTCCAGTAGAAAATAGTATGAATGATGAAGAAGAGAGCAGGGAAACTATAAATACAATAGAAAATAATAATACCAATGGATATGCAGATAGTAATACTGGTATTAATGAATATACAGAAAATAATGTAAATAATTATGACCAAAATATGACTACTGAGCAAATTGCAGATAATGGTAATATGGAAACAGCATCTAATAATACAGCTCAAATTCCAGCAGACCCATTTATAAGCCAGCCACAAGGGCAAAATCAAACTGCTCAAAACAATACAGTGCAAATACCAGAATATAATATGCAGATCCCTGAAACAGCTGCTCCAGCCCCTGCTCCAGTTAATCCAGCTATAATAACTCCAACACCTTCACCAGTTATTGAAACACCTGTTGCTCAAGCACCTGTTGAGCAGGTGGCACCATTTCCAGCAGTTGAACCAGCACAAGTAGCAAAAGATGTTTATATTTTAGCTAACTCATTAAATGTTCGTGCTGCTCCAAGTTTAGAATCAACAAGAGTTGCTGCTGCAAAAATGGGACAGAAATATGAATATATCCAAGAAAATACTGAATGGGTACAAATACGACTTTCCCCTACTTTAACTGGCTGGGTATTTAAGCAGTATGTGAGCATAAGTGAACGGTAGGAGAGAAGGATAAAAAATGAATATTGTAATTGTTGGTGCAGGTGAGGTTGGTACTCATATTGCATCACAGCTTGTTGCAGAGCAAAAAGATGTAGTTATAATAGAGAAAGATCCAGAGAGTGCAGCAAGAGCATCAAGTATGCTTGATTGTCTTGTTATAACTGGAGAAGGTTCAAATGTAGATGTTTTAAAGCAGGCAGGAGCATCTAAAGCAGATATTTTTATTGCTGCTACAAGTATAGATGAAGTTAATATGATATCATGTTTTGTGGCAGGCTCTACATTTGATACACCTGTGAAGATAGCACGTGTTAGAAATGTGGACTATATGCGAAAAGGTCTTTTAAAGAATGCAGCTATTGGTATAGATTATCTTGTTAATCCAGAGATAGAGGCAGCATTTGATATAGTGCAGACAGTGCTTCATGGTGCTACAAGTGGTATTTTTGCATTTCAAGGAACAAACGCACAATTACGCGATTTTTTAGTTAAAGAAGATAGTGTATTTAATGGTGTATTAGTAAAAGATATACGCTCTATAATAGACCAGAAATTTATAATTGCAGGTGTATTACGTCAGGAGCAGTTATATATTCCACATGGTGATTTCCAAATCCTTACAGGCGACCATATATATATAGCAGCTTTGGGTAAATCCTTTAATAAGATATTAGCACGGGCAGGAATGACTGTTGATAAATTAAAACGTATAGTGCTTGTAGGTGGTGGATTAATAGGTAAACATGTGGCAGGCATGCTTATTGAGGACGGTAAGGACGTTCGTATAATAGAGAAAGACTATGAAAGATGCAAAGAATTATCAGCACTTTACCCTGAAGCTACAGTAATTAATGGCAATATATCTGATAGAGATGTTTTTGAGGAAGAAAATATAGCTTATACTGATGCTATTATTACTACTACCCAAAGTGAAGAATTAAATATTCTTGCAGGTGTCTATGCTAAGGGCAAGGGTGTTAAAAGAGCAGTAGCTTTAATAGATAAATTAAATTACATAAGCCTTGCTTCTAATTTAGGGATAGATTCTTGTATCAGTGCAAAGATGAGTTCTGTAGATGCTATATTAAAATTTATCCGCAAAGGTAATATTAAAAATGTATATACAATTTTTGAGGGGCAGGCAGAAGCCATAGAGTTTATAGTAACTAAAAATAAAAAAATAATCGGTAAGAAGTTAATGGAGTTAAAACTTCCAGAGGGCTGTCTTATCATTACGATTAAACGTAATAGAAAGACTATTATACCTGATGGTTCATTTGTTATAGATGAGGGGGACAGTATTATAGCGTTTGTAGCCCATGATGTTATTAGTGAGCTGGAGGCATTAATAAATAAATGATACATCAGCTGCGATTAATACTGCGACCTATTATATTTATAAATCTACTTTTAAGTGTCTTAATGGTTTTATGTGGAGTTTATGGTTTACTTAATCATGAGCGGGAAGCAGCGGTATCGTTTTTTCAATCAACAGCTTTTGCAATAGTTTTATCAATTATAATGGGTATGTTTTCAAAAAGCCGTGAGAAAAAGATAATTACCATAAGAAGTGGTTTTGTATTAGTGGTATTAGTATGGATATTTACGTGCTTTATAGGGGCAGTGCCTTATTATTTATCTGGCTCAATTCCAAAGATTGTAGATGCTTTATTTGAATCTGTTTCTGGTTTTACTACGGTGGGAGCATCAATATTAACAGATATCGAAAGTCTGCCATCATCGATACTTTTATGGCGTGCATTAACCCACTGGATAGGTGGTGGTGGGATAGTGGTATTATCTGTTGCCATATTACCACTTTTAGGTATTGGCGGCACACATTTAATGCAGGCAGAAACAACTGGTGTAACCAAGGAAAAGTTGACTCCACGTATAACTCAAACGGCTAAATATATATGGATACTTTATCTTATATTAAATATAATAGGTGTAGCATTGCTTCACCATGGTGGTATGAACTATTTAGATGCTTTTACTCATGCATCAAGTGCCATAGCAACAGGTGGTTTTTCCAATAAAAATACATCAGTAGGATATTTTCAGTCAGCTTATATAGACTGGATAATAATAGGGTTTATGTATATTGGCTCTTTAAACTTTTTAGTATTAATAAAAGCATTAAAAGGTAATTTAAAAAGTTTTTTTTATGATTCAGAAATACGCGTATTTACTCTTATTATAATTGTTATTTCCACTATTGTATCATTACTTTTATATTTTGAACCAGAAGGGTTTAAAGATATACATGGTAATGTTCACACATCATTATATGATGCCTTTAGGTTTGGAACATTTCAAGTAGTATCAATTATAAGCACTACAGGTTTTGCCACAGCAGATTATAATATATGGAACCCTGCTGCTCAAATTTTAATATTTTTAATGTTTTTTATAGGTGGCTCGTCTGGTTCTACATCAGGCGGCATAAAAGTTATACGCCACATAATAATGTTTAAGCAGGCAGTTATAAACATAAAATCTTTAATACATCCAAAAGGTGTTTTTACAATGCGTATAAATAACAGACCGATTTCAAATAGTGTTGTAATCATTGTTATGGGTTTTGTAATTGTATATTTTACAACATTATTTGTTGGTGCATTTATTGTTGCATTAAGTGGTGCTCTTACTCCATTTGAAAGTATATCAGCCATGCTTGGAGCACTAGGGACAACTGGCCCCGGTTTTGGAGCAGTAGGACCTGCTGGCAACTATGGATTTTTACCAGATTTTGCAAAAGTTACTTTATTTGTATCTATGATTATAGGACGTTTAGAGCTTTTTACAGTGCTTGTTATATTTAGCCCATGGTTTTGGAAAAAATAATAACTAACTGTATTAATTTGTTATAGGTTTTATTTATGATTACACGAGAGATAAGAATACAAGGAATAGTGCAGGGTGTAGGATTTAGACCTTTTATAAAAAATTTAGCAGACAGCCTGCAAATAAAGGGTAGTGTTATTAATACCAGTAATGGTGTAGTAATAAAAGCTAACCTGTGGGACGAAGAACTTACAAAGTTTATTCAGCTAATAAAAACAAAATCCCCATCACTATCCCATATTGTAGATATTCAAGTTCAAGATATACCCCACATTGATTTTAATGATTTTAAAATAGAAACATCTAAAGATACAGGTGGTATAACATTAATTCCACCAGATATGGCAATATGTGATGAATGCAGGGCAGAAATTTTAGATATATCAGAGCGTCGTTTTTTTTATCCATTTACAAACTGCACAAACTGTGGTCCAAGATATTCCATTATAGAGCATTTGCCATACGATAGGTGTAATACTACCATGAAATCATTTAATATGTGTAGTGAATGTATGCATGAATATGAAAATAGTAAAGATAGAAGATTTCATGCAGAGCCTATTGCATGTATTGACTGTGGTCCAAAAGTTTACTTAAACTATAAGGGTAAAATTATTGAAAATCAGGAAGAATCCTTTAAAAAGTTAGCAGAACATATTGATAATGGCGGTATAGCAGCAGTAAAAGGGCTTGGTGGCTATCATTTAATATGCAGTGCAGAACAAAATGAACCTGTTTTAAAATTAAGAAAGTATAAAAAAAGAAATACAAAACCATTTGCCATAATGGCAGAAAATATAGAAACAATAAAACGGTATGCAGTAGTTCCAAATGAAGTGGAAAAAATATTAAGACAACCTGAAAGCCCTATTGTTATATTTGAATGGTTTAGAAGACCGTTTTCAAATCTTATATCACCTAACTCTAATAAAATAGGGGTTATGGTAGCATATACTCCACTACATATTACTTTATTTCAGTTTATGAAAACAAAATTTATTGTGGCAACAAGTGGTAATTATAAAGATGAACCTATTGCAAAAGATGAACATGAAGCAGAAACTAATTTAAAAAATTTTACAGATGTATTTTTGCATCATAACAGAGAAATTTACCAGAGAGTAGATGATAGTGTATGTATAACAGCAGATTATGGATATACACTTTTAAGGCGTGCAAGAGGGTTTGCACCTTATCCTGTTGCATTAAGAAAATATAAAGATGAAGAACTTTTTGCAAGTGGAGCAAACCTTAAAAGCTCTCTTCTTTTTTATAAAGGCGGTTATGGGTTTTTAAGCCAGTATATTGGTGATTTAGATAATATTGAAACAGAAGAAATGTATGAAGAAGTTCACAACAACATGAAATCTTTATTTAATATTAATTCAGATACTGCAATAATAGATTACCACAGTCAGTATAGAAGCTCACTTTTTGCAGAAAAAAAATATAAAAAAATATATAAAGTTCAGCACCATGCAGCTCATTTTGCTTCTAATTTAGCAGAAAATTCTTATTATGATAATGCCATAGGTGTAGTGATGGACGGTTTTGGTTTAGGGCTTGATAATAAGGGCTGGGGTGGAGAAATATTTATAAAGCAGGATAATATTATTACTCGCTATGCTCATATTGAAAACCATATACAGCCGGGGCTTGATTCTGCTGCAAAAAATCCAGTTAGAATGGTGATATCATATTTGCACTCTAATAATCTGCTTGAAAAAATAAAACCTTTATTACTTGAAAATGATTATACCACAGAGCAGGAAATATCTTTAATAAAATCAGCTGTAGATAATAAAGTAAACTCCATAGATACAAGTGCAGCAGGCAGGCTTTTTGAAGCAATGGGTTCGCTTATATTACGAAAAAGAAGCAATGAATACGAAGGGGAACTGGCAATTCTTTTAGAGAATTTAACATATGGAGAATGTGAAGAAGAATATAATTTTATATTCGAAGAAAATGAAATAAAATTATATAATATGCTACAAGAGATGCTTGATGATATTTTAAATAATACAGATATAAGAATAATATCTACAAAATTTCATAACGGATTTGCAAAAGTTATATACAATATCTGCATGCATTTAAAGGAAAAATATAATATTTGCACAGTTGCATTATCAGGCGGGGTTATGCAGAATATATTTTTAAGCAGTAAAATATATAACTTACTTGTAAATAATGGTTTTAATGTCTTAATACACAAAAAAGTTCCTGCTAATGATGCAGGTATTGCTTTAGGTCAGCTTTATTATTATTTATGTGATTTGGAGCTTAAATACTAAAAAAGCTAAACTAATATTCATAATAAGACGATATGTTTATTAATATAACAATAATGGAGTTTTAATTATGTTATGGGCTAATATAAGCATAATAATACTTATAGCAGTGCTTGCGGCAATATATTTTCTTCCTTATAGGAAATTAAAAGGAAAAATATTTAAAAAACTTTTACCAGATATTAAAGGCATTACAGCTATGGAATATAGAACATCAGCATACAGCCTTCAGCTTGAGAAAAGAAAGGGTGTGTGGTATGTAATAGATTCTGACTGGGAAGCAGATAGAAGTAAAGTAACAAAATTATTAAATAGATTAAGTGATTTAAATGTTGATGAAAGAGTATCTGCCTCTGTTGATGCTCCAGAATACAGTATAGGAAGTAATGGATATTTAATATTAGATTATAATGGTCAGATTGTAACTATTGCCATAGGCAATAGAGTGGAGCAGGATGAAGAATATGTATATATTACAAAAACAGGGGACCCTGATATACTAGTAGTTCATTCTGGAGCATTAAGCCTTTTACCAAAAGATGCGGGTGCTTTTTCTGATACTTTGTTATTTCAGGCATATTACCCACAAATTAAAAGTATTGAGGCAAGTTTAGGAACAGATTTTTTTACGCTGCTTAGAACAGAAAATGGCTGGTTGTATAATGGAAAAAATATTATAAAAGAAGAGAAAGCTCAAAATTTTATAGAGGAGCTGTTATCAAGTGAAGCTGAAGGCTTTGTAGAAGATGAACATATTAAAATACCACAAAGGCCTACCGCATCTATTACACTAAAAATCAACAGGCGTAGTATAACGCGGTATTTTTTCAGTATTCCAACACTACATAATCAATACTTAATGCCATTAAAGGGAAGAATATTGTATGTGGATAAAGAAATAGTTAAGCGTATCTTTTCCTGGACAGGAAGATAGTTTTAACAGCCAAAATTATATAAATAGCACATAAACTTTAAAAATCAGTATGTTTAGTTAAAGCCTGAAATAACAGTATATTTAATAGATGTATTTGTTACATCATGCACTTGTATTTTTGCACCTTTGCAGGATATAATATTGCCGTCTTTTAAATCATATGATAATTCTATATCAAATGCCTGCCTTACTAAATCACTATAATATTCTCTATATAAAAATTTGATAGTATCTCCACTTTTACCTGTATAAATAAGTGTTTTTACTAAATTATCTTTTTTCTCTATATAATATTCATTATCAATCGTATAATCAGATGATTTAATAAGATATTGAGTATATATAGTGCCATACGTATTAACAAATGCAGTATAAAGCTTATTCTCATGGGTTAATATAATGCCGTAATCAAATTCTAATAGACTATACCTGTATACTTTATTATAAATTTCTTTATTGCCTGCATTCCATGGTTTATATTCATACAGTAAATAATATTCACCACGAGGTGCATTATAATTAGATGAACTATTAATTGTAATTTTGCTTGATTTATATTTAACCCCCTGCACTAAAATAGTATCGCCAATATTTTTTATTTCACTTTTTTTTATATTAGGAATGATATAATTTTCTCCGTTAGTATTTGCATCAAACAGGTATGTTTTTGGGGTAATAAAACACCCTGTTAATAGTAATAATGTCAAGGTCATAAATAAAATAGAATATTTATTCACAATGCACTCCATAAAAAGTTTTGCTCATTATATCATGGGGGGGGGAATGTCAATAAAAAATTATGAATTATATATATTTATTTTATTTGGAAAGTAATATTTTTAAAGTCCATAAAAACAGAAAAATAATAAGTTAAAAAACTATATATTCCTATTTAGAATAAATATTAAATAGATATATATTAAAAAATTCTATTAATACATTTTTATCTCTTTATTTTTTTAAAAAAAATTATTATAATCATTTCATATTTTTTAGTGTAAGATGCTAAATTATTGGAGGAGATAAATTGAATAATAAAGTAGCAGTTATTGGTGGTGGTAGTTTTGGAACTGCCCTTGCAACTTTGGCAGCCAGAGATGGCAGAGAAGTTATAATGTATGTTAGAGAAGAAGAAATTATAGAAGCAATAAACAATGCTCATGTAAACCCTGTTTTTTTACCTGATTTATTACTGCCAAAAAATGTATCAGCAAAACCAATGGACGATATTTCAAATTGTGATGTAGATTATATTATTTGGTCTGTTCCATCACAATTTACTAGAACTATGGCAAAAACTTATGCCAAAAGCTTAACTGGTAAAAATATTTTACTTGCAACAAAAGGTGTTGAAATTTCTACTGGTCAATTAATGTTATCTGTAATATCCAGCGAAGTTACGGCTAAGTATTCAGTGCTTTCTGGTCCTTCTTTTGCAAAAGAATTATCTCAGAAAAAACCAACATCTGTATCTATTGCATCTTATTCTGCTTCCCTTGCAAAATGGTGGCAGGAAACATTATCATGTGATTATTTTAGAGTATACACTTCAGATGATATGATAGGTTTAGAAGTCGGTGGAGCAGTTAAAAATGTTATAGCAATTGCTACAGGATTAAGCGACGGTATGGCTCTTGATAATAATGCACGTGCTGCATTAATTACAAGGGGGTTAGCAGAAATCACACGTTTTGGACTGGCTTATGGGGCAAAAAGGGAAACTTTTGTAGGGCTTTCTGGTCTTGGTGATTTAGTATTAACATGCACTGGTGAGCAGTCAAGAAACTATAGTGTTGGTAAACTTTTAGCATTAGGTAAAGATATTGATGAAATTACTCACTCTATGAAAATGGTGGCAGAAGGTGTGCCAACTGCTAAAGCTGTTTATTTAGCAGCTCAGGAAAGAGGCGTTGAAATGCCAATATGTACAGAAGTTTATAAAATAATATATGAAAGAAAAAACCCACGTGATTCTGTAAAAGATTTAATGACAAGACCATTAACTGTGGAAATGCCATATTAATATAAGGAGAAAATTATGTCAGCAGTAAGTAATGATAGTAAGATTTGGATGAATGGTCATCTTGTAGGAAAAGAAGATGCAAAAGTATCTATATTAACCCATACACTTCATTATGGTGTTGGTGTATTTGAAGGTATTCGCTGCTATAAAACTGATAATGGTTCTGCTGTTTTCCGTTTAAAAGAGCATATGCAAAGGCTTTTAGATTCTGCACGTATTTTTATGATTAACCCTGGTTATTCTATTGATGAATTATGTCAGGCAACTATTGAAACTATTAAAGCAAATAATTTAGAAGAATGTTATATTCGCCCAATTGTTTATTTAGGTGATGGCGGCCTTGGTATTAAGATAGATGAAAAATACCCAGTAGAAACAGCTATTGCTGCTTGGAACTGGGGTGCTTATCTTGGTGAAGAAGGTATGGCAAAAGGTATTAAGGTTTGCACATCTTCTTTTAACAGATTTCATGTAAATTCTACAGCTACACGTTCTAAAACTTGTGGTAACTATGTGGCAAGCGTTCTTGCTAAAAGGGAAGCTATTTTAGGCGGCTATGATGAGGCTTTATTTTTAGATACTGAAGGCTATGTGGCTGAAGGCAGTGGCGAAAACGTATTTATTGTAAAAAATGGTAAAATCATTACTACTCCAATGACTTCTATTTTAAGAGGTATTACTCGTGATGCAGTTATGCACCTTGCTTCTGATTTAGGTTATGAAATAGTAGAGCAAAGGTTTACAAAAGATGATTTTTATTTAGCTGATGAAGCATTTTTCACAGGCACAGCAGCAGAAGTTACACCAATTAGAGAGCTTGATGGCAGAATTATAGGCAGCGGCAGCCGTGGTGAAATCACTCAAAAAATTCAAGCAGCATTTTTTGATGTGGTAAAAGGTAAAAATCAAAAATATAGCCACTGGTTATATCCTGTAAAATAATTTATGGCAGAAGATAATAACATGAATAAAGTTACCGTTTTAATAGACGGTAACTCTGTAATTTATAGAGCATTTTACAATGTGCCGCCCTTAACTGCTAATGGCGTGCCAACTGGTGTTATCCATGTCTTTTTGTCTGTTTTAGAAAAATTAAAAAACAATAAATCTGTTGATGATATTATTATTATATTTGATGCAAAGGGTAAAAACAGACGCCATGAAATGTATTCTGAATATAAGGCAACTCGCCTTGCTATGCCAGAAGATTTAATAATCCAGCAAAATATATTAAAAGAGATACTGCCCTATACTGGTTATAAAATATATATAGTAGAAGGCTATGAAGCAGATGATGTAATTAATACTCTTTCAAAAACACTTAATAATAATGTATGGATAGTTACAAAAGATAAAGATTTGCACCAGCTTGTACATGATAAAGTGCAGATATATGATTACCAAAAAGATGAAGTAATAGATAGAGAAAAAGTATATGAAAAATTTGGGCTTTACCCTGAAAGTATACCTGATATGCTTGCATTAATGGGGGACAGCTCTGATAATATACCCGGTATTGCAGGTATTGGACCTAAAACAGCTAAAACATTACTTGATGAATATAAAACACTTGATAATATTTTTGAAAATATTGATAAATTAAAAGGAAAAACAAAAGAAAAAATAGAGCAGGGCAGGCAGGACGCTTATTTAAGCAGGAAATTAGTAGAGCTTTTCTTTATTGATAATATGGAATGCACTCACATTAAACGCGATGAAGAAAAATTAAAGTTTTACTATGAGCTTTATAAATTAAATAAACATTTATCATCATTAAATGTGGAAGCAAAGAATGTTGCATTAGAATATAAAAAAGTAGAACAGCCAGTTATTACAGCTTATTATAACGGCAAAATATATCAGGCAGATGAGAAAAGCTATTTTGAATATAATAATAGCGATACAGAATATTTTTACGATATAAAATCATTAATAAAAGAAAATATAAAAATTAAAGAAAAACCACTTGATATATTAATTGCTGATTATCTTTTAAACCCAGATTTAGGTGGTATTAAGCCCTTAAAAGATGAAGATGCTGGTGCATTTTTATCAAAAGTAGTGGAAAAAACAAAAGATATAAAGGAAAAATTAGAGCAAAATAACTTAGTGGATTTATACTATAATATGGAACTGCCTGTTATTTATATATTAGCAGAAATGGAGCAGGCAGGTATATTAATAGATGCAAAAGAAATAGAAAATACTGCTGAAGTGCTAAAAAAAGATGTAGAAAAAATATATATCAAAATAAGTGATTATGCAGGGCAGGATTTAAACCCTAACTCTCCAAAACAAATGGCAGCTTTTCTTTATGATAAATTAGGTCTAAAAGGTGCTAAAAAAAATAAAAGTGGCTATTCAACAGATGAAGAAACTTTAAAAGATTTGCTTATTACTTACCCTGAACATGAAGAATTTTTATCAACAGTGCTAAAGTATAGAGAGTTAAATAAACTTTTATCAACATACACTCTAAACTTACTGGATTTTGTAAAAGATGATGGCAGGATACATACAGAATTTAAGCAGACAGGAACAGCAACAGGCAGACTTTCTTCCATTAACCCTAATATGCAAAATATTCCACAAAAAGGGGAATATGCAGAAATATTAAGGGGTGCTTTTAAAGCAAAAGCAGGGTATAAACTAGTATCTTTTGACTATTCTCAAATAGAATTACGCATATTAGCCCATATGTCCCAAGATGAAAACCTATTAAAAGCTTTTAATAATAATGAAGATATTCACTCATTAACTGCATTAAAAATCTTTCATTTATCATCTATGGAGCAAGTTAACCCAGAGATTAGGCGAATTGCAAAGGCTGTAAATTTTGGTATATTATATGGGCTTTCTGCCTTTGGATTATCGCGGGATACAAAGGTAACAAGGAAAGAAGCACAAAATTTTATAGATGGATATTTTGCCCTTTATCCTAAAGTGAAAGAATTTATTGAAAGTATTATAAAACAGACGAAAGAACATGGTTTTTGCAGCACTATTTCAGGCAGGAAACGTTTTATACAAGATATAAACAGTAGAAATGCAAATCTTCGAATGAGAGCAGAGCGTATGGCTATTAATGCACCTATTCAAGGCAGTGCAGCAGATATAATAAAACTTGCTATGATAGCCTGTGATAAATATATTAAGGAAAACAACATAAATGCTAAATCAATTTTACAAATACATGATGAACTTATTTTTGAAGTGGAAGAAAGTTTAGTTGATACATTTATGGAAGAAATAAAAAAGCTTATGGAAAATGTAGTAGAACTTTCTGTGCCTTTAGTTGTAAACGGTGAAAAAGGCGATAACTGGGGGCAGTTATAATTTTATAAGGAGCAAAAAATGTCAAACATTAGCAACCTGTTAAAAGAAAATTATGACCTTAAAAATGAGCTTGAAAGCATGGTTATGCGTGTAAAGGAAAATGAAGCAAAGCATAATGGCTTTAAAGTAATACAATTTTCTATGCTTTTAAGTGATAATCTTGATGAAATAAGCAACAAACCTATTAAGTATATAGAAGAAATCTTTGATATTGAACGTGCAGTTTTATTTATAAGAAAGGACAGTCTTGCTGTTGCTCAAAATTATGAAAGTGTAGGTTCAAGAGTTAGAATTATAAGCCATGAAGCATTTACATATACATTTTTAGATGATGAAGTTCGTTCTGGAACAGATAAGGCAGTTATACATAAAGAATTTCAACTTATGCCACAGGATATAGAATATTCATATGTGCTTGTGCCTATTACAGATAACGGCAGAATGGTGGCAGCTTTAGGGTTTTATTCCAGTGATAAAAACAGGTTTACAAAAGAATATAACTTTGATTTTGTGGAAGAATTTGCATTAATTGCTTCCATAGCTTTAAGAAAGCTGGATAATGCATTTTTACTGGAGATGCAGGCAAATACAGACTATTTAACAGGGCTTCCTAATAAATTTATATTTGATTTAACAGGCAATAACTCTTTTAAAGAATATAAGGAAAACGGCAGAAGTTTTACATTTATTATGTTTGATTTAAATAATTATAAATATATTAATGATGAGCTTGGACATTTAGCAGGTGATGAAATATTAAAAATCATTGCTAGAAATATGCGTGAATGTATTGGTGATTATGATATATTAGGCAGGTTTGGTGGTGATGAATTTTATTTGTTTACAGAAACTACTGATAAAGACAAGCTGAATGATTTAGCCAAAAGGCTAATAAAATCAGTGGAAGAAACAGAATATAATGATAATATAAATGTAAAAAATGGCTTTTGTGCAGGTGTTGTTATTGTTAAAGCTGGCAATTTTAATTCTTTTGAAGATATTGTTCGCCTTGCTGATAGCAGGCTTTATGGTGCAAAAGGAAAAATTAAACGAGAAAATGGTTTAGCTGTTGAAAGCATGGTTATGGGGATAGATGATGATAATTAATAAAAATGATAAAAAATTAGAAGAAATTAAAAACAGAGGAGCTATTATGGAAGGCGATTATTTGCAGATTGCTTCCGATATAATAGCAGATGTTAGAAAAAGAGGGGATACTGCCCTTTTTGAATACACAAAAAAGTTTGATAAGTTTGATATAAATAAAGATAATATAAAAGTAAGCAGAAAAGAAATAGAAGAAGCTTATAAAAATACTGATGCAAAATTAATTGAAGCTATAAAACAGGCAAAAGAAAATATATTATCATTTCATAAAATGCAGATGGAAAAAACATGGCTTTATGAAACAGAAAAGGGAGCAATGCTGGGGCAGAAAATAACTCCACTTGATAGTGCAGGTATATATGTTCCTGGTGGTAAGGCTGCCTATTTTTCATCTGTATTAATGAATGCTTTGCCTGCTGTTGCTGCAGGTGTAAAGCATATTTCTATGGCAAGCCCAGCAACTGGTGGTGTCATAAATAGTGCCGTTTTAGTAGCTGCTGATATTTGTGGTATAAGTGAAATATATAAAATAGGTGGAGCTCAGGCTGTTGCAGCTTTAGCTTACGGCACAGAAACTGTAAAAAAGGTGGATAAAATAACTGGTCCTGGTAATATTTATGTGGCAATGGCAAAAAAACTTGTTTTTGGTGTATGTGATATTGATATGATAGCAGGTCCAAGTGAAATATTAATAATAGCAGGGGATAATGCAAGACCAGAATATGTAGCATCTGATATGCTTGCTCAATGCGAACATGATGAACTTGCTTCTGCTGTTACTATTCTTTGGAATAAGGAACTGGCAGAAAAAATAGAAAGGCAAGTATATGCTCAGCTTGAAAACCTGCCAAAAAAAGATATTGCAAAAGTATCACTGGAAAAACATTCTGCCATAATTTTAGTGGATAATTTAGATGAAGCATGTGAAGTTGCCAATAATATAGCACCAGAACATTTAGAATTATATATTGATGATGCATTAAGCCATATTGGTAAAATTCGCCATGCTGGAGCAATATTTGTAGGTGAAAATTCACCAGAAGCAGCAGGGGATTATTATGCAGGTCCAAACCATGTGCTTCCAACAGGGGGCAGTGCTAAATTTTTCTCTCCACTTGGCACATATGACTTTTTCAAACGCTCAAGTATAATATATTATAACAAAAAGTCATTACAGGAAAATGGTGCAAATATTATCACTATGGCAGAGCATGAAAACCTGCAGGCCCATGCAAACAGTATAAAAGTAAGAATGTAAATTTTAAAAATGCACTTTATCTTTTATTAAAAAGATAAAGTGCTGGTAAACTCATCTTTTTTAGATTTTAAGTAATCAAATAATCTATTTTATTATTTAAATAATTCTTATATAACACTTAGGCTCTGTAAATTACAGAGCCTGAATAATTTATAGTAGTATATTTAAGTAATTTTAAAATCTGTATCCTGCTTCAACTCCAACTCTTATACTTTGTAAAGCACCTTTATGGACAGAATCTACAATAGGGGAAACTAAATAGTCAAGCCTGCCACCAGTATAAAAATTTTCTTTAAAGTTATACCTTAAACCCACATTAAATGTAAAACCAAATCCACCATTTGTGGTATTTGTTACATCATAATTATTAGCAGTAATTAATACACCAACACCACCCCATGGCACAAGCCCTGCCTGATTTCTTTCTGTTTCTCTTTGGAAAATTAGTGATGGAGCTATGGCAAAAGAAGTAAAGTTTGATTTTGTATTATTATTTAATTTTTTTGTTGTTCCTGCAAGTGATAAGTCAAGACCAAAAGCTAAATATTTGGAAAAACTTAATTTAGATGTTAAAGCAGCACCACCACCATGATGAAATCTATTATAACTACTGATGCTTGATTTTGCATAAGATGCATCATAAAAAACAGAAATACCAGCAGTTACTGGGTATTTAAATTTATTTTTATATTCTTTATTAATCCAGTCTCTATTATCTACATTATTTCCTGAATTATTAGTTTGAGCATAACTTATAACAGCTACCATAGTAAATAATATTGTTAAAATAATTTTCTTCATTTTTCTATCCTCAATACCATTAATTAGACTAGTTATTTTTATCCTGCATCATATCCCAGCCAAGAACAAGTTCAAAAACATGTCTTTCATCAGGAATATTTCCTGCATATGCTCCTAGTTCTTCAGTGTAATAAGCATAATTAAATCTTAATAACCATATATCAAAGCCAGCACCAGCAGTCCAATAGCCTTGATGGAATCCTGTTCTTAAAAACAACCTGTTCCAAAAGCCTATTTCTGCACCTATATTTACTCGTTTACCAAAAGACTGGTCTCTGCCGTTTGTAAATAAAATATCGTTAAAATCAACTACTATATTGGAAGATATAAATTTCCAGTTAGGTGATATAGCAAAGCTTAAGTTTAATGATGGGTCTATTCTGTTATATGATTTCATAGTCTGAAAGCCAACATCATTTAAAGATAAACCTACACGTGGGTTTAAAACTTTCCTAAGCCATGGTAGTTCATACATTACACCAGCACTTAAAAACACACCCCAGCCTGCATTATTTAAAGTATCATTTATAATAGCATTTGTATCAATATTTGTTGAATTTACAACATTATATGTTCCTTGATAACCTATTCTATAAAGCCCATAAATAGATGCACCAAAATGTAATGATTTATCTTCTAAAAAAGAGTGGGCATATGTGAAAACTGCCCCAGTATCACCTGTGATTTTTGCTGCAACAGTAGGGTTAATATTATTGTATGTTAAAAGATTAATATTTGCATTAGCAAAAAAACCAAAAGACCAGTTTTTATATGTAAAAGCCATGAAAGAGTTAATTGGAGCAATACTGTTATAAGTTCCTAATACATTACCTATTGTATTTGCCATATTATTTGAGTTAAAGCCACCATTTAAGACATCTTGCCCAGTATTAAGCATATTATTATTTATTCCAACAGCGATTGGTATTAAATCAAGCTGCCAGTGCATTTTATTTCTTGCAAGGCCTGCAGGGTTGTAAAAAGCAGCCCATTTATCATCACTTACACCAAAAAAAGCATTACCCATTCCCATTGCTCTAACAGAAGACATTACTCTAGGGTATTCCATTGACACATTCTGTGCATAACTTAAGCTAAAAGGAACAATTATAAAAAGACTAATAAAAATAAACTTGTATATAATTTTCATATTCATAGCAATAATTTTCTCCATTATTATTGATTTGTTCCAGCAAGACCTGTTAAATAACCATTTAATCCATTTCTAACAGATTCAGCTGTAAATTCACCATCAACTGCAGCAAAATCAGAAAATAACTGGTCAACTTCTGATATATTGCCTACTACATTTTCTAAATTAGATATATTACCGTTTAAATTGTTAAGTGTATTAGCTAAATCTTTTACTTCATCATCAGTTAATTGTTGAATTGTGCTTTCAAGATTACCTTTTGTTTGAAGCTGATTAATTACTTCCGTTATTCCTGTTTGGGAAGTCATATCTATACCATCAGTATTTATACCTACCTTATCTGCTAATGATTGAACAGTATTTGAAATATTTGTAACCGTTCCAAAGCCACCAGATAATGAACATACAAAGGCAGTATTATTATCTAATACAGCTGTAGTGTTATTTGCAGCTTTTACTGAACATGAAGCAACACCTTGGTTTAATGTAATCTGGCCACCTAATCTTGCACAGCTTACAGTGTTACATACAACTGCAGCCTCATCAAAAAAGCGTTTTGCATTATTTATTATATTTTGAGAATTAATAGTATTAGCTTTTATTCCAATAAGTGTATAAAACATGCTATACATGTCATTAGTGTTACTTTTGTTATCACCAATAAAATAGTTAACTCCGTTTAAAATATCAAACCCGCCTTTACCTAATAATGCAGCAACATAGTTATGAGCTGCTTCATCAGAAAAAGTGTTATAATTTTTTGAATACAGGCTTAAGATTTTATCGTAATCCTTATCCATAAAAGCTTTGATAACCACACTGTTCACAGCTTCAGGTGATTTATCATTACCACCACCTGCAAACATACTTTCGCCACAGCCACTGATAGAAATAATTAGAATTAAAGACATAAAAGACAAAAAAATTTTTTTCATAAAGCCTCCATAAAAAATTTAATATGATATAGTCTTAGTATAAGTAAATGTCAAATAGTGTCTATTATATAAAAAAAATAAATACAACTATACTTATAATATATTTATAATATTTTTACAATATAGACAAGATATTTATTTGTAAAATTAGTAAAAAATGGTTATGTTTTAATCAAAATCAAATATATCGCTTAAAAAGCTTCGTTTTTTATGCTTTGAGTAATAGCCATGTTTGTGGTAATCATCATCATAATATTTTTTATCTTCATATTTTGGCTTTTCATATTCCTGCCTTCTTGGTTCTTCATACTGCCTGCTGTGTTGATGTGGCATATTGTCTGATGAACGCTCAATAATTTTATCAAGCTCACCTCTATCAAGCCATACACCACGGCATTTTGGGCAATAGTCAATTTCAATACCGCTTCTTTCACTCATTACTAAATCAATATCCTTACATACTGGACATTTCATAATTTACCTCCATTTTATTCAAATGCTTTTTTATGCAGATTATGTAATATCTGCATTGCCTGCATTGGTGTAATATTATCTATGTTTAATGATTTTAATTCCTCTATAACAGGGTGAGAGTCATCAAATACTAAAATTGGCTGCACAAACCTTTGAGTTTGGTTTTTGCTTTTATTATCAGTATCTAGTGAGATTATTTCATGGTTTTCTAAATCATGGAGTACTTGTTCTGCCCGTGCAATAACTTCTTCAGGAAGCCCTGCCATTTTACCAACATATATACCATAGCTTTTATCTGCTGTGCCTTTTACAACTTTCCTTAAAAATATTACTTCATTATTCCATTCTTCAACACTTACAGTGTAGTTTTGTGCACCTTTTCCTTTTTCACCAATATCTGTAAGTTCAAAATAATGGGTGGCAAATAATATTTTCGCCCTTATATTGTTTAGTAAATATTCAGCAACTGCCCATGCAATAGAAATACCATCAAATGTGGAAGTGCCCCTGCCTATTTCATCAAGAATAATCAAGGAATTTCTAGTGGCATTTTGTAAAATATTGGCAGTTTCTACCATTTCTACCATAAAAGTAGATTCACCACGGGAAAGATTATCGCTTGCTCCAACACGTGTAAATATCCTGTCAAGTAAAGGGATTTCAGCCATATCAGCAGGCACAAAACAGCCACAGTGTGCCATTAATGCAATTATTGCACAAGAGCGTAAATATGTACTTTTACCACTCATATTAGGACCTGTTATAATTAAAAGCCTGCTTTCTTCATCATCTAAATAAAAATCGTTTGGTATAAATGGGTTTTTATTTTTATTTTCAACAACTGCATGCCTGCCGTTTATTATATTAATATTACCTTTTTCAAGGATTTTTGGCATAACATAATTATTTTCAATGCTTATTTTAGCAAAAGATACAAGTAAATCTATTTCTGCTATAACTTTTGCCATATGGCGAAGTATATCTGCCTGTTCAGCTGCATATTTTCTAATATCAGAAAACATTGCATATTCTATATCTGCTAACTTTTCTTCAGCATTTAATATATTATTTTCAAGCTCTCGCAGTTCTTCTGTAACAAAGCGTTCGCTGTTGGCAAGAGTTTGTTTTCTTTCAAAATAAGCAGGCATTTTAGCTGCATTAAGACGAGAAACTTCAAAGTAATATCCAAAAACTTTATTATAGCCTATTTTTAACTGGTTTATACCTGTTGCTTTTTTTTGGGCTTCTTCCATTTCTTCTATTTTACTTTTGCCAGTTACTTTTATATCTCTAAGTTCATCTATATGGCTGTTATACCCAGTTTTTATAATTCCACCCTCTTTTATATTTGCTGGTGGGTTATCAACTATTGCTTTTTCTATTAAATTATATAAATCTTCAAAGCCATCTAATTTATAATCTTCAAATATAGAAGGCACAGATAAAAGCATAGCTTTTAATTCAGGCAGATTTTTTAAAGAAAGTTTTAGCCATATTAAATCTTTTGGTGTAGCACGCAGCGATATTAAACGGGAAGTAATTCGTTCTATATCAAATATGTTAGAAAGCAGCCCTGAAATTGTTTCTAAAAATGTAGGATTATTTACTAAATATTCTATTGTTTTTAAGCGTTTATTAATACTATATATATTTCTTAAAGGGCGTAAAAGTGTGCTTTTTAAAAACCTTGCTCCCATTGGGGTAGAAGTTTTGTTTAGCACATAAAAAAGTGAGTTTTCTATACCACTGTTAGAAGTTACTAATTCTAAAGTGGAAGCAGCCACATTATCTACAATTAAATTATCGTCATCTTTTAATGTAACAGGCAGCATTAATTTTGTAGTAAGTATTAAATCATCAAGGTAATCAAGTGCCATTGAAATAGCCCATATATAGCCCTTTTCTTCAATAAATAATGCTTTTTCACTTGTTACATTGTAATGAGTAAGCACTTTATTTAAAGCATTATTATAAACTTTACCTGTCTGCCTGAAAGTTACCGGTATATTATTGATTTCAATATCAATATTTGAAATAATCTCTTTTACATCTATCCCAAGAGATGAGCTTTCAAGTTTTGAAGCTTTTATAGTTTTTAAGAACGTTTCTCCAGTTGTAACATCAATTGCAGCAATATATACATTTTCAAGTTCTGCATACAAGCTTAATAAAAAGTTATTATCAAAAGTAATATTTGCTTCATCTTCTAAGGCTGTAGCGGGAGTAACAACCCTTGTAACTCCACGTTTGACAACACCCTTTGCAAATCGTGGGTCTTCTAACTGCTCGCAAATTGCTACTTTTTTGCCTGCCTTTAAAAGCTTTACTAAATAAGGCATATATGAATGATAAGGTATTCCACAAAGTGGTATTTGGTTTTCAGAAGATTTATTACGGCAGGTTAAAGCAATACCTAATATTTTAGAAGCAGTAATGGCATCATCACCAAACATTTCATAAAAATCACCCATTCTAAAAAATAGTATAGAATCAGGGTACTGCTCTTTAATATTATAAAACTGTGCCATTGCAGGTGTTACATTTTTAGGCTTTTCCATTTATTACTAACCAGCACTATTTAGGGTATATACTGTCATATGATGCACATTTTGGACAGTCATCTTTATATTCATCTGTTTCAAAGCCACATTGTCTGCATTTGTATGAATAGACTTCACTTAAAGCATGTATTAATAATTTATTGTTATACCTTGATGCATACTCTTTTGCAGCTATAATTTTAGCATCAGGCAGTTCAATATATGATTCTAAAAGTATTTTTGCAGAGTGTGAGTCATTATTATACTCATAATAATCAGCTAATGCTAAATGTATAAAAGGGTTTATTGCACCTTTTAGTGTTAAATCTTTTAAAATATTATGAAGTTCTGCCTCTTTACCTGCAGCAATATATGCTTTTTCCACATTTTTAAAATCGTTCATATCTCTTAAAAGACCATCATCAAGTATTGATTTAAATTCTTCAATAGATTTATTTAATTTTTCATTTTGCAGGTATATTAAAGCTTTAATAATTCTAGCAGGACGGCATGCTTTATTAGTTTCCAGTGCTGATTTTATATATTTCATTGAATTTTGGATATTTTGAGCATTAACAGCCTTTTCTACCATACATTTTTCAAAAAAACCGGGAATTGTTTTACCTGTCATTTTATTATATTTTGTATGGTAATTAATGGCATTATCATAGCTTTGTAATGCTAAAGCACTTCTAGCCATAGTAATAAGGTTTTCTGGTTTATTTAATATCTGGCTTTCCTGCTTTAAAAGAGCCACAGCTTTTGCATACTGGCCTGCAAGCATATAATCATAAGCCAGCTCACCATATAATGCATTTTTAAACTCTTTATCAATATCAGAATTTCCAAGCAGCATTTCATGGATTTGGGCAGCTCTGGTATAATCACCTTTTTTCTTTTGTAAGAAACCAAGTATTAAATATATTTCAGGATTTGCCTGCCCTTTAAAAGCCACATTTTTAAGCTGCTCAATAGCAGTGTTATCATCGCCTTTAAAAAAGGCAGATATGGCGGTAACAACTGATGGATTAGGCTTCTTATTTTTCACAGAAGCATTTCTTCTTGTTAAGAAAAATAAAAAAACTAGTGTAATAATAACTGCTGCTGAAATACTTAATATCTCTGTATAAGTCATATAACTACCTTATGGCATCTTTAATATCGTTTGATACTGTTACTTCGTTTTTTTCCTGCTGTTTAGGAAGTTCTTCACTAACAGTTTTTTCATTTTCTTCCTGGCTTATTGTAAGTTTTTGCAGCCTCTCTATTTCCTGCTTATCAGCTTTTATTTCTTTATTAAGTTTTTTGATTTTACTATTTAAGCCTATTTTTTCGCCATACATAGCAACAGCACCAATAACTATTCCTATAAATAATGTAAAAATTACAAGTAAAAATAAAGGTATCTCATACTGAACCACATTCATAAAAGGCTTAAATGTAACAGTAGCACCATTGCTTACAGAAAAAATTACAAGGTATGCTACAAGTAATGCTTGTATAATTAACTTAAATATTCTTAACATTATTTAATTCCTCCAAAATAGCAGTGCGCAGTTTATTATAAGTCGATTCTATATGTTCAGAAATAACTCTAGTTTCAGAAACAACAGGCATAAAGTTAGTATCCCCCTGCCAGCGTGGCACAATATGCATATGCAAATGGTCTGCAATACCAGCACCTGCCATGCTTCCCACATTCATACCAATATTAAAACCATGTGGGTTTAATGCTTTCTTCATAGCCTTTGTAGTAAGGCGAACAAACTCCATCATTTCAAGGGATTCTTCATTTGTTAATGATGTAATATCATCAGTATGCCTGTATGGTATAACCATAACATGACCATTATTATAAGGAAAAAGGTTCATAATAATAAAGCAGTGGCAGCCTCTGTGAAGTATTAATACATCTTCATCTTTAGCTGATTTGTAAGCGTTACAGAAAACGCAGCCTTCATCTTTATGTTTGCCTGTAATATAAGCCATTCTCCATGTAGCCCATAACTTATCCATAAATCCCTCAAAGCATATAATATAAGCTATTTTACAGATTAAATTATATTCTTGCAAGGTTTATTTTTATGAATATTTATTTTAACCCACGAGAAAGAATTGTAATAATAAAAAGTAATGCACCAATTAATGAAAATGCAATGGTTAAGTTTGTATGTTCTGATACAAAGCCCATAACAGAAGGACCTATTAATGTTCCAAAATAACCTACTGTTGCAACGGCAGATACTGCAATACTTAAAGGCATATTGCCCCTGTATTTTCCTGCTGCTGAAATAGTTACAGGCACCATATTAGCAAGCCCTGCTCCAGCTAAAGTAAACCCTATAAAAGAAGCAGCATTATATGGCACATAAAGCATTATAATAAGCCCTGCAATAGCTGTAATACTGCTTGCAAATAATATAGATTTTGTAGAAAACTTTTCTGCTGTTTTATCACCTATGAATCTAAAAATACCCATAGTTATATAAAAAAGTGAAAAAGAATAACCTGCATATTCAGGCTGTATATTTCGCACTTCTCTCATAAATAAGGCACTCCAGTCAAGAATAACACCTTCTGCTACAAAGGCAATAAAGCAAATCATACCCAGCACAAAAAGAATACGTGTAGGTTTTATAAATATTTTTTGCGGCTTATCACCACCATATGATAAAAAAGCAGGAATAATAGCAATTAAAAGTATAAATATTATACCAGATATTATAAAAGCAGCATATGATGAACTAATGAATTTTAATAGATATGTAATTATTAAAATCCCAAAAAATACCCCAAAGCTATACATGCTGTGAAAGCCTGCCATAAGGTGTTTTTTCATACTTTCTTCCACTATAGCACCTTGAATATTTAAAGTAACATCAAGCATACCAAGCCCCATACCAAATAACAACATGAAAAGACCTGTTAGATATATATTACTAGATACTGATAAAACAGGCAGGCAGATAATAACAAGTATTGTAGATATTACAACAGTTTTTCTGCAGCCAATTTTTGCAGCAGTAAGCCCAGTAAAAAACATGCTGATAACAGCACCTGTAGCAATTAAAAGAAGCAGCATACCAAGTTGAGCTTTATCAACCATAAGCCTGTCTTTTACAAAGGGCACAAGCATAGCCCAAAGCCCAAAAGCAAGACCTAATATAATGTAGCCAATATATGTGCTAAACCTGTGGGCAAATGTAATATTAATCATTTTGCAACTCCTTTTGCTACTGCTTCCTGCAGTAATGATATTATCTTTTGGTATTTATTAAGCATATCTTCAAGCTGGTTTTTTCCTATATGGTTCATAATATATCTTTCAGCATAATCAATGGTATGCTGTACCTGCAGTAAAAGTTTCTCACCTTCAGGAAGCAGCATAACATTTACCTTACGTCTGTCATTTTCATTATGCTGCCTTTTTACATAACCTTTTTTTTCAAGCTTATCAAGCATTGAAGTTATTGTCTGCTTAGGGATAAGTAGTTCTTCTGCTAAAATGGTAGGCTCAGTGATTTTATTTCTGTCATAAATTGCATCAAGCATATTAATATCAGCGTAAGACATATTATAATGTTTACAAATTTCAGCAAAAATACTGTTTTCCTTTTTAACAAGTATATTATGCTTTCTTAAAAAATCAAAACTATCACTCATACTCAACCTAAATTTTACAATTATTGTATATTACAAGCTAGTATTATCCAATTTCGGATAATCTGTCAAGAGAATAAATGAAAATAAAAAAAGAGTATATCTCACATTCAAGTTTTATGATGTATGATAGGCAGGATTATTTTTAATACTGCATATATGATTGATTGCTGGTAGATGTTTTTAAAATATATAGTAGAAAATCTTTAAAACTAAAATTTATATAAAGCAGTGTTTACAATTTTAGATAAAGTTAAATGGTTTAAGCAGAGTAGAAATTTTAACCGCCGATTATTAAAATTTTAGCTTATATAAAGAGATATAATATAAATACATTTTACATCATTTTTAATATTAAAACAGCTTACATATTAAAATTTAAACTCTGTATAAGCATATTATCCCTTTACTATATCTAATATTAGATTAGTGGCAGATAATATTACAATAAGAATTAATAGTATAGTTTTTTGTTTTTCGCTCATTTTCTTTTATCCTTGACAAAATTACGAAGAAAGGTTAAATTATGGGTAGAGACACAGGACTATATAATTCGCCCTGCATCTCTTTTTGGTTAAAGTAGCTCTCTTACGAGCCTTATAATCTCAATGATTGCTAGCACAACCATTGAAATATCGGCTATTGAGAGCTTTCTTTTTTCACCCACCCTTTAACCTCCTTCGTTTATTTCAGCTTTACAGCTGATTAATATTTGTATCATAAAATTGCTTAATTATCAAGTGTTTTTGTGCTTTCATAGATTAATTGTTAAATTCTAAAAACCATTGCGAAAAAATAAATAAAAAAAGTGGTTGTTAACTCTCATCTAGCTCATAATTCAAAAAAAGAACTTGACGCAGTTAATAAATTATGCTTTATAGATAGAAGCATAAGAAATGATAAAAAGGAGAATATCTATGACAAGTCTTAATAAATAAATTCAATCAGGGAAATATTTGCCTCTGTAGCTCAGTTGGATAGAGCGACGGATTCCTAATCTGGTAGAGAGGTGGCATATAGATACATGAATAATATATAGTAATTATTCCATGTATATTTGTTAGAAGCATATATATATTTTTTCTAGCTAACCAAAAATATTCTCCTGCTTCTAACGGCAATTTTTTTTACCGCCTATTATTTAATAGGCGGTGCATTCAACAAGATAATTTATCGTTTTTCTTTATTGGCGGTGCTTTATGGTAAGCACTGAAATAAGAGAAAAACAAATTCATTTTCATAGTCAAGATTTATATAATTCTGTAAAAATACCAGTGCGGGATTATTTGCTAGAATTGACACAGGATTTAGAACTTGCCGTTCTTCTTAATCAAATAATTTTTGCTAAAAAAGAAAAACTAACTTTGAATGATATAAAACGGCTGTCGTTAAATGAAAAAACAAAACAGACAATAAGAGTAAAGTTAGAAAAATTAATTGAATTAGGTCTAATTCGCAAATATAAAGGTAACAATTTAATATACAACCAAGATTTATATGAACCTACTGATAAAATAATTTCTGATAATCAGGATATATTAGCACTAATAGAGGGAATTGATTTAAAGTATGATTTTCATTATCTTACAGCTGCTTTATTAAACAAATTTAGAACATATGCACTATCAGGTGTTAATGAGATAAGGATATCTGCCAGCAAATTAAAATCAATGCTGGGTGTTAATAACAGTGAAAGTTCTATTCGTTTAATTTTAAAGCAGCTTATAGCTGATGATTACTTATCTGCTGAGCTTGTTTATGGTGTTTATAACTATAAAATAAATGTATCTAAAATCACAAATAATTACAGTGCTGATGATATAAACAGATTTACTGCTGATATATTTAGCATATATCAAGAATATTTAAAGCAGGTAAATATTTCTTTTTCTCAAACCCAGCTTAAAAGTCATAAAATGACTATTAAAAGAATGCTTAATGATGGCTATAATCCACTAGTTTTAAAGCATATCTTTTCTTTTATCACATTAAATTATTCTGATTTTAAAGAGTTTACAACACCAGCATTAATAAAAAAATCTTATGATAAATTATGTAATCTTTCAAAAGCACTTTCAAAAAGAAAGGCAAAAAGATTTATATATAAGTTAAAAAATAACTTATTAGATAGTGATAATGCTAGTATAGATAAACCTAATCAGAATAAAGTAGTATCTGATATTGAAATTTGGGCAAAAGCACAAAATTATATAGATAGTTTACAAGGTGCATTACAAAAATGGTATTACTCTTCCCTTGCTGGTGTAACTGATATTGATTTTGACGACTTTTATCAAGAGGCATTAAAAGCAGCTTATGAATATTTTAAAAAGAATTATGATAATGATAAATTTACTATATCAACAATTAAATATAGATTAAAAGATTATATGTATCAAAAAAGGTCATTAATAGATACATTTGAAAATAAAAACTCTATAATCAATTATGAGTATGAGTTTGATAATTTAGACTTATCTATATGTAAAGTTGAGGAAAAGCCGTTAGAGATTGATTTTGATAAAAATGCAGGCATAAATAAGCTGCTTAGTATTTTAGATGACAGAAGCAGGCTTATCATCAAGTATTACATAGGCTATGATGGACATAGCTTGACTTTTAAAGAAATAGGAAATAAGTTAAACCTTTCAGAATCGCTTATTGCAAGAATATATAAAAAAGCGATTTTATTTTTAAAAGAACATTTTCCACCAGATATGGAAAATGAAATAAGATATCTAATAAATAACAGTTAAATTCTGATGAAACACTAACCAGCACACTGCAATATAATACTATACTCTCTTATATTTATCAAAAATTACAGTATATCAAGCAAAATTTAAATTACAAATTTTATTCCCGGTATATTGTGTGGAAATTGTGTAGAAAATTCATTGAAAATTTAAAATAAATATTTTTTCTCTGGTATATCTATCTAAACACTCCGCAAAAATTCATACACTGATTACAATTTTTAATACAGTATTATAAGAATATATAAAGATAAAGGTATTTTATTATATTTTTAATGTTTTATAACGCCAAAGAAAAAAAGAAGGAAGAATTTTTTAAATTAAAAAAAAGAGTATATCACACATTCAAGTTTTATGATGTGTGATAGTTAAAGTTATTTTTAATACTGCATATATGATTATTTGCTGGTATATGTTTTTTAAAAAAAATAGTAGATAATCTTTAAAATTAAAATTTATATAAAGCAGTGTTTAAAATTTTAGATAAAGTTAGATAGTTTAAGCAGAGTAGAATTTTTGACCGCCGTTTTTTTTTAAAAAAGAAGGCTTAAAGTAAGCCCTCTTGATTGTTGATTGAATTTAATCTATTATTCATATTCATCAAAAATATCGCTAATATTATCTAATAAAGCAAATATTTCTTTTTGCACTTTATTATATCTGTGTCTTGAAGCAATATTTACAGATGAAGATACTATCATTTCAGATAATGTTCTATTTTTTGCAAGCATATCAGAAATATCTTTTCCATAGGTATCACTTGTATATATTGGAATTTTGATTACTGCAAATATTCTTGATTTATTTTTTTTGTATTCATCCATATCTTGAAAATGCTTACCAGCCTGTTCAATATTTCCTAAATAAGAGTTTAACCACACCACAATCATTACATTGTCTTGATTAAATTTTTCACATATCATATTTAACCCTGCTAGCGTATGAGCTAGTCCTTCACCACCAGCTATTACTACATGTATAAAAACATTACCTGTATAGCTGTTTTCTTCTGATGTAAGTAAATCTACCATATCATTTTCTATAGCATATGCTATTAGTGGCACAAATGAGCTGGCACCATTATCTATAATAATATTTGATTTATCACTGTTTATTATTTTTTCAATGAGTGTATCCCAGCCACGAGGCAGTATTTGATTGTTTTCCATAATATTTAGTGCTTCCACATTTAATGCTTTAAAGCTAGCAAAACTGGCATTTACTTGGTCTGTGTCTATTGCAAGATATTCTTTTTGCTGGCGGTCTTTTAAATATTGTGCAATAAAGGACGCACAAGTTGTTTTTCCTACTCCACCTTTTCCCTGCAAAATAAAGTGAAAGTTTTTTAATTTTTTGTTTTCTGTTTCAGACATAGTCTACTCCTTATATTTATTATTTTTTTATACTTGGTGTCCAAATAAATTTTTCTTGATTTTTCTGAACATCAATAATTTTTTCTTCACTATTTTTTATTGCTAGCAGCCTTTCTTTTCTAGATAATTTTTTTGGCTTTTCCGAATTAGAACTATTACTTACCTTTTTTTCTTGCTCTTGTGCTGGTTGCTCATGTTTTGGAATTTCAGCCGCTAAACTTTTTGGCTGTTCTGTAATAAGTATTTCTTTTTTTTCTTTTGGTGTAATATCTTTTAATTCTTGGTTATAAATATATTTTATTTTAAATTCTGAAAGGATTTGGCAAAATCTTCTATAAGATATATTTATGTTAGATATTTCTTTAAATGTATTATAGATATTCTTATAAGATACCTTATTTTTTATAGCCTTTAATATATCATCTTTATTTGTTTCTAAAAAAAATCTTAAAAGTGAATATTTATTTTTACTAACTAAATCATTATACAAATTATTAATTTCTTTTTTCATTATCATACCTGCTTTGTCAGTTCTTGTATGTATATACTTATATAAACTGAAAGAAATATTTGCTGTTTTGCCTTTATATTGTTGAAAAATGAAAAAAAAAGAAATTTTATGCAATAAAAAGAAATAAAAAGAAAAATTTTGCAAAAATATGAAAAAAAATGCAAAGCATTTTACAGGCAAGATGTGTGAATGTATATACATTCACTAAAATAATTCGCATAAATGCTCTAATTTTATCTTGGTTCTTTGAAAAGAACGAAAGGGGGATATCACTCTATGAGTGAAGACTTTAAAAATAAAAAATTTATTTTTAGATTGTCAGAAAAAGACAGGCTTTTATTTGAAAAAAACTTTTTTCTTTCTGGTGTTAATTCAAAAGCGGAATATATCCGCAGACTTATCATTAACTATGAAGTGCCATCAAAATTAGATGTTGCACACATTAATGAATTAAGACGGCTTGCAGGTTTACTTGGTAAAAATACTGGTCTTTTAAAACTCCATATCTCATCTCTTGATGATATATCAAAAAAAAGAATTGATATGATTATCAATGATAATGAAAAACTGAAAAAAGAAATTAAAGGTATTATTTCAAATTTAAAAAATGATTTGAGTGTTAAATGATAGTAAAAGTGGCAAAATTAGATAAATCTATCAAATCATCTTTTAAAAGATTGACAGAATATATAACTAATGAGCAAGTGGAATCGGATATAAATATTCGCAATGTTGGTGCTTGGATAGAGCCTGATGATATTTATGATATGAATGATTTAGATTTATTTATTGAAGATGTAGAATCAGTGCAGTCAATGAGTAATGCAAAATCAGACAAAACATATCATTTAATAGTTTCTTTTGGTGTAGACGAACGACCAGATATTGAAACTTTAAAAAATATTTCTAATGAATTTATAGAAAGTTTAGGTTTTAAAGACCACCAAAGATTAAGTGTTATTCATGATGATACAGATAACCTGCATATGCATATAGCAATAAATAAAATAAACCCAGAAAAATATACCATTCATGAGCCTTATTATCCATATAAAACTTTATCAAAAAAAGCTAAAGAACTAGAAATCAAATATAATCTAAATCAAACACATTCTAATGAAAAATCCAATGAGAATACCTGCTCTGCTGCTAATGATATTGACAGTAGACCTACACAGATAAGTTTTAAAAGTTATGTAGAGAGTATTGATTTATCAGATTGTAAATCATGGCAGGATTTACATGATAAGTTAAAAGAAAATGGTATTGAGTATAGAAAATATGGCAGTGGTGCAGTATTTAAAAATTTAACAGATGATAAAATAAATATAAAGGCAAGTGCAGTTAAAAGGGAATATTCTTTAAATTCACTTGAAAAAAAGTATGGTAAATTTGAACCGTCAAAATCTTTAAATAATATTCAAAATTCATATCAAAGGTATCAAGATTTATCTTTAAAAGAGCAGTATGACTTTATAAATACAAGTAGAAAAATAAAGTCAAAGCAGGAAAAGCAGGTTGTTAAAAATGAATACATGGATGCTGCTAAATATTCTGGTGATATAATAGATAATTTAAGCAGAATGACTGGTAGTAGTGAGCTTGATAGAATATTAATCAAAATGAATAAAAAAGCTATAGCAAAAGCAAAACTTAAAAAATTAAGAGAAGAGCGAAAAAAAGAAATAAAAAAAATAAATGATAGATACAAATATTACACTTATGATGCTTGGCTACAGCAGCAGGCACTAACTAATGAAAAAGCAGAACTTGTTTTAAATAAAAGAAAAGAAAGCCGTATCAATTATATTAAAGGTGATTTTAAAGAACTTAAAAACAGTGCTTTAAAAATAACAAAAAACGGCACATATATTTTAAATAATAAGCTGAAAGCTACAAGCAATTCAATTTTTCTAACATCAAAATATAATAATATCAAAAAAGCTGTTGAAATATTAAAAGCTAATAACATTACACCAGATACATTAAATGGAACAGATGAGTTTAAAAATAAAGTAATAGATATTATAGCGACTCATAATATTGATATTACTTTTAAAGATAAAGAGCTAAATGAAAAAATTTTAGCTGCTAAAATTTTAAAGCAGGATAACCTTATTTCATATATTAATGAAAGGAATAGTAAAATAGTAAATTTTGCTAAATTTGATGGTAAAGAACAGGAATATATTTATCAAGGATATGAAAAATATAATGATAAATTTTTAATAAAATTTAAATCAAATATTAGCAATACAGTATATATTAAAGAGCCAGTGAAAGAAGATTATACTTTATTAAAGCAGTATAAAAAAGGCGATACTGTATCTGTTAATACTCCAATAAAAGATAGCTATGATATAGAATCTTTTATTGAAAATAAAGAACAGACTAAAATTACTTTTAAAGAACTATCAAACCTTGATAACTCATATAACAGAATATCCACCAAAGAATATAATGGTCAAAAATTCTATTTATACAAAAAAGATAACGATAATAGTATTTATGTATCAAAAACATATCTAGTAAAAGAAAAAGAACAACAAAAGACAAATGATAAAAATAAAGGAATAGAGAGGTAATGTATGAAAACATTTACAGGATTATTTGTATTTTTTGGTTCAATTATTTTATATTTTCAAGCTGTTACAATATATATTGTCTACCAGCTAAAAGGGATAATTGAATACAATCATTTTTGGAAATCTATTGATTGGCTATTTAAAACACATGGCACAGCAGGTTATGAGTTAGTAAATAAATCATTTTTTTACATGCTGCCAGTGCTGTGTTTTGGTGTAGTATTAACAGCATTAATTATTAATCGTGGTAAATCAAAAGCTAATAAGACACTGCATGGTTCAGCTAGATGGGCAGATATTAATGATATAAAACAGATGGGCTTATTATCTAATGAGGGTGTAATTGTTGGTGCTTTTGAGGAAAAAAGATTTTTAAGAAAACCAAAAAAATATACTTTAATTCATAATGGACCAGAGCATATATTAACATATGCTCCTACTCGTTCAGGTAAAGGTGTTGGCTTAATTGTGCCATCTCTTGTTAATTGGAAACATTCGCTGGTTGCAACAGATATTAAAGGTGAATTATGGGCTATGACGGCAGGTTACAGACATAATGAATTAAATAATAAAGTTCTTAAATTTGAACCAGCGGTAGAAAAATCTGTAAAGTGGAATCCATTACTTGAAATAAGAAAGGGAGATAATGAAGTATCAGATGCTCAAAGTATAGCACTTTTAATTGTAGACCCTATGGGTAAAGGGCTTGATGACCACTGGGTAAAAACTGCTTATTCTCTTTTAACTGGTTGTATTCTTTATCTTATTAACGATAAAGAAAAACAAGAAAAAGGGCAGGTCAGCCTTTCATATCTTGATAGAATGCTTTCAGACCCTGAATTGCCACTACAAAACCTGTGGGAAGCTATGAGTAAATCTGATAATCAAGTAGCTAGACAGGTAGGGCAGGACATGAAGGATAAGCCAGAAAATGAAGCAGGAAGTATTGTATCAACAGCAAAATCAGAGCTGGCACTATACAGAGACCCAATAGTTGCTGCAAATACAAATACTTCCGATTTTTCTGTATATGATATTATGAATAGCGATACACCAGTATCTTTATATATTGTGGTTCAACCATCAGACCAAACAAGAATAAGCCCACTATTTAGATTGTTAGTTAATATGCTTATAAGAAAGAATGTATCGGAATTTAGATTTTTTCAAAGTGAAAATTTTAAAGATTATTCTATTCTTGAAAAGGCAGGTAGATTTCTACAAGGTAAAGATACAAAAAAATATAATGCTATTCGTGGTGCTGGTAGCTATAAACATAGAATGCTTTTAATGTTAGATGAATTTCCATCTTTGGGGAAAATGGATGAAGTGCAGAAAGCATTAGCATATATGGCAGGTTATGGTATTAAAGGATATTTAATAGTGCAGGATTTAGCACAGCTGCAAGATAAATATGGTAAAAATGAGAGTATAACTTCTAACTGCCATATACAAAATGCATATGCACCAAATAAACACGAAACAGCAGAATATTTATCTAAAATGACAGGTGAAACTACTATTGTAGATGAACAAATATCAGTATCATCAAGTGGTGGTTTATTGAGTAATAAAAATTATTCAAAAAGCTATCAACACACAAAAAGAAATCTTTTAACTCCTGATGAGTGTATGCGATTAAGAGGTGCGGATAAAAATGCCAAAGGTGAAATCACAAGGGCAGGTGATATGCTTATATTTGTTGCTGGTTATCCTGCAATTAAAGGTGTTCAAGCTTTATATTTTCAAGACCCTGTATTTTCTTATCGTGCTAGTATTCCAGCACCAAAAGAATCTGATAAAATAGGAGTGCTTGATAAGCTTAAACCAAAAAATTTAAAAAAAGAAGAAGTGCAGGAACAAGAAAATGAAAAAATATCAGATACTGATAAGGCTGATTAAATATCTTTTATTTATTGGAGTATTAATATTAATTTTAAATATAGCTTTCTCTTTTTTTACAATAAATTACTCAAATTCTTTTCCTGTTGGATTATATTTCAACAGGAATTTTAAAGATATAGAAAGGGGAAAGTTATACATTTTCTGCCCTGAATATAATGAATATATGAAATTTGCAGAACAAAATGGATTCTGGCTTGGACTTGATAAATCTTGCGGTAGAACACCAAAATATTTAAAAAAAGCATTAGGTTTACCCTATGATAAAGTTATTATTAAAGATAATGGTGTATATATTAATGGGCAATTAATATTAAATACTGAAATCATTTTAAAAAATAAAGCATATAATAAAGATATTGAATTTATTTTGGAAGCTGATGAATACTTTATGTTATCAGATTATAATAAATATTCTTATGATAGCAGGTATTTTGGAATAGTTAGTAAAAACCAGATAAAAAAAGAAGTAAGACTAATTATTAATTTATAATAATTTAAAAGTTATTTTATTATAGTAGTGATATGAAAGTATCCCTACTATTTTTTTCTAAAAATTAGTTCAGTTCGCATCCGTATAAATTATTAAAAAATGCTGCTAAAAAATTTTAGCCGCTAAAATTTATGGAGTGAACTATGAAATTAATCATTGCAGAAAAGCCAGCTTTAGCAGAAGCAATTAAAGAGGCGATAGGCACAGATTTTCAAAGAAAAGATGGATACTATGAAAACAATGAATATTATATTTCTTGGTGTGTAGGTCATCTTTTAGAAGTAATGATTCCAGATGAAAAAAGTCAGTGGAGTTTTGATAATCTGCCATTAAAACATAAAGGCTGGAATTTTCAAATTAAAGAAAACACTAAAAAACAGTATAATATAGTTAAGACATTAATAGATATTTCAGATACTATTATTAATGCAGGAGACCCTGATGAAGAAGGACAATTAATAGTAGATAGTATTCTTTATAATGTAGGTGTTATTGATTTAAAAGGTAACTCTAAAAAGACTATTAAAAGACTTCTTGTAAATGATTTCAATACAGAAGCGATTAAAAAAGAATTATCTAATTTAAAGGATAATAATGATTATCTTAAATTATCCTATATGGCTCTTGCAAGAGCATTAGCAGATAAAACATTTGGCTACAACTTAACAAGAGCTTATAGTGTAAAAAACAGACAAGCAGGTAATAGTAATATTATATCTGTTGGCAGAGTTCAGACACCTATGCTTGCACTGATTGTCCGTAGAGAACAGGAAATAAAAAATCATGTAAAATCATATTATTACATAATAAAAGGCATATGGAGTGAAATTGACGGCAATGCTGGGCTTGATAAATTTTATTATCAAGCTAATGACAATGAAGTAGATGAAACTAAAAAGATTACATCAGAAGCAGTAGCTAGTGAAATAATAAAAAGATTAAATGATAATAAAGCTAATGCAGTTGTATCTAAATATGAAACAAAAGAAGAAATAGAAAATGTTCCACTTCCTTATAACTTGCTAGATTTGCAAGTAGATTGTTCTAAACTTTATAATATGAAAGCTGATAAAGTAATGTCTATTACTCAATCCTTAAGAGAAAAACATAAGGCTATTACTTATAATAGAAGTGATTGCAATTACTTGCTTGATGAAACATATGAGCAATCACCAGCAATCATTGCCTGCTTGCAGGATATTAAAGATAATAAACTTATAAATATAATAAATAATGCAAATATAGATATAAAATCAAAAGCCTTTAACTCATCAAAAACAACAGCACATACAGCTATTATTCCAACAGAAACAAAGCTAGATTTTTCTACCTTTTCAGATGATGAAAAGAAAGTATTTTTACTAATTGCAAATCGTTTTGTTATGCAGTTTTTACCACCTGCTAAATATTTAAAGCATACAATAACAATAAAAGTTAATGATGATTATTTAGTTAATAATCATAGACAGCTACTGGATGCTGGTTGGAAAGAAATTTTATTAGAAAAAGAAGATGCTGAAATAGTAACAGGTGGGCTAGATTACAGCCAAATTTATGAAGGAAGACAAGTAGAAAAAATCGACTTTATTTCTTTAAAAGAAGAAACAAAGCCTAAAAAGTTATATACAACAGACAGCTTTTTAAATGATTTAAAACGAGTATCTATATACTGTAAAAATGAAAAAACAAAACAGCTTTTAAAAGAAAAAGATAAAGATAAAGCAGGTGAAAGTGGTGGTATTGGAACACCTGCAACAAGGTCATCAATAATTAAAACATTATATGACAGAGGTTATATTAAAGATGATAAGAAAAATATAATATCTACTGATTTAGGTAAAGAGCTTATATCTCTTTTATCAGATGAAATAACTTATCCAGATATGACAGCCTTATGGCATGAAAATATAAAAGAGCTTGATGCTGATATGATAAAACTAGATAATTTTATTAACTCTGTAACAGAATTTTCAAGTGAAGAAATAGATAAAATAAAATCAAGTGATGCTGTATTTAAAAACAACTCTCCAAAATGTCCTAACTGCGAAACAGGCTATCTTATAAGAAAAAAAGGAAAAGAGAAATATTTTTGGGGATGTTCTAATTATCCAGAATGTTCAACTACATTTCAAGATAATAACGGTGCAGTAGAAATATATTTATCTGTTGCCTGCCCAGTATGTGAAAAAAGTGAGCTTTTAAAATTCAGAGGTAAGAACGGTGCTTTTTGGAAATGTAAAAATCCAGAATGTAGCAAAACATTTAATGATGATAAAGGTAAACCAGATTTAACTATCAGAGAAAAAGCTGTTCCATCAGAGCAGTATCGCTGTTTAGAGTGTAATTCTAAACTTGTTAGAAGAAAGAGTAAAGATGGCTTTTTTTGGGGCTGCTCTTCCTATCCGAAATGCAAGACTACATATAAAGACAATAACGGCGAACCTATTTACAACAAAGAATTAGCAAAAAAGAATTAATAATTTTAGCGGCTAAAATTATTAAAAAATAAATAGAGGTGAAATTATGAATGAAATTTTGGAACAAAAACTAATGGATTTAGACATCCCGGGAGCAGTGGTTGAATTAACCCCTGACGAAGCTGATATTTTAGGTTTACAAGTAGAAACAGCAATATCAGAAGAAGATGCATTAAATGCACGATATGATGAGGTAGAAAATGAATAAAATGAATCAGTACCAAACATTAGCAAATAAATTTGCTGACCTTATAGAAAAAAATGAAGCTCCATGGCAAAAGTCATGGAGTGGTAACGGATTTCTGCCATATAACATTAAAAGTGGCAAAGAATATAATGGAATAAATTTATTAAATCTAATGAGAGTAGCATCTGAAAAAGGCTATGAAGATAGTAGATGGCTTACATTTTTGCAGGCTTCGGAGCAGGAAGCAAAAGTTAGAGCTGGTGAAAAAGGAACACCTATCATGTATCTACAAACTACTGAAACTAGAAAAGAGATAAATAAAGAAACAGGTGAAGAAATTGTAGTTACAGAAAAATTAGAAAAACCAAGAGCTGTATGGAGTGTAGTATTTAATGCTGAGCAATGTGAAGGACTGCCAGCTTATGAGCCTAAAAAAATAGATTTTAACCCTATTGAGAAAGCTGAAGAAATTTTAAATAATTCTGGTGCTAAAATTAAGCACAAAGCACAAGACAAAGCATATTACAGCCCTGTAACAGATACAATTACTCTGCCTTTAAAAGAGCAGTTTGTAAGCAGTGAAGAATATTACAGAACTGCTTTACATGAGCTTGGACACTGGACAGGTCATTCAAGCAGGAATAATCGTGATATGTCTGGTTCATTTGGAACAGAGAGCTATGCAAAAGAGGAGCTTGTTGCAGAAATTACTTCCTTTCTTGTAGGCACACAATGCGGTTTAGGTCATGAACCTGATAAGAATAATATTGCTTATTTAAAGTCGTGGGCAAAAGCAATAAGAGATGAACCATCATTTTTATTTAATGCAGTAAAAGAAGCTGATAGAGCTGCTAAACTTATTTTAGGAAATGAGTTAGAACTTGAAAAAATAAACAGTAATGAGCAGACTATGGAAAAAGAAAAACTAGAAAATAAAATAGATAAAGATAACTCTGTTACTTATATAAATGTCCCAAAAGCTGAAAAAGATGAAGCTAAATCACTTGGTGCTAAATGGGATAGAAATAATATCTGCTGGTTTGTACCAGCTGATAAGGATTTATCTTTATTTGATAAATGGGAACGCATTGATGAAAAAGATTTAATTGCTAGAAAAGAACAGTTACTCCAAAAGAAAAAAGAAAATGATACAGAAAAAGGCTTTTTCAAAGATTTGACTGTTAAATTTGCATGGTCTGAATTTGATTTTGGGGTTAAAGATGATACTATCTTAAAAGGTGAAGAAGCCTATAAATTTTTAGATAAATTACTAAAAGCGGATATTGAGCAAAATAAAATTCAAGAAAGAATGAGAAATGGGGAAAAACTTGATGAAGCTTATTATTATAAAACTAAATTTGTATTAAGCTATAAATTTCATACTTCGGAAAATCTCAATATTTATATTGGTGAATATGAATTTGGAGGGAAAGAAAAAGTTTCGGAAGCAATAGAACATAGAGCAAAAACATACTCTGCCCAAATAATACCTAAAGATGAATTGCAAAACTTCAAAAAAGAAGAAGAAAGATATTTAGAGTATTTGCAACAAAAACAGGTAAATATGAAAAATGAAAAATATATCCTTGCAGTTCCTTATGAAGAGAGAGAAAAAGCTAAAGCATTAGGTGCAGAATGGGATAAAGAGGGCAAATTCTGGTATTGCCAGGAAGCAGAAAAAGAGAAATTTTTTAAATGGGACATCAAAAACATAGAGAATAAAGTTAAATCTGATATTCCATTAAATATTGAAGAAGAATTTTTAAATCGTATTAAATCTGCTGGTGTATTAGAAAATGCTGTTATTGCTGATGGGCAAAAGCATAGAATATCTGTAGAAGGTGATAAAGGAAAAGAACAGTCTGGATTTTATGTGCTTCATTCTGATGGAGTGGCTAATGGCTATTTCATGAATAACCGCACAGGTGAGGAAATCAGGTGGAGTTCAAAAGAGCATTCTATGACACCTGATGAAAAAGCTGAAATGAGAGCATTATATAATGCAAAAAAGGCAGAAAGAGAGCAGGCAGATAAAATACTTACTGAAAAAGCTGAAAAAGCATTATATGCTAAATTTATGAATAAAGAAACTGTATCAGAACATACTTATTTATCTAATAAAATGATAGAGCCAACCAGTAATATATATGCTGGTCAAGATAACACTATTACAATTCCACTTTTTAATGTAGATGGCAGATTAAAATCAGCACAGTATATTTCAGAAGATGGGGAAAAAAGATTTGCTAAAAATACAAATAAAGTCGGTGCTTTTCATATTGTAGATGGTACTGTTGCTGATTTAAAAAATACTAACACAGTCATTATTACAGAAGGATTTGCTACTGCTGCAAGTATTAATGAAGCAGCAAATGAACCGGGATTGAAAGTTCTAGCTGCTATGAGTGCAAGCAATATTGAGCATACAGTAAAAGCACTTACAGATAAATATCCAGAAATAAATATAGTTATTGCTGCTGATAATGATTTAACAAATAAAGTGGGCAATATTGGTTTAAATGCAGCTAATGCTGTTGCTGCAAAACATGAAAATGTTACTGTAGTTGTTCCAAAAATCAATGGGAAAGAAATATCTGGTGATTTTAATGATATTATATCAAAAACAGGTTTTTCAAAAGAAGAAGGATTGAAAAATATTCAACAATCCTTACAGTCTGCTTTAAAGTTAGATAAAATACAAAAGAGAGATGCAGAAAAAAGCAAATTAATATCAGAAGAAAAAAATAATTACATAAACAAGGAGAATCAAGGAAGAGAATTAAAAAGATAATTAGCAGCAAGGAAAAAATATAGAATAGGGGAGATTTACTCCCCTATTTTAATATTATATATACACCATAAAATAAAAATATTTTTTGTTTTATTTTGCACTATTTTATATAAATTTATATAAATTTATTGACTTATATATAATTTTGTATTATATTTTATATATGGAAAGTTAATAAATTGAGGTGAAAATTATGCAAAATCTATCGTTTCAAACTAATTGTAATTCTGATGCAAGCAATTCTTTTACTCCATTGTATTATCATTTAGAAGATGCTGTAACAGATAAAGCAGTGGTGAATACTATTGGTGATTACAATATTAATACTGATAGTATATTTAAAATACCTGTTTATATCACAAAAGAAGTTGTTGATATTGTACTTGATTATCCTGATGATGCAGGACAAAGCCTTTCAGGTAGATTATCTGATTTGTTTTATATGGCGTATTATAGGTATATTAATATAAAGGATGATTATGAATTTTTACCACATTTTTTTTATAGGTGTATATTTCTTGTTCCCGGCGAAAAAAGACCATATAATAAAACTTATTCTTTTTTTATGCAATTCCGGGATGAAATAGAATTAGGTGGTGATGTTATTCTTATTGGATTGAGAGATCAGTTCGATGAAGATTATGCTGCATTGATTAAAGGTTAAAATAGTATAGGGCAGTATAAACTGCCCTAGCTGCTTACTCAATATTATGGAAAGTTAATAAAGATGAACAGCATATTAATTAAATACTATTTGAGTGAGGTAGTCAATGAAAAAAAATAATGATAAGAAAAATATTAATGTTAGATTAAGTGTGCAGCAAATAGATTTTCTATCTTCTATTGCTCTTGATTATAATTGTGAACCTGACAAAATTCAGGATGTTATACGTGCAATTATCATAGAAAAAATGAAACTTAAAGGGTATTTTGAAAATATGAAATAAGATTTTTAAAGGAGTTAAAATATGATGATATCTATTAAATTATTTATACTTTTTACTATATTTTTAGTGCCTATAATAATTCTTGTTGAGCATAAAACATTACAGATGATATTATTAATATGTTTATTTTGTTGTATGAGTTTAGTTACATATATATTTTTAGACAATAACTTTCAAAATGAAAAATATAGAAAAATAATAAATAACAATAATCAACAAGTATGTATCAATAATCAATATGGTATTGTAGATGTTGAATCGTGTTATAAAAAATTACCTAAATGTACTAATGCATATAATCAATCTGTAATATTAGCTTATAATACAGATAAATATACTGGTGAATATAATATTGTAAGTTTTTATCCACTATCTAATAGTACTTGTAATCAAGATAATACTAATACTGTTATTAATAGAATAAAATCAGTAAATCAAGATTTTACAATTATATATAATAAATAGATTTAGTATAAATAGTATAAAAAATTATTTTGTTACTCTGATACAATTATATTAAGCAGGTATGATACCTGCTTAATATAAAAGAGATATTTAATATATTCTGATTAAGAAAAAAACAACATAAAAGGAGAATACAATGAACATATTAACTATAAGTATATCAATAATTACTCTTATAATTGCAGTGATATTATATATTAAAATTTCATTATTTCCACACAGAATAATAGAAAATCTTATCAGATATGATAATGAAATATATATTAAAGTTAATCAATCTACATTCTATACGATTAGAAATAATATGATAAAGCATTTATCATCAGATAAAATTGATGAATATACTACTACATTAAGTGTAATGAAATATATTCATTCAACTGATATTACAGAATCGGCTATAAATAAAACCCATAACAGAATTATTAATGGTATTACTGTTGATTATATAAATAAGCAAATAGAAAAAATTAAAGATAAACAAATTATTTCTCAAACTGATGAAACACATACTAAAGATGATTTAGAAGAAATATAGAAAAATTAATAATAAAGCAGGTATCATACCTGCTTAATATATCTTTAACTATTAATATAACTAGAAAATATATTGTATAAATGTACAATAAATGATATAACAACATATTATTATAAATAAATTTTTTGAGGTGGAATATGGATGATACAAGAGGAACAAGGATAGTAATGGATGAAGATAAAATCAAAAGGGAAGGTATATATGATTTAGAAGAACTTTATCAAAAAATTGACGAGCTGGCAGAGCATGCAGGTCTTATCAAAAAAAATAAATATACTTATATATGTCAGGGTAATGAGCGTGATTTAGCAGCACTTGGAATATTTAACTTTATGAATTTAGTAAAAAAAGAATGGTTTACAAGAAATGTAAAAGAATGGATTTGGCTCAATAAAAATGAAGGTGATACTGATTTAATAGAAAGTTGCAAAAAGAACTATAATTGTGTATGGGTATAAATAATGAGTAAAAAAGAAACTAAAAAAGCAATTAATTTTGATTTGGATACAAAAGAACTGCTTAAACATTTTAATAATACTCATCAAGCATATTCTAGTATAAAAAAATTTATGGAAGAAAATGGTTTTGAACATAGGCAATATTCTGGTTATATTTCCACTGCACCTATATCTGAATATGATATTACTATGTTGACTGATAAAATAAATGAAAAATTTAAATGGCTTAAGGATTGTGTTCAGAAATATGATGTTACAGAGATAGGTGAAACTTATGATTTAAAATATATTTTTGATGAAGCAAAAAAACAGGAAAAGGAAAAAGAAAAAAATAAAGGGTTAGAAAGATAATAAGTATTATACTTTATATAATATTAGGAGGATTTATGAAAAAAGTATTAATTTTACTAGGAGTAATAGTATTAGCAGGTTGTGCTGAAGTAGAGATAGATAAACCAGTATCATGTTCTTTAACATCTGCAGATTTTACTTATGAGAATGTAGGTGTACATAAGTATCAGATTAAATTAAAAGATCCTAATAAGCCCAGAGATACTAGCTTATTTTGGAGTTTGGTAGATGTTAAATTATATAGTGAGATAGAACCATTGATTGAATATAAAGCAGAAAATAGAGATATTCCACAATTTAGTAAAGAAGTTATATTATATGTAAATAAAAACCCAAATTCGCATATTAATGCATTAGATTTAGCAAAGGATGCAATACAATGTGGAGAACCAATACAACTAAAACCACTATCTACATCACAAAATTGTGAACAAATAAAAGTAAGTACAGGGGTTGATGCATACAACTCTTTAGAAAATTCATATGAATTACAAGTAGAACTAAACACACAATTAGATATGTATTATGATAAAGTTTCATTGAAATTTGCTAATAATTATATAGCTAATGGTTCTCAAACATTTGAAAACACTAAAATATATAAGTTTGGGCTACTACGAGATCAAGTAAAAGATGTTCTTTATAGAACTTGTGATAATTATAACAATGTATGTACTGTATATTTGCTGGCAACATTAAATATTGATTATCAAGATGGAACAACATGTGTGAAAGACATTGTTTTTAATATTACAAAGTTACATCCAGAACTTACAAAACCATAAAAGAGTGCTAGTATATAAAATTTTAGCGGCTAAAATTTTATATCTACAATTTGACAATAAAATATTTTTTATAGGAGAAAGTAAAATGAATAAATTAATAATTGTAGTATTCACCTTCATTATAATGATTAGTGGTTATAATATCAGTAATAATCAAGCATTAGCAAAAGAAGGAACATTAAAACAAACTCTAAATCAATTAGATAAAAACAAAGCACAAATGGAGGAAGAAGGCTATATTTTAGATAATATAGATACAAACTGTCCTATCAACATAAATGACTTTAGCTATACTAAAATTGATGGTTTAAAATATCAAATTAAATTAAAAAATGAAGCAAAAAATAAATATAAAAATGACAATAATGTACAATGGTTTTTTGCATATCCTGATGTAAATGGTTGGAAAATTTTAAAAGAAACTGAACCATTAGTTGATTTTAGCTATATTTCAGAAGAAAAAAGAAAATACGATGCTCATTTATGGAAAAAGATAACATTAATATACAGTGATGAAAAATACTCTTGTGGAAGTTTTATCTTTCCAAAATAATATTAAGATAAAGTAAAAGGCTGGTTTGTGCCAGCCTTTTATTATTAAAAACTGCTTTTAATACATTCCTGTGAGTCTTTACTTACACCTTTAGGGCATAATATAAAAGAACCGTGTTGATCCCAGTCGCCCCAGAATGTTCCAAAATTTGAACCAGCTGCATCCCAGACATTAACTGTATTCTTGTTCCACCCTCCACTTTGACCTTCACAGTTAAAGTTACCAGATGAAAAACTACTATAAATATCAAAATCATCTTGTCTAAATAAATTAAAATTATTTAAAAAAACTCTGCCTACTCTATATGTCCTAATTGCACCATTACTACATGAATGTGTTCCAGCATTTGTATTTTTATCAAAACTTGTGCTTGTATATAAGTTTACCAAAACAGTTTGCTTTTTTGAAATAGCAATAGGTTCTGGATTATTTTCAGCTACAAATTCCATTGTTATATTATAAATACCAGCTTGTTTATAAATATGTTCAATTACTGCATTTCCTGTAGATTCTAAATTTAAAGAATCATCTCCCATGTGCCAATTAATTGATGGGTTAAGAAAAGTTGCTTTATTATATTGTGGTTGACATTTTATTTTAAGTGCATCTTCATGATTATCATTAACAATAGCAGTAGAGCAATTAAAATTGATATCATCTTTATCTATAGGAACATTAATTGTTGCTTTTCTGGTTTCAGATATATTAGTACCATCAATAGTTGCTGTAACATAAACAGGATAATCATAATTATTTTGTGTTAAAGTAAATGTTTGAGTATCACCACTACGGACTTCACCATTAAATATCCATTCATAAGTTAGCCTACCAACTGTAGCAGTAGGATTAACTCCATTCTTTCTTACATCACAATTAAATATACGCTCACCTGCAGTACCTTCATTTGTGCAGTTAATATCAAAATTATTAATTTTTGGTTTTTCTATTGTAACATTGTAAAGCTCATTACTTTTAAATGTATAATCTAAACTTGGAATATATACTGATACCATGATCCTATCAGTAATATTACCAAAATTATCTCCATCAGGCCAGCTTGACATAACTCTACTTACCATCTGACCAGTTGCTGTTGTTCCATCATCGAATTGCCAATTATATTCAATTTCATTATCATAATCTGACACACTACTTATTACATATTCAATAATATTTGCTCCTTTTGAGCTTGCTTTTCCTGTAATATTAATGTTAGAAATAATAGGCACTTCAATCTCAATTTCTTTTTGAACTTGAGTAACAATATTGCTTTCTTCAATAGTTGCAGTTAAAATCACATTATACTTTCCAAATTTCTCAAAAGTATGACTCACTTCTTCACCGGTACTTTTTTTACCATCACCAAAATTCCATGAATACTCAAAAGTACCAAAATCACTCTTTCCAAGGGCTTTAAAATTAATTGTTTTAATATCTGTTGAATTTGGAGAATAGACAAAATCAACACTATCTGTTCCATCAGCACAACCTGCTATAAGTGTAAATATTGATACACAAAGAAGTAAAATAACTACTAAAAATTTTGTTTTCATATATTCCTCCATAAACTATTATATCTCTGAAAATAGATATAATTTATATCCTTTATCATTTAAGTAATCACTCCAATATTTACAGTAATATATTAATTTCTGCTTGTATATTTCATTAAATTTATATGTTTTGGAGTGATACATAGCAATTCTTGTTAGTAAATCACCAGAATCATTTTTAATATGTTCTTTTATTTTAAACGCTGCTACTTCAAAAGAAAAACAGTCATCTTGTAAAAAATCTTGGTATTTTAAGTTAAGATTATATTTGTTGTTAAGATCTTTAATATAATCAGAATTTATTTGCATAACACCATAATCATAAGTATTATTATTATTTTTTGAAATGGTATCAATATTGCCATTTTCTATACTTGATATAGCAAGTAATACATCAATTGGAACATTGAATTTCACACTAGCAGCAATAGAACAGGATAGTTTTTTTTCAATACTCATTCTGTTTTCTTTATATGGTATAAATTCTTTTGCATATAAAGTATGGTTACAAGCTATTAATATTATTAAAATTATTAATTTATTTTTCATTTTTTTTAACCTCCTTATCTTTATTAGCCTCTGTATTGGTCGTGGCATCATTTTGGTTACTAGGATTGTTTGTTATTTCATTAGAATTTCCAAATACACTGCTAAGTTTATCAGATACAGCAGCAAAAACTTTACCTCCATAGTAAGCTTTACCAGCTGCATTCTTTTGTTTATTATACATTGGGTTTAAAGATGTATCTTCCCCTCTGTTTTCTGCTTCTTTCTTTTTTTCACCAATCTCTTTATTTTTATTGTAATCTTTATACCCAGTTATTGCATTTTTACCAGCATTAGCAGAACCTGATATAACACTGGATATTTTTTGTGCTGTATTTTGTGCAAGAGAAATGCCACCCATAAGAGTTAATCCTGACATATTACCCCATGCATTACTTACTAAATTAGAGATTGCATCAGGTATTTTCAATGACAGTAGAGCTAAAAAGAATACTGTTAGAAATACAGTTAAAGCTTGATATATTACAATTGCACCATCAATCTCATTTTTAGTGTTTATCTTGAAATCAAATTCTAATGAGTTAATTATATTAACAGTAATACCCATTATTAAAATAATTGTAAGTATTTTTAATGATATTCCTAATATAGCTTTAAAGTAATTTATAGCACTTTCTTTAGTATAATCCATACCACCAAAAGCTAACACAAAAAAGCCTACATATATCATAATGGCTGCTGCTATTTCTTCGATTATAAGATTTGCCATAATAATCATTAAAAAAACGATTGTAAGAACAGATAAAACAAAGAAAGGTAGTTTTATTTCAAAATCGCTCCATCCAAGATTATCACCTAGAGATAGTAAATCAAAGCCTACTTTTAGTAAATTAGAAAAAGTAGGCTTTAAACCAACAGCTCTTTCTCCAAGAATGGTGAATGATGATACAATAGAAGTAGCAAGTTCAACTCCATTATCAAGTAGAAAGTAAAAAAATCCAGTAGTTAATATGAACCTTATTGTATATCCAATACTATCTTTAGTATCAATTTCACCTTTTGAGATAATATCAATAATGAATTTACCTATAAAACTAATTGTAGCCAGTATATAAAATAAATTTAAAGCTGCATTTTTGATATGACCTATCCACATATTAGAATTAAATTCAACTTGTTCTCTGATTTTTTCAACAATATCAAAATTAATCGTTGTTTGTGAATATGATAAATCAGGAATAAATATAATAAATAAAAGAGTTAATGGTATATACTTTTTCATAAGCATTACCTTTTTGAACTAATATCAGTAAAATATAAGCGATTATCATTTGGTACTTTCACTTTGAGAGATTCATCAAGCACTCTTTGATTTTTTGCTTTTTTCATCGCATCTTCTTCTAATTTAAGCATAAGCATATTATTATAGCTTTCACTGAATGCATCCATTTTTTTTATCAATACTTCCGTATTAGAATTTAATAAATATAAATAATCATTAGTAGCTGCTTGTGATTGAAGATTTCCTTCAGCTCTTTTTGCATTTTCTGCAACTTTATTTAACATGTTGGTTCTTTTTTTATATTCATTAGATAATTCCCTGAAAGACTCAACGAACTTTTTACTTGTTTCACCAGCATTTTTAATCATAGCTTCACGATTAGCTCTTATTCTAGCATTTTCTTCTTTTGAACAACCACCAAGTTTAAAACATGGACTAGTTGAATAAGTATCTGGATCAAGATATGATGCAAAATGAGCTTCCCATGCTGCTTTATCAGTATATTTTGAATATTTTTCTTTGTAATATTCAATATTATCTTCAAAATCATTTACCTCTTTAAATACCCAAAAGTATGGAGCTGCCATATTTTTAACCATCATTTCATATTCTTGAGCAAGTAGTTTGTACTGTTTTATCATTTCTGCTAATGTTGCTGCAGTATTAACTGCTGTTGCTGTATTTTGAAATAAGTTAGAAGCATCTTCAACTACAATTTGAGCATGTCCGTTTGTAAATAAACCGAAAAATAAAATACATAAAAGTTTTTTAATCATAATTATACTCCTTTTTTTATTATAAATAATAATACTGACTTAATCTGAATATTCAGGTAAGACAATATCTTTAGTTATCATAACATTAAATAGATAACCAGATCTGATAGTAATATCTGGGGCAATATTTAGATTTTTTCTAATCATTTGAGACATTGTTTCTCCTAATGATTGACCAAGCCCTTCACTTAGAGAAGTTGCTGCTCCTCTTGAATATAACGGTAAAAATTGATTATATAAATCAGGTGTTTGACTTAAATTAACTCCAGCTAAAACGAAAGAGAATAATAAAGAGTTTCCAAACATTTCCCAAAAATGATTATTATATATGTCATGAAAACCAGATGTTCCACTCATATCTGCTCCGGGCATCATACCAATATCAAGAGATGTACCATTTGGGAATATTAATCTTTTCCAATTAACAAAAATTCTTTTTGCACCATATTGAATATCACTTTGATAATCTCCTACTAATTTTGTGCCTTGTGGAATAAGCAGCATTTCACCTGTAGCTGTATCATATACATTTTGTCTTACTTGCCCTACAACCATACCTTTTAATTCACTTTCTATTTGTGTTAATAATGTTGCAGGTATAACAAAGCCTGTTTTAATTTCACCCTTAACGCTATCTTCAATACTTTTGTATAATCTAAAATCATTGTCCAATATATCTTTATTAGTATTTTTATTATTTATATCAGTATTAGAATTATTAGTGTCTTTTTTGGTTACAGGATTTTTACTTTCAATATTAACAATTAAAGTGGAACTTTTTAAAGCATTTGACAATTCTTGTCTTTTTGTATTTTCATCTATAAGCTCTTGTTCAGCTAGAGCTTGCCTTTGTTCTATTGTTAAATATTTATCTTCTTTCTTTTTGCCATTGGAAAATCGTTCACTCATACCAGAAATACTATACATATTTGTTTCTTTGTCTAATAATACAAGAACAGGTAATTCTGGTATAGATTTAGAGATATTATCGAGTTCACCTTGTAATATGTTGAGTGAGTTTTCAGCCTGACTTACTTCTTCATCAGATAAACCAAATTCTTTTAGAAACTCATTTTCACTATTTTTTTCACTATTTTTGTTGCTAGGATCATTGGCAAATATTTTATTATATTCTTCTTCTTTAAGATTATTTGGTAATTTATTATCTTCATTTTTTTTATATCCAAATAAATCTGCCTGATTTTTTACATATTTATCATCATATTCATCAGTTTCTTCGACTTTAATATCGCTGGTGATTACTTCTTCTTTTGTTCTTTTATCTGCATTTAATATTACAATTAATGTCAGGCCAAAAACTATAATCAAAAATCCTAATATTGCTAATTTTGGTGTATTAGTTAGTTTTTTTACATTGATATTTTTTACAATTTCTGTTAGTCGACCATCTAAAAAAGACATATTATTCTCCTAAACAGTACCATTCTGATTTATACAATATTTCATTATTATTGTTAATTTCATAAAGTTTAGAACAACTTTTATCTTTTAATGAAAGGCTATATCTTACAGTTATAACTTTATTTTTTTCAACTTTAGTTTTTTTAATTACATCTAATATATAGTTTAAATTATAATCATCTTGTTCTAACATTATATGTTCAGTAGAAACAAATACTGAATAACCAGCAATTCTTAATGTTTGTTCTAAAATATTAAGAAAATTATTTTGTTTGCTATTTATTATTATGTTTGAATTATTAATATTGATGTTATTTTTTATCAGTTCTACAGTATCTTTTGATATTACTTCATAAATACTATTATCAACATTAACATTTAATATATTTGTAGTTTTCGTACTGCATGATGCTAATAATATTAGTAATAAAATAGTTAATTTTTTCATTTTATTTACCCCTACTTATAGTAATTTTTTTCTGTTTAATACCAACTCCAGAAATTAAAATAGCTTTCTCAAATACTGCATCTACTATAAATTTATTATTTTGATATCTATAGTTTACAATTACAGGATTTTTACTTTCTTGTTCTAAAGTCATAAGTATAGGTATATTGCTTGCATTTATACTTCTAGGTAATTCTATAATTGTTTTAACACCATTGTTATATACTCTAACAGGTTTAAATTTTGCATTACCTTTTATGATATAATTAAAATCTAAATCTTTTAAATAAGAGCCAGTTACTATATCTTTCATAGATAATGTTTTTTCCTTAATATTATTTTTATTTTTGGTTGATTTTATAATAAGGCTCTGTGGGTAATGAAATTTTACCATAGGATAATATAACTTCTCATTACTCTTTAGTTGTATATGGTAAGTTCTTTTATCTGTAACAACAATTAGTGAAGTAAGTAAACCACTCTCTTTTGGTTTAATAATCAAATGATCCTGATTACCATTGATAGTATTAGTCTGTATATGTTCAACTAACCAGCGTGCTGTATCACCTATATGAACAGATATAATTGATTCACCCTGCTCAAATTGAATATCAGTAACTTGTAATATAGCAGTTAATATTTGAGGTTGTGATAACCCATATATAAGTTCAATTTCACCATTATTGCCTCTTGTAATAGGAGAGACTTTATTGCCATTTTGCCACTGTTTAATAATTGAAATAGCCTTTTTTTCATTTTTTGTAAGAATTATATCACTACTGCTTTCATTAAATATTTCACTTATATCTTGGGCATAAGTATTTTTATACAATATTATAGTCATAATTAATAATAATATTTTTAGTTTCATAAGCATTACTCCTTTATCATAATATTATCAGATGTTTTTAATTCTGATATGTTATAATCTTTTATAAATATTCCAAGTGGGTTCTCTATTAATTTATCTACACTTTCAACATCAATAGGGGATAGAAATACTGTAACCAATGCTCTAAATTCTTTTACATATAAAAGAATGCCTTTCTTATCATATGTTTTTTCTAGCCAATCAATTTGATATGTTTCATCAGTTTGTCTATTTAAGCTTGTAATTTCTACATTCCTGCTTATTGATTCTCCTAGAATAAATGGATTTGTTTTATTATCCTGATAAAAGATGTTAGCTTTTTCAAATGCTGGATCACCTCTCCTTAAACTATCATATGTCTTATATATATAGTTTCTTTGAAGTGCAGGATCTATAGATACAAGTCTTAAAGTATCAATAAAATTTGCTACTTTTGCTCTTATTATTCGTGGATCTTTAATAGTTCCTGTATGTGCTTTACCTACAACAACAGTTTCTCCTAACTTATTCACTTCAACTATATAGGGTATGAATTTTGACTGACTTCCTATGTAAATAATTCCACTAATAGCAACTAATGTTATAAGCATTGATAATATAGTTAAAATTTGCCAAGCCCTATATTTCCAAAAAAATTCACTAATCCTTGAATTCCACACATTTTTTGCATTAAAATTTGCACTTTCACTAAATGTAAGATGCTTTTTTTGTATTTTTTTAAAAATTTCCATCATATACTCCTATTGTAATATGTTAAATAATCTTCTAATTGAATACCTTTATCAGATAAGTAATTGTAAACCCAGTTATCTTTATATTTAGTGATATAGCTTTTTATTATATTTATTTCTGGTGTGGTTGATACTGCAACAAAGTTTAGTGCTAATTCTCCTATAGCAAGTTCAAATAATCGGCTACCTTCTTCGGTATAATGAAAATATTGTCGTTTAGGAATCGCATTAGCAATAATTCTTATTTGTTGTTCATTTAACCCAAATTTTTGATATATTCTCTTAAAATCATCTTTAATAGCTGCAGCATTAGGAAGAAATATTTTACTAGCTGTACTTATTATTAATTCACTTAATAATGTTTCTGCTTCACTTGTTGATGTATCAGCTAAATTTTGAGTAGCAAGCACAACTGAGCAGTTTCTCTTTCTAAAAACTTTTAACCATTCAATAATTCGTTTGGAAAAGACTGGATTTTTAAAAGCAATCCATGCTTCATCAATTAATAGAAATGCTGGTTGACCTTGAAGTTTTAAATCTATTTTTCGAAATAAATAATCAAGAACAGGAAGCATTATTTTTTCATCTAAATTCATTAATTTTTCTAATTCAAATACAGAAAAATTAGATAAATCTAAATTATCTTTCATACCAGAGAAATAACCACCATAAGCTCCTGATGTATCATATTGGTTCATTATTTCTTGCAAATCTACTGTTTGATTATGTAATTGAGATATAAAATCTGTTATACTAATATTAAATTCTTCATCTGAATTATGTGCTTTTTTTACATCGTATAGACGATTTATAGCATCATATATACTTGCTGTTATGTTTGGAGTAATATCCACTTTATTAAGCTGTAATATATTTTCTATAAACGAAACAAGCCATGTCCTTTCTTCTACTGTATCAATATAATTAAAAGGGGCGAAAGAAACAGAACTATTTTCATTTCCTATTTCGAAGTGTGAGCCACCTAAAGCTTGATTTAATGCAAACATAGACATACCTTTATCAAAACTAAATACTGTAGCTGCTTTGTACCTGAATGCTTGGGCAGCTATCATACATAATAATGTTGATTTGCCTGCTCCAGTAGGCCCAACAATTAAAGTATGTCCTACATCTTTTACATGGAGATTTAAGTGATATGGCGTATTACCTGTAGTAACACACTCTATCAAACAGGGTGATTCTTTTGGAAATTTATCACAAGGAGCGTTTTCATATCCTGTCCACACTGTATGTTTTGGTATTAAATCACCTAAATTCAAAGAATGTATAAAAAACCTTCTTACATTTTCTATTGTATGACCGGGTAAAGAACCTAAATAAGCTTCGACAGTATTAATGGTTTCTATTCTAGCATTAAAGCCTAATGAGCTTATTATTTTTTTGATTTCTAATGACCATTTTTCAAGTTCTTCTTGATCTTCTTCCATTAATATAATATTTGCAGTATAATATCCAAAAATTGCTCTTTCACTATTTTGTAGTGTTATGCCTTCTATTGCATCATTAGTCATTTCTACAGCATCCCAGTTGGTATTTGTATCAGTCTGCTGCTGGTTTAGAATAACCTGCATCATACCACGCTGCTTTTGCTGCCAGCGTTTTTTAATAGCTTCTAATTTCTTTTCTGCTTCCAGCTTATCTATACATATAAACCGTGTAGAAAATCTTGTTGTTACAGGTATATCTGAAAGTCTATTTAATATTGTTGGATAGCTTTCTGCCGGGAATCCATCTATTGCAACTGCAGAGATATATAAATTACCCATTTTGGGATATATTCCAGTGAGAAAATCTTCACCACAGATAATAGAATCTAAAGGTATATTAATATCTGTTGGTACATTAATTGATTGCACTTTACCTGTTGCACAATAATGTAGGAATTCTAAGAATATGTCTCGAGTATGTTTTGAACCATCTTCCAATATATAAGATGTTCTTCCTAATTGTTCTATTTTAAAAATTGATGATAATATAGAGAAAAAACTTTTAAGTTTATTTTTAAAATGTATTAAATTTTTATCATAGTAAGATAATTTTTCACCACTTTCATCACTTGTGTACATCATATCTACGATTTTATTTGTAACAAGAGTAGGTGGAGTATATGTTACGGTTAAGAAATTTTCTGTTGTAAACATAGTATCACGCAGTGAAAATAATTTTCTTCTTTCTTCATCTATTGCAAAACTTACAGGTTTATCAAAAGCAGAAAAAGCTCTTTCAGGATAAGTTCGACTTTCAAGTCTTATTGCATCAAAATTAACAGTCCAACCTGTGCCTAATTCAAAAATAGCTTTTGATATTCTGGCAGTCATTACATCTTGGTCATCTCTTGACATCTCACTCATATCTTGAGCTTTATAGTAAAATCCAGACATTAATGAACCATTTTTTAGTAATATAATTCCATCTTCAATTACTGTATCATATTGAAGTAAATCACTAAATCCTTCGCTTCGCCTTTTAAAAGTATTTGTTTTAAAAAAATTATTTATATCTATTAATCTCAAAAATATTAATAGAACTAATATGCCTGATATGATAGTAGCAAATACAATAATTCCTAAAAGTAACATATACATATTAATTATTACACCTACTTATATATTTTATTACTAATAACAAAAGGGGTACTTTTTGCTAAATATATAGACTTATATTTAGTATGTCTTAAATAAACATTTTTCATTAAAGGGTCTGCTTTTGCCATTAGTTGAAATGCTTTTAATGATAATGTAAATAGTATAAATGCTATTATAAATAGAATTAAATTAAAGCTATAAAACATTATCATTCCAGAGAATAACGCAGTTAATAATACCAATTCTCTATCACCACCCATAAACAATACAGGTCTCCAACCAAATCTATATATTCTATTGTTATTCATGTTTTATTTGCTCTTTTGTAACATATGAAACAGGTATAATATTGCCTGATGATGATGGTTTTGCTATCAGATCAACAAATACTTTACCACCAAACATAACACCTAAAGCAATACATAAACCTATTAATCCTTTAATTAGTGCTGTTGCATCAGGATTAAATACATACATAATACCAGCTGCAGCAAAAGCTATTATAGCAATACTAATTGCTACAGGCCCTGAAAGGGAGTTACTTATTTTTGATAAGCCACTCTCAAAAGGTAATGCTCCACCTGCATAAGCAAGTGAACTTGATACAAGTATCATTAAAATTACTAATGTGATTTTTGTTTTCATATTTTCCTCCATTGAAAACTATTGAATATACTTAAAAATATATTCATTTTTATTTTTGTCATAACCTTCTAGTTGTAATATTTCTTCTACTTTTCTTTTTGTTCCTGTTTTTCTAATATTGATAATTAAATCTACGGCATTACCTATGACGGATTTTTTATCATCTGGTGCATTATTATGTCTTGAAACAAGACCTTCTATTCTATCAAGAGCTTGTAAGGAATTATTTGCATGAATGGTTGAGATACCACCCGGATGGCCTGTTGACCATGCATCTAACAAATCAAGTGCTGTATGATCACGAACTTCACCTATAATTATCCTATCAGGTCGCATCCTGAGAGTTGTTTTCAGTAAATCTGTAATGCTGGTATATACACTCGTATGAAAAAGAACTGCATTAGCTGCTTTACATTGAATTTCGCCAGTATCTTCTATGATGATAATTCTTTCTTCATCAGCAATTTTGGACATATAATCAATACAAGCATTTGTAAGGGTTGTTTTACCACTGGATGTGCCACCCACGATGACTATATTTTTATGTTCTTTAATGGCTTCTTTAATAATTTCTTTTTGAAATTCAGTCATCATGCCATTTTCAACATAGTTTTCTAATGTAAATACAAGACTTGCTTTTTTCCTTAATGCAAAAGTAGGGCTTGAAACAATGGGTGGTAGTTGTGCTGCAAATCTTGAATTATCAAGTGGAAATTCACCCTCTATTATAGGTGTTTCTTTTGTAGCAGTTATTTTCAGCATTGAAGCTATTATATTTATGGCTACTTTAATATTATATGTATTGATATGACCTACTTTACTCATACCTTTACCAAGCTCATCTATCCATAATGAACCATCACTGTTACACATAATCTCTATAACATTAGGATCATTTAATTTTTCCATAAATGTTACACCTAATGTTTTCTTAATCATTTCAATATTTCTCTTATCTTCTTCTACTTTAATCATAGTTTTATCACCTGTATTTTTATATACGGGTGGCAACTGAACACTAAAATATGGATTAATATAATTTTTTTTGACTTGTTATTTTTAAGATATGATGATAGATTATTTACGGAACACAGTGCGACTGTTTTGTGGTTAGTCACTTTCCTTTTATCCATTCGGATTTTCCGTTCGGACAAAATTAGGAGGTGGCTTATGGTTTATGAACATCATTTAACGATATTTATATTAATGCTGGTTACAGCAACCATAATTTTTTATATAAAAAAATAACCACCTGATTGCCGCAGGTGGTTATTTGAAATAAACTTCTATTCAAACCACAGGACTAATCACAATTAGTCCCTGTGTTCTGCTATTAATATAATCAATATTTTATATCTTTTCAAGTTCTTTTTCTAATTTTTCAATATTAGTTCAGTTTAAAATAGTATTCAATCATAACACCAAAATAAAATAATGGAGTGTAAATATGATATTTACTGTTGCAAATCAAAAAGGTGGGGTTGGCAAGACCACTTTCTTAATTAATTTTGCCTATTATTTAAAAGATTTTAAAAATAAATCTGTATTGGTAATAGATACAGACACACAAGCTAATTGCTCCTATTCATTAAGTAATGCTAATAATATTGGTAATGCTTATTCTCTTTTTATAGAAGATGTAGATATTTTAGCGGCTAAAATTTTAGAGACAGAGATAAGAAAAGATGAAATAAATCTTTTCAAATCAACTATTGATTTGTCAAATGAAGATGAATTGGATACACCTATTAACTATATGCAAAATCTAAAATATCTATATACTTTATTTGATTGTATACTTATAGATACTGCCCCTGTGCTATCTAAAAAACTGATATATTCACTTCAATTTTCAGATTATGTAATAACACCTATTGAGCTTGAGATATATTCATTACAAGGTTTATCTTTGATGCTTAATACAATATTTAATATAAAAAAGAATGTAAATAAAAATATGTCTTTTCTTGGTGTTCTTCCATCAAGAGTTATAACCACTAATAAAAGACAAAGTAGAAATTTAGATAAACTATATGCTGAATATGGTCAGGAATTATTCTTACCTTTTATAAGATATAGAAATGATTTAGCAAATGCGAGTGCAAATCAAGTTTCTTTTTTTAAAACAAACTCAAAACATAAGAAAGAATTGATAAATGTATTTGATACAATATATGCAAAAATGTAATGAGGTGGAAAATGGATTTTTTAAAAGATATAAAAAAAACAAGTGAATTACTAATGAATGATAGCGAAGAAAAATATCAAGAAATTAATATTGACGAGATAAAAGTAGATCCACGTCAGCCTAGAAAGAATTTTGATAATATAGAAGATTTAGCAGAATCAATTAAGTTACATGGGGTGATTTCTCCTATCACCGTATTTAAGACTGATAAAATGGACTTTTACAGGCTATGTTTTGGTGAAAGGCGGTATAGAGCAGCTAAGCTGGCAGGATTAAAATCAATACCTGCTGTTGTAATTAATGATGTGATTAAAGACTTATTTGAAAAGCAACTAGTAGAAAATGTTCAAAGAGAGGAATTAAGTTTTGATGAGATCGCAGAAACAATCAAACATTTAGTTGATGTTGAAAAAAAGAAAAAGAAAGATATAGCTCAATCTTTATCTAAAAGTAATTCATATGTTACTCTATACTATAATTATGCAAAAATTGATGATGATATAAAAAAATTACTTACGCCAAAAACAAAAGATATTACTTTAATTGTAGAAATTAATAAATTTCTGAATAATGCTGAACCAGATATATATGCAGCAGCACTTGATTATATTAACAGTATTGATAATATTAATAGGAATATTATTGATAAATTAAATAGTTTATCAGAAAATAATGGTGAACCAGTAGAAACTAGTAACAATACTAAATTCAATGAAGTATCTCAACAATTAGAAACTGTTGAAACAGATAATGATGAATTAATAATAGAGAATACTCAACATAATACTAGTGATAATGAATATAATAATGTAACAACTGTAATACAAAATGAATTAGCAGAGCAAATAATATCACAAAAAATATATCTTGATACTAAAACATCAGAAATATGTAAATTTGATGGTAATGTGATTATGAAACTTAGCAGTAATACATCTAAAAGGCTTATCCAGCAAAATAAAATAATTAATTTTTTAAAAGATATAGATACTTATATTGTTCCATATTTTAATGAGTAAAGTGTATGATAAGTAAAGATATTTATGCAGAATTAAGAATAATTATTGATAAGAATAAAAAAGTGTATTCTAAAATCAATGGTGATATAAGTAGTTTAATTTTTATGCACAATGTTGCACTGCATGAAATTTTAAAGCTGCTTGAAAAAGACTTAAAAGATGGAGGAATTGACTTTTTCAAAGATGTTATGCTTTCTACATATTCAGAGCTAATAGAGGCTGATGGTAGTGCTGAAAGAATAAAATTATTAAATCAAAGGTGAAGATAATGAGTAAAATATATAAAATTGATGATGCAGAGTTTGAAGAATTAATCAAAACTATTGCTTTAAATAATGAATCCATCATTGAAAATAATGACCCTGTTTTAATGTTTTATACTATTGCAAAATATGTTTTTAAAGAATATGCAAGCGAACTTGATAATAATATTGATAGTATAGGACACCAGCAGAGAGATATTATTGATGAATTTAAAATTTATTTAGATGATAAAAAGCTTGAAAATGATAAAGAATTTCTTTCAAAAATGCAACTACTTATTAACGAAATTAAAAAATCAACTGATGAAAAATTAAAGGAAACTCTATATTTTATTGCTGATAAAATAGATAAATTAAACAAAGCTAATGAAGAAAAAAATAGTTTACTATTCACAAGTAATTTTTATGTAAAATTATTACTATCTGGCAATATTATACTTTCATTACTTATAATGTATTTGGTGTTTTAATGCTTTTGGTAATTTCCTTGCTGTATTTAACAAAAAACAGCAAGGAGTTACACTATGACAAAATTAGAAATTTTAAAGCAAATCACTGATTTAACATCTATATTAATTTCAGGTAATATAGATAATGGCAAAATCACATTAGAAAGGTTTATTGAGGATACTTATATCCCTTTTCAAAAAAATGCTAAAACAGATAGAAATTTTAGAGATATACTTGGTAAATTAAAAATAATTACAAGCTATTCATTCGTTAAAAAAAATATTATTGATATAACAGAAAATGATATTATAAATTTCTTTCATCTTTTAAAAAAGGACAGAAAGATTACACAAGCTACTCAAAATCGCTATCGTTCTTGTTTAAGCCATATATTTAATACTGCACTTAAAGATAAAGTGATAAAGGAAAATCCAATAAAATATATAAAAAAATACAAAGAGGAAAGCAGAAGCAGGGCATTAAATGAATTTGAAGTGAATACTCTACTTGAAGCCTGTAAAAAAAGTAAGAATAAAGAGCTTTATTATATAGTTTTAACGGCATTATATACTGGTATGAGATACAGCAATATAGTAAATATGAAAAAATCAAAAATTCAAGGTAATATCTACCAGCTTGATGGAAGTGAAACAAAGTCAGGTAAGGGGCAGTTTATATGTTTGCATCAAGACTTGCTTGATGAATTAAATAAATATATGCTTGAATATGATAATGGTGAATATATTTTTAAAACAAAAGAAGTAAAAAGGTCTTTTAAAACTGCATTAAAGCAGTCAGATATTAAATTTTTCAGATTTCATGATTTAAGGCGAACTTTTGCAACTACTCTTTTACACAATGGCACCAATATTAAAGTCATACAGCACATGCTAGGACACAGCTCTATTGCAATGACAGAGCGATATTTGGCAAATGATGGAAAAAAAGAACTTGACGCAATTAATAAATTATGCTTTATAAATAGAAGCTAGAAAAAATAATAATTGGAGAATATTCATGTTTAAGTCTTATTCATAAATAAAGTGTTCATGTATTGTTTGCCTCTGTAGCTCAGTTGGATAGAGCGACGGATTCCTAATCCGCAGGTCACAGGTTCAATTCCTGTCAGGGGCATTTATTGTTATATGCAAGAGCAAGGGTTAACCTTGCTTTTTTTATTAACTCTTTAGAGAGTTGAGCATAGCGAAACAAAAAACTACTGGCTATGCCAGTAGATGATAAAATCTT
>CALUZC010000001.1 GCA_944325215.1 uncultured Mucispirillum sp. | reverse complement strand
ATGGCAAGTTTAGAAAAATCTGTCTATAATAAAGTATCTAAACGAACTACAATATACTATGCTCACCCTTATTGTTCTTGGGAAAGGGGCAGCAATGAAAATAATAATAAACTTATTAGAAAATTTATTAAAAAGAAAGCTGATATAAAAAATTTTTCTAATAGTCATATTAAAAATATACAAGATTGGATTAATAATTATCCTAGAAAATTATTTAATTATAAATCGGCTAAGGATATTTTTTACGAGAACTTAAACGACTGCTTAATGTGTTGCAATCGTTTTTAGATTTTACAAAGTCAAATTTTTTTAAATTTTTTTCTTGCAATATAATTAAATATGTTTATTAATAGAGATAGAGAAATTTTTTTGTTGGGAGAACGAGATGAACGAAAACGGTAGTCCTTACGCTCAAAAAGAGCAAAACATTCTATCTGCCTTTGGTTCTAACTTTTTAGGCAGAGCTCCAAGATGGTATAAAATATTAATACTATCTTACCTTATCATTAACCCTATTTTATTTGCTATTAACCCATTTGTAGCAGGCTGGGTGCTTATGGCAGAATTTATTTCTACATTGGCATTAGCTTTAGTATGCTATCCCCTTCCTTCAGGTGGTTTATTAGCTATTGAAGCAGTCGTTATTGGTATGACTAATGCAGCACATGTATATGACCATGTGAGAGATAACTTCCCAGTATTATTATTACTTATGTTTATGGTAGCAGGTATATTCTTTATGAAAGAACTGTTACTCTTTATATTTACTCGTCTTTTAGTATCTGTACGCTCTAAAATATTATTATCTTTAATATTTGCATTTTTAGGTGCATTTTTATCTGCATTTTTAGATGCCTTAACAGTTGTTGCTGTTGTTATTACAGTTGCTTACGGATTTTACGGCATCTACCATAAATATGCATCATCTAAAGGTGAAAAACAAGCCAAATCAATTAAAGATGATGATGATATTGATGAACAGGATAAAAAAGATTTAGAAAACTTCCGTGGTTTTTTAAGAAATTTAATGATGCATGCTGCTGTTGGTACTGCTTTAGGTGGTGCTTTAACTCTTGTTGGTGAACCACAAAACTTAATTATCGGCAAACAAATGGGCTGGGATTTTATTGAGTTTTTTAAACAATGCTCACCTGTTTCTGTTCCTGTATTTTTTGCAGGGCTTTTAACTTGCTTATTTGTAGAAGTTACAAAAATATTAGGTTATGGTTACCAGTTACCAGAAAATGTTCGTGCAGTTTTAGAAGCTGAAGTGCAAAAAACTTCCGAAAATATGGATAGTAAAACTATTGCAAGATACATTGTGGAAGCAATAGCTGGTGTATTTTTAATTATTGCACTTGCTCTCCACTTAGCAGAAGTTGGTCTTGTAGGTTTAACAATTATTGTTTTAGTTACATCTTTTACAGGTGTTACAGAAGAACATCATTTTGGTGAAGCATTTACAGAATCACTTCCATTTACTGCTCTTTTAGTTGTATTCTTTACTATAGTTGCAGTTATTGCAGACCAAGGTTTATTTAAACCTATTGTTGATGTAGTGTTTACAATGGACGGTAAAGACCAAATAATGGCGTTCTTTATTGCAAACGGTTTGCTTTCTGCTATTAGTGATAACGTGTTTGTGGCTACTGTATATATTACTGAAGTTACTAGTGCACTTAAAAATGGTATCATTGATGCAGTTCAAGCTGACAAGTTAGCTGTTGCCACAAATATGGGTACAAATATTCCATCTGTTGCTACTCCTAATGGTCAAGCAGCATTTTTATTCCTGTTAACTTCATCACTTGCACCATTAATAAGGCTTTCTTATTTAGAAATGATGAAACTTGCAGCACCTTACACTGTTGTAATGACTTCTGTTGCACTAATAGCTACACATTTTAACCTGTAATATGAATTTAGATTACAAGGAAAATAAACTTATAGAAATTTTAAAGGGTTTAGGGAACTGTGCTATCGCTTTTTCTGGTGGAACAGATTCCACCCTTTTACTTTACTATCTTTCAAAACTAAAAATAAATTCAAAAGCATATACTTTTCATTCATATTTATACCCAGAAGATGAACTTACTGAAGCTGTTAATACTGCTAAAGCACTTGGTATTAACCATGAAATAATAAAACTAAACCCTCTTGATGATATAATTGGTATAGAAAATAACCCTAAAGAAAGATGTTATATATGTAAAAAATATATGTTTTCTTACCTAATAGAAAGAACAAGAAAAGATGGTATGAAATATATTATAGAAGGTTCTAATTTTGATGATAGAAGTGATTTTCGCCCTGGAAAAAAAGCTGTGCAGGAATTAAATATTTTAAGCCCACTTGATATGGCAGAACTTACTAAAAGTGAAATTAGAAGTCTTCTAAAAAAAGCAGGTTTAAATTATACAAAACCATCATTTGCTTGCTATTTTTCAAGATTTCCTTATAATAAAAAAATTACCAAAAGTATGATTAATATAATATCAAAATGTGAAACATTCATTCATAATTTAGGGCTTAATTCTGTGCGTGTAAGATATCATGACAATATTGCACGGCTTGAAGCAAACCAACAACATATGAATGAAATTATTTTAAATAAAAAATTAAAAGAATGTATTATAAAACATATAAAGGAACAAGGATTTCTGTTTGTTGTATTAGATTTAGAAGAATATAAGACAGGTTCTATGAATAGGACTTTATAGTGATGAGAACATATTTATATAGATATACTTTAATACTGGTTATATTACACTTTTTCGTAATACATGCTAATTCAAAAGAAATAAATAGTTTGTTTTATCAAGTTGGTTACATAAAGAAACCTACTTACAATTTTAGTCTATTCTATACTCATTATACAAATAATAATAATTTTAATATAAATTCTTCCACTCATATAAATAATATAGATACAGGATACAAAGTAGAAATCAACACAAATAATATTATAAAATCACAAAATGGAATTAAAGCAGAGTTTGCCGTGCAGGTTCTGCCACCAATAAGATTATTTATAAACTATAATTATAAAATGACAAAAACAAAATTTGATTATACACTTCCTTATAAAAGCTTTATCCTACTTTTAAAAGATTATAGCAGCAGCGTAACAATAAGTGATGAAGAACATACTTTTATGAGTGGCTTTGATTTTATATATGAATACAAATATAAAAATTTTGTTCCATACATTAATTTTAAAACTGCTGTTGGTGTAACAGCCTCCACTAATTATGAAGATATATATTACAGCTTAAATCTTGCACTTACTACTGGGCTTATATACAATATAAATAACAATATGAAAATAAATACATATGCAGGTGTAGATTACACTTCTATATATAATGGTAATTATATTAAAGATACATTTAATATTAATATACCAGAAAATAATTTACATGCAAATATTCCACCAAAACCTATTGAAACACAAATTTTATACCAAGAAAATTATAATAAAAATTTAAATATGTTAATTGGTGCAGAGTTTGAACTATTTAAACAATACAGCCTATTTATTGAAACTAAATTTATTAATAATTTTATCTTACATGTTGGTGCTGTTTTTAAATGGTAAATTAATATCTATAACTTAGACCCTGTGCTAAATGAAGTATAATATACTTCCTCTACACATTGTAAACTAGATACCCCTACCCCAATTAACCTTAATGGAACCCTAGAAGCATCGCTATTATCAAATAAATTATCAGCATATTTATAAATATCTTCTTTTGTGAAAATATAACTATCTAATGTTTTTCTAACAGACTTATTATGAAAATCATATGTTTTCCATGAAAGAGTAATTGTTCTAGCAACATATTTATTATCCATTAATTTTTCAGATACTTTTTCAGAAAGCTCTAATATATACTCTTTTAATTCATGTTTTGATGATATATCATATCCAAATGTTGTTGCTTTACTAATTGATTTATTTTCAAGTTTAACATCATCATCTTCTTCGTAAATACCACTGATTGAATTATATAATTTTCTACCATATATACCAAGAATACTTTCTAATTTATTTTGCCCTAGCTGTCTTAATTCCCTAACTGTAAATATACCGTGTTCTGCTAAACGAGCACGAGTGCTGCTTCCTACACCCCAAATTTGAGATAAAGCAAAAGATTCCATAAATGATATAACAGAATCTTCTTCAACTATATAATAACCATCTGGTTTATTAATACTTGTTGCCATCTTTGCTGCCATTTTATTAGGACCAACACCTATAGTGCATGTAATATCAAAATATTTTTTTATTAAATATTTGATTTTCTTTATTAACTGCTTTGTATCCATATTAATATTTGATATATCAATAAATGCCTCATCAATTGATGAAACTGTAATATTTGGCAGCATTTTAGATATTAATAAAAAAATATTTTTTGATACTCTGCTGTATTTTTTATGGTCAACAGGAAAAAAAATAATATCTTCACACAGGCTTTTAGCAACAGCACTACTCATACCAGAATGAATACCATACTTTCTTGCTTCATATGAACAAGTGCATATTACACCCCTATCCCTATTGCCACCAACTGCTAACGGACGATTTTTTAAATAAGGCTTAAAAGACTGCTCCACTGAAACATAAAAAGCGTCCATATCTATACACATAATACGATAAAACATATTAAAATAAATAAACAACTACATAAATTTATAACCCTGCTCTCTTAACCTTAAAAGCATAACATATCTGCCTATAACTTCAAAACTATCATCTTCATTAACAGGTATAGGCTCAAATTCATCATTGGCAGGTAATAAAAAAATACCTTCATTTGTTTTTTTAAAGGTTTTTAATGTTACTTCACCATTTAAACGAAATGCCCCTATCTGACCATTACTTATCTCTTTTGATGGCTGTATAAATACATAATCTCCCGGAAGTATGCCTTTATCTTTCATACTATAACCATCAACAATTAAAAAGAAACCACCGTTAGAGTTTTTAAGAAATTCTTTTACTGGAATATAGCCTTCAATATTTTCTTCAGCCATAACAGGAGTGCCTGCAACAATTCTCCCTATAACTGGTATACCTAAATCTTCCTCATCATTTGTAACTGGAGATAATGAGCGGGCAACACCTGATGACCTGTTTAAAACACCTTGTGCTTCAAGCCTGTCTAACATTGCCTTAACAGTTGATGGAGAACTTACACCCATACCTTTTGCTATTTCCCTAATAGATGGAGAATAGCCATTTTCTCTATGAAATTCTAATATAAATTGTAGTAAACGTTCCTGCTTATTTGTCATAATACACCCCGAACATATGTTCAATAGAACACTTATACTACTTTTATTAGATTATTTCAACTATTTTTTATACTTTTCTAAATCATATGATTTTATTTTTCTATATAAATAAGTTCGCTCCATATCTAAAACCCTTGCAGTTTGAGCTATATTCCAATTTGTAGACTGTAAAGCTTTTAAAATAAAATTCTTCTCAAACTCATCGCGTGCTTCTTTTAATGATGGACTGTATACTTCATTTGATAAATCAAGTTCTATACTATCTTTTCCTGAAAGTAGTATCGATGGTGCATCTTTAATGTCTAATGTATTATCTTCAGATAATACAACCATTCTTTCTACAACATTTTTTAACTGCCTTACATTACCAGGCCATTCGTAATTTACAAATATATCCATCAACTCTTCAGTAACTGTTTTTTCTTGTAATCCATTTATATTTACAGTTTCTTTTACAAAATGGTTAACAAGTAATGGTATATCATCTTTACGCTTTCTAAGGGGTGGCACTTCTATTGGTATCACATTTATCCTATAATATAAATCAGACCTGAATCTATTGGATTCTATTTCAATTTGTAAATCTTTATTTGTAGCTGAAATAAGACGGAAATCTGATTTTATAACATCATTACCACCAAGCCTTGAAAACTCACCTGTTTCTAATACTCTTAAAAGCTTTGCCTGCATCATTAAACCCATATCACCTATTTCATCAAGAAATAATATACCTTCATTAGCAAGCTCAAATTTACCAATTTTTCGTTTTACTGAACCAGTATATGCCCCTTTTTCTGAACCAAAAAGCTCGCTTTCTATTAATTCTGTTGGAACTGCAGAACAATTTATTTCAACAAAAGGTTTATCATTACGCTTTCCAAGCATATGAATTAACCGTGCAACATGTTCCTTGCCTGTACCATTTTCACCAGTAATCAATACCCATGAATTCATGGCAGCTATTCGTTCTATTTTTTCTTTTAGCCTTAAAATAGTATCACTTACACCTATTAAATCATATTTTTTAATATTCTTATACTTAGAACTTCTTAAATCCTGCATTAGTGCCATTTTATCATCTAAATGCTTTATTATCATAACAATACGTTCAAGAGATAATGGCTTTTCAAGAAAATCATATGCACCGTATCTGATTGTATCTACAGCAGTTTCAATTGTTCCATGACCACTAATCATAATAACTTCTGTTTCAGGAAAATGACGTTTAACTTCTTTTAAACCTTCTATTCCATCAATATCTGGAAGCCAAATATCTAAAAATAGAACATCAAATTTATTATCCTGTAGCTTTTTATATCCATCAGCATAATTTAAGCTGTAATCACAATCATAACCTTCATCTTCTAAAATACCTCTTATTGCTGAACAAATATTTTTTTCATCATCAATTATTAAGATTTTCATTATATACCTCTTGGAAGCGTTATTTTAAAGTAAGCACCACCAGTTTCATTGTTTCCTGCTGCTATTGTTCCAGAATGCTCCTCTACTATTTTTTTTACAATAGCAAGACCAAGACCTGTTCCACCCTGCCTTTTACTAAAATAAGGCTTAAATAAATTAGGTAAATCGTTTTCGTCAATACCCTTGCCATTATCTCTAATAACAATATCTATATTATCATTTATTTCTAATACTTCAACACTTATTATTCCATTATCAGTTCCTATAATGTATACAGCATTTGAAATTATATTCTGAAATACACGCCTTAACTGCAGTCTGTCACATAAAAGCTCTATTAATGCATCACAATTTATTATAAATTCTATATGATGATATGTTTCTTTATAAAGTGAAATTGTATCCCTTAATAAAGATGACAGATTATATACATGTTTATCTGCTTTTGGAAGTCTTGCAAACATATTAAATTCTTCTATTAATTCTTTTAAATTATCTGCCTCTGTAATAATGATATCCATACTTTCGCTTATAATATCCCTACTTGCTGCATCATTCATTTTATAAGTTCTTCTTTTTACACGCTCTGCCATTAATTTTATTGGTGTTAATGGATTTTTAACTTCATGAGCAATACGAGTAGCAATATCTTTCCATAGTGCTACTTTTTGAGCATCTACAATATCTGTAACATCACCAAGCAGAATTAATACCTGCTCTTCCTCTCTCAATACAATTTTTGATAAACTCATAAAAAATAATTTATTACCATTTTTATCTGCAACTTCTATATTTTCTATCTGCTCTTCACTATCACTTGCCATAAAATCTCTAACACGTGCAAGAATATTACTGTTAAAAAAAGAACCATAATTATTAATAAATATATCTGCCTTTATATTTGATTTTAATATTTCCAGTTCATTAGATAGAAGAATAATTGATGAATCAACATTCTTAAATATAGCATCAATATACATATTATCACGAGAAATCTGCTCAAACATTTCAGACAAAACCATATTTTTAGAATAAAGCTCTGTTGTATATTCTTTTAATTTTGTAGTCATACTATTAAATGCAGATACAAGGTCACCTATTTCGCCGCCAGTATATTCCTTAACTGCTACATCAAAATTACCACTTGATATTTTTTTACTTGCTTTTGCAAGTTCTTCTATCGGTTTAGTAATACTTCTTGCAAAAAGCATACTTACCCATATAGAAGAAAAAAGTAATAATAATGATATTTGCAGTAACTGCAAAATACTGGAATTTTTTATTGGGTTTGCAAAATATAAATTCTGATTATACATTTCTAAATCATCTTGCATGCCACCTAAATCATTATATATTTCATCTGATGTTTGCTGCATAATTAAAAAGCCACCATTTACAGATTTATTATCACTATAACTGCCACCCCAGTGAATACCTCTGCCAATATCTTCATAACCGTATAAATAATGGTCTTTATATAATTCCTGCTTGTGAATTAATAATTTTTCTATTAAATAATTATTATTTGACTTATTACACTGTAAAATTATTTCATCTAAAGCATCAAATATTATTATATCACTAAATATATCATTATAAACATACCTGCATATATAATTTGAAAATTTATCAACATTATCTTTATTATAAATATTATTACTTTCAAAAAAATCAGAAAAATACAATATATATTTGTTCAATTGCTTTTGCTCATATACCCTATAATCATCAATAAAAATGGAAGCTTTATATACGATACTTTCTGCCTGCCTGTTATACCACTTATTTATACCATCATTTAGAAGTTGACTTGAATAAATAAAAATTATACTAACAGGAAAGATTGTAACTACTAAAGAAAATATTAACAACCTTACTTTTAAGGCTCCACGCTGTTCTGATAATATCTTAACTAAATTTCTAAAAATCATTAGTAATAAAACAATTACTAAAATAATATTAATGTTTAACAGTAAAAACATTGACACATTGGAATACCAAGGATAACCCATATGTGTAATATTTTTACCAGCAATAATATTTAAAACTATTACTAATATAAAATAAAAGAAATATTTACGTAAATTACTTTTAACATCACCATTAGATGAAGTTAAAAATTTCATAAAAGCAAGTAATTTTTCTTTAACAGTTTCAACAACTTTCATAAATCTATATACTACTCTCTAAAATCCCTCAAAAATATAACTTTTGTCATAAATAATTCAGAATCAATACATTTTGTTGTTTTATCTTTAAATAAAGAAAGATATGCTGATATTTCATCTTGGCTTACACCCTGTTTAGATAAAATATTTTTTACATTAACTTTTTCTATACAATCATATGGAATAGATGTAATTTCATATGGAGCTGTAATCTCAATATCTGTAACAATAGTATTTCTTAATTTATTATATATACTGTGTAAACCTGAATTTCTTAACTTTAAATAGCCTGGATTTGAATATCTAGGTGCATTGGCTTTATGTGTATATCTTACAGCTAAAACAGCATCTTTAACATCATCTACCCTGTATGCAAAACCAGCAATATCCTCATTACTAATTAATAATTCAGCAATATTATTTTTATTATATGTTTTTACAACCTTTTCTGTTTTATTTTTTTTTGCAATAATCTCTATTTTTTCTAAACTATAACTAGGTAAAAACTCATTTAAAAAATGATTATATTCTTTTGGTAGTGTTGGAAATACTTGGTTTGGATCTTTATTTTCACTTATAGCGTTAGCAATTTTTTCTTCAAAAACAAATGGCCTTGCTTTTTCTGAGTCTAAAAGTTTTGCAGTAGAATGGTCTCCAATAATATCTTTGTTTTTAGTTAAGTTATTAAAATATGTTAATACTTTACTAAGGTCTGTTTCATACTTTTCAACAGATGGAACACCTAGAAATTGAGCAAGCCATTCATTAACATACCCTATTTCTATAGTTTGAGGATATACAGAATACTGCACAGATGTTTCCGTTAAATATTCTATTGGTTGATTTTTATCATATACAATATTATTTATCTTTAGAGATGGGTATATAACGTTTCTCAAAAAAATATCTTTTTTTGATAAAAATACAGAAATATCATTATCTGTTTTTGTTGCAAAGGAAGAAGGTGTCATGTTTGCAAATACCATTTTTTTAAATAATAAATTTTTCTTATCATCATCATAAAATGAACGTTTTTCTGGATTAAAAAGTTCAGATATATACTCCCTTTGAATAACTTGATTATCTTTTTCATAAGAACGGGCTAGATTCATTATATAGTCTGAAGCTATAAGTTCAGAGCTTTGAAAATTAAATGATACAAAAAATGAAACATAATCTAAATCCCCAACTTTAAAGCATGTAGACTTACCATCACATCTTTCAACAAAATTACATGTAGGATATGGATATTTTTTATTGTCAAAAACACAACTGTATGTTATCTTCTTAACTTCAGGGTTTTCCATTAACTTTTCATAGTTAGTTGGAAGTGCTGCATAAGAATTTGAACTTAAGTAAAATATATTTAATGCCGATAAGCATACAAAGGTAAATACTGTTGTAAATATTTTTTTCATATACTGCTCCTATTATATTGCATAGCTATATACCAATAGTTATATTATTAAAAGAAAATGTTTGCAAGGGTTTAATTAATTAATTATATTTTTTATATAATTATATTATTTAGAGGGCTGGAATGAGCGATTTTGAACAACGAACAGAAGAATATGGAACTGCCATACTAAAACTTGTAAGGGTGAAAGAAACATCTGGAGCGAATTCTCGTTTATTTGGTAATATTGTTTTTTCCATGAAGCATTATAAAGAAGGCGATAATGAAATGATGCTTGTAAGAATAATTCCTGTAACAAGTAATTCAGCACGCCCTATTAGAGGTGTTTCGGGTAATGCCAGCGACCAGCTTTCTATTAATAAAATCTATGCCCTTGTAAATCATAGAAGTAATTCTATAGAGTTTGGACCAAATCAGGGACTTTTCCTTGATAAAAACTTGAGAAATAAAGGTATTGGAACATTTGCACTTAATGAACTTGTTTCATGGCTTAGGGAAAATTTTCAAGAATATTCTATTACACCTTTTGATTTTGTAACTACTGATAATGCTGATGAAGATGAAAGAGATGTAAGAAATAAATTTTTAGAAAACTTTGGTTTTAATTTAAGTTTTACAGATGTTACTCAAAGAAATGGAACAATGAAAGCAAAAAAACCATCTTTAATAAAAAATTATATAAATAGTGATAAATTAGAAGAGCTAGATATAGAAAAATTCTTCTTTAACTTAATAAATGAAAAAAATAAATTAGAAAAAGATTATAATGAGCTAAAAGTAGAATATGCTGCAAGAGGTGAAGAACTTCTTGGTGGAATGCCAAAAGGTGATTTAATTAAATATACCGTGATTGGTTCTATTTCTGTGCTTGTTATTATGCTTTTACTTGTAATATAGGTCTCACTTGAAAAAAATAGGATTTACAACAACAATACCTGTGGAGTTTGTTTTAGCAGGTGGTAATATTCCAGTTGATTTAAATAATGTCTTTGTATGTAATTCAAACCCAAACCAATTAATAGATGAAGCACAAAATGATGGGCTTCCTAGAAACTGCTGCTCATGGATAAAAGGATTATATTCTGTTGCTGTTAAAGAAAAAGCAGTTGATGAAATAATATCTGTGACAAATGGAGATTGCAGTAATACTCATGCTTTAACCGAGTTATACTCTGCTAATAATATTATAGTTCACCCATTTGCGTATCCTTATGAAGAAAAAGATCCTTATAGTGCCTTAAAACAGCAAATGATAAATCTTGGTAAAGCATTAAATGTAACACTTGATATGGTATATGATTATTCTAAAATTACAGATAAAGTTCGTGATAAATTAAAAATAGTTGATAAAATGACTGTTGATGGATATGTTACAGGTTTTGAAAATCATTTATATCTTGTTTCTTCTACTGATTTTAATAGTGATTTAGATAAGTTTTCAAAAGATGTTGATTATTTAATAGAAACAGCCTCAAAACGTAATATTGATAATAAATATGTGCGTGTTGGCTGCATTGGTGTTCCAACGATTAACCCTGCAATGTATGATTTTATTGAGAGTAAAAACTGCAAAATAGTCTTTAATGAAGTGCAAAGACAGTTTAGTATTCCATCTAGAAACCCTGATTATATTATGCGTTATATAGAATATACATACCCATATGGTGTTATGGATAGAATAAATGATATAAAAGAACAAATAAAAATTAGGAAAATTGATGGTATTATCCATTATGTTCAGTCATTTTGTTACAGACAAATACAAGATATTTTAATAAAAAAACATCTGGGAGTGCCTGTTCTAACTATTGAGGGAGACAGCCCTGGAGATATTGACGGTAGAACAAAAATAAGAATAGACTCATTTATTGAAATGCTTGAAATTAAAAAGAAAAAAGGAATTTTATGAAAAACCTTGGAATTGATTTAGGTTCTAGATATGTAAAAATAGTAAAAGCTGACGGAGATAATATTGAGTATAAAAGATTTGATACTGTAAGTTTTTACAGGCAATATATAACACGAGATAATGCCAATACATATATAGATGTTGAAAAATTAGGACTTACTGGAGATTATAAAATAACAGCTACAGGTTATGGTAGAAATTTAATGTCATTTAATAATGCTGAAATTATTTCTGAAATAAAAGCACATTTTCGTGGTGCATTAAGGCAGACTGGTGACGATAGCTTTATTTTAATAGATATTGGTGGGCAGGATAGTAAAGTAATACTTGGTAAAGATGGCTACATAGAAGATTTTATTATGAATGATAAATGTGCTGCAAGCACTGGCAGATTTATTGAAAATGCGTGTAATGTTCTTGGAATATCTATAGATGAACTTTCTTCTATGAATAATAACCCTTCTAATCTTTCAAGCACTTGTGCTGTATTTTGTGAAAGCGAATTAATTGGTTTACTGGCATCTGGCGTGGAACTTGAAAGTGTTGCTGCAGGTGTTAATAAATCTATTGCAAAAAAATTACTGCCACTTTTAAAATCATTTCAATCTGATACTATCTACGCTTCTGGTGGTGTAGCATCAAACAACAGTTTGATACAATATATTTCAGAACTTATTGGTAAAAAAGTAACTCCTCTTGCAAATCCTCAATTTAATGGTGCTCTAGGTTGCCTGCCATTATAAAATATTTTAATTGATTTATATAAGATTTTTATATAAAATATAGGCAATATTAATTTGAGAGCATGTATTTTATATGGATATTATATTAAGAGATATTACAATAATTTTTGCTGTTTCTACAATTGTTTTATTAATATGTGCAAGAATTAAAATTCCAGGAATATTAGGTTATCTTATTACAGGGTTATTAATAGGTCCAAATGGTTTAGGTTTTATATCTAATACAGAAAATGTTGCACATATGGCAGAAATTGGTGTTATTTTACTTCTTTTTACTATAGGATTAGAGTTTTCTTTAAAACAGTTACTTGCGCTTAAACGCTCAGCCCTTGGCGGTGGTATGCTTCAAGTATTTATTACATCGCTTTTTGTAACATTATTATGTATAATTTTAGGTCTCAATACAGAACTTTCTATTTTTATAGGTATGATTATCGCTCCTTCATCAACAGCAATTGTATTAAAACTTATGATGGAACGTGGTGAAATAGAATCTCCATATGGCAGAATAACAACAAGTGTGCTTATCTTCCAAGATATTGCAGTTATCCCTATGATGTTAATAGCAAGAATGCTTGCTCCTGGTAATGATTCATCTGTATGGGAAATTGTATTAACACTTGGAAATGCCATAATAGTAGTAGTTTTACTTTTTGCTGCAGCAAGGTTTATTGTTCCTAAGCTTCTAGCTAAAGTTACTAATACTAGAAGCAGAGAGGTATTTTTATTTTCTATTATCTTAATATGTGTTGTGGTTGCCGTAATAACAAATAAAGCAGGTCTTTCTCTTGCATTAGGTGCTTTCTTAGCTGGTATGGTTGTAAGTGAAACAGGATACGGTTACCAAGCTTTAGGTAATGTAATACCTTTTAAAGACGTATTTACAGGGTTCTTTTTTATATCAATAGGAATGATGATTAGTATGGAAACATTTATTACACACCCTGTTTTTATTGTATTTTTAGCGCTTTTAGTTATTTTTGTAAAAACATTAGTAACAACAATGTCCATTAATATATTAGGTTATTCTTTAGAAACCTCATTAAAAACAGGACTTGCTCTTGCACAAGTTGGAGAATTTTCATTTATTCTTGCTACAACAGGACTTCATGATGGTATTTTTAATGAATACCAAAACTCATTATTTATAACAATTGCTGTAATTTCAATGATGGCAACACCTTTTATGATGCAGTTTTCTTCCCAGCTTGTTAAAATTATTTCCAAGCTGCCATTACCTGAAAATATATTAAAAGGATATTTTCATGATAAAAAAACTGATAAAAAAATATTTAATGACCATATAATACTAGTTGGGTTTGGTTTATCTGGCAGAATGATTGCAAAAGCAGCAATACAGGCAGGTATAGAGTATATAGTTATAGAAATGAATCCAAATACTGTTAGTAATGAAAAACAAAAAGGAACGCCTATTTTTTATGGTGATGCTTCACAAGAAGAAATTCTTGAGCATGCTTCCATAAAAAAGGCACGTACTTTAGTTATATCTGGAGCTGACTTTAATACTACAAAAAATATTGTAGAAACAGCACGAAGACTAAACCCTACCCTAATAATTATTGCTAGAACACGTTTTCAAGTTTTTAATGCAAAATTAAAAGAATTGGGTGCATCTGAAGTTATATCTGAAGAAGTTGAATCGGCAGCTTCTATATTATCTGTTGTTTTCAAACACTTTTACATACCTGATGAAAATATTTCTGCCGTTGAAGCAGAACTTCGCCAAGAAGATGTTGCAGTTATTTCTAAAAAACATCAAGACAAAAAAATATCAGCACTTGGTGTTAAAGGATTATCTGTTGAAACTATTACAGTTCCTGTTGGTTCAACATATTCTGGGTTATCTATACGCTCAATTGACCCTAGATTTAAATATAATGTAAATATAATTGCTATTAAATCTGGTGTACAGGTTAAAGTTTCTCCTGGTTCTGATGATAAAATTAATGATAGAGATGAATTATTAGTTACTGGTAAAGCAAGTGATATTGCAGTTTTTGCTTCTATTCTAAACAATAAAGTAGAACCTGCAACATGAAATAAACTTGTCTTTTCTAAAATAATATGATATAAATAATGCATAAAAAAATGGAACAGGCAAAAGCCTGTTCCACTTTCTACAAAAAGGAGGGAGTTTATTTAAATGCATTACTATGCAAAAAAATACATATTTATTTTTTATTTCCTACTCGTTATATAGGAAATATATATTAAAAAGATAAAATATAAAAGTATTTTTAATATATATCTCCATAATTTCTCCATAATTTATGTATTTTTCCTTTCTTTTTTATTCTGCCTTATTTTCCACTTGTTTATTATTGGAAAATGCATTATAATTTTAGACAAATCTAATTATTATTAAATAAAAATAAGGATATTATTATGTCAGAAACATTTTACAAGGCTTTTAGTGAAAAAATTGATGCAGCAAAAAAAGTGTTAAACAGGCCACTTACTTTGGCTGAAAAAATACTTTATGCTCATCTTTATCACCCTGAACAAATTCAAAATTATAAAAGAGGTGAAGATTACGTTAATTTTAAGCCAGATAGAGTTGCAATGCAGGACGCAACAGCTCAAATGGCTCTTTTACAATTTATGAATGCAGGAAAAAAGAAAGTTGCAACAAATGCTTCTGTTCATTGCGACCATTTAATTCAAGCATACCAAGGTGCAGAAGTAGATTTACCTGCAGCTGAAAATATAAATAAAGAAGTTTATGATTTTTTAAAAAGTGTAGCTGCAAAATATGGTATTGACTACTGGAAACCGGGAGCAGGTATTATACATCAGGTTGTCCTTGAAAACTATGCTTTCCCAGGCGGTATGATTATTGGAACAGACTCTCATACTCCTAATGCTGGTGGGCTTTCGATGATAGCTATTGGTGTTGGTGGAGCTGATGCTGCCGATGTTATGACAGGTATGGAATGGGAATTAAAAATGCCAAAATTAATTGGTGTTAAACTCACTGGTTCATTAAAAGGTTTTGCTTCCCCTAAAGATATTATACTTAAATTAGCAGGGATTTTAACAGTTAAAGGTGGCACAAATTCTATTATTGAATATTTTGGAGATGGAACAGCATCTCTTCCTGCAACAGGTAAATCTACAGTATGTAATATGGGAGCTGAAGTTGGTGCAACTACTTCCCTGTTTCCATATGATAATCATACTGCTGATTATTTAAAAGCTACAAATAGAAGTAATATTGCAGAACTTGCATTTAAATACCAAAACTATCTTATTGCAGATAAGGAAGTTCTTGATAATCCAGAAAAATATTATGACCAAGTAATTGAAATAGATTTAGATACTTTAACGCCATATGTTAATGGACCTTTTACTCCAGATGCTGCCACTAAAGTAGAAGAAATGGCTGCAAAAGTAAAAGAGCATAATTATCCTGAAAATGTTGAAATTGCATTAATCGGCTCATGTACAAATTCATCTTATCAAGATTTAGGACGTGCAGCTAACCTTTTAGAGCAGGCAGTAAGTAAAAACATACCTCTTAAAGCTCAGCTTATTATTAACCCTGGCTCTATATTAGTTTTTGAAACAGCGAAAAGAGATAAAATAATTGATACATTTAAAAAAGCTGGTGCTCTTATTATGACTAATGCATGTGGTCCATGCATTGGTCAATGGAAACGTGTTACAGATGACAATGAAAGACGTAATACTATCATAACTACATTTAATAGAAATTTTGCAAAACGAGCAGATGGTAACCCTAATACCCATGCTTTTATAGTATCTCCTGAAATGGCTGTAGCTTATGCAATATCTGGTAAGTTAAGTTTTAATCCTGAAAAAGATACTGTAAAAGATGCTAACGGTAATGATGTAATGCTTAATGCACCTAGTTTTGATGCTCTGCCTAAAAATGGTTTTGTAGAATGTGATAATGGGCTTATACCTCCTTTAGAAGATGGTGATAATATAACAGTTCAAATAGATCCAAAATCTACAAGATTACAAATATTAAAACCATTCGAAAAATGGGATGGAAAAGATATAATAGATGCTCCTTTATTAATAAAAGTAAAAGGAAAATGCACTACTGACCATATATCTATGGCTGGTCCTTGGCTTAAATTTAGAGGTCATTTAGAAAATATATCTGATAATATGTTAATGGGAGCAGTTAATGCTTTCAATGATGAAACAAATAAAGTAAAAAATATTGATACTAGTAATTATGACAGTGTATCATCTACTGCAAAATACTACAGGGATAATAAAAAAGGCTCCATAGTTATAGCAGAAGAAAATTACGGTGAAGGTTCTTCTAGAGAACATGCTGCAATGGAGCCAAGATTTCTTGGTGTAAAAGCTATTATTGTAAAAAGTTTTGCAAGAATACATGAAACAAACTTAAAAAAACAAGGTATGCTTGCCCTTACCTTTGTAAATAAAGATGATTATAATCTTGTTCAAGAAGATGATTTAATATCTATTGAAGGATTAAGTGATTTTGCTCCTAATAAAACATTAACCGTAAAACTTACACATAAAGATGGCTCAGAACATACTTTTCAAGTAAGTCATACTTATAATAATCAACAAATAGAATGGTTTAAAGCTGGTTCTGCTTTAAATAATCTTAAGAATTAAAGGTGAATTATTATGGCAAAAGTAACTAAAATTGGTAATAAATTAATCGTTCCTGATGAATTAACACTTCCTTATATTGAGGGAGATGGTGTTGGTGTAGAAATAACAAATGCATGCAAAGAAATAGTAGACCATACTGTTGATGCTGTTTATAAAGGAAATAAAAAAATAGAATGGCTTGAAGTTCTAGGTGGTGAAAAAGCATTTAAAGAAACTTCCCAATGGCTTCCTGAAAAAACAATGGATACATTTAAAGAATATTTAATAGGTATAAAAGGACCATTAACTACTCCAGTAGGTGGTGGTATACGCTCTTTAAATGTGGCTTTAAGGCAGGAATTAGATTTATTTGTATGCTTAAGACCTGTGGAATGGTTTAAAGGTGTATCTTCCCCATTAAAAGAACCAGAAAAAGTTAATATGGTAGTTTTTCGTGAAAATACAGAAGATATTTATGCAGGTATAGAATGGGAAAGTGGCACTGATGAAGCTAAAAAGTTTTATAACTTTTTAAAAGATGAAATGGGCGTAAAAAAAGTGCGTTTTCCTGAAACATCATCTTTTGGTGTAAAACCAGTATCTCAAGAAGGCTCATCAAGACTTGTTCGTGCAGCAATAGAGTATGCTATTGAGCATAAAAAACCATCTGTTACACTTGTTCATAAAGGTAATATTATGAAGTTTACTGAAGGTGGTTTTAAAAAATGGGGATATGAAGTTGCTGAAAAAGAATTTGCAGAATATACTTTTACTATGAATGAGTATGCTGCAATTAAAAAAGAAAAAGGAACAGAAGCTGCTGATAATGCATATAATAATGCAGTTAAAAGTGGTAAAGTAATAATTAAAGATAATATTGCTGATGCATTTTTACAAAATACATTATTAAAACCAGAAGATTATTCTGTTATTGCTACTCTTAATTTAAATGGTGACTATATTTCAGACCAGCTTGCTGCTATGGTTGGTGGTATTGGTATAGCACCAGGTGCAAATATAAATTACAATACAGGGCACGCAATATTTGAAGCAACACATGGAACAGCACCTGATATTGCAGGTAAAAATATAGTTAACCCATGCTCCATGCTTCTGTCTTTTGCTATGCTTTTTGAATATATTTCATGGCAGGAAGTTAGTGATAAAATAAAACATGCTCTTGTAGAATCATTTGGAAATGGATATGCAACACATGATTTAGCTAGATTTATGGAAAATGGAACCTCCCTTTCCACTTCAGATTTTGCAAAAAATATAATTAAATTAATAAGGTAGGTGAATTTATAATGAGTTATGATAGTTTTTCTGAAGAATGTGCTACTGTTAAGGAACATTTAATATATGATTTATCTGAGGCTATGAGAGAAGCTACTAAAATGGATTTAAGCTTATTTAAGCAATATAATGTTAAAAGAGGGCTTAGAAATGAAGATGGTACAGGTGTATTGGTTGGGCTTACTCGCATAGGAAATGTTGTTGGTTATGAAAAGTCTGAAAATGGTCTTATTCCTATACCTGGAAAACTATTTTACAGAGGTATAGATATTAATGATATGGTTCATGCCCTTTTAAAAGAAAAAAGACTTGGATTTGAGGAAGTATCATACCTGCTTTTATCTGGTAATCTGCCAAAAAAAGAACAATTAGATGAATTTAAATCTCTGATTGCAGCAGAAATGCCACTAGAAAAGAAAACACGACTTCATTTAATAGATTTAGAAGGTTCTGATATTATGAATATACTTGCTAGAACTGTTTTAGAAATGTATATTTATGATAAAAATCCTAATGATATATCACAGGAAAATCTTATGAGGCAGTCGTTATATCTACTGTCAAAATTCCCTACTATTATTTCATATGCATATCATGTTTTACGTCATGCATATAATGGTAGAACAATGCATATAAGGCACCCAAGAGAAGATTTATCTATTGCAGAAAACTTACTATTCATGATAAAAGGTGAAGACTTTACAGAGCTTGAAGCTAGAACACTTGATTTACTTTTGCTTTTACAAGCTGACCACGGTGGTGGTAATAACTCCACTTTTACTGTTCGTGTAACAAGTTCTACTATGACAGATACATATTCATCAATTGCTGCAGGTATTGGCTCATTAAAAGGACCATTACATGGTGGTGCAAACCTAATGGTTGCTGATATGCTTGACCATTTAAAAGAAAATATTAAAAACTGGAAAGACCAAGATGAAATCGATGCATATCTTAATAAAATGCTTAATAAAGAAGCATATAATAAGTCTGGGTTAATTTATGGTATTGGTCATGCTGTATATACGATATCAGACCCTAGAGCTTTATTATTAAAAGAACTTGCAAGGGATTTAGCAAAAGAGAAAAATAGAACAGATGAAATGGCATTTTTAGAATTAATAGAATCTCGAGCAATAGAAACTTTTAGTAATTTCAAAAAAGGCACTTCAAAAAGAGTATCTAGTAATATAGATTTTTACTCTGGATTTGTATATGATATGATAGGTATCCCAAAAGAAATATTTACTCCTCTTTTTGCTATGGCAAGAATTGTTGGCTGGTGTGCTCACAGAAATGAAGAAATTACTTTTGCAGGTAAAAGGATAATCCGTCCTGGATACAGCAGTATAGCTCCAGAAAAACCATATATTGAACTTAATAATAGGTAATATTTCATAAAAAATGAGCAGGCTATACCTGCTCATTTTTTTATAGATTAAATTTACTTAAAATAGAAGCAGTAATACTTATATATCTGATTACTATTAATAATAAATTTTTAAATATATATTTATTTTTATATAATTTTAGTGTAGAATTATTCATTAATTAATAATTGGGGAGTTTATGAATAAAATTGCTATTACATTTGTTGTAGTATTATTAACATTATCTATAATTATTCGCCTTGATTATTCACAGGATAATATGCAGACAGCCATTAGTGATACTAAAGCAGAAGTGAAGAATGCATTTATACAGCAAATAAATAGATATGATAGTAGCTATATGCTTACAAATCTCAGATATCGTAAAGATAACTCACTATCATTAAAAGATAATAAATTAGTAGCAGCAATTATTTCTCAAGATGTAGATTATGTAAAAAATAATTATAGTGAATATCATAATGATATTATCTATAATTATTCTTATGATAATAGAACATTTCAACTACCAATAGTATTTCTTGCAATAGGAAGTAATAATAATGAAATAATTGATACTATTTTATCAAACCCGAACATTGAAAAAAATATAACTACCAATATTATGCTTTATGATAAAGAAGGTAATTCTATTATTACAAATATTTCACCATTAGCATATGCAGTCTACATTAATAATAATTTATTAGCAGAAAAACTTATAAATCATGGTGCTGATATACATCAAAAAATAGCTGGTGGTAGAACAGCAGTATTCTATGTAAACACAAAAGATTCTTTAGATTTATTAGAAAAATATGGTGCTGATATTAATGCTGTTTCTTCACAGGGCAACACACCACTTATTCAAACAGTTATTAGAAATAATGTAATTGCAGCATTTGAATTTATTAATAAAGGCGTAAACCCTAACCAATTAAATAATGCTAATACTACTCCATTAACAATTGCTATTGGCAATAAAAATATATCTATGGTAAAAATGCTGCTGGCAAATGGTGCTGATGCTAATTTCTTCTCAAAAGACAGCCAGTCACCACTTATGGCTGCTGTATCAAATTCTGATTTACAAACTTTTCATTTGCTTCTAAATATGGGTGCTGATGCTAACTTAGAAAATAAACTAGGAAAAACATGTATATATTATATGCAGTCATTTAATGACCAGTGGACTATATGGCGTGCAATGGTCGAAGCATTAGAAGACACTATTGATATTAATCATCAAGATTTTAATGGTGATACTGTTCTACATATAAATCCTGAAAGATATTTACTATATAAAGATTTAAAACCAAATCTAAATATCAAAAATAATGATGGTAATACTCCACTGCATAATTTAGTGAAGCAAACTAACAATATTGATTTAGTTAAACTATATATACAAAATGGTGCTAAACCAAATATTAAAAATAATAAAAATCAAACTCCAATAGATATTGCAAAAGCAGATAATAAAGATGCATTAACTAAAATTCTTCAAACTAAATAATTTATCTATTTCTAAGTTTTTTAAAAAATGATTTCATAATATTAGATATTTCATCTTCTAAAATGCCATATTCATATGAAACTGTATGATTTAAATTAGATTTATCAAAAATATTATCTTGCGATATTATACCACCAAATTTTGGTTCTTTTACCCCAAAAATTACTTTATCAATTCTAGCATGTAATATGGCACCTGCACACATAATACACGGTTCTGCTGTTACATATAGAGTAGAGTTATTTAATCGCCAATCGTGAATATTTAAACATGCCTGCTGTATTGCTTCTATTTCTGCATGGCTTATGGGATTTTTTTGAGTTTCTTTTTTATTAAATCCTCTACCTATAATACTGCCATTTTTCACAATAACAGCCCCTATAGGAACTTCCATAATTTCATAAGCTTTTTTCGCTTCTAATATTGCCTGCTGCATATAAAAAATATGATTATTCATTATATATTAAGCCTTACCATACCTGCAAATAAAACTGCTGCTGTTTCTGCTTTAAGAATTGTATCTAGTGGAGTATATGCTTTAAATCCTGCATCAACTAAATAGCTATATTCTTTTTCCGTAAAACCACCTTCAGGACCTATAATAATTGAAATATTTTTAGTTGTTATTTTAGGTATAGCCTTCTCACCAAGCCGTTCATGAAATAAAATATTATCATCACTATCTGACCTTATCTTTTCTAATTTAATACTTGGTAATATATGCATTATTTCTTCCCTTTCACACTGTAAAGCTGCCTCCAAAGATATATTATTGTATCTTTCCACTGCAGATGGTTTTAAACTTTCAAAACTCCTTGCAGATACCACAGGAATGAAATGAGTAACACCTAATTCTGAATATTTTTCAACCATAAAATCCATATACTCTCGTTTTGTTATACACTGGTATACTTTAAATGTATAATTAATTAACTTTACTGGACGTTTTTCAATTATTCGAACGTGAATAGACTTTTTACCTGCAATATGTATTTCACCTGCAGCCAGATATTCCTGTGTTAATATTTCTATTATATCGCCCTGCTCTGCTCTTAATACTGTTTTTAATTTCCTTGACTGGCTTTCATCTATTTCTATAATGGGCGATAGTTCTCCTGAATAATATACCCTTCTTATTCTTCCCATGGAAACATCTCAAACGTATATTTACCTTCATCATCAATTATCATAGCTGTTAACTTACCTCCATAACAACAGCCTGTATCAATATTAATACTTATTACTTCGTTATTTTTATCTTTATATATACTTGGTGCAGCCTTATGTAAGTCATTTTTACTACTTATTTTATTAACAACTGCATCATGACCATTTACTATAATATAATCATAATATTTATTTTTAAAATCTTTTGTATTTTTATGCCATAAAAATGGATAATGGCGTCGTTTTTCTTCTTCATTACACAATAAATACTGCTCATTTGGTAATTTATTCTGAAATGCAGGACCTGCATGGGAAAAAAGAAATTTATGTTTTTTTGTTTCTTCAATATAATATTCTTGAAAACTATTGAAAAATTCCATGTAAGGTAAGAAATATGGAGCTATTTCCCAGTGACTTTTTTTAGTTGCTTCCTCTACTGATATTTTCATAAAAGATGCAACAGTATTTAACCCTACTCGTTCATGCCATATAAAATCCGGATATCTTCCTTGATTTTCAACAGCATTAATAAGCAAATCTTCATGATTACCTTTTAAAAATGTCATAAGAGTATCGCCCTGCCTATCCATAAGAAATTCTACAACTTCTCTTGAATAAAACCCTCTGTCTACAATATCACCTAAAAAAATAAATCTATGAATTAAATACTTATCTCTACATGTATAATAAAGTTTTTTTAAAGTAGTTATACAACCATGAACATCACCAACAACAGCTAGCATTTTTTCAGCCTCACCCCAGTCCATTCATTAATAGTAATACGTTCTTCTTCAATATAACCATTACATAACTGTTCTTTTATATTATCATACTCACTATCTAATATACCTGAATAAATAACATATTCCATAGATATTTCATTTATTTTATCTTTAATAGATAAAAGTACACTTGATATGATATTTGCACAAACTACATCATAAGTTTTATTAACATCTTTAATATCACCTATCCATGCATAAATATTGTTGCAATTATTATTTTCTATGTTTTCAATACAATTATTATGAGATAATGGGTCTATATCAAAAGCATCAACATGCTCAGCACCATACATTGAAGCTGCAATGGATAATATCCCACTTCCTGTTCCAACATCAAGCATAGTTTTACCCTTAATACATCTAGAAAGCAGCTGTGCAGCTATTTTTGTTGTTGGGTGTGCCCCAGTTCCAAAAGCAAGTGATGGATTAATATATAATGTCCTCCTGTTATCATCAAATGCTTTATTTTTTTCAAAAACAAAGAATATATCTTCAGTTAAATAATCTTCCTGAATATATTCTTTCCATTTTTCCTGCCAGTTTGTTTCTTCAGTATTTTTTGATTCAAAAGTAATATCTAATTCTCTTAAAATATCTGTAATATCATCTTCTGAATAAATCAAATAAGTTGTTTTGCCTTGAAATTCTTCTTCACCTATAAAAGCTTCTGCTTCCTCTAAAAGCATACGCATAACATCAGGTAAAGTGTTTAATCTATATTCTATCATAAAGATACTATATTGCATATCTACAAAACTTTCAATATAATATATTGAAAAATATATGAAAAATTATTATATATAATTATGAGATTATCTATTTATATTGCAAAAACATATAATATATCAAGGCGTAATGCAAAAGAAGCTATTAAAAATAGGCTAATAAATATTGATAACAGTATTATTACTAAAGATATTGATGTATCTGGAAGTGAAAATATTATTTTAAAAATGAAAAAACATATAGTAGATTATGAATTAAACGATTATCTATTATACAAAGATAATGATTATATGTTTATATATAAACCACCTTTTATGCATTCTGAAAGGCATTTAATAACAGATTTTTTAACTATTAGTGATATATATAATGATTTTCCAGATTTTAATCCCCTTTCAAGACTTGATTATGAAGCTGATGGAGTAATTGGAACAATCAATAAAAGAACAGTATTGCATACTATTTCCAAGTCATATTATGCAGTTGTATATGGTGATTTTAATAAAGAAATTACAATGTCAAACAAAATTGATGCTGATAATAAGAAAAAAGTTAAGGTTTTAGAAGATAATAATGGTTTTTTAACTAATATAAAAAAAGTTGAATATAATGGTCAATTCAGTTTAGTAGAAGTTACACTTGAAAAAGCAGCAAGGCATCAAGTAAGGGCGTTTTTATCATACCTAAGTTATGCTATACTTGGGGATAAACTTTATGGTGGAAATGATTTTGAAAGGCTTTGTCTTCATTGTTTTAGTTATACTATTAATAATAAAACTGTAACATGTAAAAAACAGACAGATACCTTTTTGAATCTATATAAATCATTATATTAAATATTTTTCCACATCTTTATGGTCAAATATAATTGGAGCTTCATTTAAAGTATTTTTATATGCCAGAAAATTAGCACCACTTGATTTAGCTGCTTGATAATCTGTCATAGAGTCGCCAATAAATAAAACCTCCCTTGGTTCAACACTATAAAACTTGCAAATTTTATAAACTCCCTCAGGATTAGGTTTTGGATTTTCCACATCTCTTGATGTTACTAAATAGGAAAAATATTCCCGTATTTTAAAATAAGTTAATAAATCAGATAAAGAACGCCCCCTGTTAGTATCTACTGCCATAGCAACACCATGCTGTTTTACTATTTCAAGACCATTTTTTAATGTAGGTTCTATAATAATATCTTCAAAACCAGATTGATATGGAACAGTTTTTATTGTATGGTATAATTTACTTTTAATACTATCATTACCATTTGAAATTACATCTATAATACCATCTTCTGTATATGATAAAACTATGCGTTTAAACTTTTCATCAGAAAAATCAGGCATAGAAACACCACTTACTTCTGCCAGCCATGAATAATATTTTAATATGGCATTATCACTATTTACTATAACACCATCACAATCATATATTACTACTTTTATTTGCCCCATTATAATACCTCTAATGACTTTAAAGATTATTTGCCCATAGTATATATAAAATATTAAATTTTTCAATAAATATATATAATTAAAACGGCATATTTTTTGCTTGTATTTAGTTGGAAATATATGTTTACACATAAATATGAAAATTTTTCCTATTAAAAAACAGCTAAAGAAATTCATATTTTTTGACGAATAAAATGATGAATATGGATTCCTTTTTATGGAGGATAAAATGGAAGCATTAAGAGTAACTGGTTTAATGAGTGGGCTTGATACAAACTCTATTGTTGATGCATATATGACATCAGCTAAAGCGCCTATTGTCAAATTAAATCAAGAAATAGATGAGTTAAATTACGAAAAAACAACTTATAACAATATTATTTCTATGATAACTGACGTTAAAAACTCTATGTTAGATTTAAAAATGGAATCTACTTTTAAAAGTAAAGTAACTACATCTACCAAAGAAGATGTTGCAACAGCAGTTGCTGGTATTAACACTCCAACAGGTTCTTATACTCTTACTGTTGATCAGGTTGCAGAACCAGCCTATGCTTCTAGTATTTATACAAATAAAGTTTTATCCCAAAGTGGTGCTGGAATAAAATCATTTACACCGTCATATTCTCCATATGATCAATTAGAAGGTACTCACAATGTAGAAATATATCAAGGTTCTAACTACGGATATACTGATAAATGGTTTGCAAAGGATACTTTTACAGGTAACCTTAATGAAACATTCATGGTTAACCATGCAGATAAGGCAGATAAGACTTTAGTTAATGGTAATGGTGAGCTGACTCAAGATATTAAAGGTGATTTTACTTTTGTATATAACTATAATGGTGAACAAAAAAGTTTTACTGTTAGTATGGATTATAAATCAGGAACTTCTTTAAATAAAATAGCATCTGATTTAGATTTAGAAATTAATGCTAAAATAGATGCTTTACATGGTAATAATTCAGAACAAACTATGAAAGTAACATTAAATGTTGATGACAATGGGTTCAACTTTTCCTTTTATGATGTCGATTCTCAAAATGAAATAGAAGTTTTAGGGTTTGTCGATGCTGCTGATACTGGAGATCCTAATGACCCAAACTATACCCCTACTCCTACTTCTCAATTAATTGATAATTTAGGTCTTAATGCAACATATAAATCTCAGGCTACAAAAGAGATTACAAATGTAATGATTTCAACTTCAGCTGAAAAGTTAGGAACAAAATTAAACTCAGAGGATCAGGGTGGTTTTTTTGCACCAGGTAAATTAGAATTTGAAGATGGTAAAGGTGTTCAGGTTGGTAAATTCCAAATTTATCAAGACTCATCTGCAGTGTGTAGACCAGAAACATATACTACTTTCTATGGTGATACTTTTGATAAACTTGAAAATGCAAACCCACCAATTGATAGAGCAGAAGTAGACAAATGGTTAAATACTAAAATTGGTTCAAAAACTTCAGCTGGTAATACTTTTTTTGAAGATGGGACAGATTTTGAAAGCTTAAATGGTATGTTTTACATTAACGGAACAAAAATAGAAATAGAAGATTATAAACAGCTTACTCCTAATGAACTCATGGCAAAAGTAAACAGCTCTGGTGCTGGTGTTACTATGAGCTATGACTATGAGAAAAATATTTTCCAAGTAAAAAATAATAAGGGTGGTCCAGTTGAACTTACTATGGGTAATGATACGGATACCTCTAAATTTTTTGATATATTTAAGGTTGGTTTAAATAGTGGGGCAACATATGTCCGTGGTCAAAACAAAGGTTCTTTAGATACTTCTACAGTAATCTCTAAATTAGATCCTGGATTTACATATCCTATGAAAAATAGTGGAACATTTACTATTAATGGGGTATCCATATATGTAGATGTAAATAAAGATACTATCCAAGATGTTATTGATAAAGTAAATAAATCTGGTGCTGGTGTTACAATGGCATACGACACTAATACAGATAAATTTTCTTTAACAAGTACATCTAATGAAAGAATTACAGTAGGTGGTCCAAACGATACTTCTTCTTTTCTACTTTCTACCGGTCTTGTTTATCATCAGACAACAGAACAAACTATAGGTAGTGAAGGAACAGATGCTGTATTCACATTAAATGGTACAAAATATACACGTGATACTAATGAAGTAAGTGATGTTGTTCCAGGCATGACCTTTAATATCAACAGCACAGGAACAACTGTGTTTACTGTAAAAACTGATACAGATAAGGCAGTAAAAGCAGTTGCAGAATTTGCATCTAAATATAATACGCTAATAAATGCATTAAACCCTACAGAAATAGCTTATAATGATGATTTAAGATCAAATTATAGCGAGCCTTTAACTGATGATAAAAAAGCTACGATGAGTGAAGATGAAATTAAAAAATATCAGGAAAACTATGAAAAAGTAGCTTATTATGATTTAATTTCTAAAAGCTCTGAAATTCGTACTTTAAAAACAGGTATTAGGTCTAACTTATCATCTACTGTAAATACTGATAACAGTAAATTCCATACAATTTTTGATGTGGGATTTGTTATTGCAGGAAGTGATACAAGAGATACTGCTGTTACCAAACTTGGTTTATTATTTGATATATCAACTGACCCTGCAGAATTGGAAACTTATATAAAAGAAAATACTAAATTTGTTAGTAATTTATCTGAAGATCCAGATGGAGTATATAACTTTTTTGCAGCAAGTGAAACAGTATATGAAACTGACCCTACAACAGGTAAAGAAACCAGTAAAATAGTTAATGTTGGCTGGGGAAAAACTTATAGTGATTATTTAGATACTACTGTTAACTCATCTTCTGCTCTTTATAAAAAAACAAGTACAAATGGAACTATTGAATCTGAAATTTCATCACTTAAAGAACAGGTTGATGCAAAAACAAGACGAGTTGAAATGTATCTTGAAAGATTATATGCACAGTTTGCAGCAATGGAAGAAAAAGTTGGTGCACTGCAACAAAGTGCAAGTTATCTTACTAATTTAGGAAGTAGTGGAACTTCTAAATAAATAAATGGGGGAATATTATGCAAACAGCTTACCAGAATTATAAAAAACAGGAAGTTGAAGGGGCTACAAAAGGAAAAATTGTTGTTTTACTTTTTGAAGGAACAATTAAATTTCTACGTAAAGCTTCTAAAGCAATTGATGAAAAAAATATTCAGGAAGCTCACAATAATATTGTAAAGGCAGAAAATATTTTATATGAATTAATGTCTACACTTAACATGGATGCTGGTGAAATTGCTAATAACTTAATGCGACTATATGATTTTATGATTTGGCAGTTAATTGAAGCAAATAGAGATAAAGATAAAAATAAAGTGGAATCTGTAATTGAACTCTTGCTTCCCCTGTGTGAAGCATGGAGACAAATTGTAGAAAAAGAAAATATTTCTGTTGTTAAGAACCCTGTTAATAAAGAACAAATCAAATCAATTAACTTTGCAGGATAATTTTTTATGGACATATAAATGAAATAGATATATTCTGCTGATGGGTAGAGATGAATATGAATGATTTTGAAGTAATATTACACCAATGTAAAACACAGGCTAGAAAGTTATGTTCAATTGAAATTAATGATGAGTATATTACAGAAATCGATGTTTTTAATAACTATTTTGGTCAATTGCAACAAATACTTGATAATAATCAAGAATTGCATAGTAATGCAGAAATTGAAAAACTTGTTTGTTTAATACATGAAGTTATAAAACGCATACAGGATAAGCAGGAAAGTGTTTCAGAACAAATAAACAGCCTTAAAAAAAACAAAAATATGGTAGGATATGGTGCAGTAAAACATCAATTTGCTCATAGAATAAATAGGAGATATTAGTTTTTTCATGGCCAAAGAATTGTATAAAATAACTATTATTGATGAAGACAAAGAACACACCACTGTATATGCAACAAATATTTCACAAGCTGATTTTCTAGGGTTTATTGAAATTTCTGGTATTGAGTTTCCAAACCAATCTGATATTATCCTAACTCCGGGTGAGGATAAGGCACATAAATTGTTTAAAGATACAAAGCGTATTATTATTTCTGGAAACTATATTATAAGAATTGAAGAATTAAAAGAAGATAAAAAAGCACAAATTATTAATATTTTTAATCCGGTAAAAAATTAATATGAATTTAGTTCAGAAGTATATAGTTAAGGAATTAGTCCCTTACTTTATAATTGGTAATTTATTCTTTATGTTTTTACTACTGATGGAAAAAATAATCAATTTAGCAGATTTATTCTTTTCCAAAAATGTTCCTGCAATCGTTCTTATTGAAACAATTATATATATGCTTCCTTCTATTTTTTTTATGACTATCCCATTAGCTGGTCTTTTAGCCACATTAATAGCTTTTAGTAGATTATCAACAGATTCAGAACTAATTTCCATGAAAGCTATTGGAGCAAGTAATAAAGCTTTAATAAAACCATTAATTTATATTGGGATTGTTGCAGCATTAATTAATTTATCAATGGGGCTTTATTTTGTGGAAAAAGGTTCTACCCTTGCATATAATAATTTAAATAAAATTGTAGAACATATTTCAATAAAAGATATAAAAGCTAATGAAATGTATAAGCAAATACCGGGTATAATTATGTATGTAGATAAAAAAATATCTGATAAAGATTTTGAAGATATGATACTAATACAGACAAATAATAAATCAATTATTAATGCAAAAAAAGCAACTATTACTCCAACAAACTCTAGAAGCATAGAAATGATTTTCAATAATGGAACATATTCTATGGAGAATGAAAAAAATGAGATTACAACTGTTGGGTTTCAGAATATGACTATTAATTTACCATTAAATATAAATATAGCAAAAGCAGTGAATACTCCTATGACAATGAGTATTTCTCAGTTAATAGAAAATAGTGATAATCCAAAGGCAATGTTTGAGTTACACAAAAGACTTTCAACACCATTTTCTGCTATCGTTATGATACTTTTTGGATTTTCATTAGGAATATTTCTCTCAAGAAGTGGTAAATCTTTTGGTATATTAATATCTATTGGTCTTGCATTTCTATATAATGTATTAATATTATACTTCGAAAATAGTGCTGGGGAAATTATTATTAGCCCTGCTCTATCTGCATGGATTCCACTATTTATATTTATTATACTATTAATATTTTCATTTAAACGCTCTATGAAGTAATTTTACTTGAAAAAAAAATATTTATAATATAGACTTACTTGTCTATTTAATTATTTGGAGGCAATAATGAATAAAATTGCAGTTCTATCTGGTGATGGAATAGGACCAGAAGTAATGGCTGAAGCTAGAAAAGTTCTTGATACGATTTGTAAAAAATATAATCACACATTTGAATTTAATGAAGGCTATATTGGTGGTATAGCTTATGATAAAACAGGATCACCATTACCTGAAGAAACAGTAAAACTATGCGAAAATTCCAATGCAATTCTCTTTGGTTCAGTTGGTGGACCTAAATGGGAAAACCTTCCACCAGAAAAACAGCCAGAACGTGGTGCTCTGCTCCCTCTTAGAAAACATTTCAAATTATTTGCAAACCTTAGACCTGTTAAAATATTTCCTTCTCTTACTCATGCAAGTTCATTAAAACATGAGCTTGTTAAAGATGGTATAGATATTATATTTTTTAGAGAATTAACTGGTGGGATTTATTTTGGCCAACCTAAAAAAATAGCAGAAGATGGTAAGTCAGCAGTTGATACTATGGCTTATAGTGAAGATGAAATAAAAAGAATTGCAGTAAAAGCCTTTGAAGCAGCTAGAATGCGTAATAAAAAAGTTTGTAGTGTGGATAAAGCAAATGTATTAATGACAAGCATACTATGGAGAAATGTTGTCACAGAGCTTCATCAAAAGGAATATTCTGATATAGAACTTAGTCATATGTTTGTAGATAATGCAGCTATGCAGCTTGTTCGTTATCCTGCTCAATTTGATGTAATATTAACAGAAAATATGTTTGGCGATATTTTAAGTGATGAAGCTGCTATGCTTTCTGGTTCATTAGGTATGCTGCCATCTGCTTCTATTAACGAAAGTGGGTTTGGGTTATATGAACCGATAGGTGGCTCTGCTCCAGATATTGCAGGGCAAGGGATTGCAAATCCTATTGCTCAAATTTTATCTTCTGCACTTATGTTAAGATACAGCTTTAATTTAGATAAAGAAGCAAAAGTAATAGAAAATGCAGTGGCAGAAACTTTAGCAGCAAATATTCGCACTAAAGATATTGCTGGTGAATCTAAAGATGTAAAAATTGTTTCAACAGCAGAAATGGGTAATGAGATTATTAGCAGAATAAAATAACTATGAATAACATGAAAAAAATATTAAAAGAATATATAATTGAACATAAAGTATTTCTAGCACTTTTCATAGTGCTGGGAATACTATCTTATATCTTTAGTGGTATTGACTTAAAAATTACCAATATATTCTACAATGATGAAGGCTTTTATTTAGCTCAGAACACTTTTGGATTGATTATATATGAAGGTGCTTATTATTTAACTGCACTAATTATTGTGCTTTTACTTGTGATGCTTATAATAAATCTTATAAATAAAACTAATCCTTTTGGATTAAATAGAAAAGCTATAATATTTTTAATTGCAGTATATGCTCTTGCTCCTGGAATTGTTGTTAACAGCATATTAAAAGAACATGTTGGTAGACCAAGACCTGCTCATATTGAACAGTATGGTGGAGATATGCAGTTTCAAGCACCATTTGTGATTTCTAACCAATGTGCAAGTAACTGCTCTTTCGTTTCTGGTCATGCTTCTTTTGCTTTTACTTTTATGGTATTAGGTTTTTTCTTTAGAGGTTCTACACGTAAAATTATATTTAGCAGCACATTTCTATTTGGTTTATTAGTTGGTTTTGTAAGGATATTTCAAGGAAGGCATTTCTTTACAGATATTGTTTTTGCTTTTTTCTTTACATGGCTTGTTATTACACTTGTATATAAATTATTTTATCCAAATGATGACTTACCAGAATCTATTAGGAGCAGTGAATAAAAAATTTCTACTATTATATAAAGTAAATACTAAACAAAAATATAATATTTAGTATTTACTTATATATTTTTTTATTGCTGTAATGAAGAATTATCGTTAGATATATTGTCTTGCTGATTAATTGATGAACTTGTATTATCAGAAACTTCTTTATTCAAAGCATTACTTGATGAATTATCAATTGTTTCACTAATATTATCTAATACATTAACAGAAATATTATCAGTATTATTATCAATATTTGGGCTGATTTTACTTTCAATAATACTACTATTATCATAAGATAAATTATCACTTAAACTACTATCATTATCCCCTATTAATTTATCTATCCCTTGATTAATAGAAGAATCAACACTATCTATTAAACCAAAACCATTAAACTTATCAAAAACATAAGCTCCAATAATTATTAAGAAAAAAATAACTCCAAATACTATTATTGTTGATAGAATATTTTTCATACTTTTCTCCTATTTATTTTCTTGTAAAAGATAATGTTTTTTCATAAGCTTTATATAGTGCAGAAATAATAACTCCCCTAACACCTTTTCTCTCCATTTCAGCTATACCTTCAATAGTTGAACCTGCTGGTGATGTTACTTTGTCTTTAAGCACTGCTGGATGTGTATTTGTTTCATAAACCATACTACCAGCACCTTTTACTGCCATAGATGATAGCTGAATAGAAAGTTCTCTTGAAAGCCCCATTCTAACTCCAGCATCGCTCATAGCTTCAATAATTTGATAAATATAAGCAGGGGAACAACCTGTTAAGGCAGATACTGCATCTATTTTATTTTCATCAATATAAAATAATAAACCAAGTTTTGAAAAAAGTTTTTCTAATACTACAATATCATCATTAGAAATATTTTTTCCTTTTGAATAAGCAATAACACCTTCACAAACTTCAACAGGGGTATTTGGCATAGTTCTTATAATTTTTAACGTGGAAGAAACTTGTTCCATATCACTTATACTTATACCTGCTGCTACAGAAATAACTATTTTATCCTTTAAATCTTCAATATATTGGTTTAATGTGTCAATAACTGCATAAGGTTTTACAGCCAGTAATATAACATTACTTTTTCTTATAACATTAATATTATCTTCTACTAATACATTATATTTTTTAACTAAATCTTCAGCTTTTTTACTGTTATAATTAGATACAATAATACTGCTGCTTTCAAGTACCTTTGATTTAATTATACCAGATATTAAAGCCTGTGCCATATTTCCTGCACCAATAACTCCTAATACCATTTATGCCATTTTCTCCTTTATCCATAATGCTATATCATTAATAATTTTTACAGAGTGATTTTCTGTTAATATATGCTTTACTTTATATTCTTTATTATCATATGTAAATACTGTTTTATCAGATGATGCCATTTTTGCAACAACTTCTTTTGCTTTTTTTGGGGATATTAGTATATCTTTATTGGATACAGCCAATAAGACTGGTATATTAATATCATATACAAACTGTTCTACTTTATCCTGTAAAAGTTTCATTTGGTATAAAGGTTCTGAAGGAAAAACTGGGTAATTAAAAGTAATACCCTTAACCCTTCTAGGAAAATATTTAATAATTTTTCTTAAATATGGAATAAGAAAAAAACCGGGAATTCTAACTTTGTAAGCTGGTGCTAAAAGTGCTAAAAAATCCACTTTATTATATCTTGTTACTGCAGAAGCTAAAAGACCACCATTAGACTGCCCTACTACACATATTTTATCACAAAAAGAAGCAAGACAGTTATAACCTAACTCAATACTTTCATACCACTGCATATATGTAGACTTAATAAAATCATCAAGATTTGTTACATGACCTGCGACACGAACTACATACACACTAATATCATACTTTTCAAGTTCATAAGCAAGCGGCAAAAGCTCATTAGGAGCAGCAGCAAAACCATGTATTAATAATACACCATTTTTAGAATGCTTCTTAAAATACGGTTTACAGCCATCTAATAAAGCACCTGCTTTTTCAGAGATTTCTATGTCTTGCCTGTATATTTCATCAGCTGTTTTTGCAAATTTTCCAAACGGTTTAAACATACATCACCTGTTTAGCTCATTTTTTACTATTTTTTTCATATCTAAATCTTTATATAGTTCATTAAAAAATATATCTTTTACTTTATCATATTTTGGAGCAAAATGCCCAAATGATACGAGTTTAGAATTTGACTCTTTAAATATTTGCTTTGAAAGACCAATGGATAAATGATTTTTCTCCATTGCATGTAAAATATCATTATTCATAAATACTGATTCTATCAATAATACAAAACTATCTCTAGCAAGGGATATTGCTTTCTTATAATTATTAAATGTAGGTGCTATATCTGTAATATAGGTTATATCCTGTGGAATAGGATATTCTACCACCATATTTTTTAATTCATCTGTATAATAGTTCTTTTTGCCATTTATGGTATCCACCTCTAATAAATCATTACCATTATTACTTAAAATAATATCTTTTAATGTTTTTATCCAAACCCCTTGTTTTAAACCGTATTTACTCATTTTTTCTTTATTCATAGATATGCGTTTTGGCTCTTTTAATCTATAACCTATTGAAGGTATCCCATGGTCAAAAAAATCATACTCTATAGTAAAACCATCATCTAAAGATACAGCATTATTTACATTATAATCTTCTTTTACAAATCCATTTTTTGAAGAAAATTCTGCACCAATAATACCATCTAGTCTTAACTCTATTGCCCTAAAAACAATATCATAATCATAAATCAAATTCCAAGTATAACTTGATAATTTTCCATATACATTATTTATAAATCCTTTTGGACCAAAAAATGTAAATGTATTACCAGATAGCAGCGAAGTTCTCAAAAACCTATCAAACCCACTAAAATGGTCAACATGAGTATGGCTTATAAATATATATGATATATCATTAAGTTCAGAATTATCAATATTACTAAGTCTGCCACAATCAAACAATACAGCCTTCTTCATATATACATTACGAACAAAAATACCACTGTCATCAAATGGGGAGTTTACCCTTCTTATATAATAATTTGACTTCATTTTATTAAAAATTTATAAATTTTTTCTATATTATCTGATACGCTGCCAGTGGTTATAATCTGTAAATCATACTCTGGAATACTTGCACAACTTCTTTGTTTTTCTGCTATTTCTCTTCTGCCATCAGTAACTGTAGTTTTATTTTCACGTTTTAGAAGTCTGGCATTTATTTCATCAATTGGTGCATCAAAATTAATAAAAGTAATATTGCCGACATTACTTTTTTTATACTCATTTAAATATTCTATTTTAGTAAATGATGCATCAACAAGCGATAATCTCCCAACATTATGTTTTTCTGCCACATATTCACCAAGCTTATTATAAAGCATAAGCGAATTTTCAACAGTATATATACCTGTTCCCCAGTCAATATATTGCCTATCTTCTTTATTAAGCCCTGCCAATTCTTTACGTATTATATCAGAAGTAAATATAGCAACAGGAAATCTTTTTGAAAAAGCATAAGCATTTTTTGATTTACCTGTTCCCATTAAACCATAAAAAATTATATTCTCCCTGTGCATAGCTTTTGCATACATTGCAGACATATCTATAAGTCTTTTTATTTCGCCTACTTTTTGTTCATATAATTCCCAGCTTTCATCTTTTGAAGCCACAAGAAAACATGTTACTTTTGCACGAACATAAGCAAGATAACATCTATAATAATTAATAAGTTTCAAACTTTCTTCATCATTAAATACTGTTAAAAATCCCTTTAAAAATGAATCTGCAAATTCTATGTGCCCCATACTGTCAAGTTCCATAGACAAAAATGAGGCTTCAGATATTACATCATTAAACCTAAAACGTCTGTTAAATTCAATACAGTCAATTAAACCCACTGTATTATCATTATTAAAATAAATATGTTCAAGACGTAAATCGCCATGCCCATTTTTCACATATCCATTTTCTGCTCTTTTTATAAATATATCCTTATTTGCTTCTAAAAAGGAAAGTGTTTGTTCTTTTATAAAATCAAAACTTTCTTTATCAATAAATTTAGAAACATATTGCTCAGTTTGAGTAAAATTTTCCTCAGCATTATATCTAACAACATGATAGTTACTTTCAAATTCATCATCTTTAGGAGCATTATCTAAGTTTTTTAATAAATTTGCAGTTTCTTGACCAATTTTTTCCATATCTTCACAAGAAATCAAGTCTTTTTCTATACGATTTTGAAGAAAATCATCATCATTAATTCTTTTCATTTTTAAAACATATTCTAATGCAGTAAGGGAGCTTTCCACAGGAACCAGTGCAAAATCCTTTTCGTTTTGCCTAACCAATTTTAAAACTTCAAGATAAATTCCTTTAGAAAATCTATCATTTAAATCCTTTTCTAAAATTGTATACATTTTTCTGCTTTTTGAAAGCCTGTAATCTAAAAATCCAAAATCTACAGGTTTTTTTATTTTATATACAAATTCATCACCTATAATGGCATATGAAATATGGGTTTCTTTAACTATTTTCGCACCTGTAATATTTTGTATAATAATAACTGATGATGGATATTCCTCTTTACTCATAACATAACACCTTAAAATAATTTATTTTAAACACAGCAGTATATAATACATACCTGTATCATCATCATAAAAACTATCTAATTCTTTAGTATTACCTATTGTAATACTTGAAGACTGTTTAGATGTTGAAGTTATCTTTTTAGAAGAATCTAAACTTCTGCCATTATAGCTTTCATGAGATTGTTCTATTTCTAATTTATTTGTAACTTTAACTTCGTGCATTTTTGACAATTCAGCCATTGCATTCATTCTTGCAATTTTTTTCTGTAATGACTTATTTTCATTATCAACGGCATAACCAGCTGCACATAATTCATAACCATCTATTACAGGATTTAAAACCCACACAGGTAATTCTGAACAGAATGATATCTGAAATAATGATAAGAATATAATATTTATTAAAAAAAATAAATAAATATTTTTCATTTTACACTCCAAAGTGAATATTTTAGTTGGCAATCATATATACATACATTACTTTAGTAACAGGATGTATCCATACTTCTTTAATATATGCTTTAACATTAGTATTTGTTTTGAAACCGGATACAGTATTTATAGAAGTATCAGGCATTTCTACTTGATTAGAATGTTTAGATGAAACAACCATTATAGAATCTACTTGAACACCTTTTTGACGAGCTATCTCTTCTAATGCTCTTTTAGAAGCAAGTTCACGCTGTCCACTTATACCATCAACATGTGCAGCACAATATCCTACTCCACCAATTACACCATTTTTTGAAGGATTTAATACCCATTCAGGCAAACTATCTGCATTAGAATTATTTACAGCAACATTATGACTTGCACAGCCTGAAAAAATAAAACAAACAAGAATAAATAAATAGAGGAAAGTTTTTACCTTTCCTCCTAATATTTTAATATCCATCTAATTGATTATTTGGAGTGTTCATAACCTTATCAATCTCTCTATCCATTTCTTTAAGTGCATCTTTGGCTTGAATTTGCTGCCAAATAGCCTCTTCATTACGATAGCTTGATGTGATTTGGTCTTTAATATCTTTTTTAATTCCAGGGGCATCAGCTACAACAAGAACAAATAATTCATTACATTCACTTGAAAGCCATTGTGATTTTAATTTAGAACCTGTAATTGTTTGACTTGCAAGCTGACGAGATACTGTTGAAGAAACTTTATCTACAGTTTGAGAGTTACCCACACCAGTTGTTTGTGTAAAATTTTTAACCATGTTAGAAACTTTTAATTCTAATATACGAGCAATCTCATCTCTTCCATTAGCTAAAGCTTCTGTTTTTGCAAAAGAAATACCTGCATTACCTACTTGGGCACTGCCAACAGCAGAAAGACCACCTTCAGCACCACCATTAAGAACCCATGCTGGCGCACCATCAAAACACTTATTCATCTTTGAAGCAGTAATGCCACTACCCTTAGGTGTACAACCAGCAATAGCAAAAGCTGCTACTACAATAAATATTAAAAAGGTTTTTTTCATCATAATGCCTCCATATTATTAATATAACTACTTTATATGTTATATTCAACCTTTATTTTCTAATGATAATCTCATTATCACTTATTTTTGTAACTTTATATTTATTATCTTTTTCTAAAAATATACCTAAATACAATGCCTTATCAGGATAATTTACAGATAAGGAAGTTTGATTTAACTCTTCAACACCAAGAACAAAAGGTATTTTTTTTAAATCATCACGTAATTCATGAAAATCATCTAGCGATGTGTTAGCACCAGTTAAAACTATCCTAATAGATTTCTTATCCACCCCTGCTAAAACTTCTAAAGCTTGTGATACAACCTTAACTGCAGTATTTTTTGCCATACTGTTATAAACACTTAGTGCTGCATCATCTAAAGATGCACCTTGACCTCTGCCACTAAAAAAACCTGTTTTAAGTATTTTCTTATTATTATCTATAAGTTTCCAGCTTAAATCTCCACCTGCTATCCTAATATTAAAGGAACCATATCCTGTATTACTCCCTTTGTCTATTATAGACAAACTACCTAACAATATGTTCTTACATTTATATTTATTTGTAATATTTATTATTCCATCATATTTTGAATATTTTACAGCATTTAAATAATTTGATTTACTAATACTGTTATAATCAACTTCGGCAATTTTTATTCCCTGCTCACTAAAAAGATTAATTGCCTCTAGAGTAAAGTTATTATTATAGTTTATACTTCCATTTGGCATAATACCACCTATTATAACACACAAAGTAGTGTCTAACAGGCTGCTACCATTATTATCAACATTATTCTCAATTACATTAGCATTAATTTTTATAATATACTTATTATCTACAATTTTTTCTTCAATTATGGTAAAAGATGAAATAGTTGCAGTAAGTTCTGTTTTAATGGCTTCATCAATAATCTTTGAATTATTAATAATACTTTCAACCTTCACTTTAGCAGGACTTACTGATTCTACAGCAGACCATTTTGCACGAAGTAATGCAATAGAGCGTGCCGACTCATTATCATTATTTTTAATAACAGCTTCACCTTCTGCCACTACAGAATTAGCAAAAACAATACCATTATACAGTAAAAACAATATAAATATAGCAATTTTCATAACAATTCCATATAAGTAAATTATTTAGGCTGTTCCAGCCCAAGCTCTTTCATTACCAGCTGTAAATCTTTCCATGCATCTGCCTTTTTAGATGGATTTCTTAAAAGATATGCAGGGTGGAATGTTGGTAAAACTTTATAACCATAAAAATCCTGCCATGTTCCCCTAAGTTTGCTTATAGCTAATTTTGTCTTGCCATCTGGCTGCAGCAAAAAATTTAATGAGATAGAACCAAGACAGACAATAATCTCTGGATTAATAATTTGTATTTGGCTTCTTAAGTAACCAATACATGCTTGTGCTTCTTCAAATAACGGGTCTCTATTGCTTGGAGGTCTGCACTTTACAATATTGGCAATATATACCTCATCTCTATTTAATCCCATTGCATTAATCATCTTTGTAAGCAGCTGACCACTTCTACCAACAAATGGAAGACCTTGGTTATCTTCTTCTGCACCAGGTCCTTCACCAATAAACATTAAACGTGTTTCTGGATTTCCACTGCCAAAAACAATATTTTTCCTAGTTTTATATAATTCACATTTATTACAGTTAAGAAAACTATTTCTAAGAATATCAAGCTGTTCTTTTTTTGATGAATTAATACATAATTCCATACTATTGCTGTCCATACTACTTCCATTTTTTCTATTATTATCATCTGTCATTAAAATATCATCTATACCAAACAATAAAGCTTTGGGATTATTAAAAAAAGAACTCATAAATACTGTCACCTAAACTTGCCATAACTATATACTAATATAAACATTATTGCAAGCAGTATTGTTCGATTATATGTTGACAAAAATATAAAATTATTATAAATGTGTTACATATTATATTTTTTGTGTTACTTATGGAGTTATATTATGGATAAATTACTCTGGACTAAAGTTGTAGAATTTCATGGACATGCATGTCCTGGACTTGCGATTGGTTTTCAAGCCAGCTTATTAGCAAAAGATATATTAGAAATTAATGATAATATTCATGATGAAGATATTGTATGTATTGCAGAAACTGATGCTTGTGGTGTTGATGCTGTTCAGGTAATATTAAAAGCAACAATTGGAACAGGCTCACTAAAAATTGATTATAAAGGTAAACAAGCATTTAATTTTTTTAATAGAACAAATGGAAAAAGTGCAAGAATAGTGTTAAATAATTATGAAAAAAAATCTACTAAAGAAGATAATATAAACTATATTTTATCTCAACAGCCTAAAGATATTTTTACAGTAAAAAATACAAATATGGAATTTCCAAGTAAAGCCAATATATATAACTCGTATATATGTGATAAATGTGGTGAAAAAACAGCAGAGAATGCTATTAGTATGATTAATAATCAATACATATGTTATTCTTGTAGTCAATAATGCAAACCTTATATATTTTATATAAGTTATAGCATATTGGTAATATTATTTATTTTTATGTAAAATTATATTGACTATTAATAAAATTTATAATTTAATAAGCCTACTTTTGGAGGAAATATGGTATTAAACAGTAAAGGCAGGCTTTATATTATATCAGCCCCAAGTGGAGCAGGTAAAACAACACTTTGTAATATGCTAATGAAAAAATATCCTGCAATTCAATATTCTATTTCTTATACTACAAGAGCTCCAAGAGGTAATGAACAAAATGGTAAAGAATATTTTTTTATAGATGAAGATAAATTTAAAACAATGATTAGTGAAGAAATATTTCTTGAATGGGCACAAGTTCATGGTAATTATTATGGAACATCAAAACAGCAAATAGAGAATGCTTTAAATAATGGAACAGATATTATACTTGATATTGACCCACAAGGTGCTATGCAGCTAAAAGAAAAAACAAAAAATTTAGCAACATATATTTTTATTACTGCTCCAAGTATTGGAGAATTAAAATCAAGACTTATTAAACGAGGCACAGATAAAGATGAACATATTGCATTAAGGATAGAAAATGCAAAAAAAGAAGTTGAATATTTTAAAAATTATGATTATTTAATAATAAATGATGCAAGCGATACTGCTTTTGAGCAGCTTGAAAATATATATTTGGCAGAAAAATTACGTACAAATCAATATGATAATATTATAGATTTTATGAATATATAAGGAGAAAATTATGGCATTTTTAGACATTGAACGTGTTATTAACCAACCTAATGTGGATAGTAGATTTAAATTAGTACATCTAGCAGCATTACGTGCAAGAGAACTTAATAATCCAGATGGTGACACTGTTTTAGCCGATTTAAAACAAGGGGAAAAAGTAACATCTAAAGCTCTTTCTGATATTGTTCGTAATAGAATAAAATTTGTAGAACTTCAAGAAGATGAAAGTGATACTGAAGATGCTTCTAACAGCGAAGAAAATCAATAATCATGACTACCCGTTTAACGGGTAGTTTATTATTTCGCTGTAAAATGAGAGCCATTATATTGACTTGTTCAAGTCTTATTGCAGTTAAAACTATTTTATTACTTACAATTGTATTATTTATAAACTATGTCTAAAAAGTAGTAGTATTCTTTTATTTATATCTTATCTTACATTATGTATTCTTTTTTAATCTTTTATATTGTAACTGCTGTTTCATTAAGCAAATTTTACTTATATAATATCCTGTTAAGAGAAAATAATAATTGCCAAATTAATATTATAAATACATATAGTATTAAAATATCATTAAAAAACTTTTACTTTTAAATGTAATCTTATACTTGATATTCTATATTTTACTGTAATGGACATCAATAAATGAATATAGTATTTCATCAAATGACTTTATTATACAAATATTCATTTATAGAAAATATAATTTTTAAAGTATCACAAATACTTTCATAATATTTATAATATATTATTTTTTCTATAATTATATGTAAAAAAAAATGAGTATATAATTTACTATGTGATAAACTATGTTACATAACATCTAATTGTTATTATAGTTTTACATAATTTAAACAATTCATCTTATTATAGTGTGTATTGTTTCCATAATATTTTTTAACCTACTGGCATAGCCAGTAGTTTTTTGTTTCGCTATGCTCAACTCTCTAAAGAGTTAATAAAAAAGCCAGATATTAAATCTGGCTTATATAAATGTAACATATAAAATTTATTTAGCATACTCAACAGCACGAGATTCTCGTATTACCATAACTTTAATCTGCCCTGGATATGTAAGCTCTTCTTCCACTTTTTTGGAAATATCTTTTGATAATACCACAAGACCATCATCATTTATTTTATCTGGCTCAACAATAATACGAACTTCCCTGCCTGCCTGAATAGCAAAAGATTTTGCAACACCTTCAAAAGATGATGTAACTTCCTCTAACTGCTCTAATCTCTTAATGTAACTTTCAAGAACTTCACGCCTAGCACCAGGACGAGATGCAGAAATAGCATCACTTGCTTGAACTAAAATAGCCTCAATACATTTAAATTCTTCTTCACCATGGTGGCTGGCAATAGCATTGATTACTCGCCAGTCCTCTTTATTCTTTTTAGCCACTTCCACACCTATTGTTGTATGAGAACCTTCTGCCTCATAATCAATAGCCTTACCAATATCATGAAGAAGACCTGCACGTTTTGCTATTTTTGGATCAAGACCTAGTTCTGCTGCCATAATGCCAGCAATTGTTGCAACCTCAATAGAATGGCCTAATACATTTTGACCATAACTTGTTCTATATTTAAGTCTGCCTATCAATTTTAATATTTCTTGGCTTATATTGTGGATACCTAAATTAAAAACTGTTTCTTCCCCCAGTTCTAATATATATTTATCCATTTCCTGCCTGCTTTTTTGGTGCAGTTCTTCAATTCTTGCAGGGTGTATTCTGCCATCTGTAATTAATTTTTCTAATGTAAGCTTTGCTGTTTCTCTACGAAATGGGTCATAAGATGATAATATTACTGCTTCTGGTGTATCATCAACAATAATATCTACTCCAGTGATTGTTTCAAATGTTCTAATATTTCTACCTTCTCTGCCTATTATTCTTCCTTTCATTTCATCACTAGGAAGGTTTACCAATGTTACAGTAATATCATTTGTAAATTCTGAAGCACAACGTTGAATAGCAGTAGAAATAATACTTCTAGCACGTTTTTCTGATTCATTTTTTGCTTCTTCTTCCAGCTCTCTAATTGTTCTAGCTGCATCTTTTTTAGCATCATCTATCATCTGAACCATTAGCATTTTTTTAGCTTCTTCGCCAGTCATACATGCTACTCTTTCAACTTCTTTAATAAGGTTTTGTTTGATTTCTTCATTTTTAGCTTTTAAGACATCGATATCTTTCATGCGTTTATCAAACTCTTGGTCTCGTTTAACTAACTGCTCTTCCTTTTTTAAGGCTGCTTCCATTTTCTTCTCTAAAGATTCTTCCCTTGCCTCTAATTTACGTTCAATATAGCTTATATCTTTTTTCTTTTCTTTAATCTCTTTTTCTAAATCTTGTCGACCTCTAAATATAAGCTCTTTAGATTCAAGTTTAGCTTCCTTAATAAGTTCTTCACTTTCTTTTTTTGCTTTAGAAATAATATCTTCAGCAGTATTTTTTAATTTTTTATTTTCTTCTTCTTTTAATTTTTTTGCGAACAAGTAGCCAACCACCAAGCCCACAAGAACGCAAATAGGTCCTATTATTGCAATATAACCCATTATATCCTCCTACTTATAATACATTTATCTGTAAATATCTCATCTACAGGTATATCAAAACTTTCCGTTTCAATCTTATCTACTATTTGAAAATCATATGCAAAAGCAGTCTTTATAATAGATGTATTATTTTCTAAATACCTATCATAAAAGCCACCACCATAACCAATACGGTTACAACTCTTATCAAATGCAACACCTGGCATACATAATATATCAGGCTCTATATCTATCTCTTTACCAACAGGTTCTAAAATATTAAAACTACCTGCTGCCATTTTATCAAATCCTAAAAACTGCTTAAATATAATATTATTATCTTTTACAACAGGCAAATATACTAACTTTCCCTGCATAAAAAGCATCTCTATTAAATTAATAGTATTTACTTCCTTACCTAATGGATAATAAAGTAAAAAAACATTTAAATAAGAATATTTATCATAAAACATACTGGTTATAATTTGAGATTTCTCAACAACAGCTTTCTCTGGAAGGCTGTTGCGTAACTCTTTAATCTTCCTTCTAATAATATCCTTATTCATAGTTTTTAAAATTATGCCACAACTTGTGTAGCCGTTCCCTAATTTTTTGCTCAAACCCAAACTCTGAAGGGTTATAAAAAAGAAGGTTATCTTTCATATACTTTTGTTTTACAAAATTACCATAATCAAATGGATATTTATAATCCTGCGGGTTCTGCTGGATATTTGCAGGCACTACAGGATCATGGGTTTTTAAATAATCCATTACACTATGATACCCATTATAACTTCTATTGCTTTTTGGGCAGCTTGCAAGAAATGTTACTGCATGAGCAAGTATAATATAACCTTCTGGAACACCTACATTCATAAATGAATTATAACAAGCATTTACAAAAACCTGACCATCTGGAAATGCATTTCCCACATCTTCTGAAGCTGAAATCATAAGCCTTCTAAAAACAGCTTCCGGCGTAACCCCATTTTTTATTAATTTAAAACACCATAATAACGCAGCATCTGGATCGCTACCCCTAATGCTTTTTATCATTGCCGATAAAACATCATAAAATTCATCATCTGAAAAATTATTAATCGGCATTAAATTTTCTATCTCTTTTGCTGAAATAAATAATACACCATCTTCTTTACTGCCAGTATGAGCTGAAATCTCAAGAAGATTTAAAAACCTTCTACTATCACCTTGAGCTAAAGAGATGATGTGTTTTAAAATACCTTTTTCCTCCACATGTGAAACATTATGTATTTTCTTTAAATGTGGAACAGCCTTATTATATAACTCCATAAAAGCTGCATCGCTTAAAGCATTAAATTTAAACATAATACTTCTTGAACGTAAAGCAGGAACAAGATTAAAATACGGATTTTCGGCAGATGCACCAATTAGCTTGACTTTCCTATCATCAATAAGTTTTAATAGGATATCTTGCTGAGATTTATTGTATCTATGAATTTCATCTATAAAAACTACTATGTTTTTTTCAAAAACAGATTGTTCCGACAGCCTTTTTAAATCTGCTGCACCACTAACTGCAGCGTGGATTTTATATACTGTAGCGTTTATAACCCTGCCAGTAATCTCTGCCATACTAGTTTTTCCAGTCCCCGGTGGACCAACAAACATAATAGAATCAAAAGATGCACTTTCTATTAACGATATCAATAGAGAACCAGAAGACGTTAAATGCTCCTGACCAACTATATCATCAAATGTTTGCGGACGCATTGCATCAGCTAAATTCATTTAAAAAAAATCCGATAAATCTATAAAAATCCGTGTTCTTTTAAAACAACGAAGTAATTTTTAACCCCCGCATATGCCGTATCACAATTGACACTGTAGCCTGTTGTAAACAGGTGTCGCTCTGTGCTGCTTTAGGCTTTCGGGTACAAGCCCGACCTGCACACCACAACATGCATCGCAACAAAAAATTATAAAGTGTTGGCTCCAGCGTGTCGTAATGCTAAGCGAACACTGCAGGGGATTATAAATATTACCTATCTAACTTGTTTATTAAATCATCAATCCTGCTGTCCATATTAGTATAACAGGAGATTTGCTCTTTTAACTGCTTGTTCTCAAGCAATAACTTATATGCAACACTAATGGCTGCCTTTATCTCTGACCTAAGCTGCGATTTACTTAAAAACTCTTCTATCTGCAAAGTAAGCTCATTAGCAATGTCTTTATAAAACTGCTCCTGCCCTTCAGGAACATTTAACTTTAAAGACTGACCTAATATCTTCAAATCAATAGAATGCATGTTATCCCAACTATGAGTCTAATTTTTGAAGCATTGTTTCTATCTTTTCTTTAACAGCTGCCTTATTCTTTTTCAACAAACTGTTCTCTGCTTCTATATCTTTTATATGGCTGCATAAATCATCATGCTTAATAAGTAAAGTATCCCTTTCCTGCTTAAGTTTATCATAATCTTCAAGCAACTTATTAAGCTTTTCTTCAAGAATAATTAATTTATCTTGTACCATCATAAAATAATCATAACACTAATCAAATAAAAAGTCAACTATGGTATGGAAAGAATTTTATGTGTTTGTGGAATAATTCTTGCCTCTATACCATTAATGTAATACGTATTGTATAAGTAATCAAGTATTTCTTTACTAATTATACTATCAACTGGCTGAATAATAATATTTTTTATATTGTATTTACTTAATATTTTAGCTGTATAATCAATGATATAATATGCATTTCCATATGGAAGCAGCAGCTTAAAATAATAATCAGTTTCTTTTAATTCACAAACACTTTCACAAAGGCTTGAAAGATGATTTAAAACCTGCTCTGAATGAGTTTTAATATCTATACTCATTATATGAAATATATTATCCAGCTCTTTGAAATGTTTTGTAATAAGACCACTTGTTTCTAAAAATAATTTTGCCTTAGACCTTTCTTTTAATTTTAATGCAAGGTTTTTCACAAACTCATACTCCATTAATGGCTCGCCACCTGTTATGGAATAACTATGAAAATTACTGCCATCACCAAATTCCCTTATTATAATATCTACCAAATCATCTACTGATACTGGATTATTATAATTGTTACCGTTAACTGTAAAATATTCTTTTGCTTGAGTATCTGTATCACAATATGGACAATCAAATGGACAACCTGATAACCTTATAAATACTTGTGCTGCCCCAATATATTTACCCTCACCTTGAGCCGAATAAAATATTTCTGAAATATTTGCCTGCATCTATTACCTCAAATATACTGTATTGACAATTAGTAATATAATGATATAATCACCAATACTTTCCAAATAACATAATTTAGGTGGATATTTTGCATAAAATAGATATTTTAATGGCCACATATAATTCTGAAAAATATATTGAAGAACAACTGCAATCCATAATTAATCAAACTTATAAAAATTTTAATATACATATATGCGATGACTTATCCACCGATGATACTATAAATATAATATCAAAATATAAAATGCAATACAATAATATAAGTTTTAATATAAATAGTAAGAATTTAGGAATTATAAACAATTTTTCCCAGTTATTTGCAAACTCTACTGCCCAATATATTATGTTTGCAGACCATGATGATGTGTGGTTTACTAATAAAATAGAAATAACTTTGGAAAAAATGAAACTTATGGAAGATAAATATTCCAGCCAAACACCTATACTTATATTTACTGATAAAGTTGTTACTGACAGTAATCTTAATATTATTTCAAAATCACATAACAAAAGCGAAAAATTTAATACAAATGAAATTACATTAAACAGACTTCTTATGGGAAATATTGCTTCAGGCTGCACCATGATGGTAAATAAAGCCCTTAAAGATGTATGCGGCGCAATTAATATTAATGCTATAATGCATGATTACTGGCTTATGCTTACAGCTGCTGCTTTTGGTAAAATTGGATATATTGATACACCAACCATGTATTATAGACAGCATAACAACAACAGTATGGGGGCTGCTGAAAATTCTTTTGCAAATGCCTATAAAAAATTTCAAACAGGAAAAATAAATATTAAAAATACAGTATTAAAAAATATTCAACAAGCAGAAAACTTCTTAAACCAATATAATAATAAATTATCAGATAATAATAAATATATTATAAATGAATTTATAACACTCAAGAATAAAAAAAATATATCTTTTATTAATAGTATTGTAAAACATAAATTTTATAAATCTGGTCTTTTAAAAAATATAGGGCTTGTTTATGCATTTTTATAAAATATTATTGTAAAATCATTATAATTTATGTATTATACATTAAAATATTATGGAGGATTGTATGGCTTTTTTCCACTTAGACAAAGAAAAATGCAAAAGAGATGGAATATGCTCTGCAATATGTGTTACTGGTATTATTAAAAATGATGAGGAACGTTCACCTTACATTGATGAAAAAGATGTTTATAAGTGTATATCTTGTGGTCAATGTGTTGCCTTTTGCCCCCATGAAGCATGCTATGTAGAAAACCTTGACCCAAAACAATTTAGCAAAGTTGACATGCAGTCACTGGCTACACCAGAACAGTTAGATACTTTTATTAAAACAAGAAGAAGTGTTCGTAACTTTAGAAAAACAGAAGTGGATAGTGCAACCCTTGAAAAAATTATGGATAATGTCCGTTATGCTCCATCTGCAAAAAATACACATAATAATAGATGGATTATTACAAAAAATAGAGAAGAAACTATAAAACTTGCTGATTTAGTTGTTGAATATATGCAAAATAATCTTGATAGTATGCCTGAAAAAGAAGCTCTCCACTATAAACTTGTAGCAAGAGCATATACAAAAGGAAAAGATGTTATTATGAGAGGTGCACCACACCTTATTGTATCTGTGCTGCCTGATGATTATGCATGGAAAGCAGAAGATGGTAATACTGCTCTTACTTATTTTGAACTTTCTGCTCATGCCCATAATATTGGTTGTGTTTGGGCTGGGTATTTTACAAGTGTTGCTCGTGTTTATAAACCATTAAGAGATGCTTTAGGTGTTCAAGATAATGAATATATTGCAGGTGCTCAAATATTTGGTAACCCTGTATATAAAACAAGACAAATTACTTCAAAAAAACCAAACAATATTACATATATTTAATATAAAAAAAGCCTTATAAACTAGTAGTTATAAGGCTTTTATTTATCTTATTTTAGGGAAGTGTTTCATATTAAAAAATCAAAAGTTTTCTTTATTTACTCTTTACCTTTAATTTTATTAATCTCAACCCTTTTTTTAGCATTAAGATATGAACTAACTAAATTGTATTAATCTTTAATATTTTAATACCGTTTATAACTTTTAATAAAAACATGTTATCAAACACACCTGTAATATATTGATTATAATAATAAATAAGATATGCTCCATCATTTTTATACAGATAATATCTTCAATATGTGATAAAAAATCTAAAATATAAAATAAATACTCTTTTATAGAAGACATATTATTTTAATTTCTTTTTTAAATAGAGTGCTGCAAGCCCAATATATAATATACTTAATATAAATAGAGCAAATGTAGGACCTTTTAACCTGTCTAAATACAGACCTTTTAAAAATACACCAACAATTATATCAAGATAATAACGCATTGGATTTACATATGTAATCCACTGAATTATTTCTGGCATATTAACTATTGGAAAAGCAAAACCTGATAATAATATTAATGGAAAAATTATCATAAACATACTTATAGAGGCCTGCTGCTGAGTTGAACTAATTGCGGAGATTAAAAGTCCTATTCCTAATGTGCACATAATATATAAAATAGAAGCAAAAAGTAAAAGTAAAAAACTTCCAGTAATATGTATATTAAACCAAAAAACTGAAATTGCTATAATCAAAATTACATCAATAAAACTAACAACAGCAAATGGTATACACTTTCCTATTATAAATTCCCAAGCTGTAATAGGACTAACAGTAAGCTGTTCTAATGTACCTGATTCTTTTTCCTGAACTATTGCCATACCTGAAAGCATTACCGTTACTATAATTAATAACATAGCAAGCATCGATGGCACAAAGAAATTTTTACTTTCAAAACCATCATTAAACCATGTTCTATATTCTGTATCTACACCAATACTTGATTTTATACCTGTCTTTTGTGATACATAATTAGCATTATACAGCTTTATAATCTCTAAAATATAACCAGAGGCCATACCAGCATTTACAGAATTTGTAGCGTCTAAAATTACCTGTAGTGAAGCAACTCTGTTTTGTGATAATTTTTCCTCAAACCCTGAAGGAATAGATATAATCATTAATGCTTTACCAGATAAAACAAGCTGTTCAGCTTCCTCCATATTATCTGCATGTATATACGAAAAAATATTATTTGAGAAAAAATGACTGATAAAATTTCTGCTTTCTATTGTATTATCCATATCTACAACAGCAGTTTTAACATGCTTTAAATCCATATTAACTGCATAACCTAACAACACAGCTTGAATTATTGGTACGGCAATAATTATTATACGCATTTTCTTATCACGTATTAAATAAATAAACTCTTTATAAAGCATTGCCATTATACGATTTACTACATTTTTCATATTTATGCTCTCAATTTAAATAAAAGCCTACATAATACTAAAAGTATTGCAGAATAAAATATTAAAAACCCTGCATTTAAATACAAATATTCAAGCCCTACACCTTTTAAATAAAGCCCTCTTAATATATCAACAAAATATCTTGCAGGAAAAAGATATGTTATCCACTGTATTACCTGTGGCATATTATTAATATCAAATACAAAGCCTGATAATAAAAATGCAGGAAGCATAGTAGTAGTTGTTGTTACTTGACTTGAAGCTAACTGGCTTTTCATTACAATACTCACAAATATACCAAAGGACAGCATACACATTAAAAATATTGTAGCAAATAAAAATACTAGTAATGTATTGCCCTTTAATGGAACATGGAAAATAAACTCACCAATTAATATATATATAATCACATCTATCAAACCAATTAAAAAATATGTTAAAAGTTTACCTGTAATTACTTCACCTTCTGTTACAGGTGTTGGAATAAGCTGTTCCATTGTACCTGTTTCCCATTCTCTAGATATTGTTAAAGAAGTTAAAAAACCAGCAACAACTGACATAATTATGGCCACAAGGCCGGGAAAAAGATAGTTTACACTACGCATGTCTTCATTAAACCAGTATCTAATCTCTGGCACAGCAGCACCATATGAAATATTAATACCACCAGTTCTTATAATATTTTCTATAAAAACCCTGTTATACATAGCTGATACACCAGCTATGTAGTTTATAATAGAAGATGCTGTTGTAATATCGCTGCCATCAATAATCATCTGAACTTTAGTATTCATTTTATTTGCTAAATCATCTTCAAATGATGATGGTATAACAATTATCATTTTTATTTGGTTTGTATCTAAAAGCATTTCAGCATCATTATAATTATATACATAATGATTAACATCAAAAGCATTGTTTGATTCAAAATATGAAATATATTCTTTACTTTTTGGACTGTTACTGTAATCTATCACACCAACAGATACATTTTCCACATCAAGCTTTAATGCATATCCAAATAAAAAAAGTAAAATCACAGGAACTAATATTATAACCATCAAACTTCTAATATCTCTAAATAAGTGGATAAATTCTTTATAACTAATAGCTTTTACACGCCTGATGTTCATCTGTTCTGCCCTCCAGCATAACTAACAAATACATCTTCTAAAACGGCATCAGCCACTTCAACAATATAGCCATTATATCCTTTTATACTTAAAAAAGACATTATATCTTCTGGTGTTAAGTTTGTAGATAAAATCCTTATAGAATCAGATAAAAGCCCAACATCAAAAACATTTTCCATTTCTAGTATTACTTGGGCCACATCATAAAGTCCAAACCCTTTTATTTTATATACATTCCATATCATTTTAGAAGTTTTTAGCTCTTCAGGTGTTCCTATTTCCTTAAGTGTGCCTGAGCTTATCATGGCAATTCTATCACAATATTCTGCTTCATCCATATAGTGAGTAGTTACAAAAATAGTAACTTTTTTTGCTGCAAACATATATATTAAATCCCAAAAATTACGCCTTGATACAGGATCTACACCAGAAGTTGGTTCATCTAAAAAAATTATCTGTGGCTTATGAATAATAGCACATGCTAATGAAAGCCTTTGCTTAATACCTGCTGATAAACTTTTCGTTTTTTCTTTCTCATAACCAGTTAGATTCACAAGCTCCACAGCTTCTGATACAGAATAATCTATATTTTTACCTTCTATACTGTATAATTTTGCAAAAAATTTCATATTTTCATATACTGTAAGCTCATCATATAAAGAAAATTTTTGGCTCATATAGCCTATATTTTGCCTAACCATTCCCGGATTTTCTAAAACATTATATCCTGCAATAATACCCGTGCCAGAAGTTGGTGGGAGTATTCCACACAACATTCTAATAGTAGTCGATTTTCCTGCACCATTAGCACCTAGAAATCCAAATATCTCACCCTTTTCCACATCAAAAGTTACATCTGATACTGCAGTAAAATCACCAAATTTTTTTGTTAGGTTTTTAACTATTACAGCAGTATTACTCATGTGCAGCACCATTAAATGTTAAATAAGTAAATATATCTTCAAGAGTTGGTTTTATTAATGATATACTATATTTTTCACCTAATAATGATTGAATTCCATGAACAGCATTACTATTTTTATTAGCATGAAGATGAAGTGTTGAGCCAAAAGACCATACTTTACCATATTTTTCTGGAATATCACACATAATATTACGCACTTTTTCGCCCTTTATCTCAATAATATCTATATTTGGTATTTCCTGCAAATGCTCTAATGAACCTGAAGCTATGATTTTACCTTTATCCATTAAATTAATTGTATTACAGCGTTCTGCCTCATCAAGATAACTTGTAGCATACACAATAGCTGTGCCGTCAGAAGCAAACCTATTTAATATCTGCCAAAATTCACGACGGGAAACAGGGTCTACCCCATTAGTTGGTTCATCAAGGATTAAAACTTTTGGTTCATGTATTAAAGCACAGCATAAAGCAAGTTTCTGCTTCATACCACCTGAAAGCCTGCCGGCAAGGCGGGAACTGAATTTAAACATACCACTGGCAGTTAAAAGCATTTGCCTTCTTTTTGAGATTTCTTTATATGGAACTCCTTGTAAATCAGCAAAAAAATTAATATTTTCTTCCACACTCATATCGCCATATAAACCAAATTTCTGGCTCATATAACCAATACTCTTCCTTGCACCACGGTAATCTTTTAAGGCGTTAACTCCATTAATGTAAAGAGAGCCATTATCAGGATATGATACTGTCGACAGGATACGCATAGCAGTAGTCTTACCTGCACCATCTGGACCAACTATTCCAGATATTTCCCCCTGCTTAACTTTAAGAGAAAAATCCACTAACGCATGATTATCTCCAAATGATTTAGAAATGTTTTCAGAAATAATCAATTCAGAATCCAACATCTGCTATTCCTCTATATAAGCATCAGCAGGAAAACCTGGTTTTAAAAGCCCCAATGTATCAATAATTTCTATTTTAACTCTATAGACAAGTTTGACGCGTTCTTCTGTTGTATAGATTTGTTTTGGTGTAAATTCAGCAGTATCTGATATAAAAGTAACCTTTCCTTCAAATTTTTCGTTAGGAAGGCTGTCCACCTTGATAATCATTTTTTGACCGACTTTAATTTTATCCATTTTGGTTTCTGGAAGATATGCTCTAAGCCATAATTTATTAATATCACCAATAGAAAAAATAGTGGAGCCTGCTTGAACAACCTCTCCCTCTTCTTTATAAGCTGCTAATATAACACCATCAATAGGTGATACTAGTTTAGTATATTCTAACTGATAATCTGCTAATTCTCTATTGGCTGATGCTGCATCTAATTGAGCTTGAGTTTTATTAACTAAATTTTCATTTTTTCTACCAGCTTTTTTTAAATTATCCTTTAATTCTTCCAAGCCCCATTTAGCTGCATCTTCATTGGCTTTTGCTAATTTTTGTTGAGATATATATGTTTCACTGTTTAACTCTGCTAATAACTGGTCTTTACTTACATGCATTCCTTCTGAAAAATATCTATGAGCAATAGTGCCTGGAACTTTAAAAGCAACATCTACTTGACTAACCTGTAACTGACCATAAAGTTTAAACTGACTGTCGGCTTTTTTGTATAAATATCTATATCCTGCAAAAAAAACTATTGCAAGTATTACAATGATAATTAATGAAACAATTACTTTTTTCATACACTCACCTATATATGTAAATACCTATTTCTACCAAAATTAAGAAATTTTGTCAAATATGAATAAATATATTTTTTAAAATTTTATACAGTCTTTATTAATCTGTTAAAATATCTTTATTATTAAAATCGCTTATAAGTGCTTCAATTTCCTCTACAGTATCAATACTTAATAAAATATTTACTAATTTTTCGCAATCTTTTGCATTAAAAGATGATATGGTTTTTCTTACCATATATGAAGAACGTGGGTTCATACTAAAAGAACGGTAACCTAAACCAATTAACATAGCTGTATATCTACAATCTCCAGCAAGTTCACCACATATTGATACTGGTTTTCCTGCAGCACTTACTTTATCTTGTATATTTTTTAAAAGAGATAAAATTGCTGGGTGAGCAGATGCATACAAATGGCTTACATCTTCATTGTTTCTATCTACACCTAATACATACTGAATTAAATCATTTGTTCCAATACTGAAAAAATCAACATATTTTATAAACTTATCAATTAGTATTGCAGTAGATGGAACTTCTATCATAATACCTAAAGGAATATTATCTCTATAAGGAACATTCATTTCCTGTAACCGTTTTTTTTCATTATCAATAATAATTTTTATTTCCAAAAGCTCATCAATAGAAGAAACCATAGGAAGTAGAAGCCTAATATCTCCAGATATACCTGCTCTCAAGACGGCTCTTATTTGGGCAGAGAAAAAATCCCTGTATTTCATACTGTATCTAATTGCACGTAACCCTAATGCTGGATTTTCCTCAACAGAGCTTGGCATAAATCTACTAACTTTATCACCACCTAAATCAAATGTTCTAACAGTGAGAGGTTTATTCTGCATAGATAAAAGTGCGTTTTTTAATATATTATACTGCTCATCTTCATTTAACATGCCATTATTTATATATAAAAATTCTGTTCTATATAAACCTACCCCCTGCATACCATGAACATTCAAATGTGTAAGCTCATCATTACTATTAATATTTGCATAAAGGGATACAACATGTCCATCTAGTGTTTTGCAGCTTGTATCATGGTCGTTTTTTACAGAGTTAAGGTAATTTTCATAATCGGCTTTCTTTTTTTCATATTTTTCCATGCTTGCTTTATCAGGATTTATAGCAACATATCCTAAAAAGCCATCGACCACCAATACATCACCATTTTTTATAAAAGTATCTGCATTCTTTATACCAGAAACTGCTACAATACCTGATTCTCTCACTATTATGCTTTTATGTGAAATTTTATTGCCAACTGCAGAAATAAAACCTTTTACTTTTTTCTTTACCATTGCATCAATATCTGATACGGCAAAATCGTTAAAAACAAGAATTGTATCTTCATCAGCATCATCTAAATTTTCCACTAAAATATTTGACATATAACGAATTAAACGTAAATATATATCTTTAATATCATGCATTCTAGCTTTAAAATAATCATTATCTGAAAGAGATAACTTATTCATTAAGCTATCCGTTACTTTTTTTAATGCATATTCTGCATTGACCTGTTCTTCTTCTATTATGGAAACAGCTTTTCCAATAAATGACTCATCTGTTAAAAGCAGTTTATAAACATCATATAATTCTTTATACGTTTTGCTTATTAGCTGCATTTGGTCTAAAAGTTTAGAAGTATGGGAAACTGCCGAATTTAATTTTTCTATTTCAAAAGAAGTATCTTGGATTTTATATCCTTTTACACTAACTTTATCCCTGCATATAATCAATGCTTTACCAATGGCTATACCATTTGAAATAGTTGTTCCTTTTTTTATTATCAAGATATCTCTCCTAAATCACTTTTTATCACTTTAGAAAGTTCTGCACTGCAAGATATAGCATCTTCTCCTTCTATAATTAACTCTATATATGCATCACAACTTATAGATAATGCAATTACATCTATTAAGTGCTTAAGATTTACAATATTATCTTTATACTTAATAAAAACCTCCACATTATATTGTTTTATAACTCTTAATAATGCAGCTGCTGTTCGTGCATGAATACCTTCATTATTTGTAATTATTGCACCTAAAGTAATAGTGGCCATTTCACACTCCAAATAAAAGTAATACACCTAAAATCGTTGTTACAATCATAAGCTCTAATGGACCTCTTACCCATTTTGAAACTATTATACCAACGATAAATAACGCTACTGATTTAATAACATGTATAGAATCAGATATATAATGATTAATAACATAAGCAATCACTACTCCTGCCATAAATGTTGTAATGCCATCATATATTCTGCTCCACTTATTAAATTTTATTTTATTAAATAACTGCATAACATTTGCACCAAATGTATATCCATAATAAAACCCTAATACCCTAAATACTATATTAAATAAATTAAATATTATAAAATATAATATGATAACAAGTATTGGATTAATTAAAATAGCCCATAAAGAAATAAAAAAAGCAAAAGGACGCAGTGAATGCCAAAAAAAAGTATCACCTAAAGCAGCTAGTGCTGATGCATAAATTTTATCATAATCACCTATTTTACCACGCATTTGAGTTTCTTTTAATAAAAGACCTAAAATGAAAGTTACTAAATATGGGTTAGTATTAAAATAATATATGGGGGATAAATCAAAATCTGAAGGCAGTTTTGTATTATTATTCTTAAAAAAATCTTTAACAAGCCATCTAAAACCTGTTCCCTGCATATTTGTAATATTCCAGTTACCCTGGTAAAACATGCTTTTTAACAAAGTTGGCAATATAACAAGATTTTTCATTATAATAACCACCCTATTAAGAGACCTAAACCAAGCAGTATTACTTTGTGAAGCCTGTTAATTATTAAAAAACGCAGCAAATAACCACCCATAAAGGTTGCAATTAATGTAAGTGCCAAAATTGGCTCATATATATTATTTATATCTATATTAATTAATTTGAAATATTTCATGAATATGCAAATTGCTATAAAACCAATATTATAAACTAAAATACCACGAATAAATGCTAGTATAACACCTAATAATATTAATCTGTTTTCATTATCTGTTGCATTTTGATTTATACTTTTTTTTACGAGATATTTATTAATATTCCTAAATACCTTATCTGAAAAAGTAACGGGATACATTAATAAAGATGTAATAAATATGGCAACCAATATATTTATTGCATCTTCATTAGCAACACCTAATACCATAGCCAGTGATGAAGCATAGCCACCAAAAGTATCATCATGAGTGATAGTTGTGCCTACTGGCACTTCAAGCATACCAATAAATTCAAAAATTAATCCCATCATTAAGGCAGCATATATATTTCCAAAAACTATTCCAATAACACCTGAAACAATTATAGGGCGGGAAAGCATAATATTAAAACCAGCAAGCCTGTCTACAGAAATTGCACCAGAAAATAAAATTAAAAAAATAATTTGCTGTAGTGATATTTCAGCCATACTATACCCTATATTTTTCTATTATGGTTTGAAAAAATTACTGGTTTTTCCCAAGGAACCTTGTGAAAATAAATATCATATAATTCTGATAAGTTTTGCAATTTATGAAAATCATTTAAAGATAAAAATACGCTGTCATTAATACAAACATCATGGGAAGCATCTGTCATACAGCCTATATTAAAATAAATATTATTTGAAAAAGTTTCTTCTATTTTAAAAAGGTCATCAATTGAACCAACTATTACAAGCATATATTTTTTCTTATTTTTAAGATATGGTTTTTTGAAGCAAAAATCATGAATAGAATATACAGAAAATTTTGAATTAGCAGGAAGTGTGCTGCCATAGATAGACGCACGAACATTATCACCAGCTATAACATCATTAACTATTATCACATTTGTTATTTTAAGATAATTTACCCACCCTTCAAGTACTTGACCATGAATAAACCTATCATCAACTCTATATATTATATGCTTCATTTTTTATTAAGCAACTCCCCAGCAACTTTTATGCTCGCAATTCCTGCCTCAGCTGATTCTTTTGCAATTTGAGATAAACTATTGTTATTATCCATACGCATAGTGAAAGCTTTAAGCAACATAGGAAGGTTGACACCAGAAACTACCTCAACGCTATCTTTTGCAAGATATGCCATAGAAATATTTGATGGGCTTCCACCAAACATATCAGTATATAATAAACAACTTTCATCTTGGTATTTTACTAAAATATTTTCCATTTTAGAATACACATCGTCCATTAATTCGCCACTATTAATGGAAATAACTTCTACTTTATCCTGCCTGCCTATAATCATTTCTGCAGATCTAAGTAATTCTTCACCAAATATGCCATGAGTTAATATTACAATTACCATATTTTCTTTCCTTTATGATTTATTTATCTATATCTCTATGTTTCACTCTAATATCTTGAATACCATTTTCAGTCAATATTTTTAATAAATCCTCAACTACTGTAACAGAACGATGCTTTCCACCCGTACAACCTATTGAAATATTAAAGTATTTTTTACCTTCACTAATATACAAAGATATAAGCATTAATATTATATTTTTTAATTGTAATATAAAATTATCATAATTTTCATCAGCCTTAACATACTCTTGAACTTCTTCATTAAGCCCTGTCATAGTTCTTAGACCATCATCAAAATGAGGGTTTCGCATAAATCGAACGTCCATTACCATATCAGCATCTTGAGGAAGCCCATTTTTAAAACCAAAAGATTGTAACGTAAGAGTAAAGTCATTAATATGATGATTAAATATACTTACTATTTCTCTTGTTAAATCATGAATATTCTTGCCATCTGTATTAAGCACAATATCAGATATACCTTTAACATTTTCCATGAAAGATATTTCTTTTTTTATGGCTTCCTGCAGGTCATTTCCTAATGGGTGCTTTCTTCTAGTTTCTTTATAGCGTTTAACAAGTGTTTCAAAAGAAGCGTCCATAAAAATAGATGTTGCATTATATTTTTCACGAAGCATTTTTATGAACTGAAAAACTAAATTAGTATCTTTTGATCTGGAATCTATAACAAATGCAACTTTTGCAACGCCACTATCAATATTAAAAAATAATTCAATTACTTTATCTAAAATGGGCAGCGGCATATTATCTATTGTATAGTATCCTAAATCTTCAAATACTTTAGCTGCATGAGATTTACCAGCTCCTGAAAGCCCTGTAATAATTACAATGGAAAGGTTATTCATAAACTTATCCTTAAAAAAATACCTACCCATATTCTATAGGTAGGTATATTATATTTTATTATGATTCAATTAAACCTACTTTACCATCATCTCTTTTATAAACAACGTTTATTTCAGAGTTTTCTGCATTACGAAATACAAAGAAGTTTTTGTTCATTAAATCCATCTGCATAATTGCTTCTTCTATATCCATTGGTTTTGCAGGCAGACTTTTTGTAATAACAATTTTTGGCTCATCAATGGCACTATCTTCATTATAGTCATATACATTAAGTTTTAAATCGTCCATTGATGCTCTGTTTTCGGCACTTTTACGAGTTTGAAGCTTCTCTTTATATTTTACAACCTGTCTTTCTATTTTATCCATTGCCATATCAATTGAAGCATACATATCCTCTGATTTTTCTATACCTTTTAAAAACATTCCTTTAACATTAACAAATATTTCTGCAATATGCATATTTTTTTCCACATTTAAATTAACATGAACGTCCATATGGTCATCAAAATATTTTGCTATTTTTTGAATTTTCTTTTCAGAATAATCCTTAATAGCATCTGTTAATGTTGTGTGTTTTGCGTTCACTGTAATATTCATAATATTACCTCCTTAGCCTTCTTCTCTGCGACATTGTTGGAATATTCATTTCATCTCTATATTTTGCAACAGTTCGCCGAGCAATTTTTATTCCTTTTTCTTCCATTATCTCTACTATACGCTGGTCTGATAAACATGTTGATTTATCTTCGTTATCAATTAGCTCTTTAATTTTTTGTTTAATAACACCGATAGACATATCACCACTATCACTTTCCAAACTTTTAGAGAAAAATGATTTTAATTCTATTAGTCCGTGTTTTGTCATAGCATATTTACCAGATGTAACACGGCTTACTGTAGATTCATGAAGTCCTGTAACTTCAGCAATATCTTTTAATTTTAAAGGTTTTAAGCTAGTAATACCATTTTGCAAAAAATCTCCCTGAAAATCTGCAATTGCTTTAACCACTTTATATATTGCTTTTTGACGTTTCTGCAGGCTTTCAATTACCCATACAGCATTCTTTACTTTATCTTTAATATAACTTTTGGCTTCACCATCTAAATTAGAACCTTGAAGCATTTTTATATAATAATTATTAAGCCTAATGTTTGGTATGCCTTTATCATTTACTATTATATCAAAATTTTCTTCATTTGGCACTATAAAAACATCTGGTGTAACAAATTTTGTATCTCCACCTGTAAAATTAAGCCCGGGACGTGGGTCTGTTTTCTTTATAAGCATCAATAAATAATCAAAAGTATCTCTTTCAATACTCATACCTTTTAGTATATCATCATATTTAAAACTTGCAAGTTCTGATGAGTAATCTCTTAACAATTCATTTGCAAATTCAATATAAACATCGTCACAATTCATATCTTTTATCTGAGTAATTATACATTCCTGTAATGATGATGATGCAATACCTGATGGAGTAAATGTTTTTATTATAGATAATACCTGATGAAATAAATCTTCACTAACATTTAATTCTTCGCAGGCTGATTGTATATCTATTCTACAATATCCATCTTCGGATAAATTTCCAATTATATACTCACCTATTTTCCATTTTGTTTCATCTGTAACAGTTATATTTAACTGATACATTAAATGTTCATATAATGATTCTTTTGCACCTATTACCTGCTCTAAATCAAATGTATTATCATCATTATTTGATTTATAGCTTATATCATCAAGTTTTTCATAACCAATATATTCGTCCCAGTCATCACCTGTCACTTTTTCTACTAAATTATTAAGGTTATCATCTTCTATATTACCAGCTATATTATCATCTTCTGCATTATCTTTATTAGAACTATCTAAATCATTATAATCATTTAAATCATCTAAATCATTAAAATCATCGCCACCATCTTCTGCTACTTCTAATATTGGGTTTTCCTCTAATATGGTAGATATTTCCTGCTCCAGTTCTAAAATAGGCATCTGAAGAATAGCAAGAGACTGCTTCATTTGTGGTGTAATGAATACGGTTGTTTGCAGCGATGTTTTAATATCTAAATTTTGGTTTACATTATTCATTAAATAGAAAACCCTTTTCCTAAATATTTTTCTCTAACGTCTTTATTTGCAAGAATTTCTTCAGGTGAACCTTGTGTTAAAACTCTTCCTTCTGTTATAATATAGCCTCTGTCAGTTATTTTCAATGTATCTCTCACATTGTGGTCTGTAATCAAAACACCAATTCCCCTATCTTTTAATGAATGAACCATTTCTTGAATATCTGCAACAGATATTGGATCAATACCTGCAAAAGGCTCATCTAATAAAATAAAATCAGGCTCTGTAGCAAGGCATCTGGCAATCTCAACTCTTCTTCTTTCTCCGCCAGATAGTGCATATCCAAAACTTTTAACTACATGGTTTAAATGAAATTCATCAATCAATATCTGCACTCTTTCTTTTCTTATTTTTACATCATCAAAAGTAAATTCTAAAGCAGACATAATATTATCATACACAGTCATTTTCCTAAAAACAGATGCTTCTTGAGGAAGATAGCCTATACCTGCACGGCATCTTTTATGCATAGGCATATGTGTTATATCTTCACCATCTAATAATATTTTACCATTTTCTGGTTTTAAAAGCCCTACTATCATATAAAAAGATGTGCTTTTACCTGCACCATTAGGGCCTAAAAGTCCTACTATTTCACCTTTAGAAACATTTAAAGAAACACCATTTACAACTGTTCTTTTTTTAAATGATTTTTTTAAATCCAAAACTTCTAAAGCCACTATTTTTTGCCCTCATCTGTTGGTTTAAATATTATTGTTACACGTTTATCTGTGCCTTTATCCACAACTATACGTTCTTCTTCATAATATATAAAAACTTTTTCACCTTCAAGATAATTTTCACCCTGCCATACTTTTACATTGCCAGTAATCACTGCTATCTTCTTTTTCTGGTCTAAATCTGCCCGTTTAGAAATGGAAATAATATCTTCACTTCTAAAATTTACATTACCAACACATTTTATTTTTGATATTTCATTAGTCTTATCTAAAAAAACAGTAACATCATCAGCCGTTAATGTATAATTATCACTTACAGCAACAACATTGCCATGAAAAGTTGATTTTCTTTCAGTTCCAAAGTAACGCATTTCATCAGCCTGCACTTTAACAGGGGAAGATGGTGTATTTTTTTTTGCACCAAGAAGTATTGGAAAAAAAATTAAAATTAAAAATATTAATGCTTTATATCTACTAATACATATCATTTGCAGTTTATACTCCTAATATTATTCTGGTACATATGTTACTGTAACATTATCTTTAAAAAAAATATAGTTATTATTTACATCAAAAATAACAGAATCTGAAGATATTGAATTAGGACCTTGTGATACAAACACATTATTAACAATATGACCTTTTCCTTCTTTATAATCATATTCCAGTATCCCATTTTTCCCTGTATAAAAAGACATATTATCCATAGAACCAGTTATATTATCATATGCTTTAATAAATCTTTGAGAAATGTAAGAACCTTTATCTGCAAAGGCATCTATTGAATATTCTATACCTTTATATTTTATATTTAAGTCTTTAAGATTAAAATTATAACTTACTATATTAGCACTACCTGATTTTGATTTTAGTAGTACATATGTATCATTATCAATAAGATATAATAAATCTATATTTTCCAAATTAACAATATTTTCTAAAAGTTCTGATTTATATGTAACCATATTATCATTATCACGTAAAATTATTACAAATATTGCAATTAAAAATATTAAAATAGATAGTGCTATAAATATATTTATAATTCTTTTTTTATTTAAAAAACGTAACATACACTACACTAAACCGTATTGTAATAAATCTTGAAAATGAATAATTCCTTCTGGTGTTTTATTTTCATCAATAATAAAAAGAGATGAAATTTTAAATTCTTCCATAATATGTAGAGCTTTTGCTGCCAGCTCATTTTTCTTTATCATTTTTGGATTACAAGTCATAATTTCTGATACTTTTAAGCTGTTTATTACACTATATTTTGTAATTGCTCTTCTTAAATCTCCATCTGTAATAATGCCCACAAGTTCTTTATTATCATTAATAACAGCAGTGCAGCCAAATTTTTTATTATTAATTTCTTCAACTGCTTTTTCTACTATATCATTCTCATTAATAACAGGAACTTCAGAACCTTTGTGCATAATATCATCTACTGTTGTAAGCAAACGTTTACCTAAAGAGCCTGATGGGTGAAACATAGCAAAATCTTCTGCCTTAAAACCCCTGCACTCAACTAAGGCAACAGCTAATGCATCACCTATTGCTAAAGCTACAGTTGTACTTGCTGTTGGTGCTAAATTTAAGGGGCAGGCTTCCTTATCAATAGATGCATCTAAAATACAATCACTTTCCCTGCCTAATGTTGAATCTGCTCTGCCTACAATAGATATAAGTTTAGAACCTAGTCGCTTAATTAAAGGCAGTAAAACTTTCATTTCTTCAGTTTCACCACTGTTTGAAATACCTATGATAACATCACCTTTAACAAGCATACCCAAATCACCATGCATTCCTTCTGCAGGATGCATAAAAAAAGCTGGTGTGCCAGTGCTTGCAAGAGTTGCTGCTATTTTTTTACCAATCAAGCCAGACTTACCCATACCAATAACAACCACTCTGCCTTTGCAGCCAAGAATAATCTCCACTGCTTCAGCAAAACTTTCACCAAGACTGTTCATTGCTTTTTTCATTGCATCTATTTCTATTTCAAATGTTTGTTTACCATTTTTTATAATAGTTTTTCTATCCATAAGCTATACCTGCAACATTATTCTTTTTCTATATTGTTTCTATCCTGCTTAAATTTATATGCAGCTTGTATAAATGCATTAAATAAAGGGTGTGGGTTAAATGGTTTTGATTGAAATTCAGGACAAAATTGAGTAGCAATATACCACCTGTGTGATTGAAGTTCAATAATATCAGCAAATCCACTATCATTATTGTTACCTGATATAACCATTCCTGCTGATTCTAAAAGCTGCCTGTATTCATTATTAATTTCAAGCCTGTGTCTGTGTCTTTCAGTTATAGTATCCTCATTCTTATATATTTCTTTAGCCAAGCTGCCAGTAAGTAATGATGTAGTATAAGAACCAAGACGCATTGATGCACCCATCTCTTCATTATAATGTTCATCGTGCTTATAATCAATAACTAAATTTTTACTGCCAGCAGGTTTTGACATTTCCGCACTTTTTGCATCTTCTAATTTTAAAACATTACGAGCATACTCTATTACAGATGCCTGTAAACCCATAGAAATTCCAAAAAAAGGAATATCTTTCGTTCTTGCAAAATTAACTGCTGATATTTTGCCTTCCATACCACGCTCACCAAATCCTGCAGGAATTAAAATACCGTCAACATTATTTAAATATTCATTTGCCATTCTATTTTCTAAAAGTTCTGCATCAATCCATTTTATATCTGCTTTTAAATAATTTGCCACAGCACCATGTAACAATGCTTCTGTTAAACTTAAATATGCATCTTTAGTTTCCAAATATTTACCTACAACAGCAATCGTAACGCTGTCTTTTGGCTGCTTGATTCTACGAACAATATCCTGCCATAAAGATAAATCATATTCCCTTTCTTCTAAATTAAGCTTTTTTATAACCTCACTATCAAGCCCTTCTTCATTTAAAATAATAGGAACTTGATATATTGTTGCTGCGTCCATACAGTTAATAACTGATGATTTTTCTACATTGCAAAAAAGTGCAAGTTTATTTCTAACGCTCTCACTTAATGGATACTCACTTCTACACACTAAAATATCAGGGCTGATACCTATTTCCTGTAACTGCCTTACAGAATGTTGAGTTGGTTTCGTTTTTAATTCCCCTGCACTTTTAATATATGGAACTAATGTAACATGTAAAAATAATACATCATTTTCATCAGTATCAAATTTCATTTGCCTAATTGCTTCTAAAAATGGAAGCCCTTCTATATCACCAACAGTGCCGCCAATTTCTGTAATCACAATATCATAGTCTTCTGCACCTGCTGAAATACATTTTTTTATTTCATCAGTAATATGTGGTATAACCTGAACAGTTGCTCCTAGATATTCTCCACGACGTTCTCTCTCAATTACTGTATAGTATATTTTACCAGAAGTAATATCAGAAAATTCGTCAGTATTAGTAGTTGTAAAACGTTCATAATGACCTAAATCTAAATCACCTTCACAACCATCTGCAGTAACAAATATTTCTCCATGCTGTAAAGGGCTCATTGTTCCAGGACCATAATTTAAATAAGGGTCAAATTTTCTTAAAGCAACTTTATAACCACGCGACTCAAGTAATGCACCAAGCGATGCTGCAGTAATCCCTTTACCTAATGATGATAATACACCACCTGTTACAAATATATACTTAGCCATATTAATTTTTCCTCATTTCTAATATTTTTAATATATTCTGTAAATCTTCATACGTATCAACAGATAAAGGATTATAATCAGTTTTAATAACCTTTATTTTAACACCTTTTTCTATTGCTCTTAATTGTTCTAAATTTTCACATCTTTCTAAAAATGTTCTTTCCTGTGTTGCAAATTCAAATAAATAATCACGCCTAAAACCATATATACCAATATGACGGTATCTAACAATATCTTCTATATTATCCCTATTGTATGGAATAGGATATCTTGAAAAATAAACAGCAAAATCACTTTCATCAAGAATTACTTTAACAGCCGACGGATTTTCTGAATTATTTATATCTCCAAAAGGAACACAAGCCGTAATCATTTTTAATGATTTATCATTTTGTAGACCATCTATTAATTCATTAATTAATGCAGGCGGAATAAACGGCTCATCACCTTGAACATTAATAATTATATCATCATCAATACTTTTAGCAGCAAATGCAACCCTGTCCGTTCCTGTAGATAAATTTTCAGGGCTCATCATTACAGTAACTTTTTCTAAATTCTCACAAACTTTATAAACCTGCTCTTTATCTGTAACAACAATTACTTTATCACAATTAGTTTGAACTGCCTGTTCTGCTACACGCACAATCATTGGTTTGCCATCAATATCTGCTAATACTTTACCTGGAAATCGTGTAGAACCATATCTAGCTGGTATTATTACTGCACTCATTCTTTATCCTCTTTGATTATGCAAACTGCTATAGCATTATACTTAGAATGAGATATTGATATCTCTATATTATTTGCTTTTTCTCCATGTAAAAAAACTTGTGGTTTACCTAAATCATCAGGCATTATTTCTATATCAACAAAAGAATGTCCTCTGCCAATACCTGTGCCTAGTGCTTTAGAAACAGCCTCTTTTGCAGCAAACCTGCCTGCAGCAAACTCTGCCTTTTTACCCTTCTGATTATAAAGTGCTATTTCACTTTCTGAAAGTATATGGCGTAAAAAACTATATCCAAACTTATCAATAGTCTTTGCAATTCTGTCTATTTCAATAATATCACAGCCCAACATATCTATCTTCTTACTATTTTTTTCATTTCTACAACAGCTTCATAAAGACCAGTAAATACAGCTTTTGAAATAATAGAATGTCCTATATTAAATTCATGCATATGCTCTACTTCAGCCATTTTTTGAGTATTTGTATAATTTAACCCATGTCCTGCATTTACAATAAGACCAATACCATGTGCATAATTTGCTGCATTTTTTATTCTTTCTAATTCCTGAAGTTGTTTTTCACCTTCTGTATTTGCATAAAGCCCTGTGTGGATTTCAATAAATTCTGCACCCATTTGCTTAGCTGCATCTATTTGACTGTTATCAGGCTCTATAAAAAGGCTTACTTTAATACCTTTATTTTGCAGTCTTTCTACAACTTTTGCAACAGTGCTATACTGCCCTGCAGCATCTAACCCACCCTCTGTAGTTATTTCCATTCTTTTTTCTGGCACTATAGTGCAGGTGTTAGGAATTATATCACAAGCGATATTAACAATATCATCACTACATGCCATTTCAAGATTTAAAGGAAGTGATATATGTTTTTTAATATTATATACATCACTGTCTTGTATATGCCGCCTATCTTCCCGTAAATGAACAGTAATCCCATCTGCCCCTGCTTTTTCTACAATTAAAGCAGCCTCTAATACATCTGGTTCAGCTCCCATTCTTGCCTGACGAAGTGTGGCAACATGGTCAATATTTACACCAAGTTTAATCATATTTTTTCCTTTATTTCTTTAACAGCCAGTTCTGCAATACTATCTGCATAATCTGATATAAGTTTTTCATCTTTACCTTCAAGCATAACTCTTAGTTTATTTTCTGTTCCAGAATATCTCACTAAAAGCCTGCCAGAAGAGCCTAATTCATTTTCAACTGTTTTTATTAATTTATTTGTTTTTTCTAATTCTTCAAGTGGAACTTTCTTTTCCACCATAACATTTTTTAATACTTGTGGGTATGTTTCAATAAAATTACAAAGCTCAAAAAGTCCTTTACCTTTTTTTACCATTAAAGCAAGCACCTGCATAGCACTAATTAAGCCATCACCTGTAGTATTAAAATCAGAAAATATTAAATGTCCTGACTGTTCTCCACCAAGATTACAGTTATTTTTAACCATATCTTCCATAACATATCTATCACCAACTTGAGAACGTATTAAAGATATACCTTTTTTATTCATAGAGTATTCAAACCCTAAATTACTCATAACTGTTGCAACAATAGTATTATTATGCAGCACACCATTTTCCATCATATCTATGGCACATATTCCCATAATTTTATCGCCATCTATAATGTTACCATGTTCATCTGAAAATACAACCCTGTCAGCATCACCATCAAATGATATTCCCACATCAGCCTTATATTCAACAACAGCCTTCGCCATATTTTCTGGGTGAACTGCACCACAGTTGTCATTAATATTCATACCATTTGGTTCAACATTAAGTAATATTAGTTCTGCACCTAATTCTCTTAATGCTAAAGGTGCTGCTTTGTATGATGCACCATTAGCACAATCTAGAACTATTTTTAATCCTTTTAAATCTATATTTTTAGGAAAAGTATTTTTTACAAATTCTACATATCTGCCAATACCTTCTATTCTGTATGCCTTACCAATAGAATCTGGATCTAATGCCGGTTCATTATTTTCTATCATTCTTTCTATTTCATGTTCTGTAATGTCTGGCAGCTTATAACCTTGTGAGTTAAAAAATTTAATACCATTATCATAATAAGGATTATGTGAAGCACTTATAACTACACCTGCATCTGCCCTAATAGATTTCGTTAAAAATGCAATTGCTGGAGTAGGGATAACACCTACCATAACCGCATCAATACCTGCAGAACATATGCCAGAAACTAACGCATTTTCAAACATATAGCAGGATAATCTAGTATCCTTTCCTATAATAATTTTACCATGTGTATCATTATTTTTAAATAAACCTGCAGCTGCCCTGCCAAGCTTTAATGCAAAATCTGCTGTTAATGGTTCAATATTCGCCCTTCCACGAACGCCATCTGTTCCAAAATATTTTCTCATCTTTCTTTTATCTCTAAATTTATTTTTTGTGGTGTTAACTCTAATATATCTACAATTAAATTTGTTTTATATGCAACAGAACCTGTATATGTTCCTGCTGAATTAATATGTGAACAGTCTGTTACAAAAGTAACCTTATCTAAGAATGTATCTATAACATCTTCTCTTCCACGAACTTTTACAAAATCAAGTGATGGAGTATTTACAACATGAAGATTACTTTTTAAATTCATACATTCTACTGGAACATTATTAAAATCCTGTTCAACAAGCTTTTCTTTTAATTTAACACGAACTTCCACCATGTCTGGCTCTATTTTAGTTATACCATCATACTCTTTCATAGAAACATTTAATGCAAAGTTTTCACTTCTATCAGATAAATTAATTTGCATTGTAGAAATATTTTCCAAATGGGACACAACACTTGATGCCCCTGTAATAACAGCTGTATTTGGTTTTAAAGTAATATTTTCTACTTCATACCCACTATCAACATCACCAATAACAGATGGCAATACTCGCACTTCTTTAGATGCTAGTTTATCTATTGTTACAATCAACGAATTAGGTTTAACATCTACTACTTCCATTCTTAATGGCGTCTTAAAGTCTGCTGGAAGAATTTTTCTAATGGAATGGCCTTCAGGAAATGAGGCAACATCAATATTTAATAAAACATCAGAATTTTCTAACCCTTGTAAAAGTCTTGCCGCACCTTTGATAGTAATAGTTACATTTGTATAATCAGACATTGCAATATAATCTTTGGGAACATTAATAAGTTTTACAGGCACTGTCATTTCTTTCATTTCTTCATGCCCTGCAACTACTACCAGCCACATTCCAAGTGCAATTAAAACACTAACGATTTTTAATAATGTTTTATTATTTAACATTTTAATCTTCCACTTTTTTAATTTTTATTATTTCAGCAAGAGTTTCTTTTAATGTATTAGCATCAAGGTTAGGAATTATTTTTCCACCAACTGTTACAGAAATCTCCCCTCTTTCTTCACTGACAACTATTGCAACAGCATCTGTTTCTTCTGTAATACCAATAGCTGCCCTATGCCTTGTCCCATATTGTTGGGCAATATCTTCTCTTTTTGTAAGTGGTAATATACAGCCAGCATATGTTAATCTTGTTCCCTCTAGCAACACAGCTCCATCATGAAGTGGTGAATATGGAATAAAAATACTTAACAGCAAATCCTTACTAACAACAGAATCTATTTTTTGCCCCAATGTAACATAGTGAGAAATATCCGTATTACGCTGAATAATAATTAATGCACCTAACTGCCTGTTTGCTAAAATAGTTGCAGTTCTAACTAATTCATCTACTATTTGAGAATTTAATGATACAGAACGTTCAAAAAACTTTGATTCACCTATAAACGCCAAAGCACGCCTTAATTCTGGTTGAAAAATTATTATTAAAGCAAGAAATAAATAACCAGACATATTACTTAAAACCCAGCCTGTAACTCTCAAACCAAGAAAATCAGAAAGACTAAGGATTAATAACAATATCATAATGGTAACAAGCATATATATAGCTCGTGTACCACGAAGTAACAATAGTATTCTGTATATTACATAACTAATAAATGCTACATCAATTACATCAATAATACTAACATAACTTTTAATAAACTCTAAAATAGTTGTCATATATTCGCCTTTAGAATAAAATCAGCAATTTTGGCTGTATCTATTCCTTCATTAATATCATGAAATCTAATAATATTTGCACCATTTAAAATGGCTGCTGTATTTGCTGCAATTGTTCCTGCAAGTCTTTTATCCACTTCTTTATTTAAAACGTTACCAATAATAGATTTGCGTGAAATACCTGCCAATATAGGCAGTCCAAAAATCTTAAATTCTCTTAAATATTTTAAAAGAATATAGTTTTGCTCCAGTGTCTTACCAAAACCAAAACCAACATCTAATATTATAGATGAATACTTAATACCAGCATTCATACATTTTTCTATACGATTACTAAAAAAATCTTTTATGTCATATATGATATGGTTGTAATTTATGCTATCCTGCATATTTTTAGGGGTTCCTTTCATATGCATGATACACACTGCACAATTAGCATCTGCACAAAGTTTAACCATATTATCATCTTCCATACCTGAAATATCATTAATAATATGTGCCCCATGGTTTAGTGCATACTCAGCTGTTTTATAGTTATTTGTATCTACTGATATTACCATATCATATTGTTTTACGTAATCAAGAGCAAATTTTATTCTATTAATTTCTTCTTCATAAGAAATACTCTCAGAATAAGGTCTTGATGACATACCACCAATATCTATAATATCAATACCTGCAGCTGCCATATTATCTATTTGTGATGCTATTGCATCTTCAGTAACATACTTATTACCATCACTAAAAGAATCTGGAGTTGTATTTAAAATGCACATACACTGAGTTTTATTTAACTCTATTTCCCCTTTATTATAGGTAATAAACTGTTCATCTTTTCGTGCAAGCAAGGACTTTAAATCTTCTGATAATCCTTTTAACCCAAAAGGTTGAACAGCAAGCCTTTTAATAAGCCTTGAATATGCTGCAATACTGCCCATAAGTAAAACATCACTTTTATCAACACTACAGGCAACTACCCCGCGTTTAACGGCAGTATCCATTCCTGAAGCTAAACTTTCCTGCTTTAAAATATTTGCAGCAGGAGATGATATATCCTTTACCATTATATTTAAGCTTTCACCTTTTTTAACCATATTTAAAGCATAGCTGTCAACGCCGATACGCTTTAATTCATTATAAACCCTGTCATATTCAGATGAAAGCTTATATAAATTCATAAATTTACCTTTAAGCTTCTACATCAACACTTTTATCTGACGCTTTTTCCTCGCTTTGAGAAAACATATTTTCTTCATAGCCAGCTGCAGCATATTCTTTTACAAGCCCTTTTAATTCTGGTGTTTCAATTGTTTCTTTATCAAGTAATGCTTCAGCAGTTTTATCTAAAAGCACTCTATTGTCTTCAATAATTTTTCTTGCATCATTATAGCATGTTGTAATAATTTTTTCTACTTCATCATCTATTAATTCTGCAGTTCTTTCACTGTAATCTTTCTGGCTTGAAATTTCCTTTCCTAAAAATATTGCTTCATCTCTTTTACCAAAAGAAATAGTGCCAAGTTTTTCACTCATACCCCAGCTCATTACCATTTTTCTTGCAATAGAAGTAAGCCTTTCTATATCATTTGATGCTCCTGTTGACATAGAGTTAAATACTACTTCCTCAGCAATTCTTCCACCCAGCATTATTCTAATCATACCTAAAAGATGGTCTTTTGTTTCATTATATCTATCATCACTTGGAAGCTGCATTGTAACACCTAAAGCCATACCACGTGGTATAATAGATACTTTATGAACAGGGTCTGCACCTTTTGTCATAATAGCTACAATTGTATGGCCTGCTTCATGGAATGCAGTAACACGCTTATCTTTTTCTGGTATAACCATACTACGCCTTTCAGCACCCATTATTACTCTATCTTTAGCTGACTCAATATCAGATGTATCTACTTCATTTTTATTTGCTCTTGCTGCAAGTAATGCTGATTCATTCATAAGATTTGCTAAATCAGCACCAGAAAAACCCGGTGTACCTTTTGCAATTATTTCTAAATCTACACTATCTGACATTTTTATTTTAGCAGCATGAACTTTTAATATTTGTAACCTGCCTTTTAAATCTGGGCGTGGGACAACAACCTGCCTGTCAAACCTGCCAGGGCGAAGTAATGCAGGGTCTAAAACATCTGGTCTATTTGTTGCAGCAATTAATATTACTCCTTCATTGGAATCAAAACCGTCCATTTCAACAAGCAATGCATTTAATGTCTGTTCTCTTTCATCATGACCACCACCAAGACCTGCACCTCTATGGCGTCCAACTGCATCTATTTCGTCCATAAATATTATACATGGTGCATTCTTTTTACCTTGTTCAAATAAATCTCTAATTCTTGCAGCACCAACACCAACAAACATTTCCACAAAATCAGAACCACTAATGCTGTAAAATGGAACACCTGCTTCGCCAGCAACAGCTTTTGCAAGTAATGTTTTACCTGTTCCTGGAGGACCAACTAATAGAACACCTTTAGGAATTCTACCACCAAGTTTTTGAAATTTAGCAGGGTCTTTTAAAAACTCTACTATCTCAGTTAACTCCTCTTTTGCTTCCTCAATACCTGCCACATCTTTAAATGTTACTTTTAAATTATCTTGATTTAAAAGTTTTGCTCTACTTTTACCAAAAGAAAAAGCTTTAGAACCACTACCACCCTGCATTTGACGCATAAAAAATATCCATATAGCAATCAGCAATATAATAGGCAGCCATGATATTAAAAGCTGTAAATACCAAGGTGTAGTATCTGGCGGAGTTGCTGTTATATCTACATTAGAATCGCGTAATTCTTTTATTAAATTTACATCACTTGGTGCATATGTTTCAAAACGAGTATGATTATCAGCATACTCACCTGTAATTTTATTTTCTTTAATAGTTACTTTTTTTACTTCAGAATCTGCAACACTATCTAAAAATTCAGAATAAGTAATTTTCTCATTAATTTGAGCATTTGTGTTAAAAAGATTAAATACAAGCACCATCATTAAGGCAATAACAAGCCAAAGTGCAAGATTTTTATAAATACCACCGTTCATTTATCCTCCAATTCATATGGTAATTTTACATAAATTTCTTAAATTTCTATATTTATTATTATAATCAAGCCCATACCCTACTACAAATTCGTTTGGTATAACAAATCCACAATAGTCAATGGATACTTGTTTTTCACGCCTATCCGGCTTATCAAAAATAGTGCATATTCTTACATCTTTTGCACCAAGTTCATATAAATATTCTTTTAATCTGCTAATTGTAAGCCCTGTATCTATAATATCTTCAACTAGTATAACATTTTTATCTTTTACTGGTATATCAATATCATATCTAATTTTCAATTCACCACTGGATACTGTAGAAGCCCCATAACTAGAAGCTGCAATAAATGCTATCTCAACTGGAAAATTAAGAAATCTTACTAAATCTGCTGTAAAAATAAAACTACCTTTTAAAACAGACACTATCATAACTTTATTATTTTGAAAATCTTTATTAATTTGATTTCCTATTTCTTCCACTTTTTTTATAATTGCTTGTTCAGAAATTAATTCTTCTATCTTATCCATGTTCTTTTCCATTTCTATTAATTGATATATTATTATTTTTTGTAATATTTTCAACCCATATTATTAAACCATTATCTTCTATAACAACAGCCCTGTCTCTATCAAATAGCTCTATATGTTTATCTATAAAAATATCTTTTAATTTTTTATTTTTTAATTTGTCACCTTTTCTTCTGTTCCTAATGGTAAGTTCTTTATTAAGGTAAACACCACTAAATTCTATTATAAAATCATCTGTTTTTAATATATTTTCAGCAACTTCCTTCTTATATGCAAAATCTTCCACCATACTTCTTGGAAAAATTCTAATATTTCTAAAAGACTGTTCTACCATATAACCATTTGGCAAATCAAGTCTTTTTGAATAACTTCCACGAAAAAAAATCAAAGTTTCATTAATAATATTTTTACTAACCCTAAAAAATGTAGAAAAAACCTTTCCCAGTAAAAATTCTTTTTCTATATCTTCTAGTTGTAAAAATATATCTTTATCAATTACTGCAAAGTTACCTATATATTTTAAAGCATATTGCGTTTTTTTATTAAAATATTCTTTAAGCTTAAACGATTCTTTTTGAAGTCTGCATACAGATTTTTCAAATTCAGCACCACAGTCATATAAAACAGGGATTAACTTATGACGAATTCTATTACGAACATATTTAATATCACTATTTGTTTCATCATAAACAGGTATAAGGTTATTATAATTTATATATGCATTTACCATTTCTGTTGTAATATTAAGCATTGGTCTTATGACCTTATTATTTTCTTCCATAATGCCTGATATGGTATAAATAGATGTGCCAGTATACAAATCTATAAAAAAGTTTTCAATATTATCAGAATAAGTATGAGCTGTAAAAAGATAATCATAATTTTTACTATATACAAGTTCTAATAAATATTTATATCTATATTTTCTAGCAGCAGATTCTACACCACAACTTTTATCATTAAATATTTCCTGTAATATATTAAATGTATAAAATTCTATACTATGTTTATTACAATAATCTCTGCAAAAGATTTCATCTCTTAATGCTGTCTCTCTTAATCCATGGTTAATATAGCATGCACCTGCAAAAATATGTAGTATATCTTTTTTCTTATTTAAAAAGTCAAGCAACGCAAGAGAATCCTTGCCGCCTGAAAAAGCGACAAGGATTTTATTATTTTTATATTTTTCAAGTTCTTTAAATAATATTTCCTCAAATAATAAATGCATCATCTTTTTGGTAAATGGATTCAAATTGAGTTTTCTTATTTTCAAATCCAGCCCTGTTCATCATTCCATATGCATATTCTTTTGCCTCTTCAACACCTGGCTGGTCAAATGGGTTGATATTAACAGATAAACCAATAATAGGTACAATATATTGGAACAGCATAAATAACTGTCCAAGGCTGTATTCATCTAAAATATTAACACCTATTTTAACAGATGGAACTTTTGATGTTAAAAGTGCAGCCTCTGTAGCCTTTAACTCTGAATTTAATAATTTTCCTAAATGTAAACCATTTAAATAATTAAATGCTTCATAAAAATCGCCTTTAACACTAACATCATTATCATGAGTTTCAAGACTAATAAATGTTACAACTTTATCAAGTGGTCCTTCTCTAAATAGCTGTATTTGTGAGTGCTGGTCAATAGCACCAACAGTTCTTACTGGTGTTGTACCAAATGTAATTTCTTGGCCGTCCATAGTATATTTCTTACCAAGACTTTCACCCCAAAGCTGACAAAACCATTCAGCAAACTTATCAAGCCTTGAACTGTATGGCATTAATACATTAATACTTTTACCTTTATCCATATAATAAAGATAAATTGCAGACAATGTAAGCACCTGCTCAAGCCCATCTTTTGTAATACTGTCTGCACCTTGCAGCATTTTATCAATATCTATTCCCAAAAATACAGCAGGAACAAGACCTACAGGGCTCATTACAGAAAACCTTCCACCAATTGATGAATGAATAGGAAAGCTTCTTAAACCATTGTTATTTGCATACTCTCTTAATGGACCTTTATCTGGGTCTGTAACTACAACAATATGCTTTTTCATATCCTGAACTTTACTTTTAAACCAGCTATAAATCAATGAGTAATTTTCTGCTGTTTCAACAGTATTACCAGATTTTGAAATTACAACAGCTAAAGTATCATCAGGTGTGCATATTTTTAAGATAGATTGAATTTTAGAAGGGTCTACATTATCTGCAACCCAAACCCTAGGCAGACAACCTCTATCTGTATAGCTCATAGCGTTATAGCCATAGGGAAGAATAGCATTAACAACAGCCTCAATACCTAATGCTGAACCACCAATACCTACAACAATCAAATCATTGTAGTTTGTTTTTACATCTTTTGCAAAATCCTTTAATTCTGTTGTGTCATACTCTGGAAGTTTTGGAAAACCAACACTACCCTCTTCAACCATTTTTAGCAATCTTTCATAACCTAGCTCTGCTTTTTTCTTATATACTGCAAGGTCTTCTTCAGAAATACCACCAAGTATATTTTTGGAAGCGGCAAAATTGTAATCACAAATCAGTTTAGCCATGAATATCCTCCTTTATAAAATAGAGTGCATCCTCTATATTTTCCACTATTTCTACATTATTTATCACATCTAAAAAATACTTTCCATAACTTTTATCAATTATTCTATAATCCAGCACAACCCAAATACCACTATCTTCTTCGTGTCTTATAAGCCTGCCTACCGCCTGCTTAAAATATAATACAGCACGTGGCAGGAAAAAATCAATAAAAGAGTTTGCAGAACCATCAGAAATTTTTTCAGCTTTACACTGCAGCACTATATCCTTATGAAATTCAAAAGGAAGCTGGTCTAATATAACTGCCTTAAACCCACCACCAGAAATATCTATTCCCTCTCTTAGAGTGGCACTTCCTATTAATACCATATCTTCATCACAAAAATCAAGCTCTCCTATATTTACTCCAACTTGTGTATATATTTTTTTATTAATATTTGCATTTCTTAATAATTTTTCTATAAACTGCATTCTTTCAATACTATTGCAAATTATCAATACTGAACCATTCATTTGGCTTAGCAGGTCTATATATATTTTATTTTTTGTTTCATTATCATTATTATATACTTTTGGGGCGAAAAGTTTACCCTGAATATTAAAATCAAATACATTGTCAAGAATATATGTTTCACATATATTTTGCATTCCAGTTTCTTTTATTATATAATCAAAATCACCACCAGAACTTAGTGTTGCACTTACAAATATGGAAGATGTTGCAGCATCTTTTAGCCCTTTTACAAAATCAGTTCCTGTTTCAAAGGGTATGAATTTTAATGATATAAATACATTATTTTTCTGCATAGTTTTTTCTATTATCCGTACACCTTCTTTATTGCAGTTAAATTCTTCATATATGAGTACATATTGATTATATTCATCTTTAATTTCTTCATCATCTAAAGATAAAATAATATTTGATACAAGTTCTATAAACTTATTAAAATCTTCCTTTAGTGGTTCAAATAATATTTTTGGTTCTTTTATTTTATCAATAATCTTTAAGTATGCCCTGTATATTTTATCAACATTTTCAGTTTTTATAATATCTTTATTTTCATATACCAAAATCATTAATGATGATACAGTAAACTCCACCCCTGCATACTGTGAAAAAATATCAGGAACAGAATGAGCTTCATCAAAAATAATATTATCTCTATAGTCAAATATAGAACCAAATGATTCTTTACTTTTCATTGCAACATCAGAAAGTAGTAAAAAGTGGTTAGTTACTATAATATCCGCTGCATTTGCATCTTTTTTTTGTATATAAAATGGGCAGTCATCATAATAGGCACATTTATTGCCAACACACTGGTATCTGTCTGCTGTCATTAAAGAGCATACATCATTATCAAGTATGCCCCAGGGTGCTTCAATAATAGAGCCGTATGTAATATTATTTTCAAACCATGATACAGCATCAATGTAAAAAGCAGCTTTTGAATGGACATGTTTATAATATCTATGTGGACAAAAATAATTTTTTCTTCCCTTTAAGGAGCGAACACTTTTACTTCCACCAACAATTTTTTGCACAACAGGTATATCTTTATATAAAAGCTGGTTCATTAACTGTTTTGTTTTTGTAGAGATAATTATTTTATTATCACTTGCAAATGATGGCACTAAATATGCCATAGTTTTTCCAGAACCAGTGGGAGCTTCTATAAATGTATTAGTGTATGATGAAAGGGCATTATTTACTATTTCTGCCATATCAACTTGTGTATTTCTTAGCACATAATCTGGAATAATTGATTTTAAATATTTATCATCTAAAAAAAAATGAGATATCTGCATAATGTCCCCTTTATTTTCTTTTATAGTTATAATATATTATTTTTAATATGTATATAGTTTTGTAACAATAACAGTAAAAGGAGCAAATAATGACGCCATATATAGCTTTTGCAGGATATTCAGGAAGTGGTAAAACTACCCTTGTTGTTAAAGTAATAAAATATCTTAAAAATAAAGGTTATAAAATAGCAGCTTTAAAACATGATGGTCATAATTTTGAAATGGATAAGGAAGGAAAAGATACATATTTAATGAAATCATCTGGAGCAGAATGTGTTGCAATAGCTTCTAAAAACAAATTTGCAGTAATAAGTGATACTCAAGATAGATTATCCTTTCATGAGCTAATGAAACAAATCCCAATAAATGTAGATATAATAATTGGAGAAGGATTTAAAGATGAAGACATACCTAAAATCTTAGTCCATAGAAAAGATAATAACAAACCTAACTTATATAATAATGAGAAAAATATTCTTGCAGTTGCAACAGATGATTTTAATGAGTTTAATAACGTAACAAATTTATTTCATATTAATGATTATGAAAAAATCGCTGAATTTTTAATAGATTATATAAAAAAATCATATTAATTTAGGAAACTTACTGCCTCTTCAACAGTATCAGCTAATTTGAGCATATCAAACTCATTTTGATTAATAAAGCTGTGATTATGCAGCAGCTGTTCTTTAATCCATATAAGTAAACCAGACCAAAAATCTTTTCCCACTAAAATTACAGGAACATGATGCTGTATATTTGTAGCGATTAATGTGAGAACTTCAAAAAGTTCGTCCATTGTTCCAAAACCACCAGGCATTACAATATAAGCCTTCATGTCTCTAATAAGAAGAACTTTCCGTGTAAATAGATGGTCACATAAATAACTATTTTTAATATACTTGTTGTTATGCTGTTCATGGGGTAATATTATATTTATTCCATATGTTTCACCATGATTTTCATAGGCACCTTTAAGGGCTGCTTCCATAATACCAGGCCCACCACCTGTTACAACAGCATATCCTTTACTTACTAATTCTTTACCAAGTTCAACACTCATTTTATAATATTTATCATTTTCTTTTTCTCGTGCAGAACCAAACACTACAACTTTTTTTTCACTGCTTTTAAAAAGTGATAACCCTCTTTTTAATTCATCAGCAATATTATCCATATAGGATATTAAATCAAAACCCTCTGGAGTTTTATAAATTACATCATCTTTATGCATTTTCAACCACAAAAAAGCGGCTACTAAAAGCAGCCGCCATTAATATTTTTTAAATAATCATCTTATTTATTATCGTAAAGCGACCAAGGTCCTCTTGTTTTAGCAAGCCTTTCTGCTTTTGCTTTTTCATCAGCAGAAGAATCTTGAACGATATTAAATTCTTGTTTTGGGAAAATTAAATCTGGATCTTTAATTTTCTGTTGGTTAGTCCAGTAAATAATTGGCCACATAAATGGGTTTGAATATTGTTTACCAGCAATATACCAAAGGTTATCACCTTTTTTAACAACATAAACAGAACCATCAGTAGATGCTGCCTGACCACCAATACCTAAAAGCTGCTCCATTTCTGCAAGTAATGCATTTGCTGCATCAAGTTCAGACTTAGCTTTATTAGGATCACATTTACTAAGTGCATTTTTTGCATTAGCCAAATGTTTATCTACTTTAGCACTAACTTGAGCCCACTTGCTTGATTTTGCAGCATTAGGATGAGAAGCTATATTATTTTTTCTTGCAACAGTCTCATCATATCTAGCACTTTGAGCATTAACAGCATCAACAGCATTTTTAAATGCTACATCTTCTTTTTTGAAAATTTCAACTGCTTCACCCTCAGCTTTTTTAGCACCTTCAGCATTATTAGATTTAGCTAATTTATCAGCTTCAGCCATTTTTGCTTTTGTTTTTGGTAAGTGTTTATCTACACAAGCTTTGTTTGGATTATTCAATGCCTGTCTTACCATTTCCTCTGGAGTTAAATTTTCAGAAGAAGATTTGCCACCACATGCCGTTAATAACATTACTACAGCACTCATAAAAATTATACTTTTTTTCACAATAAATCCCCCTTGTGATTAAATTACTTCATAGTAATATCATATTATTAAAATAGGTAATTGTCAAGGGTTTTTGCCTTAAATCTATTTATTAACTGGAACATCGCTCCTAATATGCAATTCTTTAAGTTGTTTTGCTTCCACAAAATCTGGTGCTCCACTCATCAAATCAGTCGCTTTTTGTGTTTTAGGAAAAGCTATAACATCACGAATAGATTCCGCCCCTGCAAATATTGATGCAATTCTATCTATTCCAAAAGCTATACCACCATGTGGAGGTGTGCCGTATTTTAATGCATCAACAAAATATCCAAATTTTTCTTTTATTTCTTCCTCGCCTAAACCAAGTCTTTCAAACATTTTTTGCTGAATATCGCTTCTATGTATCCTAATACTTCCACCACCAATTTCTGAACCATTTAATACAAGGTCATAAGCTTTTGCTCTAACAGATTTTGGATCATTATATAAATTATCAATATCTTCGTCCATTGGAGCAGTAAATGGGTGGTGAACAGCCACATATCTTTTATCTTCAGGCGACCATTCTAAAAGTGGAAATTCTAAAACCCATACTAAATTATACTGTTTATTATCAATTAAATTTAAAAGACTTCCCAAACGTAAACGAAGTTTTGACATTGTAAGGTTTACAAGGCTTTCTTCACCTGCTCCAAAGAAAATAATATCTCCAGGCATACCTTCCATTACTTTTATAATTTCATGAGTTAATTCTTCACCTAAATTTTTAACAAGTGGTGACTGGATACCATCTTCATTAATTTTTATATATGCAAGACCTTTTGCTCCAAGGCTTGCAACATATTCACCAAGTTCGTCTAATGTTTTCCTGCTAAATACTTTACCAGCACCTTTTGCATTAACTGCTTTTACAATACCACCATTTTTAACAGTATCAGAAAATACTTTAAATGAACAGTTTTCCACCATATTATTAATAGTTTTTAAATGAAGTCCAAAACGAGTATCTGGTGCATCATGACCATAAAGCTCCATAGCATCTTTATAGTTTATTGTAGGAAATGGGCGTGGAACATCAATATCTAAAATATCTTTAAAAAGTTTAACGATTAAACCTTCAATCATATCCATTACATCATTTCTATCTACAAATGACATCTCAATATCAAGCTGAGTAAATTCCGGCTGTCTGTCTGCCCTTAAATCTTCATCTCTAAAACATTTAACTATTTGATAGTAACGTTCAAAGCCACCAACCATTAAAAGCTGTTTAAACTGCTGTGGCGACTGTGGTAATGCATAAAATTTACCAGCATTAACACGGCTTGGAACAAGATAATCCCTTGCACCTTCTGGCGTGCTTTTACCTAAAAATGGAGTTTCAATATCAATAAATCCATTGCCCCACATATATTCTCTAATAGATTTATAAATATTATTACGCATCATAATATTTTTTTGCAGCTGTGGGCGACGAAGGTCTAAATATCTGTATTTTAAACGAACATCTTCAGCAGCATCTGTATATTCATCTATCATAAATGGAGGAGTTAAAGCATTATTTAATATTTTAATATCACTAACAATAACATCTATCATACCAGTTTTAATATTAGGATTTATCATACCTTCAGGACGAGCAACAACTTTACCTTTTACTGCAATTACATACTCACTTCTTACTGCATCACCTGTTTCTCTAGCTGTAGGTGCTGTTTCGTTTAATACTATTTGAGTAATACCTTCCCTGTCTCTTAAATCTATAAAAATAACGCCACCATGGTCGCGTCTTCTTTGAACCCAGCCCATAAGTAATACTTCTTCCCCGATATTTTTATCGGTTAAAACTCCACAACTGTGTGTTCTTCTCCAATCTGCCATATTTGTTAACATAACTTTCTCCAATTTATTAGATTAATTTATTTTTTATATAATTTATAACTTCACTTAATTGAACAAGTTCCTGCTCACCTGTTACTAAATCTTTAACAGCAGCTTTACTTTCAGAAAGCTCATTACTGCCTAAAACAACTGCATATGATGCATTTGTTTTATCTGCCTTTTTAAACTGACTTTTCATTGAAGCCAGCGAGTAATCATATTCAACAATAAACCCTTGAGTTCTTAATTCTTTTACAAATTTTAAACAATGAGCCAAACTTTCATTATCAAAAGCCATAATGAATACATCAGCTCCTTTATCTTCCATAGGCTTAACATCTTTTAATAACTCAACTATCCTATCAAGCCCTATAGCAAAACCAATACCCGGTGTATCTTTACCACCAAGACTTTTTACAAGCCCATCATATCTTCCACCAGCTCCCACTGCACTTGCTGCTCCCAGCCTGTCTGTTACCAGTTCAAAAGCTGTTTTTACATAATAATCAAGCCCTCTAACCATTTTAGGATTAATTTTAAATGGTATATTCATCATAGTAAGATATTCTTTTACACTTTCAAAGTGAGTATTACAATCATCACATAAATATGATAATATAACTGGTGCATCTTTTGCAATAGATTTACATTTTTCAACTTTACAGTCAAGTATTCTTAATGGATTTGTTTCAAGCCTGCGTTTACAGTCATCACATAATTCATCTTTATGGTTTGAGAAATATTTCACTAAATCATCTTTATATTTTGGACGACATATTGGGCAGCCTATGGAATTTATCTCCATATTAACATAATCTGATAACCCAAGTTCAAATGCAACATTGTATAAAAGCCCAATAATTTCAGCATCAAGTAATGGAGCATCACTTTCTAATACTTCAACACCTATTTGACTAAACTGACGAAACCTGCCCTTTTGTGGACGTTCCCTTCTAAACATATTACCAAGATAATAATATTTTTTTATACCTGGTGGATTATGCAGATTGTTTTCAATATATGCTCTCATAAGTGATGCTGTGCCTTCTGGACGAAGACTCACTAATTCATCACTATCTGTAAAAGTAAACATTTCTTTTTCTACAATATCAGTAGTTTCACCAATACCACGTTTATATACTGATGTTTTTTCTAATACAGGTAGTCTAAATTCTTTAAAACCATAGCTTCTAAAAAAAGATTGAATTTTTTTTTCAGCTATATGCCAGTAATTTATATCTTCACCAAAAATATCTCTAAAACCTTTTACTTTCTGTAACAAAGCCATATCCTTCCATTTTTAATATAAAAGTTATATATAAAACAATAATTATTTTCTATCAATAAAAAAATGCAAAAATTTTATATTTTAATTTGAAAATTATCGCACACCATAATATTAAAATCATCTGTCAGTTCGCTATACATATTATAAAGAGATTTGTTTGTTTTAGGGTGTTTATAATTTTGACATATATCCATCATTGGTTTTAAAACAAAACTTCTTTTAGCCATTTGGATATGTGGGACTACTAAATTATCATACTCAAATATTTTATTATCATAATCTATAATGTCGATATCAATATTTCTTTCGCCCCATACTTTTGTTTTAATACGCCCCATATCTTTTTCTATATTTTGAGTAATTTCTAAAATCTTTAATGGTTTTTCATCTGTTTTACAGCTTATAACTATATTATAGTAATCTGGCTGCTCATCTTTTAATAATGATTGAGTTTTATATATATATGAGCATTTTAAAATAAAAAAATGCTGTTTGAGATTATTAACAGCATTTTGTAATTGCGTAGCAGGATTTCCTATATTAGAACCAATACCTAAAATTACTTCTGACATAAAGCTTCTTTTATTAAATCTTCTGTTTCTCTCATTACTTCTGCATCAGTTTTATCTGCTGTAGAAATTGCAGGAAAAAACTTAATTTTTACATGAGCATGGTACATTCCAAACCCTTTTTTTGGCATATACTGCTCCGTTCCTTCCAAAACAAATGGTAATACATCAAGTTCTGCTCGTTTAGCAATAGTAAAAGCACCTTTTTTAAAAGAACCTAATGTTTTACCATCATTGCTTCTTGTTCCTTCTGGAAATATAATTAGGTTTCTTCCACCTTGTTTAACTGTATCAATTGCCTGTAAAAGACTTTTCATTGCTTTTGATGTTGAACCACGCTCTACACCAATAACTCTCATAGCTTTCATTGATGGTCCTAAAAAAGGTATCTTAAATAATTCTTTTTTTGCCATAAAAGTAAACTGACAGTTAGCTTCTCCACCTATCATAAAAAGCATTAAAATATCAGTATAGCTTCTATGGTTACCTGTAAATACATATGTTTTATCAGGATTAATATTTTCAAGCCCTTCAATAGAATAAGTTGCACCAGTTAATTTAATCAACCTTTTTGCAGCAGGACCTGTTCTTTTACGGAGATATGATTCTCCTTTTCCAAAAATATTTAATATTGTTGCATTTGTTGCATAAAACATAACATATGCTACTGCAAATAGAAATCTTAAAAATCCGATAAATTTTTTCATAATAACTTTTCAGCTACCTCATTAAAAAACTCATTAAATACAGGGTCTATATACACAAAATCAGGAATTTGTTCAATACTTAATTTTAATTTAATTATAAGGGCAAATACTGCAATTAAATTATTTGCACCACGCCCCATAGCCTGTATACCTAAAAATGTTTTATTACTTTTATCAAATACTGTTTTGATAACTGTTTGTGAGCCTGATGAATTTAAAAAACCATAAATATCACCAAAAACATATTTAAAAATTCCGTAATCATATTCACGTTCTTTTGCTTGTTCTTCAGAAAGCCCAACAAGAGCAATTTCAGGATCTGTATCTATATAAACAGGAAGAATTTCAGGTTCATATGAAAGATTTTCGCCCATCATATTTTTTGATGCTATTACAGCAGAATAATATGCCCAGCTGCTATTCATCATGATATTAGAGACATCGCCAGCAACATATATATTTTTATTATCTGTTTGCAAGTTATTTCCAAATATAATATGACCTTTATCATTTGTATTAATACCTGCACTTTCAAGCATCAATTCAGAAACAGCAGGCACTCTGCCAATACATAAAAATATTTCTTCACTTTCAATAGGGCCAGCATCAGATAATGCAATATATTTTTGCCCTACACGTTCTATTTTTTTTATATCATGGTTTGTAACAACACATACTCCACGTTTTTTTAATGTATCTTCATATTTTTTAGAAATATATGGATCTATTGAAGGTAATAATCTATCATTTCTTTCAATTATAGTTATTTTAGAACCAAAACGGGCAAAAAAAGAAGCTACTTCAACACCTAATGCACCACCACCTACTATGGCAACACTTTCAGGCAGTTCTTCCATGTTTGTAAAAGATGCCACATCTATATTTTTCTTATTATTATATAATGAAGTCTTTGGGGCAACAGCACCTGTTGCAATAAGACATTTTTTAAACTTATAAGACACTACCTTGCCATCTGCCAGTGTAACATCTAACATATTACTCCCAGAAAAACAAGCCGTTCCTTCAATAAATTCAACAGAACAATCTTCCATAATTTCTAAAAAAGACTTTTTAGATTTATTAGCATTACTATCGACAAGCTTTTTAACCTTTTTAAAATCCAGAGAAATACTTTCTACATTATCACATACATAAGAATCATTAATTGTTCTAAATTTTTCAAATGTTTTAGAAAGACTCATAAGAGTTTCTGAAGAGGTGCTGCTAATAGAGCAGTGAGAACCACCTAATACTTTACCTACTAATAAAATCTTTTTACCACTTTTTGAAAGAATATTGGCAGCACAGGCCCCAGATGGACCTGCACCGACAATAATATAATCAACTGATTTACTCATTAAGTACCTGTTTCCCAAGAGTTAAGATATGAAATTTGTTCTTCTGTAAGAGTATCTATAGATACGTTCATAGAACCAAGTTTAGTAGCAGCAATCTGCTGTTCTACTTCATGTGGAAGAACATAAACTTTTTTCTCTAATTTACCTTGATTTTTTACTGCATATTCTGAAGCTAAAGCCTGAGTTGCAAAGCTCATATCCATAACTGATGCAGGGTGACCTTCAGCACATGCTAAATTCACAAGGCGGCCTTCTGCTAACACATATATTACTTTACCATTTTTTAAGTAATAAGCGTTAACATTTGGTTTTACATTTTCTTCTATTTTCTCTGATATTTCTTTTAAAGCAACTAAATCAATCTCTACATCAAAATGACCAGAGTTTGATACAATACAGCTATCTTTCATAACTTCAAAATGTTCTTTACGAACTACATGAATATCACCAGTTACTGTACATATAAGGTCAGCTATTTTAGCAGCTTCAAGCATAAGCATAACTCTAAAGCCGTCCATTACAGCTTCTAAAGCTTTAATATTATCAACTTCTGTAACGATAACATTAGCTCCCATGCCTCTTGCTCGTGATGCTAAGCCTTTACCACACCAGCCATAACCTGCCACAACAAATGTTTTACCTGCAAGAAGCACATCTGTTGCTCTAATAATACCATCTAATGTAGATTGACCAGTGCCATATCTGTTATCAAACATAAACTTTGTCTGCACATCATTAACAGCAATAACTGGGAATTTTAAAACTCCATCTTTTTCCATTGCTCTTAAACGGATAACACCTGTTGTTGTTTCTTCCATAGAACATACTATTCTATCATATAACTCTGGGTGTTTTTTTAAGATTTCTGAAACTAAATCTGCACCGTCATCCATAGTAATATTTGGATTATGAGCAATTGCTGCATTTAAATGTTTGTAATACGTTTCATTATCTTCGCCTCTAATAGCATGAACTTCCACACCAAAATCTCTGCATAGAGATGCAGCAATATCATCTTGTGTAGAAAGCGGATTTGATGCACATAGTAATACATCTGCTCCACCTGCTGTTAAAGTTCTCATAAGGTTTGCTGTTTCTGCTGTAACATGAAGACAGCATGACATTTTCATACCTTTAAATGGTTTTTCTTTTTCAAAACGTTTTCTAATTTCAGCTAATACAGGCATATCTTTATCTGCCCATAAAATACGCTGTTTACCTTGATCTGCTAAATTTATATCTTTAATATCCTGTGCCATCTACTAGCTCCCTAATTTTCCTGCTAAATCTTTTAAATCAGATACTTTATTAGTATCTTCCCAAGCAAATTCATTTCTACCAAAATGACCATAACTTGCAGTTCTTTTAAATATTGGTTTTCTTAAATCAAGAGCTGAAATAAGTCCCTTTGGAGTTAAATCAAAAACTTTTTCAACTATTTTTTCTATTTCACCATCATCTACAATACCTGTTCCAAAAGTATTTACCATAATTGATACAGGCTCGCTAACACCAATAGCATATGCAAGCTGAACCTCACATCTTTTTGCAAGACCAGCTGCAACAATGTTTTTTGCAACCCATCTTGCACCATATGCTGCAGAACGGTCAACTTTAGTTGCATCTTTACCAGAAAAAGCACCACCACCATGACGCCCCATTCCACCATATGTATCAACAATAATTTTTCTACCTGTCAAACCACAGTCACCCATTGGGCCACCAATAACAAATCTGCCTGTTGGGTTAATATGGAAAATAGTTTCCTTTTCATTAAAAAGCTTTTCTGGCATAACTGGTTTAATAACTTTTTCAATGATTTCTTCTTTTAATTTATCCATTGAAACATTTTCAGAGTGCTGAGAAGATACTACAACAGTATGCACTTTTACAGGTTCAAAACCATTATACTCTATTGTAACTTGTGATTTACCATCTGGACGAAGATAATCAAGCTCGCCACTTTTTCTCACCTCAGAAAGCTTCATTGTAATTTTATGAGCAAGCATTATTGGTAGTGGCATAAGCTCTGGTGTTTCATCACATGCAAAACCAAACATTAAACCTTGGTCACCTGCCCCACCAGTATCAACCCCCATTGCTATATCTGGTGATTGACGATTAATTGTAGATACCACTCCACATGTTTCATAGTCAAATCCAAATTTAGCTCTTGTATATCCTATACCCGCAATAGTATCCCTAACAATTGCTGGTATATCCACATAAGTTTTTGTTGTAACCTCACCTGATACAACAACAAGGCCAGTAGTTAACATTGTTTCGCATGCAACACGGCTAAAAGGATCATCTTTAAGCATTGCATCAAGAACAGCATCAGAAATTTGATCTGCCATTTTATCTGGGTGACCTTCTGTAACAGATTCTGATGTAAATAAATAGTTACGATTATGCATTAATCTTACACACTCCTTATTATAGTGTTATATTATTATTGATAAGAAGAAATAATTTTCTCCATTTTATCTTTACCCAAAAGTTTTTTCTTTTTAATCTCTTTTATTTTCACTTCAACTTCAGGTGGAAAATACTTCAAGCTATATAGTGCCTCTAAATCCTGCTCTAAACGGATATGCTCATCAAAGAGTCTTTTAAACTCGATATTCTCCTTACTAATGCGTTCATACAGCTCCAACTTATCTTCCAACATTTGATTCTCCTGTTTTAATACTTAAGTTTGGATAAAGAAGCATTCTATATGCATCTTTTCCTGTTCCATAATAATTAGCTATGATAGAGTTAATCTCAAAACCATAACTCTTATATAAATGTATAGCACTTTTATTACTACATGACACTTCTAAATGCCATATAACATCATTACCATAAAGCTCTTTCATATAATTTATAAGGGATTTACCTATACCCTTATTTCGCCAGCCTTCATCAACTGCAATAGTTAGTAGTTCAGCTTCATCGGCAATAAGCCATGTAATAATATATGCAGCTATTTGTTCATCAACTTCATATACATAGATACTTGCATGTTCATTATAAAATTCTGCTTCAATTGATACTTTTTCCCATGGGGTTTCAAAAGAAGCTAATGCAATATTGTATATACTATCCAAATCTTTAAGCGTTGCCTTTCTTATCAAGATTAATCTCTGCTTCTGATTTCCTCAAGTAAATTGGTAAACACTCTGCACGAAAATCCCACAATTTACCACTTTGAACAGCTTTTGATAAATTAGGAAAATACGATTTATCACTATTTACAAGGGTGTTATCATTTATATTATGACTAATTTCTTCTGTATAATATTCCGAAAAAATATTGTTAGAAAAATCATAGTTCCTAACAGCATAAACATCGCCTTTTAAAAGCGATGCTGTTTTTAAATTATTCTTACAAGATATTATAGCTTCCACATCTAATGAAGATATACCATATGCTTTCTTGTTAAGCCCAGAAGAAAGCCCTAAAACTAAAGCCACACCAATTCTAACACCAGTAAATGAACCAGGACCAATACCAGCATATAGTTCATCTATGCTATTTATATCAATAGATAGTGATTTTAGTAAGTTATCAAGCTGCTCTAAAAGCAACTCACTCATTTTCCTGCCAGCATATAAAACATGACTGGCTATGATTACATTATCTTGAGATATTACAATAACAATATAATCACTTGATGTATCTATTATTAAACGTGTCATACTTTTAATATATATCACTTTAAAAAAATAAGTCAAGAATGATAATTATTTTTTTTCACTATCATAAGTCATCGGATATTATATTTATTTCTTTAGGTCATTTATATTTGTAGAAGCATTAAAATACCTGCCATGAAACTATACCCTTCTGACTGCTTTGTATTTGACTGCATATTATTAAATAAAGAAAGCTCTGGTATAATGCTGAAATATTTATTAACTTTTATTTGAACGTTTAAATATGCACCAAGTGCATCGTCAATACTATCATAAGTTTCTCCATAATTAAATGTATAACCTAGACCAGTTTGTGTTGTTATATATTTATTATAATCATATTTAAAGCCAGCAGCAACACCAAAAGAATGAATATTTGTAACATTTATAGTATTATTAATTAAAGTTATAGTATTCATATTTGTAAGTGAGTTTGTCATACTAAGGTTATAGCCATAAAATAATGATAAATATACAGATGATTTTTCGTCTACTAATAATTTACTTCCCACACCAATATTGCCGGAATGAATAATTTTATTGTAAATATTTTTGTCATATAAATAAGCACCATAACCTGCATAAGTTTTTAATTCCATATATTTATTTGAATAATCATAAGATACCTCAAAACGTGGAATATTTATAAATCCATCATATAAAGATGCTGGATCATTAACATATTCTTGATTCCAGCTACTTAAATAAGGTAAAATAAAAGCTATTTGAAAACCTAGTATTCCATAGCGAATCTGCAAACGTCTGTTTTTATCTATTAATGTTCCATAATTGCTTAAACCTGCCAAATTGTCTGATATTTGACCAAAGGTAAAATGGGCAATAGTTGTATCTCTACCTATTAGAATAAAATGTTTCTTTTCCTTGTTTATATTATATTGTAGATAATATTTACGTATAATATCAGAGATTCCCGCTTCAAATACGAAACCTGTTTTTCCATATTCTATACTAATACCTGCATTTGATGAGCCTGTAAAAGCATAGCTTGCAAACTGATGGTCTATATTATTAGTATAACTTGATGGTTTATTATATTTATAAAAAAAATCTCCATAAATATTTGAATATATATTAAATTTGAAGTGATTATGTTCTAATTCTATAGCATATGATATCTGAAAATTTAAACATATAAATAAAAATAGATATAATAATTTTTTCATTATAACTCCTTTAAATCCAAGCTGCTTCTATTAGCTGTCTTGTATATTTATGTTTTGGGTTATTAATAATCTCATTACTTTTACCATATTCTATTATCTCGCCATCTTTCATTACTGCCATATTGTTACAAATAGATTGCACTACATGAAGGTCATGGCTTATAAAAATATATGTAATTTTATATTCCTGTTGTAAATTTCTTAGCATATCTAGTATTTGCATTTGAACATTTTTATCAAGCGATGATGTTGGTTCATCAAAAATAATAATTTTTGGCTTCATAATTACTGCTCTAGCAATAGCAATACGCTGCCTTTGCCCTCCAGAAAATTCATGTGGATATTTATTTTTACTGTTTTCTGGAAGTCCTATTTTTATTAATATTTCTTCCACTTGTTTATTTATTTCACTTTGGCTGTATCCACATGATTTAATACCTTCACTAATAATCATTTCAGCTGTCATTCGTGGGTTTAGACTACCAAATGGGTCTTGAAAAACAATTTGAATATTCCTGCGCTGCTTTCTTAGATGTTCTTTTTTAAGCTGACTAAAACATATATTATCAAAATATACGTTGCCAGTAAAATCAATTAAATGAAGAAATGCTTTAACAAGACTTGATTTACCTGAACCACTTTCTCCAACAATGCCTAAACTATCTCCCTCTAATATAGATAAATTAATGTTTTTAGCTGCATAAAAATACTGCTGTTTTTTAAATATTTTTTTAGGTAATTTATAGTAAGCATTAATATTTTCTGCTTTAAACATTTCTTTATTACTGCATGCTTTTACAGGCTTGCCATACTCTGTATTAATTAATAATTTTGTATAGTCATCTAATGGATTAGAAAAAATATCTATACAGCTTCCTTTCTCTATTACATTGCCATTTCTCACAACCACAATATTATCTGCATACTTTCTAACTATTCTTAAGTCATGGGTTATTAATAAAACAGACATATTAAATCTTTCTTTTAAACTTTTAATTAAATCTAAAATTTGTTTTTGAACAGTTACATCTAATGCTGTTGTTGGTTCATCTGCTATTAATAATTTTGGATTAGAAGCAAGAGCAGATGCAATCATAATTCTCTGTCTTTCACCACCAGAAAAATTATGTGGGTAATCGTTAAGCCTCTCTTTTGGATTTTTAATACCACATAGTAATAAAAGTTCTACAGCCTTATCTAAAGCTTCATTTTTTGAAACACCCTCAACATAAATAAGCCTTTCTGTAATTTGTCTGCCAATAGTATGAAGTGGATTTAAAGAAACCATAGGTTCTTGAAATATATAAGCTATTTCTCCACCACGAATTTCTTTTAATTGCTTTTCATTGTTATAGTCTATAATTTGGTTATTAAAATATACATTTCCCTTTGTAATAATTGCACCTTGTTCTTTTAATAATGCTGTAATAGACAATGCACAAACTGATTTACCAGAGCCACTTTCTCCAACAATAGCCATAATTTCCCCTTTTTTCACATGAAAAGAGAAATCTTTAACGGCAACAACTTTTCCTAATTCTGTATTAAAAACTATTTCTAAATTTTCAACTTTAAGCATATTTTACACCTATATTTTATTAGGGTCAAATGCATCACGCAGCCCCTCTCCAATAAAAACCAGCAGGCTTAAAAGTAGTGAAAGTAAAACGAAAGCTGATACTCCAAGCCATGGTGCATGAATATTTGCTTTACCAGACGACAGTAATTCGCCTAGTGATGGTGAACCTGCAGGCATACCAAACCCTAAAAAATCAAGGGAAGTAAGAGATGTAATAGAGCCGCTTAAAATAAATGGTAAAAAAGTGATAGAAGCTACAAGTGCATTTGGTAAAATGTGTCTAAAAATAATAACTCTGTCTTTTACTCCCATAGCTTTTGCTGCCTGAACGTATTCTAAATTTCTAGCTTTTAAAAATTCAGCACGAACAACACCAACAAGTTTCATCCAGCCAAATAATGTCATTAAAAATAACAGCCACCAAAAACCAGGCCGCAGAATACTATTTATCATAATAAGCAAATAAAGCATTGGAATACCTGACCATATCTCCATAAATCTTTGACCTGCAATATCAACTTTACCACCATAATATCCCTGCAGTGCTCCTGCAATAATGCCTATAATTGATGTTGTAATGGTGAGTAATATACCAAAAATAACAGAAAGCCTAAAGCCGTATATTAATCTTGCAAAAACATCTCTGCCTTGAGCGTCTATACCTAATGGATTATTTAAAGTTGGTGGCAGTGGTGGTGGTGATGGCATGTTGTATTCTATTGTGTCATAGCTGTATTTAATAATAGGCCATATAATCCAACCGTTATTAGTTATTTCATTTAGGGTAAATTCATCTTTATAGTTTGCTTCTGTATCAAAAAAACCATTAAATTCTTTATCGCTGTATGTAAAAAAAACAGGAAAATAAAACTTGTCTTTATACTTCATAATAATTGGTTTATCATTTGCAATAACTTCTGCAAAAAGACTTATAACAAATAAACTTAGAAATATTATAAGTGAAATAAATGCCCTTTTATTATTTTTAAATCTTTTTAATCTTCTTTTTAATATTGGACTCATATTATCCTCAATTTACAGCTTTAAAAGATATTCTAGGGTCTACAAGTGTATATGTAATATCGCTTATTAGATTAAGTAAAAGTCCAATTAATGTAAAAATATATAAAGTGCTAAACATTACAGGATAATCCCTATTAATAGCAGCTTCAAACCCCATAAGCCCCATACCATTTAATGAAAAAATAACTTCAATAAGTAATGAACCTGAAAAAAACATAGATATAAAAGTTGCAGGAAGCCCTGATATAACAATAAGCATAGCATTTCTAAAAATATGACCATAAAGAACTCTTTTTTCAGATATTCCTTTTGCTCTTGCAGTAATAACATACTGCTTATGAAGTTCATCAAGAAATGAATTTTTAGTAAGCATAGTAAGACCAGCAAAGCCACCTATAACCATACTAAATATTGGTAGAAATATATGCCATAAGTAATCCATAATTTTACCTATTAACGACATATGTTCAAATCCTTCTGATGTAAGCCCACGAAGTGGAAACCATGCAAAATAATTACCGCCTGCAAAAAATATAATTAAAATTACTGCAAAAAGAAATATAGGAATTGCAGAGCCTAATATTATAAAAAATGAGCTCCAAACATCAAACTTTGAGCCATGTTTTACTGCCTTTTTAATACCAAGTGGTATGCTGATTAAATAAATTAACACTGTGCTCCAGACACCAAGAGAAATTGATACTGGCAGCCGTTCTTTTATCATTTGCATAACGCTTTTATCTGTAAAAAAACTATCACCAAAATCAAATAATAAATAATTTTTTAAAGTTAAGAAAAAACGTTCTATAATTGGCTTATCAAAGCCATATAATTTTTCTATTTCTTTTATTAATTCAGGGGAAAGATACTGCCCTCCAGCATATTTAGATGCTAGGTCATTTGTTTCTTCTGATAATTCCAGCCTTTCATTTGATGAATCATTCCCTAGTGCTCTATCTTCTATACTTACTGATTGTCCTGTAATTTTTGCAATCATAGTATCTACAGGTCCACCGGGAGCTGCCTGTATTAGAAAAAAGTTTATGGTAAATATACCAAGCAGTGTAGGAATTATTAAAAATAATCTTTTTAATATATATGCATTCATATTATTTTATAACCATTTTATTAATTTTTTCTTCTTTTTCAGTATTTATCCACCAGCTTGAAATACTTAAACTATAGTATGGTGTAATGTCTGGTTTTTCAAATTTATCCCAGTAAGCAAGCCTGTATTTATCAGAAAAACCAGAAGGAATTACATACCAACCAAAAAGCAGTATCCTATCTAGTGCTTGCGTATATAACACTAAATCTTTACGGTTTGGTGCTTGTATTATCATATCTATAAGTTTATCAACAGATTCATCTCTAACTGAAGCATAGTTTCTAGTGCCATTTTCAAGTGCTGCATAACTTCCCCACATGGAACGCTGTTCATTGCCTGGTGATTCAGATTGTTTCATACCAGCATATATTAGCATAAAGTCTTTATTTCTTACTTTTTGTGCATACTGGCTGTTATCTAAAAATAAAATTTTTAACTCTACACCAATTCGTTCCAATGCTTTTTGAAAAATAACAAGCTCATTTTCCAGTGATTTTGATGTAAGACCAATTTCTAAAACAAGAGGCTTTCCATTTTTATCAACCATTTTGCCATTAATATTTTTATATCCTGCCTGCTGTAATAATTTAACGGCTTCGACTAAATTTGCTCTGTTTGTGGCATCGCCCTGATTTTTAGGAAAATAAAATGGTGATGTTAATAGCTCTTTATCAGCATTTGGTTTCACTTGTTTTATAATCTTCTGCACTTCACTAGAGGGAACAACACCACTTGATAAAGGTGAGTTTGAAAAAAAGCTGTCGCATCTTTTATTGTTGCCGAAATATAGATTTTTATTTATCCATTCATAGTCATAAGCATAGTTTAAAGCTTTTCTTACATTTATATTATTTAGTGGATATTTCGCAGTATTCATAAAAATACCACGCATGCCCTGTCCATTACGAAAAGGTATTTCTTCTTTTTTTATGTAACCTAAATCAAAATATTTACCAGTATAACCTCTATACCACCTTTTGCCAGAACCTTCTGATATTAAATCAAACTGTCCAGCTTTAAAGGCTTCAAAAGCAACTGTCTGGTCTCTAAAATATTCAAAGATTATAGTATCAAAATTATCCATACCCTTATTTACTGGTATATCTTTACCCCAGTAATTTGGAACTCTTTTTAAGGTTACAGATTTACCTGCTGTATAATCTGTAATTTTATATGCTCCGCTGCCTAAAGGAATTTCAAGTGTCGCTTTTGATAAATCCCTTGTCTGCCAGTAATGTTTTGGGATAATTGTAAGCTGCCCTGCAATAAGTGGAAGTTCCCTGCTTTTTTCACCTTTTTTAAATATAAATTTTACTCTATATTTATTAACTGCTTCAGCTTTTTCTATTAAAGCATAATAATTTCTGTAATAAGGACTTACTTTTGTAATTTCATTAAAGCTAAATACAACATCTTCACTTGTAATAGGTTTTCCATCATGCCAGTATGCATTTTTTCTTAAATTAAATATAACCCATGAATAATCATCCGGATATTCAATACTTTCTGCTAAAAGCCCATAATACGTTCCTGCCTCATCTGATGAGCTTGTTAATAAAGTATCATAGATATATCCCAAACCATTCATGGATACACCTTTTAAGGCAAACATATTAAAACTGTCATATGTGCCATATAAAGCTCTGCGAAAAGTTCCACCTTTAGGTGCATTTGGATTAACATAATCATAATGTTTAAAATCTGCATTATACTTTATGCTGTCTGTTAAAGATATTGCATGGGTTTTAATAATATTTTGAGAAAATGCTGTATTAAAAGTAATTATTATAAAAAATACACTTAAAAATTTTACCATTATTTCTGCTCCGGATTTAAAATACTAATGAAAGTATCTGCTCCAAGCAGATTATCATTAATAAATTTATTCACTTCTTCCACAGTTAACTTATCATATATATTATTTATTTCTTCTAATGAATAAACTTTTAAGCCCATTAAATTATTATATGTTAATGTATTTATCCAGTATTTATTTTCTTTAAAAGCTGTGCTGTAATTATTTTTTAGCACTAATTTTGAAGCCTGTAATTCTTCATTTGTAATACCTTTTGTTATAAAATTATCATATACATTTAATGTTTTTGCTCTAACTTCATCTTTTCTTGATGGTTCACATGGGAAAGCAATTTTAGTAAAAACTTCTGTTTTTGGGGCTTCTATATATCTGATAAATGTAGAGACAGAATAAGCACCGCTTTCTTGTTCTCTAATTGCTTCTCTCATTCTAATGCTTAAAATGTTTCTTGTAAGCCCTGCTATAAATCTGCCCTGCACATTTGCCTTTGGCTTAGTCATTTTGATTATATTTAAAGTAGTTCTTGGTTCACTATCTCCATTTGCTTCATATTCTGCATAACTGCTTTGTAAATATACATTTCTATCTTTAAAATATGATTTTTTATCTATTTTTTTCAAAGAACCAAGATATTTTGCACCTAATTTTATAACCTGTTCCACATCCACATCACCTGATATGGCAAAAGTATAGTTATTAATATCTAAATAGTTATTATTATATATATCCAGTAATTTATCTGCATTTATTTCTTTTAAGTCATCTTCTATTAAATAATTTCTTCTATAATTTTTATTATACATTTTTTCTGTTGCTTTTCTACCAAACTGGATTTTAGCATCATTTTTATCAAGTTCAATTTTTGTAATCATAGAATTAATATAAGCACTTAAAAAGTTTTTATCTATAACTGGTGCTGTAAAATATTTATATATAAGCTGAAATCCACTTTCAATATCATCGCTGAATCCACCACCTGTAAAATCAAAAGTATATTCTGATACAGCAGGCGATATGGATACATTTTTACCAGCCAGTAATTCATCAAGATTTCTTTTTGATATATTTTGAAAACCACTTTTTGATATTACTTTTGTCATAGTATCTGCATAAATATATTCATCATCAGATAAAATAGATAAACCACCTAGTTTTTTACCAGATAATTCAAATTTATTATGCTCTTCTTTATTTTGTTTTATATATAATTTTACACCGTTTTCATATACAACTTCTGTTACACCTAATGCTTTATTGTCTTTTCTTGATATAACTTTACCGTCTATAATATTTTCATCGATTAATTTAGTAGTATATGCCGTTTCTTCTACAGGGCTTAAAGGTTCTTTTTGAATTTCTGCATAAACTTTATTAAAAATATCATTTGATATATTTATATCTGATGACTGATTTTCAGGTGCTGATATTAATAAAAGCATATCATTTGATTCAATCATATTTTGAAATGCTCTATTGAAACTAGTAATATTTGTTTCATTAAATACTTTTTCAAAGAGTTTTTTATCTTGATGAAACTCTGTAAAATAACCACCCTTTGTATCAAAATCACTTAATTGGTCAGCATATTTGCTTGATGGAAAATTGTAATCTTCTTTAGAAGCTTTATCTAAAAATGCCATTTGTGTAGTTTTGAAGTAATTTAATTCATCTTTGGTAAACCCATATCTTTTCACTCTTTCTATCTCTTGAAGCATACTTTTAAGTGAAGCATTAAAAGTATTTGGTAAAAATGAACCAGATATGGTTACAATTTTTGCATTATCACCTGAAATATTAACATTACCCCTTAATGCAAGCAGGTTTAATTTTTTTTCTTGAATATCAAGCATCATTCTTCTTGCAAACATGTTTAATGCACCCATTTCAAGTACATCTTCTTTAAATTCATTATATGTATTTGTTTCTTTACCCTTATGATATATATAAAGAGTAGCAAAAATGCCTTTTGCTTCCTTATCCTTAACTACGGCTGTTCGAATACCTTTAGGATAATTAATATTTTTACTGGCTGGTTCATATATTTGCGACTTTGGTATATCTGCAAAATTTTCTATAATTAACTTTTTAGCTCTTTCTATATCTATATTACCTACGACAATTACTGCCATATTATCAGGGCGATACCATTTTTTATAGTATCCTTCTAATAATTCTTTATTAGCACCTTTTACAATATCCATTATACCAATAGGATCGCGTTCTGGGTATAAGGAACCTGCAAGAGTATGTTTTCTACTTTCTACCCCAAGCCTGTATCTTGCATCATTTCTTGCCCGCCATTCTTCTATAATTACACCTTTTTCTTTTTCTATTTCTTCCTTATCAAATGTAATATTTACTGCCCAGTCTTTTAGTATTAAAAAGGCTGTATTTATAAGCCTGTCATTATCATATGGAACTGTTAACTGGTAATTTGTATATTCTGTGGAAGTTGATGCATTTGTATCTTTACCAAATACAAGGCCTGCTTCTTCCATAAAGTTTATAACATCATTACCTTTAAAATTTTTTGTTCCATTAAATGCCATGTGTTCTACAAAGTGAGCAAGCCCCCTTTCCTCTTCTGTTTCGTTTAATGAGCCACTTCTAACATTTAGCCTTAACTCTATTTTATCTGATGGAAAATCATTTTGCTTAATATAAAACTTTAAGCCATTATCTAGCACGCCTGTTACAACTTTATCACTAAATGGGATTAGCTCTTCTTGAGCACTTTGTTCATTAGCTTTCTTACAGCTTGTAATCAGTAACAACTGTAGTATTAAAATTAAGAAAAATGATTTTTTTAATGTAAACTTCATATATATTTCTCCAAAATTATTGTTCATCTAATTTAAAATTTAATTTTACAACCATGGCAACATTAACATTTTTACCATCTTTTTTAGCTGGTTGAAATTTCCATTGATTAACTGCAGTTAATGCTGCATTTTCAAATACATCAACAGGTTCTGCTTTAACAACTTTAGGGTTAACAATTTTTCCTTTATCATCTAGAACAAATCTAACCTGTACAAATCCTTCTATTCTCATATTCCTGGCATATTCTGGGTATACAGGGCGTACACTTTTTAATGATTTGGGCACATTATCCACTTCTTTTAATGAATATACTCCATCTGCTCCACCTTTAGATTTTGGAGCACCATCTGATATACTCTTATTCCCTGCACCAGTTCCTGCAGCCTTACCTTTTGCAGCCATAACTGCACCTTTAGATGCCTGTTTATTAACCTGTTTTTTTTGTTTTTCTTTAATAATTTCTTCTTTTTTAACAGCTGCAGTTTTTAAGGCAGTATCTTCTATCTTTTTAATTTCTTTTTGCTCTACCATATTATTTTGTGAATTTTGAACAGCATTTGCATTGCTTTTCACATTTACATTTGAAGTAGATGTTTCTATACCTTTTGCCACTGCCCCACTTCCTTCGTTATTATTAAATATCTCCATAGAAAGCTGTATATGTTGTGGTTTTTCCACTTGAAATGATATTGATGATAAAAGTATTATTAATACAGCAAACGAAAAATGTATAATAAATGAATATGTAAATGCCTGCTTCATATTATTTTTTTACCTCTATTTGTAAGTTTACTTTTTCAAACTTATGTTCTTTTAAATACCCCATTAATTCAGCCAGTGGCTGTATGGCTGCCTGTTTATCTGCCCATATGGTAATAAAAGTATTTTTAGGATCATGCTCTTTAAGGATAGCTGCTATCTCATTTATGTTTACCTGCTTATTATTTACATATATTTTACTATCTTTTGAAATAGTAACAACCACACCTTCTACCTGCTGAGCTGTTGATGATGATGTTTCTGGTAACTTAACAGGTATTGCACCAGTTTGTATAAATGTAGCTGTTGCAAGCACAATTGTTAAAAGTACAAGCATAATATCAATAAAAGGGACTACATTAATTGAATCAAAGCTTTTCTCTCTCAAGGCTGTCCTCCTTTAAAAGCAGTAGCTCATTAGCTTTTCTATGAAGTATGTTATATAAAATAATTGCAGGGATAGCAGTTAAAAGCCCAGCGGCTGTAGCTTTAAGAGCAAGAGCAAGCCCTGTCATAATATCATTAACATTAGCGCCTGCTCCTGTTCCCATAACAGAAAATGTAAACATAATGCCAAGCACTGTGCCAAGCAATCCCACATAAGGTGCGTTTGAACCTATGGTTGCTATAATGTGCATATGTTTTGTAAGTTCTAATTCCAAAAGTTCCAGTGTTTTGTAGTTATCAATATCTACTTTTTTAAAAAACCTAAACCGTTCAATAGCTACTGCTACTGCAATAATACTCATTGCAGTAAGTATTGCTATAACACCATAATCGACTAAATGTTTCATTCCCATAACGTATCCTTCTTATAATTTTGTAATAATAATAGTGCAGTAAAACCATATATCCCACTTAAAGCAATTACTGCCATATCTATAATTGTTGTTTTTGATATGCTTTTAAAATATCTGCATATTATAAAGTATATAATAATTAAAATTATAATAAAAATTAATGATGCTGGTATATTTGTGGTGATTTCTACTTTTAAATATTCTGCAGCTGTATAAATATTTCCATATATGCTAAATGGAAATAATACATTATAAAAATATAACCTTGCACCGCTTAATGTTGGTATTATTTCTAAAGTATAGCTTTTTATTAACTGGTTATTATAAAAAAGATAACTAGTTTGTTCTGTTTCTTTTGTTACATTTATTAAAGTGTGTAATGGATTTATATTAATTCTTAGACCATCTTTATAAGGGTTATAATCTTCAATAAGGAACTTGTTTACTGTGCTATTCCTATTGATTAAATAAATATTTCCTGCTTTTGAAATCACAAAACCATAAAAATTGGCATATTGATTTTCTTTAATAGATATTAAAGCGATTTCTTCATTATTAAAATCAGCTTTATATTTTTCAACAACAGGTTTACTTTCTATCATTTTAAGGTTGAATAACTGATTATTACTATCAAGTAAAAAAATACCAGCATCAAAAGATTTTCTAACATCAGGATTAGAGCCAAATATTTTTACAGGAAAAACAAAACCATTATTTAAAAGTTCACTGGTAAACAGCTTTGATTTTTCAGTATCAACTTTATTAGTTCTTGCATTAATAAAAGTAATATTTTCACCAATTCGTGCTAAATCCACAGGCATACTTAAGCTTGCAGAGCCACTTTGTGACTCAAATATTGGAATTAATTTTATTCTAATATTTTCTTCATCAATTTTATCGGCTGTTGTTGATAAATAAAAATTATATTTTATCATATCTTCTGCACTTACTATTTTATTGTTAATAATTTCAGTATATTTATTGTTTAATGATAAATCTCGTGCATATACTTGTGGCAATATCTGCTTAAACTCGTGTTCTGAGTAAATATTACCTGCTTTATCTTTGTATATATTATTTCTATCTGCATTATATGTTCTTATGGCAAAATCATCTATTATTTCACTGTAATAAATAAAATCTTTATCTGTATTTTTTACAAACATTAAGGAATAAAAATAAGGCATAATCATGCTGAAAGAAAAAACAGCAATAAATACAATTAAATATTTTGAATAAAGCTTCATATTACAACCCCTTCCTAAATCTTAAAGCAGGAAAATAAATTGCAAAAAAATAGATTATAGCAAATATTAAGGCTGTAAATGCATATAAAATATTACTATTATACACTGTCATTTTAAATGCACCGAGAGAACCTGCCATTAATAATACAAGCCTTAGCTTTACATTCCATGATGCTTCAAGTGTGATAGATGAAGCAAATGAATAAATAATCAACGAATTTAAAAACCAGTAAAAAATAATAAGAGGTATTTCTTTATATATATCTGCAGGAAAAAATTGAGCAGCTAATAAAACTACACCTAGTGTATTATAAATCCAGATACCTGCTATTACAAAAAAACCAAAAAGTGATGTATAAAATATCATTTTATATTCATTTATTGGCAGGTGGCATGCAAGACGAAATCTTTTACGCTCAAATTCTGGATAAAACTGCATAACACCAAGTAGTAAGGCTGATATATAGAATGCAGTTTCTACTTTACTGTAAAAAATGCCATTTTTTAATATTATATCAAGCCAAATACCACTTGGTTCATTCATCATTATTCCAAGCCTTACTCTAAAAAAAGTATATATAAGCACAGCCGTATTTATAATAAACACAGCCAGTAGAATACGATTTAATTTTATAAATTCTTTATAAAATATGCTTTTCATATATTTCCCCATTTAATATTTGCCTGTTAATGCAATAAAAGCATCTTCAAAAGATACAGTGTAAGGAATAATCTGTTCCTTTTTAACAGTATCTTTAAATAAATTAAAACTTTCTTCTAGTGTAAGTTTTGAGATAACCTCATAATGCTCTTTTGTTATAGATATATCTAAAATATCCTTATGGTTTCTAAACTTTTCTATATCTATATTTAGTGGAAGTTTATATCCATATATTCCATCTTTTATATTAGAAAGAGGTGCTGAAAGCAAAACGTGACCTTTATTTATTATAACCGCTTCATCAACAAACCTTTCTAAATCCTGCACAATATGGGAAGTAATTAATATGGTTTTATTATTATCTTTTACAAACTGATTTAGATGGTCTAAAAACAGCCTTCTATACCCAGCATCAAGCCCCATAGAAAAATCATCTAAAATTAAGGTTTCTGCCCCTTGTGCCATTAAAACAGCTAACGCTACTTGAGAACGCTGCCCACAAGACATATGTTTTATTTTTCTATTTTTTGGAAGCCCTAGTTTTTCCATAAAATATGCAAATGTTTTACTTTCCCAGTTTGGAAAAAAATCTTTATAAAACTTTTCTGTCTGCTCTAAAGTCATAAAATCATAGCTAATATGACCTTCATGTAAAAGTCCTATGCGTCTTTTATTTTCATTACTTAAACTGGCTGCTTTTTCACCATATATAATACACTCCCCTTTTTCTGGAGTTAAAAAACCCATTAAAATATTTATAGTTGTAGTTTTACCAGCTCCATTTTTACCAAAAAGACCAAATATTTTCCCTTTTTCTATGGTAAAGTTTAGTCCGTTTAATACTTTTGTAGAACCGTAACTATGCTCTAAATTTGCAACTGAAATAACAACATTATTAAAATTCATAATTTGCTCCAACCCATAACTGAGTTCCTAATTCATAATCATTGGCATCAGTGGAAGAATATACCCTTTTACCTATTATGTTTTTAGTATTAAAAAGATTATATACTTCACAAAATATTGTAAGCTTATTATTTTTCCATAATGGCTGTTCCCAATAAAGCCCTAAATCCACTGTAAAATTATGACCGTATTGCACATCTTCATAAGATGATGTTGTTTTAGAGACTAAGCCGCCTGTAACAGGATCTACCTCTTGATAACCATAGCTTTTATCTTCCACTTGTTCTATTGCTACATACGGAGATTTATAATTTAGAGCTACAGATATTTTTAAATGGTCAAAATACCTGCCAACATAAGCTACATTTAAAATAACTGGGCGTGCAAAGTTACTTTTTGGAAGTTCATAAAGATGTATTTGCTTACCATTGTAGTATATAATATCTTCCATTTCTTCTATATCAAAAGTATCATCATATGAATCATTTGATGTTTCAGACATGGACCATGTTAAATTTGCAAGTAATTTATGGTTTTTCCAAGATTTGCTCCATTTTAATTGAACAGCCCTGTATAAGCTTGTTCCATTATTGTTAAATGTATAATAAGAAATTCCATCGCTGCTGCTTACACTTCTTGATGAAGCTATACCATCTTTTCCATGACGTTCCACATATTTTAAATTTATATAACTATCAAATATTTTTTGATTAATACTTGCAGTATATTCATCATTATAAGGTGTTTTTAAATTATCAAACTTATAAGCAGAACGCACATTATCACTGCTTAACTGCCAATTTTGAAGTTCATTTCTTGAAGTCCATCTTTCTTCATAAAAGCTAGGTGCTCTACCTTCCCTTAATTTATAAGTCATCATAGATGCTGCATAATATCTGCCATATCCACCAGTTAAAATTGTGTTTTTATTATTTAATAAATCAATAGATAAACGTATACGTGGTGAAAAATTTACATTAGTCATATAATCATCATAACTTACTCTTAAACCTGCCCTTAAATTTACCCTTTCTATTTGATAATCTTCTTCTATATATCCACTAACTTCATTTATTATGGCACTAACATCACTTGATGGTGTTGTATATCTTGATGAAAAATACTGGTCACCATCTACACATGTTCCAAAATCTCCACCACATATAACACCTGTGCTTAATATTGCATCTTTATATGTGTGAGCATCGTTTTTCCTTAAATACCTGCCATAACCAAAAGAATATGATACCCCATAACTTATATTATGTTCCCCAAAAAAATCTAATGGTTTTACATTGTGGTCAAAATTTAATTTTGCCTGGTGTTCATATTTATCAATACTACCAAAACCACCTTCCATACTTAAAGGCTGTTCAGAAGTTGAAGATGAATCATAGCCCCATGGTTTAAAAGAAGTTGCAGCCCATGATTTATAATCATCTGGGGATATTTTTTTATTTTCTGAATAAGAATAATCAGCATGAAGTTTTATTTTGTGTCCGCCTGTTTCATTAACGTAATTTAAAGCACCAAAATACCCACCACCTTTTATATTAAAATCGCTGTTTAATGTATTTTTTATAAAATACTTGTTATTATGTGGCGAATAAGAAAAAGATGATTCAATATAGCTTGCACTGTTAATATTATATAAACCTTTTGCATAATAACTTTCTGAAACTCTTTCTTGATTTTTCCAGTTTTTAAAGTTCATTAATGGTATTTTAGACCAGTTTCTATTATAACTTAATAATATGCCACCCTTATTATTTATTGGAATATCTAATGCTGCACTTAAAAAATGTTTTTCAAAATAAAGCTGATTAGACTGGTCACTGTTTAAAAAATTATTATAAGCATCATCATTTAAGAAAAAGTTTGTTAAATAGTTGTTTGTACCTCTGTATGATAAATTACCACCAAACTCTGAACCAGGTTTTCTTGTTTTAACATCAACTACACCCCCTTGAAATCCATCATATTTAGCTGAAATATCGCTGTCATATAAGGTAACATCATCAATTAACCACTGGCTTATAAAAAACTTCTGTGGGTCACCTGCCACATCGCTTGCTAAATTAGGGTTATTTGACGCCGGGTCTAATAAGCTTGAATTAGACATTCCATCAAGTAAAAATAAATTGTCATAGGGAGCTGCACCTGATATGGATATTTGCCCCGGTGAAATTTCACCAGCAGAAGATGCTCCCCTGTATTCTTCGCTAAACTGAACTCCCGGGGCAATTTTTAAAATATCTGTAACACCTTGATTACCACTGGGAATAAGCTCTATCATATCTCTAGGTATTTCTGTTACCCCAGAATCTGCTCCTTCGCCAATAGTTTCAATTACGTCCATATCTTCCATAATAAATGTATCTTCTATATATGTTTCATTATCTATATTATCATGTTCCATATTTTCATCAGCTAATACAACAGCTGCTGCTAAAAATAGCAAACAAGGTATAAGTATTAGTATGAGTTTTATTTTTAAATATCTATTGGTATAATTCATTAATTAAGCCTAAAAACACCTGTGCCAAAAGGCACAGGTTAAATTTTAATTAATTATTTGCAACATAAGGCAGCAAATCAGTATCATCTTTTATACCGTCGCCATCAATATCATCATCAAGGGTTAATCCTGATGCTGTAATCTGTTCAGGTTTTGCACTTGGCAGGAAGAAATCTGGTTTGCCGTCCCTGTCTGTATCAACAAATGCAATATCTGAATCTATACTTGTTGAATCTAAAACAGATGCTGCCATTTCCTGTGCTATTGCAAAAATATCAGCAGATGATGTGTAGTTTCTTTCTGCAAGACTAAACCCTTCATCAACCATCTCAAAGCTGGCATATTTTTTTGCAATATTTTTCATAGCCGTTAATTTAGTTGCAGCTGCACCTATGTTTTTTGCATGGTTTTCTGCTTTTACTAACATATTTTTTATGCCGGTAATATTTGCAATGTCATAATAAACATTTGCTATATATGTATACTGGCTAACCTGCTTATTTTTATTCGGATCAGTGGAACTATCCATTGACAGCACTTGTTCTTCAGCTTTTATAAGGTAATTTTGGTATAATGTTTCTTTATTTGCAATATTTAACGATAAAGTATCAGATGCTTTATGAATATTTAAATCACTAATATTTTGAGCTGTTCCAGAAGTTAATTCTACAGCAACTGCATTATTATAATATTGTATAGCTTTATCTGCACTGCCTGCCCTTTGAGCCATATAAGACATTAATATATAACCAGTATATTTATCTATTGAAGGATTAAGGCTTTCAATATATGTATTAGCTTTATCTAATATGCTTAATGCTTCATTATTATAACCTAAAGCAATATACATATCTGCAACTGCATTAAAGCCATAAAAACTTACAAATTTACCCTGAGGGTTTGAGCTTACAATGGATATATATATTAATCTTGATAAAGTTTTATTATTTGTAACAAGATAATCTACTGCCTGACTTGTTTGATTAGCTAAATAATCAACAGCTTCTTTTGCAAGAGTAGTATTATTACTATCTTGAGCATATTCTACAATATTTTTTATAGTATCCACATATCCATTTGTTTCTGTTAATCTTGCATATTCGCTATCCATTAGGTATTCTCTTTCATAATAATCTTTTGCAGTATTAAAACCATTACTTTTAGCCTTTTCTAAAACTAAACCACCTATTGCATAAGGATAAGCTTTATCTGTTTCAGTAATTAAAGCAAGTATTTCATTGGCAGAAGTTTCACCAATAAATTTATAAGCTGAAATTATTGCATCACCTGCCACACTTGTTCCTTTTAAATAGTTTGCAACATTAGTTGTTGTGCTTCCTGTCTGTATTAGGCTTTTTACAGTACTATAAACAGTTGTAAAATCAGACTGTAGTTTTGCTTTATATGAGCTGTCTTTTGCTACAATATCTGAAGCAAATTTTAAATAAAAAACATAATACATTCCCTGCATATTTTTATATGTTTCATTTGCTTTATTCCATGGAGTATTATCTATTAGTAATTTATACTCTTGAAGCATGCTGTAAGCCAGCTCTAAATTACCTTGTGATATTAAAGCTGGTATCATGGAATCATCTGCTGCATTACCAAAAGCAGATACAATTCTTAAATATCTTGTTTGCTTATTGTTTTCATTTAAAGATGATGAAGTTTTAATCAAATTAATAATCTCATTTTTTAAAACATTTGCTTCACTTACCATTCCTGCATATCTGTAAGCTCCCACAAGGCTTACATAAGTATCTACCACATCATTACTAATATCAGACCAGCCACTGCCCTTTAAAGTATCTAGTAACTGTTTTGCTTCTGCAATATATGTTTTTGCTAAAGTTAAGTTATAGCCTGATGCATATCTTGCAATAGAAATAACAGCATTTATTCTTGCCATATTATCTGCAATATTTACATCTGCTAATTTTTTTGCTTTTTCAACCAGCCCATACTGAGCATAAGTTGATGTTATATTTTTATATATCTCATCAATTATAGTATCACTTGTTACTCTTTTAGTAATAAGCCTTGCCTGATAACCTACATCTTGTGTGGAATTAAAGTAATAATCTACCCTTTTTTGGTTATCACTTAAACCAAGTGGGCTGTCAAGTGGCACAGTTACAGCATAAACTGTTTCTGAAGCTAGTGTTTTAATATCTGCAATTAATGCAGCATCGCTAATAACAGCATTTAATGTAGTTTGAAAAGAAGCAGCATCTACATCAAAATTTGCATAATCATTTAATTTTTTTGATGTTAAAACAGTTTGAGAAGCAACAAACCTAACAATTTGCTCTATTTGGAACTGGCTTGTAGGTATTACTACTCTATTATTTAACTGATTATATAATGACTCAATATTTGCTAAAGCTTCAGCTGATGCCTGCCCACTTATACCTTCAAAAATATTTACATAAGCATTTTTAAACATACGCACTTTTTCAAGATTTTGAATGGAAGAAAGCACTGTATATACATCTTGACTTTGTATGCTGGATACATTTTGGTACATTTCTTTTAGTGATGCCTGTAGTTGAGAATTACTTGCAAATAAAGAAGCAAGCATATTATCAATATCAGTAGTAAACTGACTTGTTGATTTAATTAAAGCGGCTATTTTACTAAAAGCATCATCACTTCCAATATTTGAAGCGATTTGATTTATAATGTAAGATATTTTTAGTAAATCTCCATTACTTTCTGGGTTAAGAAGTACTACATTTTTAGCAAGACCAAAATAGCTGGATAATATAGTTATTGCATTATCATGCGTATTTGATAATAAAAGATTAGTATACAGCGAAGATATAGGTGAAAGAATAATATTACTGTAATTTCCTGCATAATTATTAATATCTGCAGTATAAGAAACAGTTATTTCAGTGCCATATGCAGTATCTGTTCCCCCTGTTGATTTTAATGAGAAATTACTTACATCTGTGCCTTGTGGTAATGTGATTACAAAAGAACCATCACTTTTGCTCCATACATTACATAATGAATTACCATTAACCCCACATTTACCATATATATTTTTACTACTATCAAGCAACTCTACTTTTGCCCCTTCAACAGCAGGGTCACTAACTTTTCCTGTAATAGTCATTACTGGTGCAGCTGAACTGCCACCAGAATTACCACCACTACTGCTGCAGCCAGCAGCAATAACTGCAAGTGATACAACTAATGCTGAAAATTTTTTCATAGTTAACTCCTAAAACTTTTTTATTGATATAACTTATCAATAGTATTTTTTATTTGATTTGTCAATAAATTTTTTTAATAAATATTATGCTTATTTATCAATATATTATATTATAATACATTATAATACTATCAATATAAATATAAAATAATTTTATGGAATAATTATATTTTTAGGTAATACTAAATCAATTCTTTATAACAGCACAATAATATTATGAAATAAAATATATATTTATTAAATTAATTAACTTTTCTATTGTATTTTTAAAAAAAATATTATATAGAACTATACACTGTATTTTTGTAGTTGCGGGCATAGCTCAGTTGGTAGAGTGGAAGCTTCCCAAGCTTTAGGTCACGGGTTCAAGTCCCGCTGCCCGCTTCCTTTTTTATTATCAACAACTTTCTACTTAAGATATTCTTTCTTGAGAAATGCAGTATTGATAAAATATATTTTGGCTAAATTAGCCTGTTGATGTGGGAGTATTTTTTTATGCTTGATAGTGAACTGCTTGATATACTTATTTGCCCAAAGTGTAAGGGAGAAATAAGGCTTTCTAAAAATCAAGAGTATATTATATGTGATAACTGTCATCTTGCTTATAAAATCGATAATAATATGCCAATTATGCTTATAGATAGTGCTGTAAATTCTTGTGATATAGAAAAGGAATAGTATATGTATATTTTAAAAAGCAGTGAAATATACTCTATGGAACAATCTGCAAAAGAGATTGGCTACACTGAAGATATTTTAATGGAAAATGCTGGCACTGCTGTTTATAACTTAGTAAAAAAAATAGTCAAAAAATATGATAAAATAGCAGTTTTAGCAGGGCCTGGAAATAATGGTGGTGATGGTTTTGCAACGGCAAGACATTTACTGCAAAATAATTACAATGTCCATATATATTATACTGGCGATGATAATAACTATAAATCATCATCTAAAACAAACCTTGACATATTAAAAAACTTTGAAATTCCATTAAGGAACTTTGAAGAACTTAATTCATTAGATGAGTATGATATTATTATAGATGGTCTTTTTGGTATTGGATTAAAAAGAGAAGTTCAAGGTATTTATGATAAAATCATTACAATGGCAAATAAATCTAAAGCTGTTAAAGTTTCTATTGATATTCCATCAGGTTTATATGCTGATAATGCTTTTGTAGATAATAATGTTATAAATGCTGATTATACAGTCACTTTTTCATGTTTAAAATACTGCCTATGTTTATACCCTGCTAAAAAATATGCAGGTAAAATTAAGGTGGCAGATATTACAATACCTAAAAAGCATATTGAAAAATATGAACATAGTATATTTATAAATAAAAAGAATATACCAGTCTTTAAAAAACGGGAAAAAGATGCTCATAAAGGAACATTTGGCAGAGTTGTATCCATTGGTGGCTCTATTAATATGGCAGGAGCAGTAAAAATTACTGCTATTTCTGCACTAAAATCAGGCTGTGGGCTTGTAACAGTTATGCACCCTAATGAGCTACATAGAAACTTTATTTCAGATATACCAGAAGTTATGACGAAAGAATTTGATTATAACTGCCCATATGTAGTATATGAATTTATTAATACAAATGCATCATGTGCTGCTATTGGTAATGGTATGACTCAGCAGGAAAATATTAAAGAATTTATATGTGATGTAATATATAATATAAATAAACCATTAATAATTGATGCAGATGGTATTAATAATATTAACCTTGATATTTTATCTAGAATAAAAGTAGATACTGTTATAACACCACACCTAAAAGAATTTGCAAAGCTTGTAAACTGCACTGTGGAAGAAATCATTAAAAATAAAGTAAGTATGGCAAAAGAATTTGCAGATAAATATAATATTACGCTTGTATTAAAATCAGCAGATACTATTATTGCCATACCAAATAAAAATATATATATTTTAAATAAAGGTAATACTGCACTTTCAAAAGGTGGCAGTGGTGATGCATTAACTGGGCTTATTGCCTCATATATTGCTCAAGGATATTTAATTGAGCATGCATGTATTTTAGCTGTTTATACACTAGGTAAAGCAGCAGAATATGCAGTTAAAAAAAATCACCCTTCTTCCCTTTTAATTACAGATATTATCAAGTATTATAAAAAGGTGTATAAATGAGTAATGAGTTTATTGTAAATGATGTAGAAGAAACAAAAGAAATTGCTAAAAAGCTGGTCAATGATTTAAAGAATAGTATTATTTTTTTAATTGGTGAAATTGGTGCTGGTAAAACTACATTTACAAAATATTTTGTAGAATCATGTGGTTTATATGATAATGTAAGCAGCCCTACTTTTTCAATTGAAAACAGGTATGAAACAGAAAGTGGGCTTATAATTCACTTTGATTTATACAGAATGCAGGAAGAAATTGAACTTGATATGATAGGTTTCTATGACACATTAACTGAAAATGCTACCATTTTAATAGAATGGGCAGATAAATTTAATATTGAAAAATATATAAAAAACTATAAAATAGTAAACTTCAAGGTTAACAGTAATAATTCAAGAACAATAACTGTGAAATAATATGTAAAATGGAGAAAAAAATGGCAAAAGAATTGTCAAGCAGAATAAACCCTGCAGAATATGAAAAGAGTATATACGAATTTTGGTTAGAAAAAAAATTATTTCATGCAGATGAATACTCTGAAAAAGAACCTTATTCAATAGTTATACCGCCACCAAATGTTACAGGTTCGCTTCATATGGGGCATGCTCTTGATGAGACTATACAAGATATATTAGCAAGGTATAAAAGAATGAAAGGCTATGAAGTTTTATGGATGCCTGGAACTGACCATGCTGGTATTGCCACACAAAATGTTGTTGAAAAAATTATTGCACAAGAAGGTAAAACTAGGTATGACCTTGGAAGAGAAGCATTTATTGAAAGAGTATGGCAGCAAAAAAGAGAATCTGGTGGCACAATTATAAGCCAGTTAAAAGCATTAGGTTCTAGCTGTGACTGGGATAGAGAACGTTTTACAATGGACGAAGGCTTATCTCAGGCTGTAAGGGAAGTTTTTTATACTCTTTATAAAGAAGGATTAATATACAGGTCAAACTACATGGTAAACTGGTGTGCAAGATGCCACACTGCTTTAAGTGATATTGAAGTAGAGTTTACAGAAAAGGACGACTTTTTATACCATTTAAAATACCCTATAGAAAATAGTAATGAATTTTTAGAAATTGCTACAACACGCCCAGAAACATATCTTGGTGATACTGCTGTTGCAGTGCACCCTGATGATGAAAGATATAAACATTTAGTAGGCAAAAATATTATTCTTCCACTTATCAATAGAAAAATACCTATTATTGCTGATGAATTTGTGGAAACTGAATATGGAACAGGCTGTGTTAAAATTACACCAGCACACGACCAAAACGACTTTGCAGCAGGTAAACGCCACAATTTAGAAGAAATAGTTTGTATTGATGAAAACAATAAAATATGTGGCAATTTCTATGATGAATTTGAAGGACTTGATATTTTAGATGCCCGTAAAAAAGTTATAGAAAAATTTAAAGAATTAGGATTAGTAGAAAAAATAGAGCCATTAAAACATAATGTTGGCTGTTGTTACAGGTGTTCTTCTACTATTGAGCCTAGGGTTTCTATGCAGTGGTTTGTAAAAACAAAACCACTGGCAGAAAAAGCAGTTGAAGCTGTGCAAACTGGTAAAATTAAGCTTATACCAAAACAATGGGAAAATACATTTTTTGAATGGATGAACAATATTCGTGACTGGTGTATTTCTCGTCAAATATGGTGGGGGCATAGGATACCTGCATGGCACTGCCATGACTGCTCTCATATTACAGTTGCAAAAAACGATGTGGAAAAATGCGAAAAATGTGGCTCTACTAATATATCTCAAGATGAAGATGTGTTAGATACATGGTTTTCTTCATCATTATGGCCATTTTCTACAATGGGTTATCCTGAAAAAACTGATTTGCTTAAAAAATTCTACCCTACTTCTACACTTGTTACAGGCTTTGATATACTATTCTTCTGGGTTGCAAGAATGATGATGATGGGTATTAAATTTATGGACGATGTTCCATTTAAAGATGTATATCTGCATGCCCTTGTGCGAGATGAAAAGGGGCAAAAAATGTCTAAATCTAAAGGTAATGTTATTGACCCACTTATTTTAATTGATAAATATGGCGCTGATGCATTTCGCTTTACACTTGCCATATTTGCAGCACAAGGCAGAGATATTAAAATGAATGTTGATAGAGTTGAGGGATACCGTAACTTTATTAATAAAATATGGAATGCATCAAGATTTATACTTATGAATCTTGGCGATAATATCCCTGCAATTGATGAAAGCAAACTTACAAGTGTTGATAAATGGATATTAATGAAGCTTCAAAGTGCAGCTAAAAAAGCATCTCAAGCAATTAATACATATGGTATTAACGAAGGTGCAAACGAGCTTTACCAGTTTTTCTGGCTAACATTTTGCGACTGGTATTTAGAGTTAATAAAAGATAGAATGTTTAAAGGAAGCATTGAAGAAAAAGAACAGGCACTTGCTACTGCAGCCTATGTTTTAGAAAAATCATTAATAGCATTACACCCATATATTCCTTTTGTAACAGAGCATATTTACCAAACATTAACAGGAAAAGAAACAATAATGTATGAAACTTATCCTGATAATTTAGGATACAATTTTGAAAATGAAGAAAAAGGTATTGATAAAATTATTGAAGCTATTAACTTAATAAGAAATATTAGAGGTGAATATAATGTTACACCTGCTGCTCTTTTAAAAATATATATAACAACGCAGGATAATAATGCATTATCACTTTTTAAATCAGAAAGCCCATTAATTATGAAAATGGGTAAAGCTGAAGCTGTGTTTTATAATGAAGAAGCACCAAAAGACTGTGCAAAAAGCGTTGGTAATGGTTTTGAGGTTATGGTATCATTAGAAGGTGCAGTTAATGTGGCAGAAGAAATTTCAAGGCTTGAAAAAGAGAGAAAAGCTGTAGAAAAAGATGTAAATCTTTACGGTGGAAAGCTTCAAAATCAAGGCTATTTAGCAAAAGCACCTGCTCATGTTATAGAAAAAGATAAAAAGACTTTTGAAGAAGCTAAAGCTAGGCTTGAAAAAATAAATGAAGCTTTAAAAGGATTACAAAAATAATGGCATTTGAAAATAAGCAGCCGTATTTTAGAAGAATATTTGCTGGCAAAAATGTATATATTTTTGCTGTTGTTGCAATTGCTTTTGCTGCTTTAAATATATACAGGCTTAACAGTCCTTTAGAAATAGGTACTCAGGCACCAGAACTTACCCTTTATGCATATAACGGGGAAAGTTTTAAGATGAATGAAATAATGGGGGCAAAAGTTGTAGTTTTTTATAAAAAACATACTTTTTTCTCCAATTATATAATTAATACTACATATAAACGAGCTCTTGCTGGGTTTAAAATACTGCAGGATAAAGGACTTGCTCAAGTTATAGTAATAGCACAAGGTTATGATACTGTTGAAGAATTAAATAATCTTTTAGGGGAAGAAGATTATTTAAATTATAAAAATATAATATTTGCTGCTGATACTAAAAAAGCTGGTAAAGATTATGGGATAAGAAGCTGGCCACATTTGTATGTTATTAGCTCTGATAATAGAGTGATTTATGAAACAAAAATTGGCAGTGCTGATAAAGTGCAGCAAATTTTATGGAGGGACTAATGGAAAACTTTTTTAACAAAGATTTAGCAGAAAGCTATGATGTTATTATACTTGGTGGTGGGCCTGCAGGCTGCTCTGCTGGAATGTATGCAGCAAGAGATGCCCTTTCTGTGCTTATTTTAGAAAAAAACTTCCCCGGTGGCAATATGGCTATTACTGAGCATATTGAAAACTACCCTGGTTTTACTGAACCTGTTCTAGGTCATGAAATAACAGATAAATTCGTAAAACATGCTCAAAAATTTGGAGCAATATTAAGGCAGGGCAACTGCGTAGAAGTTATAGATGAAGGTGTATGGAAAACTGTTATTTTAGAAGACGGTAGAAAAATTAAATGTAAAGCATTAATAATTGCAACAGGCTCTAAACCTAAAAAAACAGAAGCTAAAAACGAACAAAATTTTATTGGCAGAGGTATATCATTTTGTGCCACATGTGATGGTGGTTTTTTTAGAAATAAGGAAGTTATAGTTATTGGTGGTGGTGATTCTGCTTTAGAAGAAGGAATATATTTAACAAAATTTGCTTCAAAAGTTACAATAGTTCATAGAAGAAATGAGTTTCGTGCAGCAAAAATAATACAACAGCGTGCAAAAGAAAATGAAAAAATCCATTTAATGACACCTTATGTGGTAAATGAAGTGGTTGGAGAAAACACTGTAACTGGTGTAAAACTAGAAAACAGAGAAACTGGTGAGATAGTTGACTATAAATGCGATGGTATTTTTGAATTTATAGGCTGGGACGCTAATACCGATATTTTTACAGACCTTTTAGAACTTACAAATGGTGGCTTTATAAAAGCTGGTGAAGATACTAAAACAAATATTGAAGGTATTTTTGCAGCAGGTGATGTTCGTAAAAAAGGACTTATGCAGGTAGTAACTGCTGCTTCTGATGGTGCAGTTGCTGCTAAAATGGCAGAAAAATATATAAATGAAGAGCTAAAAGCTTAATATGTTATATATTATTGGCACTCCCATTGGTAATTTATCAGATATTTCCAAACGGGCAGTTAATGCATTATCTTCAGCAAATGTAATATTTGCTGAAGATACTAGAACTGCCCTTAACCTTTTAAATGCATTAAATATTAAAAAACCATGTAAATCATACTATAAAGATAATGAAAAACAGGCTTCAAAATCATTAATGGAATGCCTTTTAAATGGTGATAATGTTGCATTAATCAGTGAAGCTGGTATGCCCTGTATTTCTGACCCAGGTGCTGTTGTCATACAGGAAGTAATAAAAAATGGGCTGGAATATGAAATAATACAAGGTCCTACAGCATTAATTCATGGGCTTATAGCTTCAGGATTTAGTGGTTCATCTTTTTATTTTCATGGGTTTTTACCACATAAAAAAAATGATAAAGAGAAGGAAATAAAAGAACTTACATCTATTAATGCACCAGTTATATTTTATGAATCACCCTATAGAGTAAAAGAAACATTAACATTGCTATTAAATTACTTCCCTACCCCTGTTGCTGTAACACGAGAAGCTACAAAAATGTTTGAAGAAACTGTTTTTATATATAATGAAGAAGATATTGAAAAAGTAAATATTAAGGGTGAATTTGTAATTGTAGTAAATAATAAAGTGCATAATTCAAGTCAGCATAATGAACAAATACTTGATTATAATAAGATAATAAATGAATTATTAAGTGATGGTTTATCATCTAAAGATATATTAAAAGTTATGAAAACTTTAGGGCTTAAACGTAATGATGCCTATGAGCTTATAAATAAAGTTCAAAACAAGTAGTATATATAACTATAAAACTTCAAAAAATAATTATCTATATTAAATTATAACTTGTAATATTTCCGTATATTAAAAGTGCCACTATTACAAGCATAACACAAGTATATATTATATACTTTCTTTTTAAAGAATTCTCTGTGATAATATCAAAAGCTTTACGTTCTTCCTCAACAATCTTACTGGACACTAGTGCTACTATCTCATTAAACCCATTCATTAATGATGAAATCATGGCAGTATGTGTTCCATCATTTATAATTAATACAAACCTGCCCATTGCAGAAATTGCATAACCATAGCCTATTTTATCAATTTCTATTGTTGTTGTTTTAAATAAACTTTTTACAATAATATTATCTTCAGTAACAATAACTTTTTTAAGTAATGACGATATTAGCATTACAAAAACAATAACTATCATCACAGATAAGAGCTTTACATTTAAATTACTTTGCCTGTTTACATCATTAATGGTATAAATAATTAATAAAACCAAAATAAAAATATGTAATATTATAAAAGTTTTATTTGTTCTAAAATTTTTCAAAGTTAACCTCTATAAACATTTTATCAAATAAATATGGGTCTTGATTTAAAAGACGCCTAATAATACTATCAAATGTGCTTATGTTTTTAGTATATAAATTCATTAAGGCAGTTATTAAATCATATTTATAATCAGCCCCATATGTATCATTATATATTTTCAAATAATTATTTAACCTTGTTTCGTTAAAATTAACAAGAAAATATAAAAGCATATAGAAAAAAGATGTCTGGTCAGTATAACCAAGCCTATCAAGAGAGCCATATGATGCTTCAGCGTTGACAAAATCCCTAAGCCATGTAAAATAATATAAGGATACTTTATAAAGCTCAGAATATCTAAAATCCATATTAGATAAAGTCTGCAAATATTTCAAGCCATTATTTTTGTCATTTTTAAAAATTGAAAAATAAACCATATCTTTTAAATAAACTTTATCTTTTGCAAACCGCGAGTTAAACTGTATAGCATTTGCTGCTCCACGCTGCAGCATTGCAAATTTATATGCTAGAGTATAATATCTATCAGCATCATCAACATCTTTAAACTGTTCAACAGGTAAATGTCTTAATGCCAGTAAATTTCTCACTCGGCTTACTCTAAAAATAGGCGAGTTTTCAAGGTTATCCAGTTTAGTAATGTCATAATCATCAAAATAGTCCATAAATAGAACCATAGTTGCTGCAAAGCCGTTATTTTCATCTTTAAATATACTTTCTGCTTCGTTTCTTCTTGAGTTTCTCTCCCCTGCTAAAACTGCCAGGTATAAAAGCATAACATCTTCATCACGTGGGTTTAACTGTTCACTTATTACTTTTGATGCATAAATTTTAGCCTGGTCAAAATTTAGTTTAGCATCTGGATAGTTACCTTTTCTATAATTTAATAAACCAGATATAAGGTGGATATAACCATTATTTTTATCTATAACAAAAGCTTTATCAATAATAGATTGAGCTTTTTCATTATCACCTAAATTAAAATAAGTAAGTGCAAGGTTATAAAGGACAATAATATTATTTGTAAGTTCATCTGCTGCTTTTTCAAATTTAACCCTTGCTGCATCAAAATTAAAAGCTGCAAAATCGTCCATAGCTGCATTATTTAACTTTATACCTTCAAGCTTACCAGTAACACTATCTCTATCTCTTTCTTTTAATGTTGTTCTTCCTGCAATTAAAAACTGTGCTGTTTCGTCAGGTTTCATAAATACAGGGTAAGCAAGCATAGAAGCAGCATCGATACTTTTATCATCAAATCTGTATGTAAAACTCATATCATCAAGTACAGGGCGGACATTAAACTCAAAAGACGGTGGGCGAATAGATATTAGTGAGCTGTTTTTATATTCCTCACCTATTGCAAGAATAGTTTGCGGCTGCCTTAAATTCCATGCTGTTACAAGCTTATACCAAAATGTATCATACTGTAATAAGTCCAAATTTTCTGCAAATTCTGCAGCACGAGCAAAATCTTTTTTCTTAATATTTAAAAATGTATTATAAGCATAATAATCATGACCGTTTTCACCACTTGCAGATTTTAAATAATTTTCTGCATCATTATACCTGCCTTGCTTTAATGCATAAACTGCTCTAGCAAGAGCATACCAGCCGTTATTTCTATTATCTTGAATATATGGTCTTATTTCATTTTGTGTCTTATTAAAATAACATACATGTTTTGCATAATATGACAGAACTTTATCAGTTTTTAACTGACCATATAATGTTTTAATATATTCTCCTGCCTTTGCTGTATCTATATATACTAGTATATTATACTTTAAAAGGCTTAATTCTTCATCATTTGGGTATTCTTTTAATAAAGATTCCACTTCGTCTATAGCTTGATTATTTTGCGATAATGACATGTATGCTTTTATAAGACGAACTCTATAGTTTCTTTCATCATTGCCACTAATTAATATGCGAAGTGTTTGTGCCTCATCAGAATATTTTTTTAATGCATTAAATATTTGAGCAAGCTTATCATAGCCTGTTTCTGATGCACCTTCAGAATATAAGGCCTCTTGAGCATTAGAATAGGCACTTTCTTTATTACCAAGTGCAAGGTAGGCATTAGCAAGGTTATAATAAATAAAAAAATTACGAGTCGGTAAAGATTCTAATAAACTTATACCATCTCTATATTCCCCGATACTTATTAATAAGTTAGCATAATTTTCAAGAACAAGTGGGGATTTTGCATCTTTTTCCATAGCTTTTCTATAATAATACATAGCTTTTGCTGTATCATTAATGCTTAAGTAAACGTTTGCAATACCACTGTAAGCTGAAGCAGAATGGTTTGATTTTTCAATATATTTTTCAACATAGGTTCCAGCCTCTACAGCTTTTTCTCCACCCTGCTCTGCTAAAACTGCAATTAAATTCATTAAAGCCTCTGTAAAATCTGGGTCAGCTTTAACGGCCTCTCTAAAATTTAATTCTGCCATTGGTGTATTATTTAAAAGATAATAGCTTACACCTATATTATAAAGTGCAGTAGCCTTATTTTCTGTAGTTGCTTTTTCATATGATGCTATGGCTGCTTGAAAATCACCAGTTGAAAACTTTTCATTACCTGCTAATATATCGGTATTTTCAGACTGAGCAACTGAAGATATATTAAGATTAGCAGTTGCATTATCATAAACAATTGTTCTCTTTTCACTACAACCATATATAAATAAAATTGCAGATAGTGCAAAAAGTATTTTTTTTATCAAACCATACCTCTAAAAAATTTTAATATAAAAATGCATACCCTATTATGTTACTATATTCGGCATAAATCAAGTATGCTTTATATTTTTTTTGAAGTATTACATATTACTTAACTTTATTCAGCAGTTTTTGGTGGTATATAATAAAGTATTCTCTGGCAGTGTGGGCAAGTATGAATATCATTATCTTTTTTAACTTCTACATAAAGTTGAGGTGGTATATGCATATAGCAGCCGTTACAAACTTCATCTTTAACAGAAGCAATACCAATATTATGCCTGTGAGCCCTAACTCTATCATATTTCATTAATGTGCTTTTTTTAATTTTAGATGCTTGTGCCTGTCTTTCTTCTATTAATTTTTCAAGTTCATCATGCATTTCTTTATCTTCATCTGCTTTAGATGATGAAACTTCTGCCAGTTCTTTTTCCAAACTTTCTTTAAGTTCTACCATTTTACTAAGTTCAGATTCATATTTGAAATCTAAATTCATCATTTCTTTTAATTTGCTTTCATCATCAGTAATATTTTTCTTTAAAGTATCTAGTTCTCTAATAACAGATTCATATTCTTTAGTATTTTGAACAGATGAAAGTTTATTTTGAGAGCTCATTAAATTATTTTTTTTCTCATTTAAAGATGCTTCAAGGCTAAGGTATGCTTTTTTATTTTCGTCTAATGCTTCCTTAATGCTGTCATAGCCTGAAATTGCTTTTTCATATTTTTCTTTTACTGCTTTGATTTGTGATGGAGTATTTTTTATAACTCCTTCAATAGATGCTATTTTTGAATCAATTTTTTGAAGTTCAATAAGTTGTTCTAGTGTTTCCTGCATGGATTATTTGCCTCCCCAGTTAATTATTTGTGTTTCTTGTTTTATCACTATAACTTCTATATTAAATTGTTTCTTTAATATTTCTAATAAATAATTCATATATATTTCTTCAGTGCCTTGGTGGCCTGCATCAATAATACATATTCCATGCTCATAAGCATCTAAAGCATCATGGTATTTCATATCACCAGTTAAAAGGACTTTTACGCCTTTTTTTAAGGCATCTTTCCAAAGTGAAGCAGCAGAACCTGTGCATATACCTATTTTATTAAATGGTTCTATATCTTCCATATTAGTATTAATATTAGTAATATTTAGCTTTTCTTTTACAAATGAAATAAACTCTTTTAAAGTATAAGTTTTATTAAGGTTGGCAATTCTTCCAAAACCATAAGGAATATTATTTTCAAGCTTTATCAAATCATATGCTGCTTCTTCATAAGGGTGTGCTTCTTTCATAGCTTTTATAACATTATTAATATCTTTTTTAAGCACAACAGTTTCAATCTTTACTTCATCTACAATTTGTGGCTCTAAAGGTTCTCCCACAAATGGTTTAGCATTTTCAAGTGGAGTAAAAAGCCCTGCTCCTTCTGCAATAAAACCGCAGGAAGAATAATTGCCATATAAAGAGCCAGCCCCTGCATTTGTAATGGCATTAAAAACTTGGTCTTTATAATCATATGGAGTGAAAACTGCAAATTTATATACTTCTTCACAGCCTTCCATACTTAAATATCCATCTTCTTTTTCAGCATTTAAAAGGCTGCATATGTAATCATTTGTGCCATTATCTGCAATATCAATATTTGTGTGATAGCTTAAAATATCAAGATTACCTTTTATGGCAGCAACGGCTTTTTTATAGTTTAGGTTAGCAACATCAATACCTTTACTTTCGTGAAAAAAAAGGGGGTGATGAGTAATTAATAACCCACACCCCTCTTTAATTGCTTTTTCAATAACATTATATTTTGGATCTAAACTTAAAGCTATTTTAGTAACCTCTTTATCACCTGTGAAAACCTGTTTACCAGAGAAATCCCACTTAGACTGCTTACTAATATCAGCAAATTGATGCTCTAAAAAATGAATTATGTCAGTAGTTTTAACCATAATATAAGCTTATTTACCTTCTTATACTAAAAAAATAAAAGGGGAGTAAAAACTCCCCTAAATGGGCCAACTAGGACTTGAACCTAGGACCTACCGGTTATGAGCCGGTGGCTCTAACCAAACTGAGCTATTGGCCCTATCCTTAACAGGAAGTATTTTATCTCAAATTTTTTTTAATTTGTCAAGCACTTTTTTTTATAAATATAAAAAAAATTTAGATGTAAAACTTATTGTCAATACAAATAAAAAATATTATAATAAAGCTAAATATACTATCAATGAGGTATTATATGTCATTTAATGAAGAATTACAAGCAGAATTAATTAATGCTTCCATATTACGCAGTGCTTTTTTTAATTATTTTTATAGAATATTTAATGGTGTGCAGACAGATGAATTTTTGGGAGTATCTATAAAATATCTTTCATACTTTAATGATTTAAAAGAATATATTGAAGATGAAGAATATAATAATGCATGTGATTTATTTGAAAAATATGTTGAAAACGAAAAAAATCTTACAAATAGGGAAGACTTTTTACAAAGATTAAATATTGAATTTACATCACTTTTTTTAAGTGGTATGGGAAATGTGCCTGCTTCTGCCTCATCATATTTATCAAGCGATGGTTTATTAAAAGGTGAAGAATGGCAAAAAGTAAAAGCCATATATAAAACAAGAGATTTTCAGATGCCTGAAAACATTAAATCTCCAGAAGATTATATTAGTGTGGAAATGCTTTATATGCAAAAATTAAGTGATTTAATAGGCAAACTGGCTGATGAAAAAGATGTTAACCTTATATTATCAGCAATTAATGACCAAATAGATTTTGCAGAAAAGCATATATTAGTATGGATAGATTTATTTGCAAATGCAGTATATGAAAAAGCAATGACTTTAAATTCAACACTTTATTCTTCTGTTGCAATTATTATGAAGCACTATATTAGATATGATATAGAATTAATTAAAGAATTTTTAGATGAATTACAAAAATAATCTTTTTATATTCAAAACAATTTTATGTATAAAAATTAATTAATGGGGAGCATACAGCTCCCCAAAATATTACATACCTTTATATTCTTTATCTTCTTTATTGATTTCTTTACCATCACCAACATATAATGCGTCTATATTACCATTGCTTAATGGATAAAATGTTACTCCTTCATCTTCATAGTATGATTCTACACCCAATGTTGCAAAATCTGTATATTTGGTAACGTCCCATTTATCTAAAAAGTTTTTAATTTCTTCCCTTTCAAGAGCAGGTTCTGTTTTACCATCAGATAATACAAATTTTTCACCATTATAATACATATAATCAGTATTTTGTTTATCATATGTATTTGGATCATCTTCACCAATTAACACCCTTGCATATGTTGCATTTGCTGCATCTTGTGGGTAATATAAAGAATATGAGCTCCATTCCTGCCATGAACCATCATATATAGCAGCATTTTTATAACCTAATATTTCCCTGAATATAAACCAGTGTGGAGCAGTAGTTCTGCCAGTATAGCAGTGGAACATAATTCTTTTATTTGGGTTATTATCAAGATTTGCTATAAATGAAGAAGGATTAGTTGTTTTACCATCATTTTCTGTAAAACCTTTTACAAGGGATTTGATTTGTTCTGGAGTTTTAAAAGTGCCTTTACCACCTGTAATTTTATATTTTCCATCTTTAGAAAGTTCTGCATCAAGATACATTGCCCAGTGTGTAGCATAGCCACCTTTTTCCATTGGCTCAAATGCAAGTTGAGTAGCACCTTTTATTCTACCATCTATTGCATTATTGTTATATATGGTATATGTAACAATTTCTCCGTTTGATTTTACTGGTACTTTCGCATCAATAGTAGATAAAACTGCCACTTCACCAGAAGCATCTGATTTTAATTTCCCTGCCTTTACATATTCTAATACTTCCCCAATTGGAGCACGTAATGAATCTATATTATTTGCAGGTAAATCTCTAACAGAAAATGTTGTCGGCTTAATAGAAGCAATATCTGCTGGAGCTGCTTTATAAGTATCAATATTTGCAATATTGTTATCTTTTGTAAACTGATTAAAGAAATAATAGTTTGCACCATTTAATACTTTTAAATTGTCGTTTGTAAAGCCCCAGTATTTTAAAGCCCAAAATGTTCTATAAATCATTTGGTTTGTTAAGTCATGGCTTGTAAGAACTATAACAGTATCTTTATCTACCCCGTATTTTGATAAAAAGCCGTCCACCTTAGCACCACTTGCAACCATAGCACCATTTGGAGCAACACCATCACTTCTTTTTTCCATTAAATATTCTTCCTGACTAAAAGCATAAGCACCTTTTATAGTGATTTCTGGTAATGTTCCATTTTGAAGTGTTACGTGAAGAATAAGAACTTTTTTACCATCATCTGTTTTATATCCATTATCAATATATTTTTTTAACTGATCTGCCTCAATAATAGCTGAACCTGTTTCTTCAACAGCAACAGCAGCAACAGTTTCTTTCTGTACAGTCCCCTGCGTCTGTTCTTCAGCCTGCTTTTTACATGCAGCAAATACTGTTAAAACTAAAACTGTTACTAAAGCAATCTTTAGAAACATCAATGATTTAGTGTAAAATTTGGTAAACATATCTCCTCCTGTTTATGTTTATAATACCATTATTAATAAACATACAAACCACCCTATTAATAATATTACTACTATTTTTTAAAAATGCAAGCTTTAATTTTGTTTTTATTTAATATTTTAAAATAATGTTTTATAAAACAATAAAATGGTTTTAAAACTAATTTTACTTGATTTTTTAATAATATTATTACTACCTTTTTACTATGAGAATAATATTTTTTAGCATAAAAATATATATTAATTTATTTAAATACAATAAAAATAAAACACTATTAATTTTTTTGCTTGCAAAAAAATATATTATAATGTAAATAGATTATATAAACATACAAACACCCATGTATGAATGAAGCAAAATTTTAGGAGGGCTAAGATGAAGCTTACTAGAAGAAATTTTATGAAAACTTCAGTAGCTGGTCTTGCTGGTGCTGCCATTTATTCGGGCAGTCCGTTAAAAGCTGAAGCAAGAGAAATAACATCGGCAGATTTTGGTGTGGAAAATAGAACTTTTCTTACATGCCGTATGTGTGCTCAAAATTGTCCAATGGTGGCTTATACTAGAGATGGCAGGCTTGTTAGAATTGACGCAAACCCAAATACACCATACCCATCAATATGTGGCAGAGGTAGAGCAGCTGCTGCTGCTTTATATGACCCACAACGGATTAAAACTCCCCTTATAAGAACAGGCAAACGTGGAAGTGGCGAATTTAGAAGTGCATCTTGGAATGAAGCACTTGATTTAGTTGGTAATAAAATGCTGCAGTTAAGAGATGAGGGAGAGCCTCATTCTGTAGCTTATTTCCCTAGATTTAACAGTGCATCTTTACTTGATGATACTATATTTAATCTATATGGAACAGATAACTTATTTTCATATGGTGATACCTGCTTTGGTTCTACTAACCAGTTAGGTTTAGGCAGTGTGTTTGGTGGTGGTGATGATGAGCCAAGACAAGGTAATTCATCTGTTATGGGTGATTATGAAAATGCAAAACTTGCTGTTTTAATAGGTAGAAACCCTGTTGGTGGTTTAGTTGCTTTTCCTTGGGGTGGAATGTTTGGCAGGGGTAGAAAAAATGGTATGAAAACAGTTCTTGTAGACCCTAAAAAATCGTTAGGTGTAGGCGAAACTGATACTGAATGGCTGCCTGTTATTCCCGGTGGTGATGTAGCATTTTTAATTGGTCTTGCTGGAGAACTTTTCACTAATAAATATTATGATGAAGAATTTTTAAAAGAGTATACAAATGCTGATATGCTCATAAATACAGAAACATTACAACCTTTATATCTTCAAGAAAGAATAAGTGAAGATGATGCAGAAGATGGTATTGCTGTTGAGCCAGATTATCAAGTATTTGATACTGCTACAAATTCTATTATGATGAAATCAGGAGCTGCAAGCCCTTCTCTTTATGGTGAATATGATGTTGATGGCGTAAAAGCTAAAACAGCTCTTCAAATGCTTATGGATTCATGCAAAGAGTTTACTATTGAAAAAGCAGCAGAAAAAAGTGGTATATCAATAGAACAAATTAAAAAATTAGCAAAAGACTTAAATGATACAAGACCTGCATGTTTTCTTGAAAGAGGTTACCGTGCTACAAGGTATTTTAATTCGCTTCATGAAAAGCAGCTTATATCTGTTATTAATGGACTTTTAGGTGTATATGGTAGAAAAGGTGGTTTAATATATGGCAGGTATGCATATCTTGAATCCCCTTTTGACTATTCAGACAGCAACGAAATCTCAGTAAATATGTGGTTTAAAGAAAATGTGGAAGGCTTTGAACTTGCAGACCCATATAATATGAGACGAACATTTCCTTTAGCTGTGGAAAGAGAAGAACCGTATAAATTACGTATGGCTTTCTTAAATGGTCAAAACCCTATAGGTGGCAGTGTTGGTGGTCATAAAATGGCAAAAGCACTGGAAAAAATGGAAATGGTGGCAGCTATTTCTCCATTTTGGAATGAATCACTTCTTTATGCTGATGTTATACTGCCTGATACTACATTTTTAGAAAGGTCTGAGCCTTTATTTGGTCAATATAAAGCAACATTTCCAGTTATCACTGTCCATGACCAGGTGGTAGAGCCTATGTTTGAAACTAGAAACGGTTACTGGATTATGCTTGCTATTGCTAAGAGAATATTTGATGAAGATGAATATGCATCATATTTTGGTGATTTTGAAGCTGGTGGTATTAAGTATATTGTAGACTATCAGCTTGATAATCTTTACCTTGATGATGAAGATGCAGCCATATTCTCAAGAAGAAAATTAATAGAAGATGGCGTATGGTGTGGTGTGCCTGCACCTGTTAAGCCAATGAATAAACCAACACCTTCTGGCAAACTAGAAGTTTATTCATTATTTATGGCAAAATGGAATGAAAGGCTTAAAAGTGAAGGCAGGGATAAAGATGCACAATACTATAACCCATTATTTACCTGCCCACCTACTTATTATCAAACATTAAAAGAACAGCTTGATAGTGATGAGTTTATACCTATTACAGGCTTTTCGCCACTTAGTTCATTTACAGGTGCACAAACAAGAAATAATATACTGTTAAAAAATGTTGGCTCTAAATTAAACTATTCTGCTGTATTTATAAATACAGACAGGGGCAATGCTTTAGGCTTAAAAAGTGGTGATTTAGTAGAAATATTTAATATTGAAGAACCATCATTAATAGTAAAAGCAGAAGTTCAGTTGTCAGAAACTGTTGAGCCACATACACTTTTCACTTACTATGGTGTTGGTAACGGTTTATACAGAAAACTTGCTGATAAATTAAGTGTTGCTTCCCCTATTGGATTAAACCCAAACCATATAGGTAACTTAACTTTTATGCCTGTAGAAGCTTCTGCTCCATCACAAGATTTTATTGTTAAAATAAGGAGGGCAAAATGAGTTACGAAAAAATGGCAGTTTGCTATGATACTCAGTCATGTATAAAATGCTTTGCCTGTGTAATAAGCTGCTCTACTGAAAATAGAATGAGATTACAAAGGGATTATAATTACACTGTTGAAAAATCTATGGTGGAGGAACAGGCTCACTTAAATTACTTAACTGTAGAATGTTCTGAAAAAGGTAAATTTCCTAATGTGTTACAAATTGCAGCATTTAAACACTGCCAGCATTGTGATAATCCAAAATGTATGGAAATATGCCCTGCTCTTGCTATTTCTAAAAAAGATACTGGGGCTGTTGTTATTAATCAGGAAAGATGTGTAGGCTGTCAAGCCTGTAAAGATGTATGCCCATATGATGTGCCAAGATATTCTAAAGATACTGGTAAAACATATAAATGCACCATGTGCCATGACAGGCTCACATCAGGAATGCCAACTGCTTGTGCTGCTGCCTGCCCTTCTGTTGCTATTTTTTCTGGCAAGCAGGAAGAAGTTATTGCAGAAGCTAGAAAACGTGCAGAACATTATTCAAAAGTATTTAATAAAGAATACTTTGTATATGGGGCTGATAAAGTAAATGATACTGTTGGCACTCTTTCATATATGACTATTGCTCCACTTGAGAATAGAGATGACTATTTACTGCCTGCTGACCCAACAAGTGGGGTAGCTGGTGGCAGAGAAATTACAAAAGTAATAGGAACTGCAGCAATTATTGGAACAGCTGCAGCTGTAGCAGGGCATGCTGTTTATTCTGCTGTGAAATTATCAGGCAAAGATGAACATAAGGAGAATGAAAATGAGTAGCTCAAATGAAAAAATTACACTATTTTCAAATATGCAAATGTGGTATCATAAACATGTTATCCATTTTATGATGATATTTATATTTACTGGGCTTCCAATACTTTCCCACTCATTTTCATGGATAGCCTACCTTATTGGTGTGCCTATATCTGTATTTTATTCAACAGCAGAACCAACATATGTTGGTATAGAAATATGTAGAGCACTTCATAGAATAACAGCTATGTTATGGATAACATTAAGCATTCCATTTGCTTTTTCTATGCTTTTTAAAAAATGGCATTTAGCTTTTAAGAAAAGAAAAGATGAGTCATGGAAAACTTATGTAACAGAAGAACTTGCAGATATGAAAACAATGTATATTGATTTTTCATATCCAAAAAGAGCAGGTAAATATAATTTAGGGCAGATTGCTGCAGGGCTTGCTGTAATTGTATTTAGCTTAATAATGATTGTCAGTGGTTTATTTTTATGGTTTAGGGTATCACTTGATTCTACAACTGTAAGTATTATGCGTCTACTTCATGATATCGGCTTTACAGTGTTTGTGATATTTTTAATCATACATATATACTTAGCTGTTCACCCAGTTAATCAAGCAGGATATAACGCTATGTTTAGAGATGGTAAAGATGATTTAGAACATGCTAAGAAAAAACACCCTGGAATGTTTGTTAAATAATATTTGATTACAAGTAAAGAAATGGAATTTCTTAAAAAAAATATCAAAAGGCGTAACCTTTTAAAACTCTTATGGGTTGCGCCTTTTGCCCTGCTATACAATTACTTGACACCAAAAGTAAAAAAAGATAAGGTTATAACTATACCTGTTAAATCAATACCTTATGATAGTGTTTATTTAATAAAAGATAAGCAGATAGGCATATTAAACAGGGAAAATGGTATAACAGTTTTAAGTATTGCCTGCACTCATTTAGGCTGCATATTAAATGTGGAAAATGATAAATTTATTTGCCCATGTCATGGCAGTATGTTTGAATTAAATGGCAGTGTTATAAAAGGCCCTGCTTTAAAACCCTTAAAGCATATAAAATATACCATAGAAAATAATAATATTATAATAAATTTATAGTTATGTTTAAAGAATTTATAAAACATTTATTTCCAAAAGTTACAATTAAGAAAAATTTAAAAATATCATACACTTTATGCCTTGGTGGTCTATCTTTTACTGCCTTTTTAATACTGATAGTTTCTGGAATATTACTTGCTTTATATTATACTCCAGAGCCAAATAATGCTTATAATTCAATAATATTTATAGAAGAAAATGTATCAGGTGGAAAATATATAAGAAACCTGCACAGGTTTGCAAGTAATACATTTTTAGTTTTAATTTTTTTACATATTTTAAGAGTTATATATACAGGTGCTTTTTTAAGCAGAAAATACAACTGGGTTATAGGGCTATTTCTATTATTTTTTAGTATTTTTACAGGCTATACTGGCTATCTATTACCAATGGACCAGCTTGCTTTTTGGGCAACACAAACAGGGGCAGAACTAATTAAAATACTTCCATTTGGTGACTATATATATAATATGTTAATCCCTGATGGTATAGGCGGCAGGCTTACTTTAATTAGGTTTTACATTCTGCATATAATAATTATGCCTATTAGTATTATTATACTTTCTTTTATACATTTTTTTAGAGTTCGGCGTGATAAGGGGGTTTTACCTTACTTATGATAGAAAATAATAAAGATAAATACATAAAATCAGACCCCTACTTTTTTAAAATAATAAAAATATCATCTATTATTATGATTATTTTTATGCTTGTTGGAGCATATTTTTTTGATGCACCACTGGAGGAAAAGGCAGAACCATATAACGCCCCTAACCCATCTAAATCTGCCTGGTTTTTATTATGGACGCAAGAACTAGCTTCTTACGGCAGCTATTATATTTATTTTATAATTTTAATTTTTATAATATATATGGTTATGCCTTTTTTTATAAAAAAAGTGCCAGAAAATGCAGTGTGGTTTCATAAAAGTTATAAAGTGATACATATTTTAACGACTATAATTTTACTTATTATTATAACACTAACTATTATAGCATATTTTTTTAGGAAAGAATATTGGTTATTAGGTTTTTAATTTTACTTATTATATTTTCATATACTTATTCTTATGGGGAAAACAAATGTATTTCCTGCCATAATGATAATATATGTATGGAAAAAGGTAATAACTGCACAATTTGCCACAGGGGAAATGATAAAACAACCCGTCCAGATATTGCACATTACAAACTAATTAAAGGCGACTATGCAGAATTTAATAATGAAAAAAGCATAATAACCCAAAAAGGCATACAATTGATAAATGATGCAAACTGCACAAGGTGCCATAAAATTGGAAATACTGGTGCAAATTATGCCACAGACTTAAATTCTACAGTTAAACGATTATCTACTGATGAAATTATAAAATCTATTCAAGAGCCGGTTATAAATATGCCAAAATTTAAGTTCAGCAAGGAAGATTACAGGTATTTAATAACAGGGCTTTACCATTATGCTATTAATGCAGAAGTAAAATCTATTACCCAAGTTGTGCGTCTTAATAACAAAGATAATGCAACAGCTTTATTTAATAATAAATGCGGTGGCTGCCATAAAGCATTAACAAGTATTGGTGCATTAGGTTATTATAACAGTGCCCCAAATTTAAGCAGTTTAAAAAACTCAAATCCTGATTATTTAAATGGAAAAAGCTGGAATAAAGATAATTTAAAACAGTGGCTTTTAAACCCAAGAAGTTTGAAAAAAAACGCTACTATGCCTAAAATTGAACTAAATGAAGAAGAAAGTAAAAAAATTATTGAATTACTTTTACAATAATTCATATTTTTAAATATTTACACTTGACATCCCCCCCCCCTAAAATATTATACTAAGTTTCTAAATTATATGACTAATTTAAAATATTATAATATACTTTTATTTATCAGTATGTTATAATATTTCTACATAAATTGGAGGGAATTTTCAAAAATGAGTCAAATTATATTTTCACCTGAACAGTTACAATTTATCAATGAAGTTTTTGATAAATCAGAAGAAAAAAAATATGGTAAATCAGCAAAATTATTAAATTATGTATTGATTTTAGATGATTTAAAAAGTTTTAAATCAGCACCAAATGGTATGAAATGGACTTCTGACGAAAAAGCAAAGTTTGAAAAATTAAGCCATGTGGAAAAAAAGAAATATTTAATTAATAAAATGGGTTTTAAAGGTGGTGTAATTCTACCACATTTAACTCTTGATACTATTTATAAATATCCAAATATAACTGATGCCACAAGTAAAAGTAAATATGATACTGCCATGAATTCCATATCTTCATCAAACAGGTCCTTTAAAAACATGGATAAAGCTGCGCAGGATAATATATTAAATAACCTGCGATATGCTTCTAATAAAAATAATCTAATAGCCAGTAAAGAATTAGCAGATTTACTGTTTTCTAGAATTGAAAATGTTGAAGAATCTCAAGGTATAAAAGATATAAAAGAAAGTTTGGATTTATATAACAAGCTTATTAAAGCAGGCTCTCCAGATGGTTATTATGGTTATTATGCAATATACAGGTTTACTGTAGATAGAAATAAACTTTTATATTCTTCTCTAACACCTGCAAGCCTTGGTTTAAATGAAACAACAGCTGCAAAATATTTAAATGAAGCTATAAAAATGGGACAAAAACAAGCTTTATTTGATTTGGCAGAAACTACAGAAGGTTCAAGTATGGCAGTTGACATGTATATAACAGCAGGTTATTTATATCAAGATAGAAATGCTTTTGAAAAAGCTATGAGAAGTGCCAGCTTTGATATTAACAAGGAAGACTATGAGATATTTTATATAGCTTGTATGCGTATGGCAATAATGCTTGGTGGTAAGTTAGATGAATTAATATCATGCTATTCAAATGGTGTAAGTGTTTATAATAACCCTGCTAGAGTAAACCAGCTTCGCCAGTATGCAGGAAATAGAAAGTTAATAGATGGCTTAGACCCTTATTTTGATGAAAAATTTCCACCTGATTTAGTGCTTGATTTTGGAACCCACTTTTATGGTGGTATGTATGGTGGCTCGAATAACCATCCTGGTGTTTATTTTTGGATAAAAAAAGGTAAAATGAAAGACCCTAGGGATAAAGACAGCACTAAACAAACTGTGCAGGATTTTTACAATAAACTTTGGCAGATTATTTTATATGAATACAGTTATTTTGTAAAATATGGAGTAGAAATTGCAGAATACTATTTTGTTGATGTGTTTTCATATGTAGCTCACTTGCTTTATCGTAAATATCCATCAGGGTTTGCTTCGGCTCGACCATATATTTTTCCACAAGATGTGCTTGCTACAAAAATAGATTATAATAAAGTTCCACCAAGAGATATGAAATAATTATTAGGGAGTAAAACATATGGATATTACATTAAATAATTTAGAAACAACAGAAACCACAAGAAGAAATTTATTAAAATATGGCACTTTATGCATATCAGCATTAGCAGGAATTAATGCATTACAAACAAACTTGCCATTACAAGTTACAACATCAGAAAATGTTATATCATCAAATATGGTAGATTATACTACAAAACCATACAATGTATTTTTAGTAAGTGAAAATATTAACCAAGTAAATAAATTACTAACTAACACAAGAGTTGAAAATGTATATGTATACAGCCATACATTAAATGCGAACATATCAAGTAAAGTAATATCTAATAATAACTTACAAAAATTATTATTATCACTTGGTTCAATAATCCCATTTGATTATGATATAACCTGCCTTGATATGAAAGCATGGAAAGTTCGTGATGCATTTTTATATGTAAGTGAAGCATATGCTAATATTCAAAATAACAGCACTGTATCACTTAATGAAGAAAAGTTACTATCATCATTAAATACAATTGGCTTATATAATAAAGGTATTTATGTATCAAGCAATTCTCCATGGAATGATAAAAATGTAATCATAAAAAATAATATGCTACCAATGGGAAATTTAATATCATTATAATATGCAAATATATATACTATATACACAATTAAAAGTATTCAATTCATAATGTGGCACTACCATTAAAATAGTGCCACAAATTTAAATTGATTTATTATTACAATAATTCATATTTTTAAATATTTACCCTTGACATCCCCCCCCCCTAAAAGATTATACTAAGTTTCGAAGTTATATGACTAATTTAAAATATTATAATATCCTTTTATTCATCAGTATGTTATAATATTTCTACAAAAATTGGAGGGAGTTTTCAAAAATGAGTCAAATTATATTTTCACCTGAACAACTTGCATTTATGGATGCTTATTTTAAAAAATCAGAAGAAAAAAAATGGTAAATCATCAAAATTATTAAATTATGTATCAATTTTAGATAATTTAAAAAGTTTGATATTAGTACCAAATGGTATTAGTGAGTTTTAATAATATACCACAAGAGTAGGTAAATATTAAAGAAACCACATATTAAAGCATATAAAACATTACAGTGTAGGAGATTTAATAATGGGTGATAAAATTGTTATAAATGCAGATGAATTAACATTAACTAAAAATTTGTTTCCTAAATCAGAAGAAAGAAAGTATAATGGTCCTGCCATTAATTTATTCTATACTATTATTAAAGATGATTTAAAAAGTTTTAAATCAGCACCAAATGGTATGAAATGGACTACTGATGAAAAAGCAAAGTTTGAAAAATTAAGCCATGTGGAAAAAAAGAAATATTTAATTAATAAAATGGGTTTTAAAGGTGGTGTAATTCTGCCACATTTAACCATTGATAAATTATATAAATATCCAAATATAACTGATGCCACAAGTAAAAGTAAATATGATGCTGCCATGAATTCCATATCTTCATCAAACAGGTCATTTAAAAACATGGATAAAGCTGCGCAGGATAATATATTAAACAACCTGCGATATGCTTCTAATAAAAATAATCTAATAGCCAGTAAAGAATTGGCAGATTTACTGTTTTCTAGAATTGAAAACGTAGAAGAATCTCAAGGTATAAAAGATATAAAAGAAAGTTTAGATTTATATAACAAGCTTATTAAAGCAGGCTCTCCAGATGGTTATTACGGTTATTATGCAATATACAGGTTTGCTATAGATAGTGATAAACTTTTATATACTTCCATAACACCTGCAAGCCTTGGTTTAAATGAAACAACAGCTACTAAATATCTAGATGAAGCATTAATGAAAGGACAAAAAAACGCTCTTTTAGATTTAGCATTTTATTTAGAAGGAACGATTTTAGCTGTAGATTTATTTATGACAGCAGGATATTTATATCAAGATAGAAATGCTTTTGAACTGGCTATGAGAAATGCAAATTATGATGTTAATAGTAATAATTATGAAGTATTTTATATGGCTTGTATGCGTATGGCAATAATACTTGGTGGTAATTTAGATGAACTTATAGCATGTTATACAAATAATGTATTCATTCACACTAATCCTATTAGAGCAGAAAAACTTCGTCAATATTCTCATAATAGAAAGTTAATAGATGGGTTAGACCCTTATTTTGATGAAAAATTTCCACCTGATTTAGTGCTTGATTTTGGTACTCAGTTTTTTAGCAGTATGTATGGTGGTTCAAGCGAATATCCAGGTGTGTATAGGTGGATTGAAATAGGTAACATGAAAGACCCTAGGGATAAAAACAGCACAAAAAAATCAGTGCTGGATTTTTATAAGAAATTATGGCAAATTATTATTCATCGTGCAAACTATTTTATAGAATTTCCATCAGAAACTGCTATAAATTATTATGGTTTGTATGATTATGTAGCTCACTTGCTTTATCGTAAGTATTCGTCAGGGTTTGCTTCGGCTCGACCATATATTTTTCCACAAGATGTGCTTGCTACAAAGATAGATTATAATAAAGTTCCACCAAGAGATATGAAATAATTATTAGGGAGTAAAAAAATATGGATATTACATTAAATAATTTAGAAACAACAGAAACCACAAGAAGAAATTTTTTAAAATATAGCGCATTAGGCATATCAGCATTAGCAGGAATAAAGATATTACAAACAAACTTGCCATTACAAGTTACAACATCAGAAAATGTTATATCATCAAATATGGTAGATTATACTACAAAACCATACAATGTATTTTTAGTAAGTGAAAATATTAACCAAGTAAATAAATTACTAACTAACACAAGAGTTGAAAATGTATATGTATACAGCCATACATTAAATGCGAACATATCAAGTAAAGTAATATCTAATAATAACTTACAAAAATTATTATTATCACTTGGTTCAATAATCCCATTTGATTATGATATAACCTGCCTTGATATGAAAGCATGGAAAGTTCGTGATGCATTTTTATATGTAAGTGAAGCATATGCTAATATTCAAAATAATAGCACTGTATCAATTAATGAAGAAAAGTTACTATCATCATTAAATACAATTGGCTTATATAATAAAGGTATTTATGTATCAAACAATTCTCCATGGAATGATAGCAATATAATAATAAAAAATAACATGATACCAATGGGAAATATTATTACTTTATAAAATCACACAAGCACTTTTAAATCATTAAAAGTGCTTGTTATTCCACTAACTATCAATCATAGTATTACATATAAGTAATATTACCTATACACATACTAAACACTATATTCATAATGCATTAATATATTGCAAATATGCCTTATGTGTAATTTTTAACTATATTATTTAAAAATTATCTCTTATAAATTAATATAAATATTATCTTGCAATTTCTAAGCTTATATTTATAATAATATTTATTAAATATAGGGTATTATATGTTACAAGTTAATAATTTAACAGTTGAATTAAAATCTTATAAAGAAAATTTTTATATATTAAGAGATTTTTCGCTGCATATTAATAAAGGTGAAATCTTTGGGTTAGCTGGAGAATCTGGCTCTGGTAAAAGTGTTTTTGCTAAATGTATATTAGGGTTAAATAAAGAACCCATTTATAAAACAGGTGGAGAAATTATTGTTGATGGCATTAATACTAATGACAAAAACAGTTTTAAACTTATTCGTGGTAAAAAAGTATCAATGATTTTTCAAAACCCACTTAGCTCCCTAAACCCAGTAATGACAATTGGCAGGCATTTAATAGAAACAATAAAGCTGCATAATAAAAACATAAGTAAGTCTGATGCTTATAATATGGCAGTATCACTTTTAAAAGATGTGGAAATTGATATGCCAGAAGAAAGGCTTAATAATTACCCACACCAGCTTTCAGGTGGAATGAACCAGCGTGTTATGATAGCTATGGCACTTGCTACAAACCCTGAACTATTAATAGCTGATGAACCAACCACTGCTTTAGATGTTACAATACAAGCACAAATCATCAACCTAATACAAAAGCTAAATAAAGAACGGAATTTAACTACCCTTTTTATTTCACATGATATGGCACTACTTGCTTCAATTTGTAATAATATAGCTGTGCTTTATTCTGGGGAATTAATGGAAATAGTATCATCAAAAGATTTAATTGATGGTAAAGAAAAACACCCATATACTAATGCATTAAAAAAATGTATAGCTCAAATTGGTAACAAGGGCGAATTAACTACCATAAAAGGTTTTATTAAAAAAAATAATTTTTTATATAATGAAAAATGTATTTTTGCCGATAGGTGTGATAACAGTATAGATGTTTGCTGTAATAAAAAACCAGTATTTAGTAATGGATATAAATGCCACAATCCAAATACATAAGGATTAGCCTATGAATAAACTTAAAAAAACAGTAATTTCTGCTGCTATGGAAGAATATGGGAAAATATATATACACTCCCTGCCCCACCCAAAACTTATTGTGGGAGAACGTGGGCTTATAAACAGTGAAAAAAATAATGGGATTGTTCTTGCCATAGGCTCTGCTTCCTGCTCTGATTTTAAAATGGAAGATGAGTATATTTTTGCTAAACTTCGTTTTAACGGTGTATGGGAAAATGTGTTTATACCTTATGAAGCAGTAGATGCAGTTTTAAATGACCTGCATAAGCCTTTATGTATTTTTAATTTTCCATATTATGAAAGCAACGAGGAAAATGTCCTTAGAATAAACACAAACCCAAATATGCATAATAAACCAAAAGAAAAAAAACAGGCTGTTATTGTTAGGGCTGATTTTACTAAGAAAAATAAATCATAACACTATTTTATAAATGCTGCATCAATAAAATCTGCACCATTATCTTTTGTTTCCCCTAGTTCATAGGCAAGGTTATAAAAAAGTGAAAGCCCTTTTCTATGGTCATCTGTAATGCTATAAACTATGGTATTCCAATAATCCTCAATTTGCTCCAAAGTAAAACCCTGCTCTATATATTTTGGTGCAAGTTTTGAAATATCTTTTGGAAAAAGCTCCCCATATTTCGTAATATTTTGCACTAATGAACTATAATATTCATCTTCTATTGCTTTTTTACTAATTATCCATAAAGCAAAAACAAAAGGAAGTTTCGTAAATTTATACCACTGCTCACCTAAATCTATTACATATGGCGAAGGTGAGTTATAATATGCAAAAAGTGCTTTATCACCTATTAATAAAAATGCATCAGCCTCACTTTCATTTGATGTATAAGTAACTTGAAGATTATAAAATTTTTCAAGCACTATTCTGCATAAAACTGTAGATGTATTAGAATCCTTTGTAAAATATATTTTCTTACCCTGCAAATCTTCTATTTTATACTTACTATAAAGGTTTACACTTTTAACTGGCCCAATAGATGAAACACATATTTTATTATGAACATTATATAATGCATGATTTCTTGCAAACTCAATACTAGAAGCTGGAGATAAATCTATCCTGCCTTCACGCATTGCCTTATTTAGTTCTGCAGGCACACCTTTTATATACTCTATATTTTTATCCTGCAGTAAATAATAAAATATAGGGTAGACATTTGCATAATCCATAAATCCAATTTTTAACATTTGACACCAATAATACATAATATACAACTAGAATAAATCATATTAATAAAAAAAGCTAGATAATTATAAATATTTTGCTATAATAAAAAAAGTAGTAGTTTTTAGAGGTGAAAAATGAACAACATAAGTAATACTTTAAAAGATAATATGCACTCAGCAGGTGTTATAAAAACTAACTTCTACCATTATTTTTTCAAAGTGTTTAATATGTATCCAGATACCAGCTTTATTGGTTCAACAGCCAGACTTATTCCCTATTTTGAAGAACTTAAAAAACATATTCTTACAAATGATTACAGTATATCCATTAACGTGTTAAAAAATTATAACTCATACGAACAAAGCCTTGATGAAGACAGTATTGAAGATTTACTTGAATTACAACAAGATATTTTTACAGAACTTTTTCTTGATAGTGTTTATGCTATCCCTTGCACTGCTTCAGAATATTTATTTAGCAATAATATGCAAATAAGAGAAAAAGATAAAGTTATAAATATATATGAAGTAAATAACTTTATACCACCTGAAGAAAATACACTTCCTGCAGACCATATTAGTATTGAAATGCTTTATATGCAGCAGCTAAATGCGTTATTAATTAAATTTTTAGAAGAAGAAAATTATGATAATGTGGCAAACCTGCTGCAAGAACAGTATAATTTTCTACAAGCCCATCTTTTAACATGGGTAAATGAATTTACAGTCCATTTAAAAGAACAAATTACTCAAATAGATAATAACCTATACTATGCAGTTGCTGGTATTATGAATGAATTTATAAAGTATGATAAAACGTTAACTGAAGAATTTTTAAAAGCAGTTAAGGGATAATTTTTGGGCTGCCTATTTGCTCTGCTATTAGCGATGTTTTGCAGTAAAATTCAAGCTGCTCCATAAGATAATATGCAGAGTATACATCTTTTGACCAGCACACTGCCCCATGGTTTGAAAGTAAGCAGCCATTATGGTTATTAATATATGGCATAATAGATAATGCTAATTCTTTTGTGCCAGGCCGAGCATATTCTGCCACAGGGAATACTCCAAGGCTCATAATAGCTTCAGGCATATATCTCATATCTACAGGGCGAGAGCATACTGCAAAAGCTGATGCTGTTACTGGGTGAGCATGAACTATTGCATTTATATCCTGCCTGTTTTTATAAACTGTTGTGTGAAGCAAATATTCTGATGATGGCTTTTTACTTCCCATTAGAACATTACCATAATAATCTATTAAAATTATATCATCTTCTACCATATATCCTTTACTCATCATAGTAGGTGTTATCAGCAGTTTATTTTCATCTACTTTTATAGATATATTGCCATCGTTTGCAGCAACAAGCTCCCTATTATATAGCCTTCTGCCTATTTCACATATATCCTGCTTATATTTTTCTATCATATTACTACCTATTATTTAGTATTTTTTCCAAATTAACAATAAAAGGCGGCTTTATTATACCATATTCTGTAATAAAACCTGTTATTAATTCATTTGGTGTAACATCAAATGCAGGGTTTAAAACATTAACATTTTCAGGGGCCGTTTGGCATGAAGAAAAATGAGTAACTTCTTTTTTATCTCTTTCTTCTATTATAATATCTTTTCCTGTTAATGTCATATTATCATATGTCGATGATGGGCAGGCAACATAAAAAGGAATATTAAAATACTTTGCTAATATTGCCACATTCATTGTGCCTATTTTATTGGCAGTATCACCATTGGCTGCCACCCTGTCACAGCCTACTATTACCATATTAATTAGACCTTTACTCATAGCATAAGCTGCCATATTATCACATATTAATGTTACATCTACCCCTGCAGAATATAACTCGTAACTTGTAAGCCTTGCCCCTTGTAAAAGTGGTCTTGTTTCATCAGCATATACTTTAAATTTTTTGCCATTATCTAGTGCTTTATAAATTGGTGCTAAAGCTGTGCCAAGTTCTGATACTGCTAATGCTCCAGCATTGCAGTGAGTAAGTATACCCATACCATCACATATTAAATCCTGCCCATATTCGCCTATATTTTGGCATATTTTTTTATCTTCTTCAAAAATATATACTGCTTCCTGCTCTATAATTTTATATAATTCTTCTGAAGTATGTGCTTCAACACTTTCTGCCTTTTTTATTATTCTATTTACTGCCCAGGATAAATTTACAGCAGTAGGACGAGATGATATTAAATATTCACCATTTGATTTTAGCATTTTAATAAATTCATCAACCGAATTATTTATATGGTTTTTCATAGAGATTAAAAGCCCAAAAGCACCAGCTATACCTATTGCAGGGGCACCACGAACTTTTAATGTTTTAATAGAATTATATACCTGCTCTAATGTTTCCTGTTTCTCATAAATAAGCTCCAATGGAAGCTTTGTCTGGTCTAAAAAAATTAACTGTCCGTTTTCATATTTGACTGCTTTTGGTAAAATATCTGAACCCATAATACACCTTTATATAAATATGGTAGTTATTATATTAAATTTACCAAAAATCTCAAGTAAAATTAATAATTCTTGATTTTCATAAGGATATTTCATATAATATACACGGAGATAGTATGAAAAAATTATTTTATATCACTTTTTTAATTGTATTTTTTTCGGCATTTACATGCTTTGCACAGAATAAAGTTATACCTGTAAATATCGGCACTGGTGACAATAAAAGTGGCTTATACCCTATTGGTATATCCATTGGTAAAATATTAAATATAAATTCGAAAATTCATAAATTGCAGCCAAATGTAAAAAATACCGAAGGCGATGTTTATAATATTGATAATGTTATAAATGGAGATTTAATGCTTGGAGTTGTTTCTGCTGATGTTCAGTATAGAGCATACAAAGGGCTTGGAGAATGGGAAGGTATGCCACAATATGATTTACGTTCCATTATAAGCCTTAGCCCTGAATATATCCAGTTTATTGCAAGAGAAGCTTCTAAAATAAAAACATTAGTAGATATAAAAGGTAAAAAGATAAATCTTGGGTTATTTGGAGAAGGCACCTACTTAAACAGCCAAAAAATATTAAGCTCATATGGGCTTGATAACTATACTGTATATTTTGATAATACAAGCACTTCTCTACAAGATATTGTTGTTAAAATGCAGGACGGAAGAATTGATGGCTTCTTTATAACTTCCATTGTGCCACTTAATACCATAAAACTGCTGACAGAGACTACACCTGTTAGGTTTATTGATATTACAGGAGTTAATAAGTTGTTTTTAGAATATCCACAGTATAAAATTACTACACAACCAAAATCAATATATCCAAAAGCATTAAATCCTAATAATACAAAAACAATTAGTGTAATGACAACCCTTGTAACATCAAGTAAAACATCAAACTATGCAGCCTATATTATAGCAAAAGAAATTGTTGAAAATCTAAGCATTTTAAAAAGGCTGCACCCTGCTTTTAAAGATATGAATATAAAAGAAATGCTCCAGTATAACACAGCACCAATTCACCCTGGTGCTATGCGTTACTATATGGATAAAGGGCTTATAAATTAAAAATATTTTAGTGTAGGTTCGTCAAGCATTAAGTAACCATGAAGTATTACAGCTATATATTGAAATATTCCATAACTTGGGCATACTTCATATAATGCTTCACAAAAACCTGAAATATAAGGCATTACATATGTATCTAGAAATAAAAGCTGGGCTTTTGCATATTCTGAAACCTGCTCTATATTATCCTGTTTTGCTGTTTCTATTGCCATATGGCTCATAAAAGACAATATTTCATTTATGCCGCCACTTTTAAATTCTGGTGTATATCCATACTTATTATATACTTCATCAATATTTTCAGTATTAGGAAAAACTATCCCTATGGAACCTGCTGGGTTTTTAAAAATAAAATTAAATTCTTCTTTTAATTTGGCTTCTATCCAAGAACTTTCAATTTGCTGGGAATTTTTATACCATGTTGCAAGCCCTTTAAAGCCTTGTATAATTTCTTCCTGCTCATCTATTACTTCTACTGATTCTGTTAAATCATACAAATATTTACATAAATTATATATATTATCACTATCTGTTGGTGCTGTAAAAATATCAGCAAGTAAGCCATAAACCCCTGCTCTTCCTGCCATTAAAAGTTTTATACTTTGCATATCTATCATATTATCACCTAATTTATATTTTTTCTATATATAGCAGAATTATCATATTAATACAATTATATTTTATTTTTAATTCCCAGTTTAGAATTAAAAATACACTGTAGTCACGGTAAATACCATATTACTTACTTATAAATATAAATTATTCATTGATTTTTTTATATAATATGATAAAGTATGCAAACAAGAATATTTATAAAAAAGGTGAGAGATGAAAAAACTGCTTATTTTCATTACTGTATTACTTTCTGCCCTTTCTTTTGGGTGCAAAAAAAATCAAACAGATAATAATTCTGCTTCTGGGCAGGCTCAATTAATTATGGGATTAGATGATAGTTTTCCACCTATGGGTTTTCGTGGCGATAACAACGAAATCGTAGGTTTTGATATAGATTTAGCAAAAGAAGTTACTAAAAAGCTTAATATGGAACTTGTGTTGCAGCCTATTGACTGGGGTACTAAAGAATTAGAATTAAATTCTGGTAAAATTACATGTATTTGGAACGGTTTAAGCGTAAGCCCTGAAAGACAGGAAGCTATGGCTTTATCAAAACCATATTTAGCAAATAAAATGGTAATCATTACAACTGCTGATTCTCCAATTAACACAAAGGCTGATTTAGAAGGTAAAAATGTTGGGCTCCAAACTGGCTCTACTGCTGTGCAGGCACTAGAAAAAGACCCTATTAATGAGAAAGTAAATAAAGCTACTTATGATAATAACGTTTTAGCATTACAGGATTTAGATGTAGGTAGAATTGATGCCGTTATTATGGACGAAGTTGTAGCAAGATATATGCTTAATAAAAAAACTGGTGCATATAAGGTATCAAATGATTACTTTAACGAAGAGTTTTATGCAATTGCATTTAAAAAAGGAAACGATGAATTAAAAACAAAAGTTGAAAAAGCGATTGATGAACTTATTGATGATGGCACAGCTTCTAAAATCTCAATAAAATGGTTTGGTGAAGATATTATTAAAAAATATTAGTAAATTTTAAATATATTCATTTCGGGGTGAAATAAAGTGGATAGCAGTTATTTAATACAGACAGCCCAGGCTATGCTTCAAGGGGCTCAGATTACGGTGCTAATATTTATTGTAGTGATAACTGTATCGATTCCCCTAGGCTTTATTATCACCCTGCTTGGTAAAACACAATATAAACCTATTACATGGCTTATAAATATATATATTACCATAATGCGTGGAACACCGCTTATATTACAGTTATTCTTTATATATTTTGTAGTTCCACATATTCCACCATACATTTCTTTTGACAGGCTTACAGCAGCATTAGTAGCATTTATACTAAACTATGCTGCTTATTTTGCTGAAATATTTAGAGGTGGTCTTTTAGCCATTGATAAAGGTCAGTTTGAGGCAGCAAAGGTTTTAGGGCTTTCAAAACTGCAAACTTATATTCATGTAATTATTCCACAGATGATACGAGTAAGCCTGCCTTCTTTAAGTAATGAAGCAATAACATTAGTTAAAGATACATCACTAGTATATGTAATAGGAGTGGCAGAAATAAGCTATGTAGCAAAGACTGCTGTATCTAAACATGTTTCTGTTATGCCATTTGTTATGGCAGGCGTATTATACCTACTATTAATACTAATATTAACAATTGTTTTTAGATTAATTGAAAAAAAATTCAGATATACGAGTAAATCATTATGAGCATAATAGAAGTAAGTCATCTTAAAAAATCTTTCGGACATTTACAGGTATTAAAAGATATATCTTTTAATGTGGAAAAAGGTGATGTAATAGCAATATTAGGCTCATCAGGCAGTGGTAAAAGCACGCTTTTAAGATGTTTGATAGATTTAGAAAAAATAGATGGTGGCACAATATCTATTGATGGTGAAAAATTTGTTGAAAACGGAAAATATATGCCAGCATCTGCTGTAAAAAATGCTACCTTAAAAATGGGTATGGTGTTTCAACATTTTAACCTTTTCCCACATATGAAAGTTATTAGAAACCTTGAAAAACCAGTTGAACTTGTAAAAAATGAAAACAGGAAAACCATAAGAGAAAGAAGTATGGCTTTACTTGCAAAAGTTGGGCTTGCTGATAAGGCTGAAGTTTACCCTGACAGCTTATCAGGTGGGCAAAAACAACGGGTTGCTATCGTCCGCGCATTAATGATGAACCCTGAAATTATGCTTTTTGATGAGCCTACTTCATCACTTGACCCAGAAATAACTAAAGAAGTGCTTTATACCATGAAACAGTTAGCAGAAGAAAAAATGACAATGCTTATTGTCACCCATGAAATAGGCTTTGCAAAAGAAGTTGCCACAAAAATATTATTTATGTCTGATGGTGAAATTTTAGAAAGCGGCACACCTGATGAAATATTTAATAACCCTAAAAACGAAAGAACAAAACTATTTTTAAATAACAGCTATTAATATGAAAGATAAAGTCCCATCTACAAATGCCATAAGATACTTAAATGAGAAAAAAGTTGTATATACCCCAATGTTTTATAAATATGTAGAACATGGTGGCACAAAAGTTTCATCTAAAGAATTAGGTGTTGATGAGCATAAAGTAATTAAAACACTTATTATGGAAAACGATAAAAAAGAATATTTTATTGTGCTAATGCATGGTGATATGGAAGTATCTGTTAAAAATTTAGCAAGATATATGAATACAAAGACAGTTCACCCCTGCACCCCAGAAGTTGCTAATAGACATTCTGGATACTTGGTAGGCGGCACCTCCCCTTTTGGAACTCGAATGAAAATGAAAGTATATATCGAAAAAACAATATTAGACCTTGATAAAATATATATTAATGGAGGTAGAAAAGGTATGCTTGTGGAACTTAATCCTAAAATACTTCCTAAAATACTGGATTCTGAACTTGTAGAAGTAGGTATAAGGTAACTTATAAAACATTGTTTTATAAGTTAAAAAAATCTTATTTTTTTTAAAATATTTTATTGCATTTTGTAAAAAACAAGTATAACATATGTCTAGGATATATTGGAGGAAAAGGACATGAGTAAAAAGTTCTTAATTTTACTAAGCATTTTACTGCTTGCATTTGCTGCATGTAAAAAACAGCAGCCAGCAGAAACTGCTGAAAATCAAACAGCGGTTGCAAATGAATCTGTTAGTGATAATACTACACCAACAGATAATACTTCTGCAAAAACTACTACAGTAGAACAACAGGAAGTAGTAGTTCCTGAAGTAAACCCATTGATAACAGTAAACGTTTTAGAAAAAGAAAAGGATACTGCTTATACTACTGGTGAAAAAGCTCAGTTTATGGCAGGCGACCATATGAAACAGTTTGGTATTACCTGCACTGCTTGTCATGGAGAATCTGGTCTTTTAGATGATGCTGAAAGCATGGTTAATGCTTACTGTGTTTCCTGCCATGGTGATTTAGCAAAAGTATCTCAAGATTATACTAAAGACTTAGAGATTGATCCACACTCTTCTCACCTTGGCACTATAAATTGCACAGCATGTCATGGTGGTCATGAACCATCTAGTATGTATTGCAATAACTGCCACTCATTTGATAACCAAATCAGTTTTGCAGGTAATAAACCACTTCCTAAAAAATTAGATATTGCTTCTTTCACTAATGCAAAATCTGATATTGTTGAAGAAACTGATGTATTAGTTATTGGTGCTGGTGGTTCTGGTTTTATTTCAGCTTTAACTGCACAAGAAAAAGGTGCTAATGTTATATTAGTTGAAAAAATGCCTATTACTGGTGGTAACTCTCAACTTGCAGCAGGTGGTATGAATGCAGCTGGTACTACTTACCAAAAAGCAGCAGGTATTCAAGACGATGCTGAAACAATGTTCCAAGACACTATGAAAGGTGGTAAAAATCTTTCTAACCCAGATTTAGTTCATGTGCTTGCAAATAACTCTGCTGATTCTATGGCTTGGCTTACATCTATTGGTGCAAAATTAAGTGCTGTAAACTTCGGTGGTGGTGCTACAAATAAACGTTTCCACGCTCCTGAAGGTGGTGCAGCAGTGGGCAGCTACCTTGTTAATGTATATAAAGATAATGCAGTTAAATCAAAACTTGATGTAAGAGTTAACTCTCCTGCTGTTAAATTATTAGTAAATGATAATGGCAGTGTTTATGGTGCTGTAATTGACGGTAAACATAAAGGAATGTATGAAATCCATGCTAAAGCAGTTATATTAACTTCTGGTGGTTTTTCTGCTAATGCTGATAGAGTTGTTTCATACAAACCAGACTATAAAGGCATGACTACATCTAACCAGCCTGGTGCTACAGGTGATGGTCTTGATTTAGCTAAAGAAGCTAATGCAGCATTTGTTGATATGGAACAAATCCAAATCCACCCTTCTATTGCTGTAGGCAGCAGCACACTTATTACTGAAGCAGTTCGTGGTGTTGGTGCTATTATGATAAACCATGAAGGTAACAGGTTCTTTGATGAACTTTCTACTCGTGATAAAGTTTCTGCAGCTATTTTAGCTCAAAAAGGTCAAACTGCTTACCTTATACTTGATGATAATATCCGTAAAGATTTAAAACAAATCGAAGGTTATTTTCATCTTAATTTAGCTAAATCTGCTGAAACATTAGATGAACTTGCAAAAATCATCAATGTTCCAGCTGAAAATTTAAAAGCTACTATTGAAGAATACAACAAAGCAGTTGATTCTAAACAAGATAAATATGGCAAAAAAGCTGATACTTTAGAGAAAAAACTTACTAAAGGACCTTATGTAGCAATTGAAATTGCCCCAGGTATCCACTACACTATGGGTGGTGTTAAAATCAACACTAATGCACAAGTTATAGATAACAACGGTAAAGTTATTCCTAACTTCTATGCTGCAGGTGAAGTAACTGGTGGAGTTCACGGTGGTAACAGACTTGGTGGTAACTCCATTTCTGAAACTGTTACATTTGGTAGAATAGCAGGTACACAAGCTGCTGCTCAAGCTTTAGCTGGTAAATAATTAATCAAATTATTACACATAAAGACCTTACTTCCCTAATTTTAGGGAGTAAGGTTTTTTTTATCTAAATTTAAGATACCTTATTAACTGATATCTCAATATATTTTATGTAATAACCCTATTATCACGAAATACATATATTTGTATTAAAGTATAAAATAAAAAAACAGCATATAAATATGCTGCAAAAATGATTAAAAAATATATTTATAATTATCTTATTTAGCCAGAATACTTACACTATACTTTTTCTTATTTATTGAGAATATAAACTGATTTATTTTTATATTCATTTCTAAATACAAAACAAAGTGCAGTAAAAAATATCATTATCAATAATTTGCCTGCTGCATTTTATTAATCTTTTAATATTGCTTAATTTGATACATACTGCAATTTAGGTTTACATATTAACTTTATATTTGCTATTTTAAATCTAAATAACATAAATGACTTTGTTTGATAGTATCATGCAGGATATAAATATCCTGCTTGAATACAATATAGAAATAATTTACTATCCATTGATTATCTTAATAGTTAGAGATACAAACATTATAATAAATACAATAATTAATATCATTTTTACAAATGACTGTCCCTTTTTAATGGCAAGTTTACTTCCAATATAGCTGCCTAATACATTTGCTACAAGTAGGGGCAGTCCTATTGCCATAATTACAACCCCTGCTTTTAAATACATTATTAAAGAGCCAAACCCTGAAGCAAAATTAACTATTTTTGCAACAGCTGAAGAATTTACCATATCCATACCTAATATAGAATAAAAAGCTATAATTAAAAATGTCCCCATTCCCGGTCCAATAAACCCATCATATATACCTAGTATAAATGTAATAAATGGTGCAGCAATATATAGCTCTTTTTTAGAAAAACTACTTACATTTTGTTTCATATTCTTTTTAGGTATAAATGTAATAATAGCAGCAACAGGAAGTATCATAAGCACTATTTTATTTAGCACATCAGCTGATATTCCTTGGTTTATTCTAGAGCCAACAGCTCCACCAAGTAATGCAAAAATAAGCCCTATTATAGCAATAGGCCATATAACTTTTTTACTGCGTATAAAATTATAGGCAGCAGTTGCTGTTCCAAAAACAGCAGGAACTTTATTTGTAGCAATAGCATACTGTGGGGGAAGACCTGCAAGCATTAAAGCTGGCACTAATATAAAACCACCACCACCTGCAATACTATCAATAAACCCTGCACAAAATGATACAAATATTAAAATTGATAATATAAAATATGAATCTGAAATATATTCCATATAATCACCTATATAAATGCTATAATATAAATTTATAATTATTTCAATTGCTTTCTTTTAATATTTAATATATATCTTATAAATACTACTTTATGGAGTTATATAATAATGGAATTAATAGAAGTAATAGCAGCCAAATTACACGGCATAAAAATCACAGAAAGTGCCCTGCATTATCATGGCAGTGTTACAATTGATGAAGATATTCTTAAAAAAGCAGGCATTAGACCAATGGAGTTTGTATATATATGGAATAAAGCAAGTGGTGCAAGAATAAGCACATATGTTTTGCCGGGAGAAAAAGGAAGTGGCGTTGTATGCTTAAATGGTGCTGCTGCTAGAAGCTGCCAAGTTGGTGATGAAGTTATTATTTCTCTTTCTAAATATATTACAAATGATGAAATGAAAAGCAGAAAAGCAAAAGTGCTTACATTTAACCATGACTGTAAAATAAATACTATTGATGAAATATTAGAATATGATTTTTCATCTTCATCAGATGATGACTGGCAGTTCAAAATCAATAAAATATATTAAATAGACTTTATTAATGCACTTAAACTTATATAATCAAAATTTTAAAGCATAAGTTATTAAAAAAGAATAACTTGTAAAATATCTTTATACTTTTTATTATTAGTCATAACCTTTTATAGTTGTTACCTTACCATTTTTATATACGTATAAAAGTGGAATTATTACTCCTTCTGGGTATCTGCTTACTGCCTGCCCTTTTACTGTTATTTCTTTTGTATTATTATTAAATGATATTTCAGGATATCCAGGACCACACCAGCCTATAGTGTCCATATATGTAAATTTATTATTTATTCTTTCAAAAATTCTTAAATCAGCCCCATCACACGCATTACCTTCTGGATTATCTTGAAAAACATAGTATTGCCTACCTGTATCATCAACCACATAAAATATAAGTGATAATGATAAATAATATTCTTCTTCAAAACCATAAACTTTTTTATTATTTATATATACACTTACATCAGAATTATTCAAACACTGGCTGTGTATAGAAAATAAACTAGTTTCTGCATGTATTGATAATGGAATTATAAATAATAAAATTGTAAAAATAATTTTTTTCATAGTATCACCAATTAATTTCCTTTACTTACACTACCATTTTTGTATTTATATTTAAGCACTTCTTTATTGTTAGCATACTTTTTAATAGTAAGTGATGCTTCAGAATTATTTGCTATAATTTCAGGTATACTATTATCCCATTCTATATATGATTTATTTCTTAATTTTAATTTGGTTATATTTTGATTAAATTCCATAATCAAAAGCTTTGTATTATTAATATTAAATACAAGAAAATATATTGTTTCAGAATTTTTATTATAAAAATTAGTAAAATATATGAGTTTTATATCTTTTTCACTATTGCATGTTTCTTCAAAAAGAAGGCTGTTGTTTAAGTTAATCTTACATTTTGAACTATTTTTTGAACTTGTAATATCAATAAATGATTTACTAAATACTCCATAATTATTTTCTTTAATTACATACTCATTTTCTGCTGCAATAAGATACGAAAAATTAAGAAAAGTTATAATTATTACAAGATATGCTATTCTCATGTTTCCACCAATTTGTTTATTATGTGCATTATATAAAATTTATCTTTTTTTTACAAGTATAAAATTTATAAAGTATAATTTACCAACAAGATACAAGTATGAATTTAAAGATACAATGAATATATTATATAGAAAATAAAAAAACCAAACCTAGAAAATATCTAAGTTTGGTTTATGTAATTTATAATTTTTTATTATACTATTTTAATGCTTGAGCAGTTGCTACAGCTACTGCAACAGTAGCACCAACCATAGGGTTATTACCCATACCTAAAAAGCCCATCATTTCAACGTGAGCAGGAACTGATGAAGAACCTGCAAACTGTGCATCAGAGTGCATTCTTCCCATAGTATCAGTCATACCGTAAGATGCAGGACCTGCCCCCATATTATCTGGGTGCAGAGTTCTACCTGTTCCACCACCTGATGCTACTGAAAAATATTTTTTATTTTGTTCTGTGCACTCTTTTTTATATGTGCCAGCAACAGGGTGTTGGAAACGTGTTGGATTTGTAGAGTTACCTGTAATAGATACATCAACTCCCTCAAGGTGCATAATTGCAACCCCTTCCCTAACATCATCTGCACCGTAACAGCGAACATTAGCACGTTCACCATTAGAATATGCTTTTTCTTTTACTACTTTTACTTCTCCAGTAGCATAGTCAAATTGAGTTTGAACGTATGTAAAACCGTTAATACGAGAAATAATTTGAGCAGCGTCTTTACCAAGACCATTTAATATAACTCTTAATGGAGTTTGTCTTGCTTTATTAGCATTTTTAACAATACCAATTGCACCTTCTGCTGCTGCAAAAGATTCATGACCTGCTAAAAATGCAAAACATTTTGTTTCATCTCTTAAAAGCATCGCACCAAGATTACCATGACCAAGACCAACTTTTCTATCTTCTGCCACAGAGCCCGGTATGCAAAATGCCTGTAAACCAATACCTATATTTTCAGCTGCTTCTGCTGCTGATTTTGAGCCTTTTTTAATAGCTATAGCTGCACCACAAGTATAAGCCCAGCATGCATTTTCAAAGGCAATAGGTTGTATTTCTTTTACCATATTATAAGGGTTAAAACCTTTTTCTTCACAGATTTTAAGTGCTTCTTCACAGCTTGATATTCCATATTCTTTTAAAGCTGCATTTACTTTATCAATACGTCTTTCATAACTTTCAAATAATGCCATAATATCCACTCCTTGTGATTATTCGTGACGCGGGTCAATATATTTTACCGCATCGTTAAATCTACCATAAACGCCTTTTGCACCATTAAGTGCATCTTCAGCAGGAGTGCCTTTTTTAATTGCGTCCATCATTTTGCCAAGGTTTACAAACTCATAGCCAATAATTTCATTATCAGCATCAACTGCTACACGTGTAATATAACCTTCTGCCATTTCTAAATATCTGGCACCTTTTGCTTTTGTACCAAACATTGTTCCAACTTGAGAACGCAAACCTTTACCTAAATCTTCTAAGCTGGCACCTATTGGAAGCCCATCTTCAGAAAAAGCAGTTTGGCTTCTACCATATACTATTTGTAAAAATAATTCACGCATAGCAACGTTTATTGCATCACAAACTAAGTCAGTATTTAATGCTTCTAAAATTGTTTTTCCTGGGAGGATTTCTGAAGCCATAGCTGCAGAATGAGTCATGCCAGAACAACCTAATGTTTCAACAAGTGCTTCCTCAATTATACCATTTTTTACATTTAATGTAAGTTTGCATGCACCTTGTTGTGGAGCACACCAGCCTACACCATGAGTAAGACCACTAATATCTTTAACTTCTTTTGCCTGAACCCATTTTCCCTCTTGTGGAATAGGTGCTGGCCCATGATACGCACCCTTTGCAATTGGGCACATATGTTCTACTTCAGTAGAATAAATCATATCCATTTCCTCCCTAAATAAAAATTATTTATTGCTTTTTTATTTTCTTACAAATCCTCTAATACCCACATTAATACGTGCAAACCCTGCTCCTAATACATCATAGCCAGGCAGCCTTGAAGTAAATGATTCATAGCCACCACCTGCTTCAACAAATATTGATACATTTTTACCACTGTATAAATCTGCACCTAAACCAGCATATACTTCATAGTAAAAAGGTTCATCGCCTAAATTATTACCCTTTGCTCCAACAAGTGAAAAGTTACCTGCTATAAAACCATAAGGAAGAACAAATATATTGTTTTCCAACTGAGCACTAGACATACCAAAAGTTAATTTTTCAGTAAAACCAAGATAACCAATATTAAAAGATGTGTTATTATTACCATAACCATCAATTGAAAGATAGTTTCTCATCTCAAAATTATTATTTTTATATAAAGTTGCACCAAATTCACCATAACCACCACTTTTTGTTCTAGATAATGCAACACCACCACCAAATGATAGATCAGCAGCATAAACAGAACCTAAAGAAAAAACGAGTAATAATAAAATAAATAATATTTTTCTCATAATAATCTCTTAATATTTACTAAAACTGGTTTGTAAATTATAAATAAACTATATAACTATGTCAATATATATATAATTAAAACTTAAATTAATTTTCTAACATATTTTATGCCTCCTTTTTGTATTTTATTTACATCATACCCCCCCCCATTAAAAGTCAATATTTATTTTTCTATTTCCTTAAATTACATAAAAACATATCTATAAAATTTTTTAAAATAAATTTAATATTTTACTTGACAAACATATTATTACTTGCTAGATTATTTCTCTACATTACGATTATACTATTTTGAGGTGTTGCGTGGCACATACATTGTCTGCATTAAAACGTATTCGTCAGTCTGAAAAAAGAAGACTGGTTAACAAATCTAACAAATCAGCTATGAAAACATATATTAAAAAATATATGGCAGCATTAGAATCTGGTGCTGAAAATACTGAAGCTTTATTAAAACAAGCTGTAAAAGTTATATATAAAACAGCACAAAAAGGTGCAATACATAAAAATCAAGCTGCTAGAAAAGTTTCTCGTCTTACTATGAGATACAACAAAGCAAAGGCAGCTAACTAATATATAATTTGAAATACTATCCTTTTTGAAGGGGAGTAGCCCAGTTATTTGGATAAAGTCAACAATCTCGTGTTAAATACACTGGCTTTATCATTGATTATGAAATTAATCTTTGGCAAGACCTTCGGCATATTTAATGTCGAAGGTCTTTTTTTTAATTATTACACAAAGGAGATATTTATGAAAAAATTTCTACCAATCATAGTTGCTATTATAGCTACTATACCTGGAGTAACACTAAGGTTTTTAGGGTATGATCCTCACCATGTCCAATACCCTGTAATCATGGCTTTAATTACTGCTGTTGCTATTTTTTCTGCTTCATTTATTCTTACATGGGCTTGCGAAGTAATGCAGATTGATATTCCACAGGCTGTGGCAGTAGCATTAGTTGCATTGATTGCTGTTTTACCTGAATATGCTGTTGATATGTATTTTACATGGATGGCAGGGCAAGATCCACAAGGCAAATATGTTCACTATGCTGTTGCAAATATGACAGGAGCAAACAGACTTTTAATCGGTGTTGGCTGGTCTGTTATTATTTTAATTTACGCTTTTAAATTTAGAAAAAAAGTTGTTTTAGAATCAACTCATAAAACAGAACTTTTCTTTTTAATGATTGCAACATTATATGCCATTACTATTCCATTCAAAGGAACTTTAAATCTTTTTGATACTGTTATATTATTTGGTATTTTTATATGGTATATTGCAATAATAGTTAGAAAGCCTGTAGAAAGTGAAGAGCTTGAAGGTCCTGCTCACGCAATCGCTTCACTTCCAAAACAAAAAAGATTAATAGTTACATGGGGGCTTTTCATAATTGCTGCACTAGTAATTTTTGCTGATGCTGAATTATTTAGTGAAAGTATTGTAGCAACAGGAACTCAGTTTGGAATAAATGAATTTTTACTTGTGCAATGGCTTGCACCAATTGCTTCAGAAGCTCCAGAATTTATTGTGGCAATTACTTTTGCTCTACGTGGCCAGGCTGGCCTTGCTCTTGGCAGCTTGGTATCATCTAAATTAAACCAATGGACTTTACTTGTGGGTATGATACCTTTAGTTTATAGTATATCTTATTCTACAGCTGACCATACTCATGATACTAATTTTATACAAACTGTTATGCCACTTGCACCTATGCAAATGCATGAACTTTTATTAACTGCTGCCCAATCTGCTTTTGCTATTGCTTTAATTGCTGGTCTTGTTGCTGGAAAACGTGAAGCTTTTGCACTGCTTATATTATTTATGGCACAATTTTTATCACCATTTTATGACAAAACGTTACCATCATATATTCCAAATGCAACACCACATGATACAGTGCTTATAACTTTTAGTGTAATATATATAATATTTACTATTATCTTAGTAGTAATGCACCCAAAAAGATATGTTGCCATTGTTAAAGGATATAGAACAGGATTAAAAAAATAACGCTGATAAAAGTATTTCACTAATATAAATACCCTGTTTGATAAACAAACAGGGTATCTTTTACTATAATTTGTATATTTACTATTTCATTTCAGCAGTTATAAAATCATCATTTGTTAAGCCCCAGTCTTTTTTAAGAAGATTATATACAAGCCTGTTATCTGTTGCTACTTTATAACCTTCAAACCTATACTGCTCTGCAATCCATTTATTAGCATTAATTCCTACAAATATAGCCATTGCAGATAAAAATAAAAACAGCACTACAAAAGATGTAAGGAAAAACTCAAGAACATCTTCATAATCAATATCTAAAAGATAATAAAATTGCACTAAAAATGATGGTGTATCATTAACAGGTGTATTACCATATGGATACATACTCGCATGTGATGAGCTAAATATGTAAAAAAGTAATACAGAAAGAAGTAAAAGCACACTAGCTGCAAGCATAATAATACCTGAACGGTTAAGTTTATTTTTTAATAAAGTTATCCCAAATAACGGGGAAGTTAAAAGTAAAAAATAGTTAATACCATGGTTTACTTTTTTCACATCGTTTGTTGATTCGTTTTTCAATTCAATAACCATATTTTTCTCCATCTGTAATAGTATTCTTATGAAAAATGTCGTATTAAAATAAATTAGGTTACAAAAAAAATTATATTTATTATTAATATTGACATATGCAATATATTTTCATATCATAAAATAATATTATAAGCTAGAGTATATTATATGAAAACCATACAAATTAATACAAAAAATCGTTTTGATATAGTAGATATCACATCACAAGTTCAATCTATTGTTAAAAATTCTGGCATTTCTGATGGCATTGTTACCATATTTATACCCCATACCACAGCAGGTATTTCTATTAATGAAAATGCAGACCCTGATGTTATTTTTGATTTGAAAAATATATTTAACCATATGATACCAGAGCACAATAACTATAAACATATGGAGGGTAACTCTCAAGCCCACGCATTATCTACGTTAACATCGCCAAGTATTACTTTAATAATAGAAAATGGCAGTATAGTTCTAGGTACATGGCAAAATATTTATTTTATGGAATATGATGGCCCAAGAAATAGAAAGGCTCATATAAAAATCATAAAAGGCTAGCAGGAGGAAAAAATGAGTAATTTAAGTGATGAATTAAGAAAAGTATTTCTTTTTGGAGTTGGAGCTATTGCAAAAACTAATGAAAAATCAAAAGAAATAATTGATGAATTAATTGAAAAAGGTGCTCTTACTCTTGAGCAGGGAAAAGCTATTAATGAAGAGTTAAAACATAATCTGCAGGAAAAAATAGCAGAAAAAGAAAAAGAAATTAATTCAGAATTAATTAGGCAAGTAAAAGATATGAAAGATTTATCTGATGAAGATATTCAAATATTAAAAGATAAAATAAAAGAAGTGGAAAAAGAGCGTAACAAAAAATAATGTTTAATAAAAATTATAATGAACGTGCAAGACTTCGTGAAATATTAAGTATATTAAGAAAGCATAATATACTTGCAGGTCTTTCTCCGCAAAAAGTAAGGTTAATATTAGAAGAATTAGGACCAACTTATATTAAAATGGGGCAGATAATGTCTATGCAGACAGATACCCTGCCCTATGAATACCTGCAGGAACTGGGCAAACTTAGAACAGATGTGCCGCCTATGAGTAATGAAGATTTGCTATACATTATAGAAGAAACCTATGGAAAAAATATTAATGAAGTATTTGAAGATTTTGATTATACATGTTTAGGTTCTGCCTCTATTGCACAAGTTCATTCTGCCAAGTTAAAAAGTGATGGCACTAAAGTTGTCCTTAAAATCCAAAGACGTGATATTTATAAACGTATGGAACAGGATATTAGACTTATGCGCCGCGCTGCAAGAATGATACAAAAAGTAAAAAAAGACTCCATAATTGATTTTGGTAATATAATAAATGAATTATGGAAAACTGCCCAAGAGGAAATGAACTTTGTAACTGAAGCAGAAAATGCTGATATCTTTTATAAAAACCATATTAAAGTTACATACGCTGCATGCCCAAAAGTATATAAAGAATTAAGTTCTGAAAGAATACTTGTTATGGAACATATTGATGGTTTTTTTATTGATAATGAAGAAGAAATGGAGAACTGCGGCTATGATAGAGTGGAGATTGCTGAAAAACTTGCCAATGATTACATTACCCAAATAATTGATGATGGTTTTTTTCATGCAGACCCACACCCTGGAAATATAAAAATACTTAATGGAAAAATTATATGGCTTGATTTAGGTATGATGGGGCATTTAAATCCACGCGATAAAAATTTAATTGCAGATTTAATTTTTGCCGTTGCTCACCATGACACAAGTAAAATCAAAGATATTGCACTTACTTTAGGCACTCCCTTAAAAACTATTGACCATGTAAAACTATACTCTGATATAGATATGTTTTTAAGTAAATATGGTTCTATGGAGTTTGGAAATTTAAGCCTTGCTTCTATTGTTACAGAATTATTAGATATTTTAAATACTCATCAAATAAAAGTCCCTGCAAATGTTTCTATGCTTGCAAGAGGCCTTGTAACACTAGAGGGTGTGCTGGCATTTTTAAATCCTAATATAAACATAATAGATATTGCAGCAAACCATATAAAAAACAGTAAAGATATAGCTGATGAATTTGTTAAAAAATTACAGAGAATGGCAGTTGAGCTAGAAGGCAGTTTTGAAAAAGTAGCCTTAATCCCTGGCTATACAGTGGATATTCTCAAAATGGTTGCAAAAGGTCAGGCAAAAATCAATTCAGAGTTACAAATTTCTGAAACTGCCCAGTCATTTATAGATAGAATGTTAAATAGAATAATTATAGGCATGATAATTGTAGCAGTGATAGTTGGTTCAAGCCTTATTGCACTAGTGGACATTCAGCCAGTGGTTTTTAACCTGCCACTTTTTACTACAATAGGATATGTTATTGCTGCTGCCCTGTCTTTTTCACTATTTCGTGGAAAATACAAATAGTCATACAATATAAAAGCACATAATAATGACAATAACACATTATATAATACCGTAAACATAGCCTGTATAGTAGAGCCTGCCATACTATAACTTATTAAATTTAACGTGATTTCAATATTAAATATTAGCTAATGTAATAATATATGTCCAAATATTTACTCCACTGTTTCTACACCATCTAATATAACTTTAGGAACACGTATTGGTTTATGCTTTACTGCATCATAAACTGCATGGGTTGTTTTTGCTGTTGCATATATTGTGCCATTTCCATCATGAATTAAGTATTCAAATGAAAATAAAACACCTTTTGCACTAGAAAGCCATACTCTAACAAAAGCTTTATCTTCTAACTTTAAAAATTTTTTATACTTGATTTCAGCACTAGTTAAAATAAACCATATTTTCTTTTCAATACTGTCATTAAAAATATCTGCATAACAGTTTGTACGCGCTATTTCGCAGTAACTTAAATATACAGAATTATTCACATGACCATAACCATCTAAATCATTAAACCTAATTTGAATTTCTATTTCTTTTGGCATATTATCCCCATTATTATATTATATACATTAGATTAGCAAATTATTATAAAAGATACAAGTATAATAAAATTAATAGTTGCTATATTCATCATATTATAATAATATTCTATGATATTTTTAGACTAGGAGTTTTTAGTGGAACCGATTAATGTGGGACTTTTATCTATATTACCACCAATTATAGCTATTGCATTAGCACTTATTACAAGGCAGGTAGTATTTTCGCTTATACTTGGTATATTTTCAGGAACTATAATTTATGTATTTAATATGCCTGCTGTGGAAGAAAATGCAGTATATTCTTTTTTACATAAACTTATTCTTTCCTTTGAATATATATTCCTTATTATGAAAGAACATTTTGATGTTATGATGATAATATTTATGAGTGTTTTAGGTGCATTAGTTGCTGTTATAACTATAGCAGGTGGTGCACGAGCATATGGTGAATGGGCTGCAAAAAAAGTAAAATCACCTATTGGAGCAAAACTGGCTACCTCTGTTTTAGGTGCTGTTATTTTTATTGATGATTATTTTAACTGCCTAACAGTTGGAACGGTTATGCGTCCTATTACAGATAAATTTAAAATATCCAGAGAAAAACTTGCTTATTTAATAGATGCTATGGCTGCCCCTGTGTGTATTATAGCACCAGTTTCCAGCTGGGCTGCTTCTATTTTAACATATTTCCCAGAAGATATTGATAGAATGGGGCTTTTTATTGATACTATCCCTTTTAACTTTTATGCAATATTAACAATCATTATGGTTTTAATGCTTTCTATTTGGAATTTAGATTTTGGACCTATGGCAAGATTTGAAAGAAAAGCAAAACATAACCAGTTGACAACTGATGCTGTTATTGATAATTCTCATACAGAAGATTTTTCAAATAAACCAGTTTCAGAAAAAGGAAAAGTTTATGATTTACTTATACCAATAATAGCATTAATAATATTTTCTGTTCTTGCCATGCTCTATACTGGCGGCTATTTTGAAGGCAGTAATACAGCAGCTCAAACTTCAAGTTATAGTGGGATAATACAAAAAGTTTTGCTTAGTATTATTATTGTTATATCAATTATATTCTTTATTATACCTAGCAGAATCATATCTAAAAAAATATATATAGCATTAATTATTTTATCAGTGCTTGCTATAATTTATACAGGTAATTTTTTCCAAAGCAGTAAATCCTTGTTCCAAGCTTTTGGTGATACTGAAGCTACAAAATCACTTGTATTAGGTGGTTTTGGTGCAATATTAGTGGCATTTTTCTTATTTATTCCAAGGGGAGTTCTTTCGTTAAAAACATTTATGGACGGAACAGTTTTAGGTGTAAAAGCTATGGCACTTGCCTGTATTATTTTAACTTTTGCATGGACTATTAAAGGTGTTTGTGAAGTGCTTTCTACAGGGCAGTATGTAAGCTCTCTTGTAAAAGACTCTAATATGCCTGTTATGCTTATTCCTGCAATTGTTTTTATAATTGCTGCTCTTTTATCATTTTCTATTGGTACATCTTGGGGTACTTTTGGTATATTAATACCTATTATGATAGAAGTTTCAAATCATGCAGCTCCTGAACTTTTAGTTATAAATATTGCAGCAACTCTTGCTGGTTCTGTTTTTGGTGACCACTGCTCACCTATTTCTGATACCACCATACTTTCATCAACAGGGGCAGGCTGTAACCATATGGACCACGTATCAACGCAAATTCCATACGCAGTTCTTGTGGCAGTTACTTCGTTTATTGGATTTATTGTTGCAGGTCTTACAGAAAGCTGGATTTTATCATTTGGTATTTCAATAGTGCTGTTAGTGGTATTTCTTGTTATACTCCATAAACGTAATACTATGCTTTATGGTGATGATTAATTATTAGGTTATAAAATATGAAAAATAAATTAAAATATGAAAAATCTCTTTATCTTATAAGGCATGCAGAAAACCCTGTTTATTGGCAGGCTTGGAATGAAGAAACAATTAATTTAGCAAAAAAAGAAAATAAACCTATATTTTTAAGTATAGGTTATTCTTCCTGCCACTGGTGCAGGGTTATGGAAAAAGAATCCTTTGAAGATAATAATACTGCTGATATTTTAAATGAAAAGTTTATACCAGTTAAAATGGATAAAGATGAGTTTCCAGATGTGGATAAAGAATACCAGTTTTATATTCAGTCAACAGGGGAAGATGGTGGCTGGCCATTATCTGTCTTTCTAACACCTGATAAAGAACCATTTTTTGCAGGCACATATTTTCCAAAAGAAAAAAGCCATGGAAGACCAGCATTTAAGGACGTATTAAATAATATTAGTGATATATATACAAATAAGTATAATGAAGTAGAAAAAGTAATAAAAACTAGAAATGATTTCATATCATCATTTTATAAAACTACCCCATCATTAATTCCAGAAGATAAAATAGCTGCTTATAGAAAAAATGAGTATATGAAAATTTTTGACCCACTATTTTTTGGTTTTAGAGAAGGACCAAAATTTCCATATATTTCTTCTATGAATTATTTAGTGGAAAACTATCATGATGATGATTATGCTTTATTTCTTAATAATACAGCAGATAAGATTTGCACTATGGGGTTATGTGACCATATCTTTGGTGGCTTTTTTAGATATACTGTTGATAGAATGTGGCAAATACCCCATTTTGAAAAAATGTTATCAGATAACTCTTTAGTAGCAAGCTTTTTACTTACTATGTATGAAAATACTCGTAACAGGCTTTACTTATATACTGCTCAAAAAGCTGTAGATTTTATACTTTATAATTCTATGCGTTCTGATTACGGGTTTTTAGACAGCCTTGATGCTGATTCATTAAACAGTAACGGCGATTACGAAGAAGGTTATTATTATAAAGTAACTGACAGGGATTTTACAGTTCTTAATGAAAAAGAATTAAAAAACTTCCCTACAGAAGCAGGTGTAAATAATGGAGTTCTTTATTTAAAGCATAATGAATATATAAAAGCTGCAGCATTAGATGTATCATTAAAGAAAATAGCAGAACGAATAAACAGTGTAAAAACAGCACCACAGGCTGATAATAAAGTAATAAGTGGCCATAATTTTCTTTTCTGCACTACTCTTTTAAACTTATATTCTGCTACAAACGAAGAATACTATTTTGAGCAGGCTTTATCACTTTACCATAAGTTATCCCACCTGCTTACATATAAAGGAAAAGTTTATAGAGGGCTTTATGCCATAGAAGATGAAATAAATAAAAGCATAAAAGCCAATGCTGGTAATGATGATAATAACTTTATGGATAAATTTATTATTAACCATAGAGTTCTTTCAGATCATGTTTATTTTCTTGAAACATCATTAAAGTTTTATGAGCTTACTCAAGAAGAAAACTTTTTACTGACAGCAAAAGCAGTTGTAGCAGAAATTGAAAATGAGTTTGTAAAAGACGGTATACCACACCTTGATATTTACCACAGAGTGAAAGATACTTTTGATGATGATAAACCAAACCCTATTGGTTTATATTTATATTTAACTGTTAAACATTCTTATGAGCTTGAATTTATTGCAAATGAAAAATTAATAGAATTAGCACAAGATAGAACGGCACGTTTTCCAACAGGTCATGCTACAATGATACGTGCTTTAGAAATATTAGGCAGGTAGAGATGGAAATAGTATTTGAAAAAGGCGATTTCAGAATAAAAAAAGCAGAACGTGAAGATGCTTATACAATTTATAAACTGATACGTGGTATTGCAGAATATGAAAAAATGCTTGATGAAGTAGAAAATACTCCAGACATGATAAAAGAATGGCTTTTTGATAAAAAAACAGCAGAAACATATATTGGTGAAGAAAACGGCAAACCTGTTGGTTTTATACTGTTTTTTCATAACTATTCTACATTTGTTGGCAGAGCTGGTATATATGTGGAGGATTTATTTGTTATCCCTGAAAAACGTGGTAAAGGCTATGGAAAACTATTGCTTGCTTTTGCTGCACATACTGCAAAGGAAAGAAACTGTGGCAGAATGGAGTGGACTTGCCTTAACTGGAATAAACCCTCCCTTGATTTTTATGAAAGCATTGGTGCTGTTAAAATGACAGAGTGGACAACCCACAGGCTTTCAGGTGATACACTTACAAATTTTGCAAAATGCTTAAAATAAATATATTATTTTAATTATTTAAAACTTAATAATCTTTTATGTAAAAAAATATCTTATAATAGTAGTCACATATTTCATAAATATAAAAAGCAGGGGTAAACCCTGCTAATATTTTCAAGAAAATACTTTTTTTAATCAGTCTATTGATAAACCAATAATCAATGCATTTTACTAGGCTTTTAAAGTGATTTCAACTTGGATACATGCTCCAAATTTAGATAAATAGATAATTTCCATGTAATTAATTTATGCTGTTTTAAATGTAAAAATAATTAATGGCTTTTTTTAAAACATAAGCAGGGTATCCCCTGCCTTATGTTTTTATTGTAACAATTATATTTTAATGCTTACTTTTTTCTTCAGATTTTGCAAGCAGCCAATATGTTATCCCAAGCACTAATATACCACCTAGCATTAGTATCATGGTTTTAGTGTTGCCTGCATCATGTTTTAATGTCATAATCAATACTTCACGAATAAATGCAATTAATACAACACCTACAAATATACTGATTTTAAATTTATCACCACGCAGCATTTGGATTTCTGAATTTATAAGTTCAATTAATACCCATAACACAAGTAATGAACCTAATGCTGTTACAAACAGTTTACCTGGTGCTACATCTTTTAAATCCCATAAGCTCCAAATAAAAAAGCCTACGCCTGCTAAAGTCATAATAATTAAAAAGACTAAAAGCATAGAATGAGTTACAAGAGAAGCCTTTTCTGCCCATGTTAAAATTTTATTTTTCATTTTTGATGTATGACTTGTAGATTTATCACGTGGAACATATGTATTCATTGTAACATAAATTGCAGCATTTATAACTTTTGTATATGCCTGCAATATACCTTTATAATCCCATTCACATGAAGCAATTTCTATTAGTTTACTTTGAATCCATAAACGTATGAAATTAAATAATTCAGATATACGCTCTCCAGAAAACCCGCCATGAGGAACTTGGTGAAGATTAAAATCGCTAACAAATTCACTAAAATATCCGTTTAATTTACCTGCAATAATGCCTCTATACCAAAGAGATAATTTATCTGTATTTAATTTTTCTATAATATGCCCATATTCTGACATAAAGAGTTTATCTTTTTGAAGATATGCTATTACATCTTTAACAAATGCATCGTCTAATTCTGCCATATTTTCATTAATAGAATTGATATACTCCATATCTGATTCTGCAAAATCAAATCTGGATAAAATTTCTGCATAATATATCATACAATTTTCCCCAAAAATATAACCCGTTATTAAAACGGGTTACTTTTTATAATTTACAATATTTTACAGCTTTTGGGTGGTATGTAAGCTCATCTAAAAAAGAAAGATGTGCCACTGTTTCCATCATCTTTTCCTTTGATGTTGGAAAAAATAAACCTTTAGATGCAGTAATAATCTTACCGTCCATATCTACAATCTTTCCTTTTGTAGAAAACATGCCACCACGCTCTGCACCAACATATTCTGCCATTAACAGTAAAGGCTCCCCAATTGGTGCATTTCTTTTATAAGTTACAGTTAATTCCCTAGTAAAAAGGAATGTTTCAACATCTGAAAAAATAAAAGCAGACCAACCCATTGCCTCATCAAGTATGGAAGAAAGTATTCCACCATGGGTAATGTTTGGAAAGCTGTTAAAGTGTCGGGCAAAATTTAAATCTACCCGAACACTGTTATCCTGCACATAAAACTGCACTTGAAGCCCATGAACATTACTGTGGCCACATACAAAACAGCCATCAGAATAAGGTAAATACAGTTTCTCGCTCATATTATGCCCACTTAGCTTTATTTAATTCAAATGGGTTTTTCAAAAATCTATGGAATGGAGTTACTAAAAACCCAACTTTTAATTTACCTGAACGAGTAAGGTTATATGATGCTGAAAAAGTATCACTGCCTTTATCGTTATTTAAGCGAATAAATTCAGGGTCTTTTAAGCTGCCGCTTGCTCCATCATATTCCACAACTGCAAATACACCTAAATGCTCTGCTGCTGTGCCATTTGTATTAACTTTAGCAGTAAATTTTACTTTTTCACCTGGGATAAAACCTTTTGGTGCATCAATATCAGAGCTGATAAATGATACTCCGTCCCATCTATCTAATATCTGGTTATACCAGTCTAAATAATGTTTTGCTTCTTCATGATTGTTAGCATTAAATTCTTTTTGAAGCTCATGAAGTGGAACATAGTATTGGTTCGCATAATCCATAAGCATTCTTGATGTATTAAAGAAACTTGGAACTGTTCTTAAGTTTTCTTTAACCATTTTTAACCATTCCCTTGGCATACCAGACTTATCAACAGAATAGAATACTGGAATAATATCATTTTCTAATGTATTATAAATTTCCATACTTTCCACATAGTCTTGGTAGCCACTGTCTGGATATTCTTCACCAGCGCCTATTGCCCAGCCGTTTTTAGCGTTAAAGCCTTCGTCCCACCAGCCGTCTAAAATAGATAAGTTTAATGCACCATTGGCACTTGCTTTCATACCTGATGTTCCTGAAGCTTCCATTGGTCTTCTAGGGTTATTTAACCAAATATCCACACCTCTTGTCATATAACGTGCTACTTCAATATCGTAGTCTTCTATAAACACAATATGTTTACGGAATTCTGGTTTTTTAGCAATGTGTATGATTTTTTTAATAATTTCTTTACCTTCATTATCTTTTGGGTGAGCTTTACCTGCAATAATAAACTGGATAGGTCTTTCAGGGTTGCTGAAAAGTCTTTTTAACCTTTCTTCGTCCATAAATAAGAGATAGCCGCGTTTATATGTAGCAAAACGTCTTGCAAAACCTATTGTTAATGCATTTGGATTTAATATATCATCAGCTGCTAAAAGCTCACTGGCACTGCCACCATTTTTTCTAATAGTTTCTTTCATTGTCCTGCGTATAAAAGATACAAGACGTTCTCTTTGGTTACGTTTCATATCAAAAAGAACATTATCAGGAATATTAGATACTTTTTCCCAAATATCAAAATCATATGGTTTTGATGCCCAGTCTTCTGATACATATCTTGATAACATATTTTTCATATCGCTAGACATAAATGTTGGTAAATGAACACCGTTTGTTACATGACCTATTGGCACTTGTGATAATATAGCTTGAGACCACATAGAGTGGAACATTTCCCTGCTTACTTCGCCGTGAAGCTTACTAACACCATTTCTATATGTAGAAAGGTTAATACCACAAACTGCCATGTTAAATGGTTCGTTCATATTTGTTCTATCTTTTCTACCAAAGCTCATAAGCATATTTAAGTTAATGCCAACAGGTTCATATATACCACTTAAATATTGTTTGATTTGCTCGATGCTAAATACATCAAACCCTGCAGGAACAGGTGTGTGAGTAGTAAAAAGTGTGCTTTTACGAACTATTTCAGTAGCAAGGCGAAAATCTATTCCCTGCTCTATTAATTGTTTTAAACGTTCAATAGAAACAAATGCTGGGTGGCCTTCGTTTAAGTGATATACTGTAGGTTGTAAGCCTATTGCAGCTAACGCTCTAACACCTGCAACACCTAAAACGATTTCCTGACGGATACGCATATTGCTGTCACCGTCGTATAATTTACCAGTAATGATTCTATCATCTGGGTGGTTTTCAGGCACATCAGTATCTAAAAGTATGATTTCCATTAAACCTACTTTTAATTTCCAAACTCTGATTTTAACATTACGGTCGCCAATTTTCATTTCTAATAAAATTTCTTTACCATTTTTATCAGTAGCTCTAGTTAATGGCATAAGGTAAAATTCATTATATGGATATCTTTCCTGCTGCCAGCCATCAGAACTCATATACTGGTGGAAATAACCGTTTCTATATAATAAACCAACTGCTACAAGTGGTATACCCATATCTGAAGTTGATTTACAGTGGTCACCAGATAAAATACCTAAACCACCAGAATATAATTGAACTGATTCATGGATACCATATTCTGCAGAAAAATATGCAACAAGCATATCAGAAGCATCTTTATGGGCTTTTTTAAACCATTTAGGCAGTGTCATATATTGTTCAAAAGCTTGGTAAACATCATTTAAGTTTGCCATAAATACATCATCATCAATTAATTTTTTACAATCTTCTTGAGTTAATGCAGAAATGATAGCAAGTGGATTATGTTCTGATTCTTCCCATAGCTTTTCATTAATATTTTTATATAAAGCTGTGGCAGGAGAGTTCCATGCAAACCACAAATTATACGCCATTGTTTCTAATGGCTTAAGCTCTTTAGGCAGCTTAACTTTTACCTCATACTCACGAATGTTCATTCTTCCTCCAAACAACAAAACTTGTTATGTTAATGTTTAATAATTATTTACCAGTATGACCAAACCCACCACTTCCTCTTTCTGTTTTAGAAAGTTCATCGCAGATTTGAAATTCAGCTCTAGAATATTTTGCAATCACAAGCTGTGCTATCCTGTCCCCTTTTTTATATTCAAAAGGTTCTTGACCGTGATTAATTAAAATAACACCTATTTCACCTCTATAATCACAATCAATAGTGCCAGGACTATTTACCATAGATATACCATGTTTTAAAGCAAGACCACTTCTTGGTCTAACTTGAGCCTCATAGCCTAAAGGCAGCTCTATGCTAATACCAGTTTTCACTAACTTTCGCTGCCCTGGTTGAAGAATGCCATCTTCATTTGCTTTTAAATCAGCCCCAGCTGAACCAGTAGTTTCATAACTTGGTACTAATAACCCATCTTCAGCTTTAATATTTATATTAATTTTATCCATAAGCTTCCATTTATTTAAAGAATACAAGAAGTATTATCTAGTATAATTTTAAAAAAATCAAGTTTTTTAATTACATAATATTAAATTTATTAAATTATATATTTAAAAAAAAAGATTATTAATATATATTATAGAAAACAAATAGGTGAAAGTATGAAAAAATTTACTTTAATTATAGTATCTTTACTGTTTTTTGCATGCCAAAGTAATTATAATATGGAAACAGTTATAAAAAATGCCAGTGGTAAAACATATTATATGGCAGCTCCATATAAAGACAGCCAAATCACAATTACAATTAGTGGCGATAAAATTAGTGGTTATGCTGGAGTTAATAACTATTTTGGAACAATTGAAATTATAGGCAATACCATAAAAATATCAAATATCGGAAGAACAAAAATGGCAGGTCCTGAAAAAATAATGAAAATAGAAGAAGACTATATAAAAAGCCTTCAAGCATCAAACAAAATAAATTTAAGAGATAAAGAATTAAGAATTGGTAATATGAAATTTATTGAAAAATAGTTTCAGGTTTAACTAAATAAATTATTTAATAATTACAATAAGTTATATTTTTTAATATATATTTTTATTGACATAAATTATCGTTTTATTTATATTATCTCTATAAAATACCATAGGGGGATAATATGAATATAAGTAGAAAAAATTTTATGAAAGCTGTTACTATATCAGCATTTTCATTGGCTGCATTATTATCTGTAAGTATTAATGACAGCTATGCAAATGAAAGCAAGAAAGTAGCACTGCGTGGTAATAGTGCCACATTAAACCTTGCTATTCAAAGCCATGATAAAACTAAACATACAATATCACAAGATATATCTATTATTAAATACAATAATAAAGATATATCTGTAAATGCTGATCAAAACTTTATTTTAAATAATGGTAAAGATGTACTTGCTGCAAAATCTTATGATTATATACAAATCAGTCCATCACAAAGTAAAATGGACAGCCTTAATATTAAAATTGGAGATATTAATATTAGCTATGAAAAAGATTATGCATTAATCAGTAGGAATGGTAATAAAATAAAAGTAGAAAATATGGCTCAATATAATTATAAAACTGGTATCGTTTTTATTACTAATAAAGACGGTTCAAGAAAAGAAGTAGTGCTGTAATAAAATAATATAGCTACAAAAAAATACAATATATATGTATGTGTTTGTTGTGGTGCATGTGCTAAAAGCTTGCCCAGCTGCAGCTATTATGATATCAATATTTTAACAGTTATAACCAATATATCAAACACAAAGCATTTATAAATGTTTTATGTATAAAAATAATAAGCTGTAAGTAAAGATTTATAACAAAAATTTGAAATGGTAAATAGATACAAACCCCTGCAGCAGCAGGGGTTTTATTTATTAATTTTCTTCAGTTTTTTCTGATTTTTCTGGTTTTGGTAAAAGTGCTTTTCTTGAAAGCTCCATTCTGCCGTTTCTATCTTTACCCATATACATAACATCTACTTTATCACCTACTTTTAAGTAGTCTGCAATAGATGGTATTCTTTCATGAGCATATTGAGAAACGTGTAATAAACCTTCAAGACCTGGAAGTATTTCCACAAATGCACCATACTCCATTACTTTTTTAACAGTTGCTGTATATGTTTTGCCAACTACTGCTTCTGCAATAGTTGCTTCAATCATATTAACAGCATTTTCTATTACCTGCTGGTTTTTACCAAAAATATTAACAACGCCGCCATCAAGTATATCAATACTTGCCCCTGTTGCTTCTACAATTGCTTTAATATTTTTGCCCTGTGGTCCAATTAATGCACCAGTTTTATCAGGGTTTATATTCATAACAAAAACCCTTGGAGCATTTGGGTTTAACTCTTTTCTAGGCTCAGGAAGAACTTCTTTATATTTATTTAAAATAAAGAGTCTGCCCTCTTTTGCCTGAGCTAATGCTTTTGTTAATATCTCTTTAGATAAGCCTTTGATTTTAATATCCATTTGAAGTGCAGTAATACCAGTTTCTGTTCCTGCCACTTTAAAGTCCATATCACCTAAATGGTCTTCAAGCCCCATAATATCTGTTAAAACAACGTAATCACCATCATCTTCCATAACAAGCCCCATAGCAACACCTGCCACAGGAGCAGTAATTTGCAAGCCAGCATCCATCATAGATAATGCACCACCACAAACTGTAGCCATAGATGATGAACCGTTTGATTCTAATATTTCAGATACTACCCTTACAGTATAAGGAAAGCTGCTGTCATTTGGAACAACTGCAGATAATGCACGCTCTGCTAATGCACCATGACCGATTTCACGTCTGCCCGGAGCACCAATTCTGCCAACTTCACCAACAGAAAACGGTGGGAAGTTATACTGAAGCATAAATGATTTAGATGATACACCCTCAATGCTTTCTAAAGTTTGGCTGTCATTTTTAGAGCCAAGTGTTGCTACAACTAACGCTTGAGTCTCCCCTCTTGTAAAAAGAGCAGAACCGTGAGCCATAGGCAGAACACCTACTTCAATATCAATTGGGCGTATTTCATCTAATGCCCTACCATCTGCTCGTTTATGAGTTTTAACAAGTGAGTTTCTAAAAACGATTTTTTCTACTTCTTTTGCAATATCTTTATAAATTCCTTTGTTTGCTTCATACTCATCTTCGCCATAAGTTTCCACAACATAGGCCAAATAATCTTCTTTAACCTTGTCAATAGCTTCATAGGATTCAAGCTTGCCTTTTACTGCAAAAGCATCTTTAAAAGCTTCACCAAACTTATCATATGCCTGTTGAACTAAATCTTTTGGTAATGAGAAATCAGTATATTCCATTTGCGGCTTGCCTATTTCTGATGCCATTCTTTCCTGAACTTCGACAAGTTTTTTTATCTGCTCATGACCATACTCAAGAGCTTCAATAACTTCTTCTTCAGTAACGCCGTTCATACCGGCTTCTACCATTGCAATAGCGTCTTTCGTTCCTGCTACAACTATATTCATATCAAGTTTTTCATGCAGCTCAACAGGTGGGTTTACAAGTAACTCCCCATTAAGTTTACCAATACGAACTCCGCCAACTGCCATACTAAAAGGTATGTCGGAAATCATCAACGCAGCACTAGCCGCATTTAACGCCAGAATATCAGGCAGACCGTTGCCATCAGCCGACAAAACTGTAGCCACCACCTGAGTCTCATTACGGTAACCGTCATCAAATAAAGGACGTAAAGGACGGTCAATTAAGCGAGAGATTAAAGTTTCCCTGTCGCTTGGTTTAGTTTCTCTTTTAACATATCCACCCGGGATTTTACCCACAGAATACATTTTCTCAGCATAGTTAACAGTAAGTGGGAAAAAATCTTGATAAGCTTCAGGTGCTTTACCTGCAACAGCAGTAACTAAAACTACTGTGCCACCTTGTTTTATCCATATACTTCCGTTAGCTTGTTTTGCTTTCCAGCCTGTTTCAAAAATAATAGGCTCAGCACAACCCGGTAAGCTTATTTCATAGGAATGAATATTTTTTTCCATTTAACTACTTCCTTATGCCTAAAGACTCAATTAATGAGCGATAACGTGGGAAACTTTTCTTTTTAAGATAATCTAAAAGTTTACGTCTTTTACCAACAAGCATTAATAAACCACGGCGAGAGTGGTGGTCTTTTGGGTGAGATTTAAAGTGTTCATTTAAATACTCAATACGTGCAGTAAGTAATGCAACCTGCACTTCTGGAGAACCAGTATCTCCATCATGTTGTTTGTAACTGTCAATAACTGACTGTTTCTTATCTTTATCTATTGCCATCAGGCACCTCCAAAAGTTAAGTATATATCACATATATATTTATATTACAAGCATTTTTATAAAAAATATATATTTTTTTAGAATATATAAAAAACTATTTTACTTACTCTTTTACTAATTTATATTTATTTGGCATAATGGTATATATATTAGTATCATCTGCTTTATCTTGGTAATATCCATAAACGTATGCTTTATCATCATCAATATACTTTATCTTTAATATGTAGTTAGATAATGTCCCTTCTTCTTCACCAGATATATTTATTATGTATTCTTTACTTTTTTTATCATAAGTATGCTTATCTAATGTATATTCCCTTTCAAACATTCCACCGGTAAAAAATACTTTTTTATTTTTGCAGTCTATATGCCATATTTTTTCATAAGGCTGTTCATCTGGATAATCAGGAATTTTTGCTACATACCTAATATAGTTATTACCCTGCTTTGTAATACTATAAAACTTATTACATTCTGCCCCTGCATTATTTCCAGAAGCATACGCCTGTACTGGCAGCAATAATACAAATAATACTAAAAATTTTTTCATAAATCACCCTTCATATTATCAATATATTCTCTATATATTTTATAATAATCAAAACTTACTTTTTTATTTTTATAATCACTTATTAATGTATTTTTATTAGCTTCTAATAGTTTTGATAATTTATTGTATTCATCTATTATATCATTTTTTGCTGTATTACTGGCTGATAAACTACTTAAATAAAGAGCATTTATTCTTAATTTTAAATATAAATCTTTTGTATCACTTATGGCTTTACTAATATTCTGCTTATCACCTAATGCTGTTTTTGTTATTAATATTAAGTTTTTATAATAAGATGCCTCATCTTTCTGTATTTTTTTTAAATCATCTAAATTGATATTATTTACTCTTGCTTTTATTTTACTTCTTTTTTCTTCAAAAAATAATGCATCATAAAGATTGCGTTTGATTTTTTCTGTTGTATTTAAACTTTCATAATCTTTATAGTTTGATTTTATATAATTGCTTACAAAAAAAGTATTTACTATACTATGTTTGTTTTTATATTTATTATAAAGTGATGAATAATTATTATAATCTTTCTTACTTAAATATTTTTCATAATTTTTTAGTGCAACAGGAAAGGTTTTAGATGTTAACTTAAAAAAATCAGATATATTATATTTATAAGCTGCATAAGCTTTGAATACATAGACTGATAAATGCTTGTGTAGTTGAGAAATATATAAATCTTTGCTATCATCTAGTGTAAAAGTTCTACAGTCAGTATCAGATGTATATAGTTCTTCTATATCAAGTTTCTCTTTTCTCATATAGTATGTATCATTTAATAACATATACGCTGTATCAAGATATGGACCATAATCACCTGCCGTTGCTGAAGGAAGAAAATCTAAAATAAGATATCCTGTTTTATATAGTTCATCTTTAATTTTTTGTCTTAAATTATCATCATTATTCAAAGCAGCTTTATAAGCTTTATCAAAACTTACAATTATAATATTGAGTGATTCGCACTGTGGGTACTTGCATTTTGGCTCATAATACTTATATAGTTCTTTTATTGCTTTATTTGCAAGTTTATCTAACTGCTCATCTTTTGCAAAAGAAAGAAAAGGTATTAATAAAATAAATAGCACTAAAAATTTTTTCATATACTTTCTCCCTCTCCATAATTATATAAAATATTTTTAGTAGTATAACAATATTACCTTATTTTATCAACAAAAAAGGCTCATACATAATATGAGCCTTTAAGATATTAAGCAAATTATTAGCTTATTTATTTACATTTTCAACCATTTTAGCAAGCATGCCAGTAACACCTTTAATAAATGGATGATCTTTAGCACCTTTATAGTTGCTTGCAATATCAGCAGGGTTTACATAAGAAATGTAAACTTTACCTTTATCTTCAAAAACTAAAACTTTTAAAGGAAGGTCAATAGCTGCTTGTGGATAAGCTGCCATAAATTTAGAACCAGCAGCAGGGTTACCAAAAATAAATAATGTTGCTGGACCCATTTGGCCGCCTGCTTTTTTTGCATTTTTTTGGTGGTCAATTTCATTAAATAATGTAGCCTGCTTATTGTTTTTAATGCAGGTTTTTACTTTTGCTACTGTTGTTTTAAAGTCATGTTTACTTTCAGTAACAATTACATGGTCTGCTGCAAATGAAAGAACAGCAAAACCTAATAAAAATACGGCAATGGATAAATATTTGAATAATTTCATACTTTTTTCTCCTTTTTATATTTTTTATATTTACTACCACAACAGAAATTTATTGTCAAATTTGATTAAATAATAATCATATTTTCTTCACAATTTTAGTAATTATTACTATTATTAATTAGATATTTATTACCATTTTTAATTTTAAAGGAAATGAAGAATTTTCTATTCGCTCAGCCACAGCAATTAAGTTACTTTTATTATCCATTATAAAGAAATTATCTCCAGTATGTTCTATTGGCAGGTTAATATATGCTGAATGGTCTGGAGATATACCATGTTTTATCTGCTTTACAGCACTATCTTTTATTACAGCCCTGCCCCAGTCTAAAAGTTCATATACTGGTGTAACAGCCTGTTGAATACTTCCATATTCAACCATACTTTCAAGTTGAGATAGTTTAAATGATTTTTGAGATGAAAATATACCATTAGCTGAACGAATAAGCCCGCTCATAACAGCTCCACAACCTAGACGCTCGCCCATAGTGTTAATTATACTTCTTATATATGTGCCTTTACCGCAGGATACTCTTATTACACCATAAGGATATTCATAGTTTATAAGAGTATTTGAATAAATAACCATTTCTCTGCTTCCTGCATCTTCTATTTCGCCTTTTCTAGCAAGCTTATATGCACGAACACCATTTATTTTTTTAGCAGAATATGCAGGAACAGTTAATGATATTTTACCTGTTAACTCTAAAAGCACACTTTCTATCTGGCTTTTTTCCACTACCATATCTGATACTTTTTCCAGTTCTGATGTATTATCATAGCTTGCACTTTTAACTCCAAGCATAAATTCAGCCACATATTCTTTATCAACACTGGAAATATAGTCTGAAAATCTTGTAGCATAACCTATACAGATTGGAAGCACACCTTCAGCCATAGGGTCTAATGTGCCAAGATGACCGCATTTTGATACATTTAATAACCTGCGAATTTTTGCAACCACATCAAATGAAGTAACACCTGATTCTTTATAGACGTTTATTACACCATTCATTCATGGTTTTCCTTTTCTATTAATGATAAAAGACTATCTATTTTATCTGCTTCCTGCCTTGAATCATCTATACAGAACTCTAACTTTGGAACTTTTTTCATGCGAACAGATTTTAATATTTCCTTACGGATAAATCCTGCTGAACGCTCTAAACCTGCTTGTATTCCTTTTATGGCATCTGTATTATATGTAGTCCAGTATATTCTTGCAATATCTAAATCTACACTAACTTTTACTAAAGTTATAACCACATCTTTTACTTTTGGATCATGAACATCATCTCGTATAATACGAGCAACTTCCTGCCTTATTAATTCTGCAACACGTTTCGTGCGTAAAGTTTCCTGCATATTATTTCTCTTTTTCTGCCCTTTCTACATCTTCTAATGTTCTTTTTTCTTCAACTACTTCATATACTTCCAAAACATCATTTTCTTTAATATCTTGGTATTTTTCGATAGTTAAGCCACATTCATAACCTGCTACAACTTCTTTTGCATCATCTGTAAAACGTTTTAAAGAACTAAGTTTTCCATCAAATATTACAATAGAATCCCTAATTACCCTAACATTTGAGTTTCTAGTAACTTTACCGTCTACCACAAAACAGCCTGCAATTTTACCAATTTTAGGTGCAGAGAAAATTTGACGAATTTCTACATGACCTATAATATTTTCTTTCATTTCTGGAGATAATAAACCTTCTAATGCAAGTTTTACATCATCTATTGCTTTATAAATTACAGAGTAAAGCTCAATATCTACTTTTTCTCTTTCTGCTGCCTGTTTTGCTTTTGCATCAGGTCGCACATTAAAACCTATAATAATAGCGTTAGATGCCACAGCTAATGATACATCAGATTCATTAATAGCACCGATACCATCATGAATAATATTAACTTTTACTTCTTTATTAGAAAGTTTTAAAAGTGATGAAGATAATGCTTCTAATGAACCCTGTGCATCAGCTTTTAATACAATATTTAATTCTTTTAATTCCCCTTCCTGCATTTTACTAAAGAAATCAGCTAAAGATAATTTGCCCCTATCTGCCATTTGCTGTTCTTTTGCAATTTTTGCCCTTAATTCTGTAACTTGTTTTGCTGTTTTTTCATCTGTTACAATAAATTTTTCACCAGCTTCAGGAAGTTCACTAAAACCCATAACTTCAGCAGGTATAGAAAGCCCTGCATCTTTTATAGATAAGCCTTTATAGTTAAACATTGCCCTTACTTTACCAAATTGAGAACCAGAAATAAAAGTATCACCTTTTCTAAGTGTTCCATTTTTCACTAAAACTGTAGCAACAGGACCTTTTTGTTTATCAAGACGGCTTTCAATTACAACGCCTTCTGCAGGTCTGTGTGGGTTTCCTTTTAAATCAAGCATTTCTGCTTCTAATAAAACCCTGTCAAGTAAATCATCAATATGTAATCGTTTTTTAGCAGATATTTCTTGGAATTGGTATTCACCACCCCATTCTTCTGGTATAATACCATACTCTGCTAACTGCTGCTTAACCCTGTCAGGATTTGCACCATCTTTATCTATTTTGTTAATTGCAACTACTATTCTAACACCTGCTGCTTTTGCATGGTCAATAGCTTCTTTTGTTTGTGGTTTAACACCATCATCTGCTGCAACAACTAATATTACAATATCAGTAAGTAATGCACCACGTGCACGAAGTGTTGTAAAAGCTTCATGACCTGGCGTATCTAAAAATGTAACAGTACCATTACTGCATTCAACTTCATAAGCACCAATATGCTGAGTAATACCACCAGCTTCACCTGATACAACACTTGTAGAACGGATTGCATCTAATAAAGAAGTTTTACCATGGTCAACGTGCCCCATAACTGTAACAATTGGTGGACGTTTTTCTAAATCTTCCTCTTTATCTTCATATACTGGTAAAAGGTCGTCTTCTGTAATAGTTTTAACTGTTACATCTACCCCATATTCTAAACCTAAAAGCTGAGCACTTTCTGCATCAATAGATTGGTTTACATTTGCCATAATACCCATAGCAAATAATTTTTTTATAAGCTCTGTAGTTTTAACACCTATTAAAGCACCAAATTCAGATATTACAATATATTCCCCAATTTCTACTTTTTCAGGGCGAACAAATGCTTTAACCTGAGTTTTATCCTGCTTTTTATGAGCTTTCTTATTTGCTTTATTTTTATTATAATGATTAGATTTTATCTGCCTGTCTGTATCAACATCAAGTAAGTCAGATATATCAATATTAGGTGAAATTGTTGGAGTGTTTTCAACTTCACTTTCAATGCTTAATTCGTCCATACCTTCATTAATAGTCTTAATCCAGCTTTTTGAACGTTTACCATCTTTTTTATTTTTTGGTTTTTTGTTTTCTTTTTCTTTATCTTTATTATCGTCTTCTTTCTTTTTAACTATTCTTTTTCTATCTTCATCGCCAGTCATAAACACATTATCATTAGATAATCTTGACTGGTTCATTGATGATGTTTTTCCACCTTTTCCATCACGGAATTTATCACCTGATGTATCTTTATCTTGAGAAAAACGTTTGTCTTTATCTTTAAAACCTTGCTTATCCCCTTTATCACTTCTATCTTTATTAAACTTGCCTTTATCACCCTGTTTATTTTTATCTTTATTAAACGGTTTATCCTTTCTGTCATCATTTCTTTGTTCTTTTGGACGGTCATTACTTTTAGGTGCAGGCTTATTTTCTTGTTTTGGCTGCGTATTTTCTTTTGGTTTGGCAGTATTTTGAACCTGTGGCTGCTCTTTTACGGCATTTTTCTGTTCTACAGTTTGGTTTTGTGGCTTTTCTGCTTGTTTTTCTGCTGGTTTTTCATTGTTAGAAGCATGTTCTGCACGTTCTTTGTTATATGCTTCTCTTTCTTTATCAACTTTATGCACTTGCTGGTCAAGGCGTTTTTTACGCTGTTCAAGCTCTTCTTTACTAATTTTAATACTTGGACCACCCTGCCCAGAACCACCTTTATTATTAACAATTACTTCTTTACTTTTCACGCCCTTTTTAAAACGCTCCCTAGCTTTTTGAAGCATTTCTTGACGTTTATCAAGCTGACCACGTTTATCAAAACCTGCTGCAACAATATCACCTTCTGTAACATTATCATTACCATTTGTTACTTTTACCCCTGAAGCTTGAAACGTTTTGATAACTTCTTCCACACTTAAACCAGCATTTTTTGCCACATCGCTAACTTTTTTTACAGCCATTTAATTCTCCATTAAAACCGTCAATATCTATTATTATATTTTTATAATTTAATAACCTTTTTGCAACATTACTATCTGAAACAAAACATGTATCTTTATTGCCCATATACAGTAAATTACTTACAGGTATTGCTTCCCCTTTATACCCACTTACATTATTTTTATATAACAATAAACCACTATAATGTGGTAAATTATTATCATCTAAATTATTATTCTCAAATAATCTTGTTATAATACTTGATAATTCCTTTAAAAAAGCATTAAAAACAACTGTCTTTGAATCATTTATTTCTTTATTTAAATACTTATTTACCGAATGTTTTTTCAATACCCTGCTAATACATTTTATATTTTGGCATACATAAAAACTGCGAAAATTTTTATTCTGGTAAAAATCAAAGCATAATAATGGAAGATTAATCCTTAAAAGTTTTGATTTTTCAGTTTTTATGCCACAGTATGCACATGTGCGTATATTCTTAGGTTTAGACAAAAAACATTACCCTTTATAAACAATTACTCTTCATCATCTAGTTCTTCAAGTTTAGCAGTTAAATAATCAATAGCTGCATTAATTACACCAACTGCTGCATCTTCATCAATTTCTAAAGCTGATACAACTTCATCAACACTAGCACTAGATAATTTTTCTAAATCGTCAATACCACGTTCAATAAGTTTTGCAATCATATTATGGTCTAAAGCTTCTAAATTTTCTAAATTATATAACTCATAGAATGCTTTTAATTCCTGCTCCTGCTCTTCTAAACGACTTGTTCTAATTTCTGCATATTCGCTTTCTTTTAAAACATCTAAACGCCACTCTGTTAAGATAGCTGCAAGGCGAACATTTTGACCTTTCTTACCTATTGCAAGTGATAACTGGTCATCAGGAACTACAATTTCTATTGTTTTATCATCTTCTATAATATTAGTTAAAAGCACATTGGCAGGGCTTATAGCATTACAAACGTATTTTACAGGGTCTGCAGACCATTCTATAACATCAATTTTTTCTTTTTTAAGTTCATCTGAAATAGTTGATATTCTTGCACCCTTAACACCAATACATGCACCCACTGGGTCAATATTAGAGTTAGTAGAATATACTGCCACTTTTGCTCTATCTCCCGGCTCCCTTGCTGCACCTTTAACTTCAATAATACCTTCAAATACTTCAGGAATTTCTGCTTCAAATAATTTTTTCAAGAAATTAGGGTGAGTTCTTGAAAGCACAAGCTGTGGCCAGCCTTTTACAAGCTTAATATCTAAAAGTAATGCACGAACATAATCGTTACGGTTAAAAAACTCTCCCGGTATCATTTCTTTTTTAGGTAATATTGCTTCAGTTTTACCAATATTTATAATAATATTATCTCTATCAGTTTTTAAGATTGTGCCGTTAACTATTTCACCAATTTTACTTTGGAAATCATCTAAAATAACTTGTTTTTCAGCATCTTTTAATTTTTCAATTAATTTTTGTTTTGCCACAAGTGCAGACTGCCTGCCTAATGCCTCCAAAGTTGTTGGCACCATTAAAATATCACCATATTGTGGGTTGTCTTTATATTCTTTAGCTTCATCAACAGTGATTTCATACCAGTTGCTGATATTTGTTTCTGATACTTCTTTAGGGATAAGTATGTTTATTAAACCCCTGTCTAAATCAACAGATACTTCAGGCTCTAAATATTTGCCTATTTTTTTATATGTTGCTGCAACAATTGCTTCATGTAACGCTTGAGTTAATATATCCCTTGATATACCTTTCTCTCTGCCTAAATCTTCAGCTGCTTTAATAAATTCTTTACTACTTATCATCATTCCTCCTAAAATTCATATTCGATTCTAGCTTTTGCAACATCTGAAACATTAATATCAAACTCTGCACTTTCTTCTTTTATATATATGTGAATGATACCATCATCACATGAAATTACTTTACCTTTATAACGTTTACGGCCATCTGATGCCTTAGTTTTTGTTTCAAAATAAACAAGCTTGTTTATACACTTTTTAAAATCCTGCTCTGTTATAAGTTTTTTTTCAGGACCGGGGCTTGATACTTCAAAATTATATGATTTACATTTTATTTCATCTTCATGTGTATCTAACCATTTAGATAAATCTCTGCTAATTTTTGAGCATGTATCTAATGATGTATCTTCCCCATCAATAGTAACCCTTAAAATATTGGACTTACGCTCTGTTTTAAAAGATATATCCTGCACTTGACAGTTATATTTACCTGCCACCTTTTCTGCAAATTCTTTAAATTCTTTTGGTATATATAAACCCAACATTTACTCCTAAACATAAAAATAGGCGGGAATAACCCGCCTAACTACATCTTTTAATGGTAAAAAACATTAAAAGAATAATTACAACAAGAAATATCTTATAAAAGATATTGCAAGCACATAAGCAAATAAATACTTATGAACGGAAAAATAGGAAAAAACCTATTATAAAGCTATAATAATATAACTTTCGTTGCTTATATCACATTTTTTTTGATATAGCAAGCTTTTTTTATATTTTTTATATGAATGGTAAATTCTAAAAACGATTGCAACAAATTAAGCAGTCATTAAAGTTCTCATAAAAAATATCATTAGCCGATTTAT